>NZ_CP114291.2:3204530-3845436 GCF_027111355.2 Flavobacterium eburneipallidum
TAAAATTTAAACACATAGAATCATAAAAAAAAAGAGTTGTATAACCCAATTGCTTCGCCTATTCACTATCGCTCGAGCTTGGGTTCACATAGCTATGTTTTTCTTTAATAAAGTGAAACGCCTTTCAAAACATACAAAATCTATGCTTCTATATGTTTAAAAGCAAAAAATTTGAATTAAACTATTAATCTAATACGCCTTTTTATCGCCTTGAAAAACTTGAACAAAAGTCTTCCAGATGATTTTTACATCCAACAAAAAACTCCAGTTTTCGATGTACCAAATATCATGCTCTACACGTCCTTCCATGTCTGACAATTCTTTGGTTTCACCTCTAAATCCATTAACTTGCGCCCAACCCGTAATCCCTGGTTTGGCATAGTGACGTACTAGGAAATTGTTAATCAATTCTGAATATTGTTCAGTATGTGACAACATGTGTGGACGTGGCCCTACAACAGACATATTGCCTAATAGAACATTAAAAAACTGTGGAAACTCATCTAAACTGGTGCGACGCAAAAAAGCACCTATTTTAGTAACTCTTGAATCATTTTGTGTTGCTTGCACTCTATTGGCGGCATCATTAACATACATCGTACGAAATTTAAAGCAAGGAAAAGCTTTATTATCTCTTCCAGATCGTTGTTGTACAAAAAAGATAGGGCCTGGTGAATTCAATTTAATCAACACCATTAGTATTGGAAACAGCCAAGAGAACACAAATACAATAACAAACAAAGAGAAAAAGAAATCAAAAACTTTCTTTATGATGCGATGCAAAGGAATTTCGAGTGGTTCTTTACGAAACATCAAAACAGGTACATTACCATTTCCATAAAAAGAAACTTGCACCCTGTTTGACTTTGTATATTGCTGAAAGTCAGGGATAAACTTAATACGCACCATATAATGCTCGCAAAGCGCTGTCAATCTATTGATTACTTTTACTTTATCGATATGCAAAGCAACATACATTTCGTCCACTTCATGCGTACTTAAATACGTTTCAATATTGTTAAAACCTCCTAAAAGAGGAGCCATAAGTTGGGTATTAGGATCTGGTTCGTCATCAAAAAAGCCCATTACTTTATAACCTGAAGTCAAATCTTTTGTCAAAATCCTATTCATTCTTTCGCCTGTTGCATTGGCTCCTACAATGACTATATTTCTCGAATTAAATCCTTTTAGCCGAATAAATTTCAATACCTTCATGAAAAATATTCGAAAATTGACCAGCATAATAAAAAAGGCAACATAAAAATAGACCATTCTCATACGAGAAATCTTTTCATAGTCAAGCACAACAATAAACAAACTGATTATCGCCATGTGAATTAATAGCATTCGGATTGTTCGGTAAAGGATAGCTTCTATCCTTTCGGTTCGAATGATGCGATAGGAATCTTTATAAAACAATAAAGAAATCCAAAATATATTAGCCAACAATGAGATGGCTTTAGCATCTTTGAGATTGACGAAGTTAAGATTGCCAAATTGAAACAAAAATGAAAGTGCTATCGCCGAATTCAACAACACCAAATCCCAAACTAGAAAGCCTATCTTAAAATAGCGGGAAAAACGATAGCTTGCAAGTATTTTTAGAAGAATCATTATTTATATTTTATAGTTTATGAAACAATAAACTTTATTTATTTTTCAAATTTGAAGTCTTTTTAGCATTTACTAAAACAAACCCGTTGAATAGAATTAAAAAATCGATTAAACAAAAAAATAGAGCAAAATTGTAATTCATCTGAACTCTTACTTTCTTAAATCATTAAAACAAACAAGAAGATTAAGTTTAAGCACATTAATCCGATGCAATTATTTTTTCAATCCCAATTTACTTTTGAGAACCAGCCAAATAAAAACTGGTCCGTAATACAAATAACGTCTCCACATCCTTTTGGGTTCTTTAATCAAACGGATAAACCATTCTAGTCTTAAATTGACCCAAAATGGACTTGGTCGTTCCACTGTACCTGCATAGAAATCAAAAACCGCCCCGATGGAACAAATGATTTTAGTATCTAAATATTCTTTATGCGAATAAGCCCATTTCTCCTGTTTGGGTGCCGTCATACCCACAAACAAAACATCCGGTTTGAAAGCATTGACAGCCTCCACTTTTTTTGATTTTTTATCGTGTGGAAATTCTGCTTTATAAGGTGGCGAATAGGTTCCTACTCGAATATTAGGAAACTCAATAGCCAAACGCTCTTTGATTTTTGACAACGTATTTTCTGAAGAACCTAAATAAAAACAGCTTCCTCCTTTTTTATCCAGTTCTTGCAATAAATGAAGATGAATATCAGCTCCAGCAATTTTTTTTATTTTTTTTCCAGTAAGCAAACGCACAGCAGCTACAACTGCCATACCATCGGGCAACAAAACATCAGAACCTAATAGTGCATTTTTGAACGCTTGATGCTGCTCGGCGATGCAAAAGGAATACTGGTTAATGGTATTGATTAGGATTTTACGATCAAAACCTATTTGATTTAGAGGACTCGTGTAAATCGAATAATCCAAAAAAGAAACATCAGCTAATTTTTCAATCATATTTTCCTTAAAAATTTGTTATAAATAGAGTCAAAATAGTCTAATTGCAGTTCAGGTGAATAATGCAATGTATAGGTATCAAAGGCGTTTGCTCTCATTTGATTTTTCTCTTCCTCTGAAAGCGAATCAAAACGAATTACTTGCTTTTGCAAATCCTTAAAATCACCAGCTTCAAAATGAAAACCGTTGTAAGTGTCTGTTACCAGTGAGGTCATTGCTCCCAAATTGGAAGCTATTATTGGTGTACTAGCCGATAAGGCTTCTAAAACTGTCATTGGCATTCCTTCGTACCAAACCGAAGGAAAAATCAAAGCTTGTGTTTTTCTCAATTCCGTTACGACTTCTGCACTGCTTAAATTACCCAGATAAGTAATATTATTATATTCTTTAGCAACTTGAACAACTTCATTTTTTAATGGCCCATCTCCTGCCATTTTTAGCGAATAAGGCATGTCTTTAAATGCGTTCAACAGCGTTGCTATTCCCTTTTCTTCAGATAAGCGTCCAATGAATAAAAAATGATTTTCTCTTGCAACAATGTTTAGGTTTCTAGCAACACTCTTAAAATTGGGTTTAACTGAAAACTGTTCTTTTGGAATGCCAAAATTAGATTCTTGGAATAAATCTACTGCAAATGGGGTCAAACAAACATAAGAATTCACTTTTTTCCAAGTGCCTATTTTTTTGTGAAACCAAACAATAAAAGCCAACCAAAAAGTAAGCAAAACCGAAGAGCGATACACTTTATTTTGAACGGCTTTCCAAGGAAACGCTTGTTTCAAACTATCAGTAAACAACTTCCCTTGATGTAACAAAATACCCGAAGGACACAACAATCTATAATTATGAACTGTATGAACTACTGAAATTCCTAACTTATTAATAGTGCGAAAAACCAAAGGACCTAAAGCAAAATGCCAATTGTGAATGTGAACCACATCAGGCTGAAACACCTTGATTTTATTTTTTACTTGAGTTGCTGCTGTTGTGTTCCAAATAGAAACCAAAAATTGCAAAGCTCCCCTCCAACCGCCTTGATTTTGAAAATACAAAACTTCAACCGTATGCTTTTCTTTCAATAATTTCACCTCCTGCTCTACAACAGCATCTTCGCCGCCGTGCAGTTGATAATGACTATGAATGATGAGTATTTTCAATTTTTTGAATACTAGGTTTATTAATTATTAATCGATAACAAACTCTGGCAATACACTTTATCATACTCCTCAATCATAATTTTCATTGCAAAATATGTATTAACAAAAGTAAAAGATTCTTCCTTAAGTTGTTTTAAATCCACTTCCTTATTGGCAATTTTTTCAAAAATGGATACTAATTCTTGTTCATTATTGAGATCAAACCACAAGCTCCAATCTTCAGGTAAAGTTTCGTTCAATCCTGCCACTTTAGAAGCAATAACAGGTACTTTAGAAAAAGAGGCTTCAACTGAAACCAAACCAAATCCTTCAAAACGCGAAGGCATCAGTACAAAATCAAAATGATGTAATTTATTCGAAATAGAAGCAATAGCGCTATGTCTAAAAACATTATCATATTCCTTGGTCAGCTCTAAAACGTTCTCAACTAATTGTCCATCACCAATGAAATAAAAATGGAATCGATCAGCATACAATTTATTGATCGTCTTAATCCTTTCTATCAAAACATCAACCCCTTTCTGATATTCGAAACGACCACAAAAAAGAATATTAATTTTATTAGGATTCAGGTCAATTTCAATATCTGTTGCAAGAGGTAAATTACAACCATTGTATATCACTTTATTTTGAGGAGATATAGTCAATTGGTTATCTTTTCTAATTTTAAAATAAGCCTCAAGTGCTGCTTTTGAAACTCCCACAATGCTATCGTTTTGAAAAGCAACTTCTGTATATAATCCCAATCGAGGATTGGTAGGCCATAATGCTGTATTGTGAATCGTACGAATTATTTTTGGAACAGTCATCCTGAACAAATTCATGAGACGTATCGTACTAGCCAAAACACAATCAGGCAAATCCGTGTGAGAATGTATGATAGTTGGTTTTTCTTTTTGAAAAAGCTTCAATAAAACAAAAGGAGCAAAAATTAAACTCAATCGTTTGTTTCCTTTGAACAGGCTATATGTTTTTATCTTCTTTTCTTTTAATTCAATACGTTTGGCATTGGCATAATCCGTATGCGACCGATACAGTTCCACAATAGTAAATTCGGCAACTGTAGGACTATCAACAAGGCATTGCTCGCTTAAATGAAAAGCAACATTTTCAGCTCCTCCCAAATTAATCGAAGAAATCAATTGAAAAATTTTTTGCTTGTTGTTTGTCATGAACTAAATTATTACAATAAATTATTTAATATCCTGTTATTCAAATTATTAATCTTTGTCAAAGTTTTAAACTTTGACAAAGTTCGTTTTTACAAATCGTTTATTTTCTTTAATTCCTGCTCAATAACATTTTTATCAAATAATGTTTTGGATGGCTTATCTAATAATGCTATACTTTCTATTTTTTTGATATTTTTCAAAAAAATCTGTACTCTCTCAATACTAGCATTCGCATCAGTAGGATCAAAGAGCATGCTTAAAGCATCTTTTAATAAACTGGCAGCTCCAGCATATTGAGAACAAAAAACAGGAAGCCCAAAAATTAAGGCTTCGTTTACCACTGCACCAAAAGGCTCATACGTACTAGGCAATACAAAACCAGAAGCACACAAATACCAAGCTAATAATTCTTCGCCTTCAAACCGTCCTGGCAGTATTACTTTGGATTCTAAACTATTATCTTTTATAGCAGATAGTATTGCCGATTTTTCCTCGCCTTCGCCTACCAAAACCAATTTGACATCCGTATTTTTTTGCAAAACAGTAGCGATTGTTTTTACAAAAAGCGGAAGCGCTTTTGGCGGGATAAATCGACCCACAAACAATAAAACTTTTTGTCCTTTCAAATCATATTGTTGACAATACTGTTCTGCCAATTGTTCTAACTGATTGGAATTGGCTCTTAACCGCTCTGGAAATTGTACAATTGGAAAAACAACTGTTCGTTTTTCCGAAAGATTAAAATACTGTTGGTAATACCCACCAACTTCTTTGGATAAAACCAAAATAAAATCCAATCTTTTTATGGCATAATGGCGAGCCAAAAATCGAAACTTGGATTGTACTTCATCACAAATTTGAACACTATCATCAATAGTAGAACCTAATTTTTGACTAATTACTCCTGAACTTTTAAGTAAAATCAAATATTGTGTGGTAAATGAATATTCATAGCCTAAAATGATATCTGGATTAAATCGCCTTATGACTTTAAGCATTCCAAAACGCAAAACACGGCCTTTGTATTCAGGGCCTTTAAGCAGAAAAGAATAAGAACACTTTAGTTGAGAAAGTAGTTTGTCTTGATCAAATTTATGATTCCAAACATTATCGTAAACAAAGACGATTTCTACCTCAAAAAAATCACTCAAAAAATTAAAGTAATCAATTCTATACGGAGCTAAAGCTGGATGAAAAACAAGTATTTTTTTCATATTATTTACAATCCTCTTTCAACGATCGTTCTCTAATCCAAGTGATTCCTTCTTTAATTTTCTTTGCGGGAATACCTCCATATATGGCATCCGAATCCTCATGTTTACCAGTTACTATAGCACCAGTTGCTACAATTGAATTGTCTGCAATACTTGCTCCTTTTAAAATTTTAGCATCTGCACCTAACCAAACATGATTTCCAACTACTATCGATTGCGCAGTATTGATTCTTTGTTTAGACTCTTTATCGTAAATAGCATGACTATCACCATTCCTTATCTCTATTCTATGCGAAAACATACAGTCTTCTCCAATAGCAATAGCTTTTCCTTCTGTTGCTGCAATATGTCCACCCTCGATGGTTGTTCTATATCCAATTTCAATTGTACCTCCATCATCTTCAATCCACAACTCGGTATTAGACAAAATACAATGTTCTCCAATTATGATATGGCAATTATTTCCTGAAATATGTAACAAACAGTTGTTCAATCTATTTTCAGGATGAATGAATATCAGATTATTTTTCCCATCAATTCTAATCTTGGTTTTCTTTAAAAAAGCGGATTTCAAAATTATGCTGTTTCCCGATCTGCGTTTTATACTCAAAATCGAAAAGAAACTATAAACAAAGCCCATAACGATCATTATGGATTTATTATTTTTTATTAAATCTACCAGTATTTTTTTCATACTTAATTTGATTTAAAATTCCATAAAGAAGGAACAATCGCTCTTAAATGTATCGTAAAATAATGAAAACAAGCAACAAAAAAACCATTGTGCCTTCTGTCGAAAACAAAAAACTCTGGTGGATAACAACCACTGGTGGCTGAATACAAACTTTTCAATCTAGTGCTAACAGACACAGAAGTAGATTGCCATTTAGGAACACTGGAATGCGCTTCACAATATCCTATATAATCTGGAGCAACAAATACGTTTACACCCATTTTTTTAGCCCTAAGGCTATAATCAAAATCGCCTACTGCATGGTGAAATATCGGATCTAAATTGCCAACAATCTCAAACACCTCTTTAGGAATCAAAACAAAATTACCGTTGCAATAATCACATTCCTGAAAAGAGCCGTTAGGCTGGACTAGTCTATCAGGATTTTTCTTAAATCCTCCATAAGTAATTTTTCCATTTTCAACAGATTGAGTTGTCCCACAAACTATAGCTTTGACATCATTTTGATTTAAAATAGAAACAATAGCTTTTTCAAATAAAAATGTATCGTCATTCAACCATAAATAATAGTCAAAATCTTTAGTATTTGCTGCCGTTTGCCAAGCTAAATACATGCCTCGATTCCAGAATAAATTACCATCGCCTTGAATAATAGTAACCGCTGGGAACTGGGTTTTAATTTTTTCTGCTGTTCCGTCAGTTGAACCATCATCAACTAAAAAAATTTCTAAAACATAGTTTTCAGGAATGATACATTTATAAAGATTAGTTAGACAGGTAACCGTCTTTTCACTTCTGTTATGGCAGGTTAATAAAACAGCTATAGATTTAAAATTTATCATTAAAACTTGAGTGTTATGGGATGATATCTGAAAAAGTAATTGTTTTTTTTAAACTCTTTTTGAACATTTAACAACATTGAATTTAGTAAACTAAATGACTATTCAAAAAACATTTTATGAATACAAATCAAAGATTTGCTTTACATTGTTCTGTAAATAATATTTTCTCTTCACTAATTCTTCACCATTACTTTTTATAAGGTCTTGCTTTTCAATATCATTTTTAAGAATCAATATGGCATTCATAAGTTCATTTGGTTCATCTTTAACTAATATTGAACATTCATTTTCAATATTAAAATCTCTTAATCCAGGAACGTCATATAAAATGGAAGGAATTTTACAAGCCAAAGCTTCGATAGTGGTCAATGAAATTCCTTCAAACTTACTGGGCATTAGATACAAATCGGATGCAACTAAATATTTCCTTACATTTCTCTTGTTACCTATAAACTTTATATGACCATCAATATTCAATTCTTTAGCTAAATTCATCTCTTCGCATAATGTATTTCCTTCACCTAAATGCAAATAGATTATTTCTGGAATTGTAGCAATCAATTTTGGCAAAATAGCTATAATGTCATGATGTTGCTTAATATGACTACAGCCTCCTATAGAAATAATCACAAAAGCATCTTTTGGAACTCCAATTTCTTCTCGAATTGCGATTTTCTCTAACAAACTTCCTGAAGAAAAATGAGCACTATCATACCAATTATTAATCAAAAAAGATTCGTTATTATAAAATTTTTTCTCATGCCAATAAACGGAATCACTTATAGTGTGCATCTTGCAATCAAAAAGAGATCTTGAAATTCTTCGTTTCCATATATGGTAAATGTGAGTATACCACTTAGAAGGATACACATTGTGAAAAGTAAAAACAGACTTTAACTTTTTTATTTTTGTAAAGGCTGACAAAACCGCATACATTGCTAAATGATGATTGTGTACAACGTCAATATTTTCAGAGTCTATAAATTTCCAAATCGTTTTATAAAATCTTAACTTATTAAGAATACCTTTTTTATAAGGTAAGTGTAATACAGTATAACCCGCTTTTTCAAATTCTGGAGCAAACTCTCCAAATTGTACAGCAGTGTTTACCACATACAACTTACACCCTAACTGCTTAAACTCTTCAGCTGCTGCCACATACATAATTTCAGCACCTGAAAATTTGAGCTCATCCAGAATATGGAGAACCTTCATATTGTAGCTTTTTTAAAATTAAAATGAATCATTTTTTTTGCCCATATCTCCACCTCTTTGTTAGTCATGAATCTAAACTGTTTGGAATAACAAAGTCCGATGACCATCCATAAAGTGATATAAAACAAATCGAAATTAGTAAAATCTTCTACCCAATTGTAACACCAACGAAAACACAAATAAACACCTAAAAGTCTAGCATACTGATTTCTACTTTGATAAATAGCTAAATAGGCTCCTTTAATAAATGCCCAAAAATACAACATAACGCCAACGAGACCCGTCCACGTGAAGATGTTCAAGATAGCTACTTCATTTGCAAAACGTTCAATGTTTCTTATTCCTAATTCATAATTTGCCTCACCAAAATATTGAGAATCATTCCCCCTAGCAGGGGTTCGACCTAATAAGATATAATCATGTTTCACAGCAGACGATAATACTTCTTCATATAAAAAAGTACGACTATCAGCTGTCAAATTCACTTCTTTACCATTTCGTTGGTAGTTCGTTTTAGCATTATCTATAGTAAGATATTCGTCAAATTTGAAAACATTAAAAATATTAAACATTGCCAAAAAAAACAGTACGAATGGCAAAAACATAGAAGCAATATAAATAAATTTTAAGACACTACTAAAAGCATAAAATTTTAAATATATCAGAGCCGATAATACTATTGGTATCGCAAATTTTACAACATTACTCCGAGCATCAAAATTATCTAAAACAACATAAATAGAAATCGCAATGAGAATAATTTTGTATTTAGTATTAACCAAAGGAAAAAACAAGGTTAGCACACTTATAACTGCTAAATAGCGTCCTGCACCATCAGAGTCATCTAGTAAAGCGAAATAAACAACTATAAAAAAAGGCAACGAATACCGAAGCCATTTTTGCATGGAAAGCGAAAAAAAATTGGGATGCAATGCTAAAAAAGCAATCATTGGAATCAGAAAAGTAAATCCAACATTAACCAAATTCTTCCACTGCCAGTAGTTATCCGCTACAAATACCCCTCGAACAAAACATATCAAAAACCACAACAATAAAAACAAAATAGGACTAGCTCCATTCAATCGAATTGTTTTTATACTCGTATTTTTATAAAGTAGTACAAATAATAAAACTATAAAAAAAGCATAAGATAACCACCAAAGAAAAGTATTACCAATACTGACCGTTGTGATTTCAGTAATTGTAAAAACCGAAGCTAGGGAGATTAAGAAAAAACCTAAAGATAGTAAAGTTTCTTTTTTCAAAACTAAAATTTATTATTTTGTAAAGGATAATCTAATGTCCAGTAAACATTTTTTTTAATTTCTCTAGCCGGATTTCCGGCTACAATAGTTTTGGCTTTAACATCCTTCGTTAACAATGTTTCCATCCCAATAATAGAACCATCACCTATTTTTACTCCTTTTAGTATGGTAACTTTACTACCTACCCAAACATTACTTTCAATAATGATTGGTTTCTCTTTATTGATCCAATTTCCATTTTCATCATAAATAGCATGAGTATCACTAGCCCAAATCTCTATTTTGTCTGCAAACAAACAGTTGTTACCAATTACTATGGAATTATCAGACCCTACATTCACTATTCTTGCTCCTCCAAAAGTCGTGTCTTTTCCAATTCTTACTGAACAATTATTTCCACGGATAATTAAATTTACCTTACGTAATTTTACGCCCGCTTCAACTTCAACTAAATTACCTATTCCATCAATTGTAATAATTGAATTCTCTAAAAAACAATTATTTATATTCAACTTGTTGTTTACGCCAACTACATAGATTCTTGATTTAATAACTGTAGATTTATTTACTATAAAAGAATTTTTACTTGTACACTTAAACCAAGAATATTTTATTCTTGATTTATTTAAAAACATAAATGGATATTTAAGTTTTAATAGCAGGTAATTTAGCAAACTCATCATAAATCAATTATTTACCAATAACAAGCTCCTTCAACAGCTTCAGCATTTTTGGGTATTTCTTTGTTGCCTGGTCGAATCCAATGTTCGTTCATCAAATTAGCATAAAATCCTTGAGGAATACCCCATTCTTCTACTCCATAATTAGGATCTTCCCAACGCTTGCCACGAATACCAAATAAAAGTTGCAAAGCGCCACCATAGTGAAATCCTTTTTTACCCATTCTTTTAACATGAGCAGCCAAAGAAAATCCATAAGCTCCACAACCAATAAGACAAATATCATAATCCACTTTGTCAATTTCAGTTTTCATAAATTCAAGAGCTTCAAACCAATCCTGAAATTCCGTTTTCTCATCCGCTAAACTTTGCACAGCTTTTATAGTTGTCAACTGGAAATCAGGTAAAACATCCGTTTTAAAAAGTAATTTTCTTTTTTGATATTGTTGCTCAATATCTTTTGCAAAAGGATGCACGACCAATACTTTTTTCCCTTTCAAAGCTCTTGACCAATGATTTAGAGCCCAATAAGGTTCTAGCAATCTCAATTGTATTTTTTTAGCATTTTCTAATTCCTTATCAAAAAAACGCTCATTAGGAATCCAAGAACCTAAAATATCCACTTCGGGAATATCTTGCAACATCAACTCGCAAAATTGCCCAATTTTATTTGGAGTTGGAGGAAAAAAACCTGCAACTTCATGTAAACACTTGATTATTCCCTCATTCCACCACCAATCAAATTGTTCTCCTCTAATGAACTTAAAAACTGATTTGGTTTTACTTTTAACACTCTGATAATTCATTAAAGCATTAAGCTCATTTGAACCAAAACGGGCTATCATACATGGCTTATCAGACATTAAAGCATCATAAATAATTTGAGAAGCTTTATCTGGATTTTGCTCACATTCAGGTTTCACAGGAATTATATTGAAAATTTTAGAATATAATTTTCGTAAAGCAATAATTGTGTAAATAAAAAATTTATTCATAATGATTATTTTATTTGGTTGATCACAAAACTTTCTACTTCTTACACAAGAAAATTTAATAATTTTAACATAGATAATTAATTCATGACTATTTTTAATCAAATCTTTAAAAAAAAAATAAGATTTTGAATATTGTCATCTTAAAACTTTAAATAGAAATAACAAAAAAGTTTATCATTTTTTTCCGTAGAGCAAAAAATCAAGAACGTTCGATTTTTTAAAAATTTGATGTGTAAATACACAGAAATATGCAATGGGTATAGCAATCATAAAAATCAACAAAAATTGAACAAACAAATTAGTTCCTTTTAATTCAGATAAAAACAAAATCCTGGACGTTAAAAAAAACTGCATTACATATATGGCTAATGATTCTTTTCCAAATAATTGAATTTGTGAATCGACAAAAGAATTTATAGAATCAACACCTTTTGTTAAATGCAATAAGGTAATAAATGCTATAATTGAAATAAATACTTTTAATATAACATCTATTGTATTTCCTTGAATGGACCAATGACCAACTAAAACTAAAAATAAAATTAATGCCATTGTAAAAACAGATTGGTTCATTATAAACTTTTCGATATGAGAATACTTCGAAATAAAACTTCCTATAAAGAAAAAACCAGTAAATAAAATCAAAGTCAGAAAATGGGGCTTATCAATTAATAGAAAACCTAATAATGGAAATATAAAGACAGAACCTGCAATTACAATGCTCATGTACAGGCTACCATTTTTATTCAAAAAATGACAGCATAAAGAAAAAATTCCGAACAATATTTGAATTTCAAATATTGTTTGCAAAAACCATAGACCAGGGTGTAACAAGGCATTTACAACATCGTCTGTGCTAATGTACTCAAATTGCTCTGCAAAAAAAAATTTCTCTACAAACAATGTCCAAGTAAGTAAGGGTACTATTAAAGTATAAATCTTTTTCCACAAAAAGTTCTTTAATGTTCCAAGATTTATAATTCTATTTACTCCCCTACTAGCAACATAACCACTCAAAATAAAAAACAAAGGCATGTGAAAAGAATAAATAATATTAAATATTTTATTATTAGTTCCACCATCAATATTGTTAAATTGAATAATATGCCCTACAATTACTAGGATAATAGCTATTCCTTTCATCCTATCAATAAATTCAAATCTAGTATTTTCCATTCGTCACTGGATGTTAATTCAATTTAAAATTTCCGTCATTATCCACTAAAACAAAATCTTCTAATTCAGGATAGCCGTGCCAAAAGTCTTTTGGACAAATTTTAATTCCGTTTGACAACAAAGCAGGTTTGTAAGAAAAAGAACTTTTGCTAGTTATCAATAAATCTGCATTTACCATGTGTAAAAAAGAGTCCTGTGCATTCATATCCAAACAAAAGTGAAGATTTTCAAATTTTTCAAACTCTGGAAAATCTATTTTTTGCCCTTGGGAAAACAAGTAAATTGCAATAGGTTTTTCTGATTTTATATTAGAAACCGTAGTTTGTAATACTTTTTCAAAATAATCATTACTTTGCCAACGCATCAACAAATTAGGATTCTGATTTTCTTGTCCGATAACAATATCTCCTCTTCGAACGTGAATAGCAATATTAAATGATTTAGGGTCAAAAATTAATTTATCATTAGCTCTTTCTGTCGCTTTGTGATATTTTTGTTTGATACTTTCCATCACACCACATTGATCACTATAATACTGGTCTTGTTCCGCTACAAAAACTACTTTTTGATTGGAGTAAGAATTAATTATTTTCTTTTGCAAAGAAAGTTCTTCCTCTTTTAATTCGTCAAAAAATGGAAGACGAATTTTCATATACCCTTTATTTATTAAATCCGTAACAGCAATTTCGCCCTCACCAAAACCTAAAAATGATTCCCATTTAGAACTCGAGAAAGGAATGTGTGCAAATTGCAAACCAAATTGGCGAGCAAACCAATATCCAGAAATCCAGTTTGCCATTTGATGCCCTATTCCTGCTCCAGGATTCGGGATTGCAGAATAATAATTAAGAGGATTGGCTACGTTCTTTTTACTTGAAAAAAGATAATGCCAATAAGATTTATATATTAAAGGAAAAAAGGAGGTACTTCTAAAAATAGTAACTATTTCAGAACGAAATCTTCTTTTAAATTTTAGAATGAAATTAGATATATTCAATAATGACATAAACGAATTAATTGTAAAAATTGTCTTTACTTTTTTTAAAATGAATTACCGAATACGGTTCATCAACTTGTTTTTAATATTTAACACTAAATCTTTCTCTGATTGAGACAATAAAAACATCCATATCAATAGTAAATAAGAAGCTAATCCAAAAATTGAAACACCCGCAAATTGAATAAATTCATTAGTAATCAGAAAGATTGGAATGGCAGCAATTGATAAAGCTAATGCAAATGTTAGGAAACATTTAAAAACTATCTCTTTTAAAAATACTTCTACTTGTAAATCACAATTAATTTTGGAAAAATAAATAACATTGAAAAGCATGGAAGCCGAAAACAACATAAAAGCAATATAAAGGCTATAGGGCGGAAATCCTAAACTAAAAAACACATAAGAAACAATAATAGGAACAATATTTAATAAAGAACTTACGATTTGAAATTTTTTAATATTACCAACAGCTGCTAAAGCATTTGTTAAAGGAATATACAACTGCTCTATTAAATTCCTTATCAACAATAATCGGCAAAAAACTACTGTGAATTCAGGAACATCTTTGAGCCATAAAGCTAGAATATATGGCATTTCTATTAGAAAAGGGATATATAGAAAGCTTAATAAAAAAAAGGAAATTTTAGTCCCTCCCAAAGTAGCTTTTAACATCATCTGCCTATTACCAGCACCTTCACTTTTATCAATTAAAGGATTTAATGCTTTACTTAATGTCAAAGAAAACACTCCCAATTGACCGCTTATTTGAGCGGCAATACTTTGTGCTGCATTGACTAAAGTCCCAAAAAAAATATTGATTACGATTCCTTGACCATAATTAGCAATCATACTACTAGCCGACCCCAAAAGCGACCAACCCGCAAAACTGCTAATTTCTTTCATTAAGCCTTTCTCGTAGTATTTGCGAAAATTAAACTCACATTCCACATAGTTGCGATGGCAATACAGTTGTCGCAAAAACAATAAAAAAACAGCTAAAACCGCCATTAACAATCCGTACATTACCAAATGATCGTAAGCACTGTAGGTAATATACAAGGCAATCCCTAATTTTAACACGGATTCTAGTATTCCTAAAATAGCATAAAAAAGCATGTTTTCGTGTGAGGTAATAACGGCTTCATAAGGCACAGACAAAACGGTAAAGAAAGTGCTAGCCACCATAAAATGGTAGATTATTTTAGCCACCTCTACTCGTTCAGGAGCAATATTCAAAATTCCATTAAAGAAGAAATAACCAGCAATTTCTAAAACCAGTACCATCAGCACCGCAATTCCAGCATGCAAAATCGTACTCATGTTAAAGATGCGTTTTACTTTCTCTAAATCGCCTTCTCCTTGAGCATACGACATAAACCTTTGAGTTGCCGCTGCCATCGAGCCGTTCAAAAAACCAAGCATTGCAACTACTCCACCTACTACATTAAACAAACCAAAATCAGCTACGCCTAAAGCGGCTAAAACCAATCTAGTACTATAGAGCGATATGAAAACGGTAATCGCCATCCGTGCATAAAGAATTCCAGTATTTTTAGCTACACGATGCGCTGCTTGCATTTTTTTTAATGTGATTGTTAGAAAACAATAAATCGATTCATTATTATAAATGAATCGATTCATACATATTCTATTGGTATTACTTAAAAATCAAGTAATTAATTTATTCGGTTTTAATATCTTTTAGCAATCTCCAAATCACTAGCTACCATTTCCTTAACCAAACCAGCTAAATCGTATTGTGGCGTCCAACCTAATTTTTTAGATTTTGCTGGATCCCCAATTAACAAATCTACTTCGGTAGGACGGTAGTATTGTGGATCTACTCGTACTACTACTGTGCCTATTGGCAATTGGTATTCTGGATTGTTGCAAGCAACAATTTTGGCAGTTTCGTTTTCTTGCTCTCCTTCAAACTCTAATTCAATTCCTACTTCAGCAAAAGAATAACGAACAAAATCACGGATATAAGTAGTAACTCCAGTTGCAATTACATAATCTTCAGCAACGTCTTGTTGCAAGATTCTCCACATGGCTTCTACATAATCTTTAGCATGACCCCAGTCTCTTTGTGAATTCAAGTTTCCTAAATACAGGCAATCTTGTTTTCCTAAAGCAATAGCTGCGGTTGCCATAGTAATTTTACGAGTTACGAAAGTTTCTCCTCTTCGTGGTGATTCGTGGTTGAATAAGATTCCGTTACAAGCATAAATATCATAAGCTTCACGATAGTTTTTAGTTATCCAAAAACCATAAATTTTAGCTACTCCATAAGGCGAACGAGGATAGAATGGAGAGTTTTCATCATAGAAACCTGCTGCATTTTTATTTTCGGCTAAACCTCCATACAATTCAGAAGTGGAAGCTTGGTAAATTCTGGTTTTCTTTTCAAGTCCTAGAATTCTAACCGCTTCCAAGATTCTTAAAGTACCTATTCCGTCCACATTGGCCACATATTCAGGAGAATCGAAAGATACTTTTACGTGAGACATTGCACCTAGGTTGTAAATTTCGTCAGGTTGTACTTCCTGAATGATTCTGATAATATTAGTAGAGTCAGTCAAATCACCATAATGCAATTTAAAATCAACGTGAGATTCGTGTTGATCTTGATAAATATGATCGATTCTTTGTGTATTAAAAGAAGAAGCTCTTCTCTTAACACCGTGAACTTGGTAACCTTTTTCTAATAATAATTCTGCTAAATAAGATCCGTCTTGACCTGTGATCCCTGTAATAAGGGCTACTTTTTGTTGTGTGCTCATATTTTTTTGATTAACTGATTATTTGGTTAACTGGTTAATTAGTTGGTTAGTTGGTTAGTTGGTTAGTTGTAAACGATTAACCAATCAAACTTTTCCTAAACAATTAACCTAGTTAAACTTCTTATGTTTTTTTCTTTAATGTTTCTTTATTATTAATTTGATATTTATAAAGTGAATTTAACTTATTCAATATTTCATCTAATTTTATCCTCAACTCCATATATTTTTCTTCACTAATATATTTCATATCAAGAGCCGTATTCAAATGATCAATAGTTTCCAATCCAGTCGAATAAGACATATTAGTAAAATGTGCTTGGTCAAAATTAGTAGCTCTTCCTGAACCTTCTGCCAAGTTTGCAGAAATACTGGCTGACGATCTATTGATTTGACTAATTAAATCAAACCGCTCTTCATTAGGAAACAACCGACTCATCAATTTTATGTCTATCTTAAATCTTCTAGCCAACTGATAAACTTCAAGTTTTTCGAAAGAATAAATATGATAGTTCATTTTATTGTTTATTTGATTAACTGGTTATTTGATTAACTGGTTAATTGATTAACTTTTTTCCTAAAACAATTAACCGATTAACCTTTTCCTAAACGATTAAACCTTTTTACATTTTTACTTCCTTAATCTCATTTACATTCTCCAAGAACCAATCGTAGGTTTTTTGAATTCCTGCTTCCAAATCGACTTGGTGTTTCCAACCTAATTCGTGCATCTTGGACACATCCATTAGTTTTCTTGGTGTTCCGTCTGGTTTAGTTGCATCCCAAATAATTTCACCTTTATGCCCAATTATTTTTTGAATGGTTTCGGCTAATTCTTTAATGGTCAAATCTACTCCTGTTCCAACATTATATAAATAATCTGGTAATTTATTTTCTAATGCAAAAACCACAGCCGCAGCCATATCATCTACAAATAAAAACTCACGCATTGGAGTTCCACTTCCCCAAAGGGTAACTGGAGCATGGTTATTTTCTTTAGCAACATGAAATTTCCGCATCATCGCTGGCAATACGTGCGAGGTATTCAAATCAAAATTATCATAAGTGCCATATAAATTAGTTGGCATCAAACTCACGTAGTCTTTTCCAAATTGTTTGCGAATGGCTTGACACGCTTTTACACCAGTAATTTTAGCAATAGCATACCACTCATTGGTTGGCTCTAAATCACCCGTAAGCAAACAATCTTCTTTTAAAGGTTGAGCTGCCAGTTTTGGATAAATACAAGAACTGCCTAGGAAAATAAACTTCTCTATTCCTGTTTGCATCGCCGAATCAATTAAATTGTTCTGGATTTGCATATTTTCCATAATAAATTGATAGGGATAATCATTGTTCGCCAAAATACCTCCTACTCTTGCAGCAGCATCTATTATCACATCTGGTTTTTCTACTGCTAAATACTCTTTAACCGCTTGTTGATTTCTTAAATCCAATTCGCTACTGGACGATCCTATCAAATTAGTATATCCTTTCGCAAAAAGTGTTCGCCATATAGCAGAACCTACCATCCCTTTGTGACCTGCAATGTAAATTTTAGCCTTTTTATCCATAATCATTTTTATTTTTTAATTCTATTTGTAAGAATTAATTCTTTTTCTTTAACAACAAATTAAGTTAAATTAAGGCTAAAAACCAAACAGTTAGTTAATTTTACAATCCAAACTATACGGCTTCGCCATTCCAAATCACATTTTGATGATTCAGACATAACTTTATTTCGTTTGCAAATATAGTCAAGTATCCTTGATTTTAAAATCTAAACATTAACTTACTTACAAAAAATAGTACAAAATTTAACAATTTAGCAAACTTCACAAGTTAAACTCTTAAACCTTTAATTCTGATTAAATTTTAAATCATTCATTTTAAACAAACAAAAAACGATTACCAATTTGAATTAGCTCCAAAATTAATATTTATCGCTTTTAATATTCTTACTTTTATTTGCAATATTTACGGTAAAAACAAACTTCTAGTTCAAAAATCATTTAAAAACAACACTTAACCTTTTAAGAACAAATTAAAAACACTAATATTGATTGATAGTCAACAACACCAATGTACAAGCTACTTCTACCTTAATATTATTCAATTCTAATAACTGGTAAAATTCTGGATTTTCAGTTCCTGGATTAAAAACCACTCTTTTTGGTTTTGCTTCAATAATGTAATTATAATATTCGCGTTGACGAGCTGGATTGAGATACAAGGTTACTGTATCAATATTTTTAAGTGGAATAGCCTTGGTTTGAATTTTAATTCCTGCTACTTCGCCTGCATTTTGACCAATAGCTAGAACCGAATGTCCTTTTTCAACAAGTAACGAAATGGCTTTGTAGGCATATTTTTCTGGTTTGGCAGTAGCACCAAGAACCAATGTCTTTTTATTTTTCATTGGACAAAAGTACAAAAAAGTATAGGATAAAAAATCCCCATTCCTAGGTATTCCTCTTTAAAATTGAATCTCTAGATTATTTGAATTTAATAACGTTTTATAAATTATTTGCTAAACACAGAAACAAAAACGGCATCACAGATGTGAAATTATACAACCTGTGATGCTGTAACTCCTTTTTTAGCACTATTGAGTAATTTTAACATTTTTACTGCTTTCAAAATCAGTCTTCTATTGGTAAGAAAATTTCAGCCATCATACATCGAGCACTACCTCCGCCACAAGCTTCGATGGTTTCTAGACTTGAATGCAAAATTGTCAAATGTTCTTCGAGTTGGGCGATTTGTTTTTTGGTCAAACTTTGGTACGCCGCAGTACTCATTACTAAATACCTTCTATCATCCGCCCCAAGAACTTCTAACATATTCCCTGCAAAGCTATTCAATTGCGCTTCGGTAATGAGGATAATTTCTTTACCATCACCTCGCAAACTATCTAGCACCATTTTTCGCTCTTTTTTGTCATCTATAGCATCTGAACAAATTACTGCAAAAGTATCGCCAATACAGAGCATCACATTGGTATGATAAATCAATTTTCGCTCTCCTTCTACAGTTTGAAAGGCTTCGAACAATATGGGACTATACTCAAAATCCTCACAAAATTCGATAAACAATTCTTCGTCTGCACGTGGCGATAACGCGCAATACGCTTTACCATTTTCTCTATCTAAAACAACACTTCCTGTACCTTCAAGATAAAAACTATCCTCTTCGGCAGTAGTATAATCCATAATTTCGTTGATTACAAAACCATTGTCTTCCAGAATATCCAAAATATCTTCTCGACGTTCTGCACGACGATTTTCGGCAAACATAGGATACAAAACTACATCGCCATTTTCGTGAAAGGAAATCCAATTATTTGGAAAAACACTATCAGGAGTATCCGAATCTAAAGTATCATCGACCACAATGACATTTACTCCAACTATTTGTAGTTTTTTGACCAAAGTATCGAATTCCTCTTGCGCCTTGGCATTTACAGTTGTTGGCAATAAATCCTTCAACCCTTTTTGGTAATAATTATTTACCACCGTTTGTTCGTTCATTCGAAACGCCACTGGACGAATCATTAAAATGGAATTTGTTGTTTGGTTCATTTTAGTTATATGTTATAAGTTGTAGATTGTAGATTGTAAAATTAGCTTTTCCAATTTTCTTCTACGTATTTTATGAAATTATAAATTTTAGCACTCAATTCATGGTCACAACATTCATATCATTCTCTAATCAAAGGTAAGGTAGAACATCGCAACAATCCTTCTTGTTTGGCAATTTCAGAGTATGGAATTTTTTCTACTGTAAAACCATTTGCTTTTAACCATTTGTTTAGTCGTCTAAATTTCTTTTCAGAAACCACTACATTCTCATCAATAGAAAAAACATTAGAATTCATGTTATACATTTCTTTTCTAGTGATATGAAACAAATTTTCTACACCAAAAAGATTCACAAGAAATAGATAATCTGCCTCTTCTCGAAAACCTCTTTTATAAATGATGGCTTTGTTTTTTCCAACAGGTTGAAAACAACAGTCTAAATGCAAAGCATTATCGCGAGCATCGATTTTAGATTTGATTAAATCAAACTCCTTGACTATTTTATTAGGAAATATTTTTTTGATGTATTGAACACCTGCTGGATTGGTTCTAGCTGTGATATAATCTTTATAATCACTCCCTTTGTAGGTTCCAATAAAAACATAATCGTTCCAAAGCATGACATCACCACCTTCTATATGCACTTCTACAGGAGGACGAAGCACTTTACTCGGATTTATTTGATTGATTATATACTGAATAGCATCTAATTCATGTTCTCTATCTGGAAGAATATTTGATTTGATAAAAACATCTCCAATTACAAACCCAATATCTCTAACAAATATCTGATTGTAATTTTCAATCAATTCTGGTCGAAAAACAGTTACATCATATTTTTTTAAAACATGACTGAAAGCTTCCATTTCTGACACCATATCAGATTCTACTGGATAAGTCCCCGCCAAGATATGTTCCAATGATTTTGGATCATAAGCTTCTTCAGTAGTTGGAGTTCGTCCATTGCTATTGGCTAATCCTAGTACAACTGCTCGAAGTCTGGATGTTTCGTTATTTATATTTAATTTCAATGTATTTGAGATTTGGCTATTCTCAAAGATAAAAAAAGCCTCGCAAATAGCGAGGCTTTCTATAAAATTTATTTGTAATCATCGTTTGTCAACTTCAACAAAACTTCTCAAAGGCGAACCAGTGTAAATTTGTCTTGGTCTTCCGATTGGTTCTTTGTTTTCTCTCATTTCTTTCCATTGCGCAATCCAACCTGGTAATCTACCAATAGCGAACATAACAGTAAACATATCTGTTGGAATTCCTAATGCTCTGTAAATGATTCCAGAATAAAAATCTACGTTTGGATATAATTTTCTAGATACAAAATACTCATCTGATAATGCTAATGCTTCTAGTTTTTTAGCAATGTCCAAAATTGGATCATTCACACCCAATGTTCCTAATACTTCATCAGCAGCCACTTTGATGATTTTTGCTCTTGGATCGAAGTTTTTATAGACTCTATGACCAAAGCCCATCAAACGGAAAGGGTCATTTTTATCTTTAGCCTTATCCATATATTTAGCAGCATCGCCTCCATTAGCATTGATTTCTTCTAACATTTCAAGAACTGCTTGATTGGCTCCACCGTGTAATGGTCCCCAAAGTGCAGAAACTCCAGCAGAAATTGAAGCAAATAATCCAGCATGAGATGAACCTACCATTCTTACTGTAGAAGTAGAACAGTTTTGCTCGTGATCTGCATGAAGAATAAACAATTTATCTAAAGCTTGTGTAATTACAGGATTGGCTTTGTATGGCTCTGTTGGCAATTTGAACATCAAGTTCATAAAATTTTCCACATATCCTAAAGTATTATCGTAATAATTCAAAGGATAACCCATCGTTTTTCTGTATGTCCAAGTAGCAATTACAAGAAATTTACCCATTGTTTTACAAACTGCGGTATATAATTCTTCTTTATTATTTGGATCAACAGCTTTTGGGTTAAAAGCGGTCAATGCACTAGTTAATGATGCCAAAACCCCCATTGGGTGAGCCGTTTTAGGAAAACCATCAATAATGTTTTTCATTTCCTCATTAACCAAAGTATATTTTCTAATATCTGTTTCAAAACTTTGCAACTGTGAAGCCGTTGGTAATTCACCAAAAATCAACAAATAAGAAACCTCAAGAAAATTTCCTTTAGCAGCTAATTCTTCAATAGAATACCCTCTGTAATGCAAAATTCCTTCTTCTCCATCTAGAAAAGTAATTTCACTTTTACACGCTCCTGTATTCTTATATCCTTGATCCATTGTGATTGCTCCTGACAAGTCACGTAATTTGCTAATATCGATAGACATTTCATTTTCGGTTCCAACAGATATTGGAAACTCATATTTTTTGCCTTCAATTTCTAGTGTTGCAGTTTTTGACATAGTATATATAATAATCTTTTAAAAAATATTTCTCCAAATCTAGTCAATTTTGATTAAATTAAAAAATGGAATTCTTAATGAAAATGTTAAAAGTCAAAAAAAAAGCCATTTACTTGTCGTAAATGGCTTTTTAATAAAAATTGTATGCTTATTTTATTTTAAAAGCATTTTTACCAGGAAAATAAGCTGTATTTCCTAATTCTTCTTCAATTCTTAACAATTGATTGTATTTTGCCATACGATCAGAACGTGAAGCAGAACCTGTTTTGATTTGACCACAGTTCAAAGCTACTGCTAAATCTGCAATAGTATTGTCTTCTGTTTCTCCTGAACGGTGAGACATTACTGAAGTATAACCTGCATTTTTAGCCATGTTTACAGCAGCAATTGTTTCTGTCAAAGTTCCAATTTGGTTTACTTTAATCAAAATAGAATTAGCAATTCCTCTTTCAATTCCTGTTGACAAACGCTCTACATTCGTTACAAACAAATCATCTCCTACTAATTGAACCTTATCTCCAATTTTTTCTGTCAATAATTTCCAACCATCCCAGTCGTTTTCATCCATTCCATCCTCGATAGAGATAATTGGGTATTTAGCAGCTAGTTCTGCCAAATAATCTACTTGTTCAGCAGAAGTTCTAACTTTTCCAGTAGCACCTTCAAATTTAGAGTAATCGTATTTTCCGTCCACATAAAATTCAGAAGAAGCACAGTCTAAAGCTACCATAATTTCGTCTCCGAAAGTATATCCTGCTTTCTCCACTGCCAATTTGATAGTATCCAAAGCATCTTCAGTTCCACCAGCCAAGTTCGGAGCAAATCCTCCTTCGTCACCTACAGCAGTACTCAAATTTCTATCGTGCAACACTTTTTTCAAACTGTGAAAAATTTCAGTTCCCATTTGCATAGCATGTGTAAAAGAAGTGGCTTTTACTGGGAAAATCATAAACTCTTGGAATGCGATTGGCGCATCAGAGTGCGAACCTCCGTTGATGATATTCATCATTGGAACTGGCAATGTATTAGCAGAAACTCCACCTACATATCTATATAATGGTAATCCCAGTTCAGCAGCAGCAGCTTTTGCAACAGCTAACGAAACTCCAAGAATAGCATTAGCTCCCAAGTTTGCTTTATTTGGCGTACCGTCCAATTCAATCATAGTTTGGTCAATCAAGTTTTGTTCAAAAACAGATGTACCAACCAATTCTTCAGCAATTTTAGTATTTACATTTTCAACCGCTTTCAAAACTCCTTTTCCTAGGAATGCTTTTCCTCCGTCACGTAGTTCAACGGCTTCAAATTTACCAGTTGATGCTCCTGATGGAACTGCTGCTCTTCCTAAAACTCCATTTTCTGTTACTACATCTACTTCAATTGTAGGATTTCCTCTTGAATCGAAAATTTGTCTTGCGTGAATTTTGATAATAATACTCATTACTTTTTGGTTTTTAAATTTGAATTATAAATTTCGAATTACAAATATATTATTTCTTCAATAAATGAATAATTAAAACGTATTAATCTTATCAACGAAAACGATATTTTTCAAAAAAAATAATAAACAACTGATTTTTTAAAACTGAATTCGTTGTTCATGTTAAATTTTCGCAATAATTCACAAAAATATTTGAATCCTAAAAACAGGAGTTTCAAAAAATAGTAGCTCATTTCTACAAAGCCAACTGACTTTTTTTGTTCAGTACGACACATTGTTTTTAATTCGCATTTATAAATAGTACTTTTGCAAACTATTTATACAAAATATGAGCTTTTTAGAAGAAATACAGCGAAGAAGAACTTTTGGGATTATTTCGCATCCCGATGCCGGTAAAACCACATTGACAGAAAAACTACTTCTTTTTGGAGGAGCGATTCAGGAAGCAGGTGCGGTAAAAAACAACAAAATCAAAAAAGGAGCGACGAGTGACTTTATGGAAATTGAACGCCAGAGAGGAATTTCGGTTTCGACTTCGGTTTTGGCATTCAATTATCAAGACAAAAAAATAAACATTCTCGATACTCCCGGACACAAGGATTTTGCCGAAGATACTTTTAGAACCTTAACTGCTGTCGATAGCGTAATAGTTGTGATTGACGTTGCCAAAGGGGTCGAAGAACAAACGGAAAAATTAGTTGCCGTGTGTAGAATGCGTAAAATTCCTATCATCGTTTTCATCAACAAATTAGACCGTGAAGGAAAAGACGCTTTTGACTTGATGGACGAAGTGGAACAAAAACTAGGTCTAAAAGTCACACCTTTAAGTTTTCCTATCGGAATGGGATATGATTTTCAAGGAATTTATAACCTTTGGGAGCAAAACATCAATTTATTTAGCGGAGATAGTCGCAAAAACATCGAAGAAACCATTGCTTTTTCGGATGTAAAAAGTCCTGAATTAGAAAAAATAATTGGTCAAAAACCTGCCGACAGACTTCGAGAAGAACTGGAATTGATTGATGAAGTGTATCCTAAATTTGATCGTCAGGATTATTTGGACGGAAAATTACAACCAGTTTTTTTCGGATCAGCATTGAATAATTTTGGCGTTCGAGAACTATTGGATTGTTTTGTCGATATTGCTCCATCGCCAAGACCAAAGGATTCTGAAACCCGATTGGTTGACCCGAAAGAAGAAAAAATGAGTGGATTTGTTTTTAAAATCCACGCCAATATGGATCCGAAACATAGAGATAGATTGGCTTTTATTAAAATTGTTTCTGGAACTTTTGAAAGAAACAAACCCTATCTTCACGTTCGTCAGAAAAAGAATTTAAAATTCTCTAGTCCGAATGCTTTCTTTGCAGAGAAAAAAGAAATTGTTGATATTTCGTACCCTGGAGACATTGTAGGTTTACATGATACAGGAAATTTCAAGATTGGAGATACTTTAACGGAAGGCGAAGTTATGAGTTTTAAAGGAATTCCGAGCTTTTCGCCAGAGCATTTTAGATACATCAACAACGCTGATCCGATGAAAGCCAAACAACTAGATAAAGGAATTGACCAGTTGATGGACGAAGGGGTTGCGCAGTTGTTTACACTTGAAATGAATAACCGAAAAATCATTGGAACCGTTGGAGCACTTCAATATGAAGTTATCCAATACCGATTAGAACACGAATATGGCGCTAAATGTACGTATGAAAATTTCCCAGTTCACAAAGCGTGTTGGGTAAAACCAAATGACCCAAAAAGCGAAGAGTTTAAGGAATTTAGAAGAATTAAACAAAAATTCTTGGCTCACGATAAGTACGGTCAATTGGTATTTCTTGCCGATTCAGATTTCACGATACAAATGACTCAAAATAAATATCCAAATGTGAAATTATTTTTTACTTCGGAATTTGAATAACAGATTAAAAGGTAATGTGGTCAAAAATGGTTGGTAATTTTTCATTATAGATTGATTAAATTACCCCTATCAAATTGAAGAGGACATTGGCTCTGCTGGGGAGCAACCAATTAGCAATAGATTTGATGCACATACGAAAAATGAGGGCAGTTTATCTGCCCTTTTTTATACATTTTTTGGTGTGCAAAATGGCTAAAAAAACCTATTTACTGCTTTGGTTTTTATAATACAAATACCATTTCAAAAAATTCTTTCTATTAGCCAAGCTTAATCCTCTGTGAACATTCAAATTGCCTTTTAAATGTCCAAAAAAGGATTCTAAAGAATTTGTTGAATTGGGTATTTTATCATCTTTCAAATACATAAACATATTGGGTAATGCTTTCTTTATTACGCTAAATGATCTTCTTACCATTTTATGAGTATACCAATACCTGCCTGTTTCGATATTATATGATTTTTGATTGATGAAATCTCTATATTCTTCTTCCCATTGAACCAGTTCCATAAGCCATAATTGACGTTTATATTCAGAATTAATATGATGAATTTTCACAGCAATTTGCTTGAGTTCAAAGCCTGATTTATGCTTTGGGTGTTGTGTAAGCCATATGTTACACATTCTTGATATATGTACCAAGCATCGTTGAAAAGGAACTTTTGGACAAACTATTTTAATGGCTTTTATGGAGGATTTATCTCCATCTGATGTGATGCTTTTTATTTTGATTCCTAGATTCAATAAATTTCTTAAGTCTTCTGCAATCTCTTCAAAATGCTCCCCATTGGTCATCCGATAAAGTTGTGTTGACTTTAAATGAAAGTTTCTATAAACTATCAAACAAATATCATTTGGAAAGTAAGTTCCGTCCAGGACTAAATAAATTTCATCGGTAGAACTAAATTCTAAAACAGGTGCTTTACGTAGCATTTTTGAAAAATAACGTTGCAAGGTGCTTTTACTATATCCTGATTCGAATGAGATTTTATCAAAGGTATCTTTACCAATTATCCAATTTTTGAACCATATTTCTTTGTTAGAATCCGAAACAGATTTATTGTTTGCGGTGAACAATTGTCCGCAATCTTTGCATTTAAATCGCTGCTTATTTTCTCTTATTCCCCATTTAATTGTTTGAAGACTTTTGCAGGTTGGACAACGCTTTTTTTTGAGTTTTTCATAAATAAAAAAAGTTTATTGAAACGAATTTCAATAAACTTTTGGGAACATCATATTTTATAATGTCTCACAGCATTTTTACCAACCATTTTTGACTATTAAACCGATTAAAAAAAACGCTAATTTTTCAATTAGCGTTTTTTTTTATTTGAATGTATTTTTGGTTAGCTAGTAGCAATCTCAAAATTTACTGCTTTTTTCAAAAAAGCTTTAATCAACAAACGATTTGGAGCTAATCCTGAAGTAATAAATTGTCTTCTAGTGTTTTCTCCAGCAGGTGATATTTTCACATTAGGGTCTTGTTTTGATCCCATAAACCAAAGAACAAAGTTCATGTTATTTGAAGAATTAGTATCTGGATTTATAGTGTTTATTTCAACTGTGTTATTTACCATTTCATTGTTTTCTGTTTTAGAAGTAGCATCAGACACCGAAGTTTGAGCAAAAATAGTACTATTAGACAAAAGCATAAAGAATAAAAGCATAAAGAATGTTTTGCTTTTTTGTATTCCAACTTGTGTAAAAAAATGATTCATGATAGTTTTTTTTGAAGAGAAGTTAATTTGTTTTCTCTTATCTGATGTAAAACTATAACAATACTAAACCGCACTAAAATATTTTCGATAAACCACTACAAAACTCGTTAAAAACACAATTTGAGGTTATTTTTTCATTAATAAATGAATATAACCAAAAAAAACAATGCCCCATTTCATATTTGAAATAGGGCATTGTAAAATCTGAAATAGTTGTTCTCTAACTATTTAGCTTGGCGTTTTGAATAGATCTGTATTTCAAAAAAACAAATATTAAACCAATTACTGCCACAATCAATATATAATCATCAATTGGCAATGGTGTAGTATCTCCTGTTGATTCTTCTAAAGTATCTGTCGTATCTTCGGCTCCTGGCGTTGCTTGTGCAAACAAAACTACATTAGAGAAGAAGTAAATAGCAAGTATATAATATTTTAATAATGTATTTTTCATTTTTATCAATTTAATGGTTTTTATTAAGCTCTATTTCTAATTTGCTACTTTTTTAATCACTACTTTATTATCTTGAGTCATTACTTTTACAATCAAAATTTGATGATTTGCCTTTAAATTATTGATTGTAGCAGTATTAGAATTTACATCGTTTTGGGTTAGAATTAACCTTCCTTGAACATCATAAACCTGAATATCATTAATAATACTATTAGCAGATTTTACAAACACATTACCATTATTTTTATATACAGTTATAGCATTTTCATCAAAAATAGATTCATCTACATTTAATGTTTTCTGATATTTCAATGAGAATCTCGTATTGTCTGATCCAGAAGTTGTAGTAAAGGTATAAGCACTATTTTTCAAATTGGTTTCAGTTCCTGTTTTACTATCTACTAAATAAATGTCTTGACCAGCAGCAAACAATCCATCTACGTGATCTATAGCTATAGTATAATCTCCCGCTACATCAGTTTTAAAATTTAATGCAACTACATCAGTAGCATCAAATGTTGGACGCCCTTGAATAGTATATTCTTCGTTATTGATAGCAGAAGTTAAAGCAATTGGACTGTCATTGATGTATTTTCCATCATAAGAATCCAATCCTGACTTTGCGTCTGAAATATAAGCTACTAATGCTTGACTAAAAACACCTGTAGTTGTTGTTAGATTTAACCAAAGACGGTCTTTAGCAATTCCTTTTTGCGTTTTATAAAATTGTGTACTTGATGGAGTTACTTCACGCATTGCGTTAGTAAAAAAATCACTTACTGTTATTCCTAATTTTGCTTGCACAAAAAATCCTTGCCCAACTTGAATTTTCCCATTTGGTGTAGGAATACCTAGTTCTGTTGTTGTTCCTCCTCCATCAGTATAAGTTGCATAAGCCGATCCTGATGCAGCATTTTTCTTTCTCCAGAAATACAGTGTATTCTCTATGTTTGAAACATTGGCATCCAAAAACAATTCGGCATCCAAGATAGATGAATAAGGGTTACCTACTAAATTAAATTTATTTCCTAAATCACTTAAAGTTACTGATATATTACCATTATTTAATACACCTGAAAAAATCCCTTCAAAAGTTAGCGTACTAGTTCCCTCGTCATACCCTGCTAAAGGATTTGTATTAGGCATACGGATTAGGTTTCCTTTCCCAACAACAAAACTCGTAGTAGATGGGTCAGCAATAACTGCATATCTATTCAAGCTAGAATTGTAATCATAAAAACGACTTGGAGATTGAGAAGTCAAAGGTGAAAATGCTGCTAAATTTTGGCTAGCCACTGGCGATGACCATAACGTATAATCCAAACGATACAGAGAATTTCCGTTGCGTTTTACCACTACATTCCCTGAATTTGCCATATTATTTACTTGAATCAAATTGGCATTGTTTTCTACCACCAAACTTCCATTATTGATTACTTCATTTTGAACAGTTACATTTGTCCCTGAATTAATTGTCAAAGCCCCTTGTGAAGTTACTGTCAATTTTTTGGCTGTAAATACACCTTGATTTCCACCAACATTTGTATTGTAAGTTCCGTCAATAACCGCTTCTATTGTAGCATCAGGTCCAGTCGTGTTTGACCAACTAGAACCGTTCCATATCACAGCAGTTGTTCCATTCAAAACTACATTTGATGTTGACCCTGCAGCACAATCAAAGCCTCCAGTTCCGCCACTTGCTGTAGCTCCATAAGCATATATTCTAAAAGTAGTTGGAGTAGTAATATTTTCAAGACCTGAAATTGTTATTGTTCTGTCAGTTGTAGTCGCAACGCCTCCACTTACCATACCTGCAACCGAACCCAAATCAGATGTAAAATTATCTACGGATGATCTTAAAGTAACATTTGATGGGCCTGTTCCAGATCTGTCCCACTTAAACACAAATGAAGTTGGCGTGAAAGAATAACCACTGTTTGGCGTAACAATAAATTGAATATAATTATTTCCAGAGACTGCCTCTGTCAAAGTATTTCCAGCTACTGTATTTCCAGAATCAAACCATCCACTTCCACCAAAACGATTACCATTTGCCGCAGCAACTATAGACCCTTGAGTTAAATTAGAAGCATTAATATTAACATCATTTACAAAAGTTGGTTCAGTAGTTTCTGTACCTAAATTCCCCGAAGTATTCCATTGAAGCAATTTTTGCCCCCAACTCGACTGTGTGTTCATTAATAACAAGGCAAAAACCAACAACAATCCTTTGATTGTTGTTTTACTTTTTACCTGAAAAAAACCTAAAGTAATTTTGTCCATCGCATTTTGTGTATTAAGTTAGTATTAATAAGAAAATTATATGTAAAACAATAATACAAAAAAAATCAAAATTACAATCACAACCAATGAAATTCTATTATCAAATGATTAAGAAACAGTTACACTACAAAAAAAAGACACTTTAAAATAAAGAGTCCTATCCATACTCACAGAGTACTAATCAAATAATTGAATTAATTTAGAAGACATTATTGCAAATAAAAAAGGCTCCATTTCTGGAGCCTTAATCATATTTATGCTTGTCCTGCTGGACCAAAATTCAAAGGAATAGGTGGTTGTTCAGTATCTTTGATTTCGCCATGAGCGACTTCAAAACGATGAATGTTTTCACCAATTGCTCTCAATAATCTTTTGGCATGCTGTGGAGTCAAGACAATTCTTGATTTCACTTTTGCTTTAGGAACACCTGGCATAACACTTACAAAATCTAAAACAAATTCAGATGATGAATGGTTAATAATTGCCAAATTAGAATAAATCCCTTCGGCTGTTTTTTCGTCCAATTCGATGTCTAATTGTCCTTGTTGCTCTTTCATATTTTAAAAAATTTAAATATTGAAAGATTTAATGATTTAAAAATCTAAAGACCATCAAGACAATCTTTAAATTTTTAAATCTTTCAATCTCTAAATTAATTAGTATATATACTCTTCTTTATTTGCCATCATTTCGTGGTAATCTTCGTTTGATCCCACAATCGTATTATCGTATTCTCTCATACCAGTTCCGGCAGGGATTCTATGACCAACGATTACATTTTCTTTCAATCCTTCTAAGTAATCAACTTTACCTGCTACTGCAGCCTCATTCAATACTTTAGTAGTTTCCTGGAACGATGCAGCCGAAATAAACGATTTCGTTTGAAGAGATGCTCTAGTGATACCCTGCAATACAGGAGTTGCAGTTGCAGTGATAACATCACGAGCTACAACAAGATTTTTATCCGTACGTTTCAATAATGAATTTTCATCACGCAATTCACGAGGAGTAACAATCTGTCCTGGTTTCAAGTTAGCAGAATCTCCAGCATCTTCAACCACTTTCATACCGTATAATTTATCGTTTTCAACGATAAAATCTTTCGTATGAATTAATTGATCTTCTAGGAATAAAGTATCTCCTGGATCTTGTACTCTTACTTTACGCATCATTTGACGTATTACTACTTCAAAGTGTTTGTCGTTGATTTTTACCCCTTGCAAACGATATACTTCTTGAATTTCGTTTACCAAATACTGTTGAACAGCTGCTGGACCTTGAATTCTCAAGATATCTTCTGGAGTAATTGCTCCGTCAGACAATGGTACTCCCGCTCTTACGAAGTCATTTTCTTGTACCAAGATTTGGCTAGAAAGTTTTACCAAGTATTTCTTAACCTCACCAAATTTAGATTCGATAACAATTTCACGGTTACCTCTTTTGATTTTTCCAAAAGAAACCACACCATCGATTTCAGAAACTACAGCTGGGTTAGATGGGTTACGCGCTTCAAGCAACTCGGTAATTCTTGGTAAACCTCCCGTGATATCTCCTGATTTAGAAGAACGACGTGGAATTTTAACCAATACTTTACCTGCTTTAATTTTCTCACCATTATCAACCATCAAGTGGGCTCCAACTGGTAAGTTATAAGAACGAATCAATTCACCATCTTTACCGTAAACCAATAAAGTTGGGATTAATTTTTTAGCTCTCGATTCAGAAATTACTTTTTCTTGGAAACCAGTTTGCTCATCAATTTCAACCATGAACGATTGTCCTTGTTCTAAATCTTCGTAAGCAATTTTACCTGTAAATTCCGAAACAATAACTCCATTATAAGGATCCCATTTACAAATCACAGTTCCTTTAGCTACTGATTCGCCATCTTTAACAAAGATACTAGAACCGTAAGGAATGTTGTTTGTACTCAACAAGATACCTGTTTTTTCGTCAACTAATTTCAATTCGGTAGAACGAGATACTACAATATCAACTGCATTACCTTCTCCGTCTTCACCTTTAACAGTTTTTAGATCTTCGATTTCTAATTTTCCTGCAAAACGAGTTACAATACTAGACTCTTCAGAAATACCTCCTGCAACCCCTCCAACGTGGAAAGTACGTAATGTCAACTGTGTTCCAGGCTCTCCAATAGATTGAGCGGCAATTACACCAACTGCTTCTCCTTTTTGAGTCATTTTACCTGTTGCCAAGTTACGACCGTAACATTTAGCACAAATACCTTTTGTAGCCTCACAAGTTAATGGAGAACGAACCTCTAATTTTTCAATTGGAGAAGCCTCGATTACTTTCATGTAAGCTTCGGTAATTTGTTCACCAGCTGCAATAATAAGCTCGTTTGTCAAAGGATTGATAACATCTTGTAATGCTACACGTCCTAATATTCTTTCACCTAAACTTTCAACAATTTCTTCGTTCTTTTTCAGTGCTGAAACTTCAACACCTCTTAAAGTACCACAGTCAACTGTATTTACAATTACGTCTTGAGAAACGTCATGCAATCTTCTTGTTAAATAACCAGCATCAGCAGTTTTCAAAGCCGTATCCGCAAGACCTTTACGAGCACCGTGAGTAGAGATAAAGTACTCAAGGATTGAAAGACCTTCTTTAAAGTTAGAAAGAATCGGGTTTTCGATAATTTCTCCACCACCAGCAGTTGATTTTTTTGGTTTAGCCATCAAACCACGCATACCAGTTAACTGACGAATCTGTTCTTTAGAACCCCTCGCTCCAGAATCAAGCATCATATACACCGAGTTGAAACCTTGCTGGTCTTCTCTAATGTTTTTCATTGCTGCTTCTGTAAGCTGTGCATTGGTTGAAGTCCATACGTCAATAACTTGGTTGTAACGTTCGTTATTGGTAATAAGACCCATGTTATAGTTAGCAGAAATACCTTCAACTTGCTCTCTGGCATCTGCAATTAATTTTGGTTTTTGATCAGGAATTCTAATATCTCCAAGAGAGAAAGATAATCCTCCTTTGAATGCGTATTTATACCCCATGTTTTTCATATTGTCCAAGAAGGCAGCTGTAGTAGGTACATCAGTCACACTCAAAATGTGTCCGATAATATCTCTCAAGTTTTTCTTGGTCAATACTTCATTGATATATCCTGCTGCTGGCGGTACTACTTCGTTAAACAATACACGACCGGCAGTTGTTTGGATAATTTTATATACCAATTCTCCGTTTTCGTTGTAATCTTTTGCACGAATTTTTACTCGAGCATTCAATTCTAAACGACCTTCATTGATAGCAATATTAGTTTCTTCTGCAGAGTATAATGTTAAATCTTGACCTAAAATAGTATGATCTGGTGTTGACAAACGCTCTTTAGTCATATAATATAGACCCAAAACCATGTCTTGAGAAGGTACCGTAATTGGAGCACCATTGGCTGGATTCAAGATATTGTGAGAACCCAACATTAACAATTGTGCTTCCAAGATAGCTTCTGGTCCTAATGGCAAGTGAACCGCCATTTGATCCCCATCAAAATCCGCATTAAATGCCGTACAAACTAAAGGGTGCAATTGGATTGCTTTTCCTTCAATTAATTTTGGCTGGAATGCCTGAATACCTAATCTGTGCAAAGTAGGAGCACGATTCAGTAAGATTGGATGTCCTTTGATTACATTCTCCAAAATATCCCAAACTACTGGCTCTTTTTTGTCTATTATTTTTTTAGCTGATTTTACCGTTTTTACGATTCCTCTTTCTATCAATTTACGGATAACGAAAGGTTTGTATAATTCGGCTGCCATATCTTTTGGGATACCGCATTCAGACAATTTCAATTCAGGTCCAACAACAATTACCGAACGAGCAGAATAATCCACACGTTTACCTAATAAGTTTTGACGGAAACGTCCTTGTTTTCCTTTAAGGGAATCAGATAATGATTTTAATGGTCTGTTTGATTCCGTTTTTACAGCAGATGCTTTACGAGTATTATCGAAAAGTGAATCTACTGATTCCTGCAACATACGTTTTTCGTTTCTCAAGATTACTTCAGGAGCTTTAATCTCCATTAATCTTTTCAAACGATTGTTACGGATAATTACACGACGGTATAAATCATTCAAATCCGAAGTGGCAAAACGCCCTCCATCAAGTGGCACTAATGGACGCAATTCAGGTGGAATAACTGGAACTACTTTCATAATCATCCATTCAGGACGATTCTCACGGTTCAAGTTAGACTCACGGAATGATTCAACAACTTGTAATCTTTTTAATGCTTCTGTTTTACGTTGTTTAGACGTTTCATTATTAGCAGAGTGACGTAATTCATAAGACAATGCGTCCAAGTCAATACGAGCTAATAAATCCATAATACACTCTGCTCCCATTTTGGCAACAAATTTATTAGGATCAAAATCATCTAAATATTGGTTATCAGCTGGAAGACTATCCAAAATATTCAAATATTCTTCTTCTGTTAAGAAGTCTAATCTTTGGATAGATTCTCCATCAGGACCTTTGGCTATACCAGCCTGAATTACAACATATCTTTCATAATAGATAATCATATCTAATTTCTTAGATGGAAGACCTAAAATATAACCAATTTTATTTGGAAGAGAACGGAAATACCAGATATGAGCAATTGGCACTACCAAGTTGATGTGACCTACTCTATCTCTACGTACTTTTTTCTCGGTAACTTCAACACCACAACGGTCACAAATGATTCCTTTGTAACGGATTCTTTTGTATTTACCACAAGCACATTCGAAATCTTTTACTGGCCCGAAGATTCTTTCGCAGAAAAGTCCGTCACGCTCTGGTTTGTGCGTTCTGTAGTTGATAGTTTCGGGCTTCAATACTTCACCTCTTGATTCTTTCAAGATAGATTCAGGAGAAGCTAGTCCTATCGAAATTTTGTTGAATCTTTTTACAGGATTCTTATCTTTATTATTATTTCTATTGTTCATCATAGTTTTTACTATTGATTTATTTGCAATTAAAAATTGATTTCTTGTACAGACGTTGCACTGCAACGTCTCTGCCCTCGGATTACTTCTCTAAACTTCAACTAAATTTTGAAGTGCTAATTATATAGGATTATATAAAAAATCGGAACGGGTTACGGGTATAAATCCTGAAAACTAATTTAAAAAAGTAATCAGTGTTCAGTGTTCAGTTTACCAACTGATTACTGACCACTGATCACTGAATACTATTCTTCCAAACGAATGTCAAGACCAAGACCTTTCAATTCGTGCATCAATACATTGAATGATTCTGGTAAACCTGGCTCTGGCATAGATTCTCCCTTAACGATTGCCTCGTAAGATTTAGCTCTACCAATTACATCATCCGATTTTACTGTTAAGATTTCACGAAGTGTACTTGATGCTCCATAAGCTTCAAGTGCCCAAACCTCCATCTCTCCAAAACGCTGACCTCCAAATTGAGCTTTACCTCCTAATGGCTGTTGTGTAATCAATGAGTATGGTCCTATTGAACGTGCGTGCATCTTATCGTCAACCATGTGACCCAATTTCAACATATAGATAACTCCAACAGTTGCTTTTTGAGCAAAACGCTCTCCAGTTCCACCATCATAAAGATAAGTATGTCCAAAACGTGGTACGTTAGCTTCATCAGTCAAAGCATTGATTTCGTCAAGAGAAGCACCATCAAAAATTGGAGTAGCAAATTTTCTACCCAAGTTCATTCCAGCCCATCCAAGAACAGTTTCATAAATCTGACCAATGTTCATACGTGAAGGTACCCCAAGTGGGTTCAATACGATATCAACTGGTGTTCCGTCTTCCAAGAAAGGCATATCTTCGTGACGAACGATACGTGCAACAATACCTTTGTTACCGTGACGTCCCGCCATTTTATCCCCAACTTTCAGTTTACGTTTTTTGGCAACATATACTTTAGCCAGTTTCAAAATTCCTGATGGTAATTCATCACCTACAGTAATCGTGAATTTCTCTCTACGCAATGCACCTTGTAAATCGTTCAATTTAATTTTATAGTTATGAATCAAATCATTAACCATAGTATTGGTTACATCATCAGCAACCCATTGACCTTTGCTTAAGTGAGCGAAATCTTCAACAGCATAAAGCATTTTTTGAGTGTATTTTTTACCTTTTGGCAATACTTCTTCACCCAAATCATTCATTACACCCTGAGAAGTTTTTCCGTTAACGATATTGAAAAGTTTCTCAATTAATTTGTCTTTTAATTCAACAAATTTTACTTCGAATTCCATTTCTAAAGCACCCAAAGCATCTTTATCTTGAGTACGTTTACGTTTATCTTTTACTGCTCTTGCGAACAATTTTTTATCCAAAACAACACCGTGTAAAGATGGAGAAGCTTTCAATGAAGCATCTTTTACATCTCCTGCTTTATCCCCGAAGATGGCACGAAGCAATTTCTCTTCCGGAGTAGGATCTGATTCTCCTTTTGGTGTAATTTTTCCGATAAGAATGTCACCAGGTTTCACCTCGGCACCAATTCTGATCATACCGTTTTCGTCCAAGTCTTTAGTAGCCTCTTCAGAAACGTTTGGAATATCATTCGTTAATTCTTCGTTACCTAATTTAGTATCTCTAACTTCTAATGAATAATCATCAACGTGGATAGAGGTAAAAATATCGTCACGAACTACTTTTTCAGAAATCACAATCGCATCCTCGAAGTTGTACCCTTTCCATGGCATAAATGCAACTTTTAGGTTACGACCTAAAGCTAATTCTCCATTTTGGGTTGCATATCCTTCAGATAATACTTGTCCAAGACTCACTCTGTCACCTTTTCTTACGATTGGCTTCAAGTTGATGCTTGTACTTTGATTGGTTTTTCTAAATTTAATTAAATTGTATGTCTTTTCATCTGGCTCAAAACTTACCATTCTTTCTTCTTCAGAACGATCGTATTTGATAGTAATGATATTTGCATCTACGTATTCAACAGTTCCAGGTCCTTCAGCATTAATCAATACTCTAGAATCTGAAGCTACCTGACGCTCTAAACCGGTTCCAACAATAGGTGCTTCAGGACGTAACAATGGTACAGCCTGACGCATCATATTTGATCCCATCAATGCTCTATTCGCATCATCATGTTCCAGGAAAGGAATCAATGAAGCTGAAATCGAAGCAATCTGGTTTGGAGCAACGTCTGTATAATGAACTTCAGAAGGATCAATTACTGGGAAATCACCCTCTTGACGGGCAATTACATTATCAGCTAGAATCTTTCCTGTAGCATCCATTTCAATGTTTGCTTGGGAAATCATCATTCCTTCTTCTTCTTCTGCGCTCAAGTAAACTGGAGTAGATTCTAAATCTACCACTCCTTTAGTTACTTTACGGTAAGGTGTTTCGATGAAACCCATTCCGTTAACTTTGGCATAAACACCAAGAGATGAAATCAAACCAATGTTTGGTCCCTCCGGCGTTTCAATTGGACATAAACGTCCGTAGTGCGTATAGTGAACGTCACGAACCTCAAATCCGGCTCTCTCTCTCGAAAGTCCACCTGGTCCAAGTGCAGATAATCTTCTTTTGTGTGTAATCTCGGCCAATGGATTCGTTTGATCCATAAATTGAGACAACTGGTTTGTTCCAAAGAAAGAGTTGATAACAGAGGATAATGTTTTAGCATTAATCAAATCGATTGGTGTAAACACCTCGTTATCTCTAACGTTCATTCTCTCACGAATGGTTCTAGCCATACGAGCCAAACCTACACCAAATTGTTGAGACAATTGTTCTCCAACTGTTCTAACACGACGGTTTGACAAGTGATCGATATCATCAATATCTGCTTTCGCATTGATTAATTCGATCAAATATTTAACGATAGTAATGATATCTTCTTTGGTAAGCACTTGCTTTTCCATTGGAGTATCAAGACCCAGTTTTTTGTTTATTCTATAACGACCTACTTCACCTAAATTGTAACGTTGGTCAGAGAAGAATAATTTATCTATAATACCACGAGCAGTTTCTTCATCAGGCGGTTCTGCGTTACGCAATTGTCTGTAGATGTGCTCAACGGCTTCTTTTTCAGAATTGGTTGGATCTTTTTGTAGCGTGTTGTGGATGATGGAATAATCTACTGCATTATTATCTTCCTTGTGCAACAAAATAGATTTAACGTTAGAATCGATGATTTCTTCCACATTATCTTTGTCGATAATTGTGTCACGGTCAAGGATTATTTCGTTACGTTCGATAGAAACAACTTCGCCGGTATCTTCATCCACGAAATCTTCATGCCAAGTGTTCAAAACACGAGCGGCTAATTTTCTACCAATATATTTTTTAAGTCCTGTTTTAGAAACTTTAATTTCCTCTGCAAGGTCAAAAATCTCAAGGATATCCTTGTCTCTTTCGAACCCAATGGCACGGAATAAAGTGGTTACAGGTAATTTTTTCTTTCTGTCGATATAAGCGTACATTACGCTGTTAATATCGGTTGAAAATTCTATCCAAGATCCTTTAAAAGGAATTACTCTTGCAGAATATAATTTTGTTCCATTGGCATGGAAAGATTGTCCAAAGAAAACCCCAGGAGAACGGTGTAATTGAGAAACAACAACACGTTCAGCACCATTGATTACAAAAGTACCACTCGGAGTCATGTAAGGAATAGTTCCTAAATAAACATCCTGAACAATAGTTTCAAAATCTTCGTGTTCTGGATCAGTACAATATAGTTTTAACCTTGCTTTTAAAGGTACACTATACGTAAGACCTCTTTCGATACATTCTTGAATGGTGTAACGTGGTGGATCTACAAAATAATCCAGGAATTCCAATACAAAGTTATTTCTTGTATCTGTAATTGGGAAATTTTCCATGAAGGTATTGTACAAGCCTTCGTCGCCTCTTTCGTCAGATTTGGTTTCCAATTGGAAAAAATCTTTAAACGATTTTACCTGAACATCTAGAAAATCTGGATATTGAGGTATGTTTTTTGTTGAGGCAAAATTCAATCTTTCAGTTTGATTTGATAACATCAATTGACAAAATTTTGATTAAAAAAAAGTAATTTTTTGTGTGAATACACTGGGTAACGTATACTTTCTTTTATGATCAATACATCTTAAAAATAAACCAGTATCTGTAAATTTTTTTCTTCGTATTGACTAAAAGCTATTTCGTATTACATGACTCTTTTAAGATAACTTTTAGAGTATAATTATATTATACGAAAAAGGGTTTAGGTCATTGGATGTATATCCAAGACCTAAACCTGATTTTCTAAAGCGAGTTGAATTATTTTAATTCAACTACAGCTCCAGCTTCTTCTAGAGATTTTTTCAAACCTTCTGCTTCTTCTTTAGAAACACCTTCTTTTACATTAGCAGGTGCACTATCTACTACGTCTTTAGCTTCTTTCAAACCTAAACCTGTAAGTTCTTTTACTAATTTTACAACAGCTAATTTAGAAGCACCAGCTTCTTTCAATACAACTGTAAATTCTGTTTGAGCTTCTTCAGCAGCACCTTCACCACCACCAGCAGCCACTACTACAGCTGCAGCAGCTGGTTCGATTCCGTACTCATCTTTTAATATTGTTGCTAATTCGTTAACTTCTTTTACTGTTAGGTTAACTAATTGTTCTGCGAATTGTTTCAAATCTGCCATTTTTTCTATCGTTTTAAAATGATTTGTAAAATATAATTTATTTATTGTGCGCTATTTTAAGCAACAAGGAAATCTAATTCCCTGTTTTGAGTATTATGCTTCAGCCTCTTCGCTACCAGCGAATTGGTTTTGTAAAGCAGAAATAACTCTTTGTGCAGGAGATTGCAATAATCCAATAAGTTCTCCAAGAAGTTCTTCTTTAGATTTAATAGTTGCCAAGGCATCTAATTGATTGTCTCCAATGTAAATTTCAGAATTAATATAAGCTCCTTTTAAAACAGGCTTATCAGATTTTTTTCTAAAATCTTTGATTATTTTTCCAGGTGCATTTGCAACATCTGAAATAAAGATAGCACTGTTTCCTGTTAATACAGAAGGCAAGTCTCCATAATCATTAGCTGAAGCTTCCATTGCTTTTGCAAGCAAAGTATTCTTAACAACTTCTAATTTAATTCCTGCTTTAAAACAAGCTCTTCTCAAGTTTGAAGTTGTTTCTGCATTTAATCCAGAAATATCAGATACATAAATAATATTTGTACCAGCTAACTGTGCAGTTAAATCTTCAATCGCGATTGATTTTTCTTCTCTAGTCATACTAAAAATTTTTAACTACCAATTATACTGCTTTAGGATCCAACGCAATTGCTGGACTCATTGTGCTTGTAAGGTGAATACCTTTAATGTATGTACCTTTAGCAGCAGTTGGTTTAAGTTTGATTAATGTTTGAATAATTTCGTGTGCGTTATCGAAGATTTGTTCAGCTCCAAAAGAAACCTTACCAATTCCTGCGTGCACGATACCAGTTTTATCAACTTTAAAGTCAATTTTACCAGCTTTTACCTCTGCAACAGCTTTTGCAACATCCATGGTTACAGTACCTGTTTTTGGGTTTGGCATTAAACCTCTAGGTCCTAAAATACGACCTAATGGACCTAATTTACCCATAACAGCTGGCATAGTGATAATTACATCAACATCTGTCCAACCGTCTTTAATTTTTTGAAGGTAATCATCAAGACCTACATAGTCTGCACCAGCTTCTTTAGCTTCCGCTTCTTTATCTGGAGTAACTAATGCCAATACTTTTACATCTTTACCAGTTCCGTGAGGCAATGTTACTACACCTCTAACCATTTGATTCGCTTTTCTTGGATCTACACCCAAACGTACTGCGATATCAACAGACTCATCAAATTTTGCAGAAGCAATTTCTTTAATTAATGCAGAAGCATCTTTCAAAGAATACAATTTGTTCTTTTCAATTTTTGAAGCAGCCTCTTTTTGCTTTTTTGTCAATTTTGCCATGTCTTACGCTTGTTTTAGAGGAGAATCTCCAGTTACAGTTATACCCATAGATCTAGCCGTTCCTGCGATCATGCTCATAGCAGACTCGATTGTGAATGCATTTAAATCAACCATCTTGTCTTCCGCGATTGTTTTGATAACATCCCAAGTAACGCTAGCTACTTTCTTACGATTTGGTTCTCCTGAACCAGACTTAAGCTTTGCTGCATCCAATAATTGAACAGCAGCAGGTGGTGTTTTTACAACAAAATCGAAAGATTTGTCTTTATACACTGTAATTTGCACTGGGCAAACTTTACCTGGTTTATCTTGTGTTCTAGCATTAAATTGCTTACAGAACTCCATGATATTAACACCAGCAGCACCTAAAGCAGGTCCAACCGGTGGCGACGGGTTCGCAGCACCTCCCTTAACTTGTAGTTTAACTACTTTACTAATCTCTTTAGCCATTTTTTAAAAATTTAACACATTAACATTGGAAGCGAAAATGTGTGTTTATTATATGTAACAAAAATTATACTTTTTCAACTTGCATAAAGCTCAATTCTAATGGAGTTTTTCTTCCGAAAATTTTAACCATTACTTCTAGCTTACGCTTTTCTTCGTTTATTTTTTCAACAGTTCCATTGAAACCATTGAAAGGACCATCTATCACTTTAATTGTTTCTCCCAAATTGAACGGCACTGAACGAGTATCTGTATTTACAGCCAACTCATCCACTTTACCTAACATTCTATTTACTTCTGAAAGTCTTAACGGAACAGGTTCTCCACCTTTTGTTTCACCTAAAAATCCAATTACACTAGTTATAGACTTAATAATATGAGGTATTTCACCAACCAAATTAGCCTCAAGCATTACATAACCTGGAAAATAAACCTTATCTTTAGCTAACTTCTTTCCGTCTTTTACAGTCACAATCTTTTCAGTAGGAACTAAAACTTGAGAAACATAATCAGACATTCCTAATCTAGCAATTTCGGTTTCGATATAAGCTTTCACTTTATTCTCTTGACCGCTTACTGCTCGAACAACGTACCACTTTTTTAAATTATTATCTATCATAACAAAAAAATTACGCTTTTAACCAGTTAAAAAAACCAGCCAATGCTTTTGCAAAAACCTCATCAACTCCCCATGTTGCCAAGGCGAATATTACTGAAAAAAGAGCCACAACAATCGTTAAACGTTGTACTTCTGCCCATTCTGGCCAAGTAACATTTGATTTTAATTCTTCAAATGCTTCTGATATGTAATTCACAACTTTTGTCATTATGATAAATTTTATTGGCACGGGCGGAGGGATTCGAACCCCCATCAACGGTTTTGGAGACCGCTATTCTACCCTTGAACTACGCCCGTAGTTAAAAAAAACAGTGTCGCAAAACACGACACTGTTTTATAATTATTATAGTATTAACCTACAATTTCAGTAACTTGTCCAGCTCCTACAGTTCTACCACCCTCACGGATTGCAAAACGTAAACCTACACTCATAGCGATTGGGCTCAACAACTCAACATTGATAGTTAAGTTATCCCCTGGCATAACCATCTCTACTCCTGCTGGCAAAGTAATAACTCCTGTTACGTCAGTTGTACGTACGTAAAACTGTGGACGGTAGTTATTATGAAATGGAGTGTGACGTCCACCTTCTTCTTTTTTCAAGATATACACCTCTGCTTTGAAAGTTTTGTGTGGTTTTACTGAACCTGGCTTAATGATAACCATTCCTCTTTTGATAGATTCTTTATCAATACCTCTTAACAATAAACCTACGTTATCTCCAGCTTCACCTCTATCAAGGATTTTACGGAACATCTCAACTCCTGTAATAGTAGAAGTCAATTTTTCAGCTCCCATACCAATGATTTCAACTGCATCACCTGTATTAGCAATACCAGTTTCAATACGACCTGTAGCAACAGTTCCACGACCAGTAATTGTAAATACATCCTCAACTGGCATCAAGAATGGTTTTTCAGTATCACGAATTGGCTCTTCGATCCAAGCATCAACAGCTTCCATCAATTCAAGAATTTTAGGAACCCATGCAGCATCATTATTCAATCCACCTAAAGCAGAACCTTGAATAACTGGACAGTTGTCTCCATCATATTCGTAGAAAGACAATAAGTCTCTGATTTCCATTTCTACTAATTCTAACAATTCAGCGTCATCAACCATATCCACTTTATTCATAAATACAACCATTCTAGGAATACCTACCTGACGACCTAAAAGGATATGCTCACGAGTTTGCGGCATTGGACCATCTGTAGCAGCAACTACCAAGATAGCACCATCCATTTGAGCAGCACCAGTAACCATGTTTTTTACGTAATCCGCGTGACCTGGACAGTCAACGTGAGCGTAGTGACGGTTAGCAGTTTCGTACTCTACGTGTGAAGTATTAATTGTAATACCTCTTTCTTTTTCTTCAGGAGCATTATCAATTTGATCAAATGATTTTGCTTGACAGTAACCAGCATCAGATAACACTTTTGTGATTGCTGCTGTTAAAGTAGTTTTACCGTGATCTACGTGTCCGATCGTACCAATATTTAAGTGTGGTTTCGAACGGTTAAAGGTTTCTTTTGCCATTTTACTTAATTTTTAATCTAGTTTATATATTTATTTTTAATTCTACAAATTTGAGCCAACTACGGGAATTGAACCCGTGACCTCTTCCTTACCAAGGAAGCACTCTACCTCTGAGCTAAGTCGGCAGAGAGTTCTGATTTTAGATTTGTGATTATAGATTTTAGATTTGAAAATCTGAAATCTAGATTCTGAAATCTTAACTTCTTTCTTGTGGGGAGAGCAGGATTCGAACCTGCGAAGTTCACACAGCAGATTTACAGTCTGCCCTCGTTGGCCGCTTGAGTATCTCCCCAATTTTTTTAAATTTCAATAATTTAAAGAACAAATTCCAAATCGCATTTGAAATAAAAAAGAGCCGGCGGAGGGACTCGAACCCACGACCTGCTGATTACAAATCAGCTGCTCTAGCCGACTGAGCTACGCTGGCAATATCAATAAAAAAAGTCCGCTATTTCTAACGGACTGCAAATGTAGAAATTTTATCTCTCAATCAAAACATTTTTTAAAAAAAATTTAATATTAAATATGATCTCTTATTTTTTCTTTTCTTTTAACCAACAAACGTTCTAACGATTCTGCCGAAAGCTCTACTGCTTCCTCAAAAGTCTTACACTGTTTTTTAACCAAAAAATCATCTCCTGGTACGTGAATTTTTATATCGACAAATTTATTTTCTTTCTCACTTGTCTTTTCTACTTTCAGAAAAACATCTGCCGACACTATTTTATCGTAATATTTTTCCAATTTATCCATTCTTTCTTGAATGAAATCTACTAATTTCCCGTCAACAGCAAAGTTAACTGCGTGAACATTTACCTTCATAATCAAAATTTTTATTGGTTAAACATTTAGAATTATTTCTTATTCCTTGGATGCGCATCTTCATACACTCGTTTTAACTCTGACAAACTACTATGAGTATATACTTGTGTAGATGCCAAACTAGAATGTCCTAATAACTCTTTTACTGAATTCAAATCAGCTCCGTTGTTTAGCAAATGAGTCGCAAATGTATGTCTTAATATATGCGGACTTCGCTTTACTTTTTCGGAGACTTTACTAAAGTACGTATTTATTAATCGATACACAAAGGATTCATTTAATTTTAACCCTTTTTTTGTGAGGAAAAAAAACTCACTATCTATAACCTCCTCTAAACCTGCTCTTTCATCTAAATACAAGATTAATTGTTGAGAAATAATTGGTAACAGCGGGAGAATTCGCTCTTTATTTCTCTTACCAAGCACTTTTATCGTATTATTTGAAACATCTACATTAGCACATTTCAAATAAATCAATTCTGTTCTTCGAATTCCAGTTGTATAAAATAAGTCAACTATCAACTTATCTCTTATTTCTTCGAAGCCACTAGGATTTTGCATTTGATTCAAAACAGTTTCGATTTCTTTTTGCGAAAAAGGGATTTGAAGTGTTTTTGGAGTTTTTAACGCTTTATGCTTCAGCAGTGGACTGACCTGAATTTGCTTTATTTTTAATAAAAATTTATAAAACGCCTTCAAAGACTGCATCTTTCTATTAACAGAAACATTCGATACTCCGTCATCCACTAGCGATACTATCCAACTTCGGATTTGACTATAATTTACCTGATCTATATTTTCTTGATCGAATTGATTTTTATTGAATGACTCGAAGAAATGAATGTCATTCAAATACGCATTTACAGTATGAGGAGAATATTTTTTCTCTAATTGCAAGTAATCTCGAAATGCGTCTTTTGTAGTACCCATAAAAAAACCGTTAGCATCAAAGTTAAGAAACTTTAATTACTAACGGTATTTTATTGTAACAGAAAATAATTAAATATTCTCGATGTTATCTCTCAAAGTTTGAATATAAGCGGCTTTTTGAATTTTCGCTCTATTGATAACTGATGGTTTTATAAAAGCAGTACGTGCTCTTAATTGACGAACAGTTCCTGTTTTATCAAATTTTCTTTTATAGCGCTTTAATGCTCTATCGATATTTTCTCCGTCTTTAATTGGTATAATTAACATAATTTTATCACCTCCTTTCGTTAAGGGTGCAAAAGTAAAAATTAATTATGAATTATGAGTTATGAATTGTAAATTATTTTTTTAAGATTAAAAGTAATAGACGAATAGATAATAGACATAATAAAATGCAATTTTTGCATTTCGACTTTTCAATCTATTATCTTATTCGTCTATTAGCTCTTCGTCTTTCTTTTTACTCTTTCAACAAATTCCTAGAAATCACCAATTTTTGAATTTCAGTAGTTCCTTCTCCTATAGTACATAATTTAGAATCTCTGTAGAATTTCTCTACTGGATAATCTTTAGTATAACCATAACCACCATGGATCTGAACGGCTTCGTTGGCAACTTTCACACAAACTTCTGACGAATACATTTTTGCCATTGCTCCTAATGTTGTAACAGGTTTGTGTTGTTGTTTCAAGAAAGCTGCTTTGTGCAACAATAATTCCGATGCTTCAATTTCGGTAGCCATATCTGCTAGTTTAAAAGAAATTCCCTGAAAACTACTAATCGGTTGCCCAAACTGATGTCTTTCTTTCGAATACTTCAACGCTGCTTCATAAGCACCTTTGGCAATTCCTAATGACAAAGCTCCGATAGAAATTCTTCCACCATCTAATATTTTCATCGCCTGGATAAATCCCTGACCTACTTCTCCCAAACGATTGGCATCTGGAATTCGGCAGTTATCAAATATTAATTCTGCTGTTTCACTGGCTCGCATTCCTAACTTATTTTCTTTTTTTCCTGAAGTAAATCCTGGTGTTCCTTTTTCGAAAACAAAAGCTGTCATTCCTTTAGAATCTCCTTTTTTACCCGTTCGCACTACAACAACTGCAATATCCCCAGAGATAGCATGTGTAATAAAATTTTTGGCTCCATTTACTACCCAATGATCTCCGTCTTTTACAGCAGTAGTATTCATTCCTCCTGCATCTGAACCTGTATTGTGTTCCGTTAATCCCCAAGCACCAATATGTTCGCCTGTAGCCAGTTTTGGAATCCATTTTTTCTTTTGTTCTTCATTTCCAAAAGTCAAAATATGATTGGTACATAATGAATTATGAGCCGCAACAGACAATCCTATAGACGGATCTACCTTGGAAATTTCTTCAACAATAGTAATGTATTCATGATACCCCAATCCTGAACCACCTAATTCTTCGGGTACTAAAATTCCCATAAAACCCATTTCGCCTAGTTTTTTAAACAACGGAATCGGAAAAATTTGAGTTTCATCCCACTCCATTATATAAGGTCTAATGTTTATTTCGGCAAAATCTCTAATAGATTGAGCTATCATTGTTTGCGTTTCGCTGTAATCGAAGTTCATCGTAATAATTTGGTATGAATTTTAAAACGCCAAATATAAGGCTATAATTTTTGCCTTATCAATAGACAATCCTTTAATTTTTGTTAAATCATCAACATTTTTAAAATCACCATTCATACTTCTGAAAGTTACAATCTGTTTGGCTTGCTGATAATTGAAATACGGAAATTGAGCCAATTCCTTGATAGATGCGTTATTAATATCCACTTTCTTAATATTTGGGCGTGCAGAAATTTTAAAATGGACATTCAATTTCTCAATAACCTCTGGTGATAATCCCCAAACATCGTTCATTTGTTCCATTGCAACAAAACCGCCTAAACTTTCTCTAAATTTTAAAATTCGAAGCGAAATAGCATCGCCAATTCCATACACCTTAACCAAATCCTCTTGAGTAGCTTGATTGATATCAATAATTACTACTTTCTCTTTTTTGGCGAAAGCTGTATTAGAATAGTTTTTATATTCTTTAAAATCATTTTTGAATTCCTTTTTATTCTTAACCCAATCGGGAAATTTGAAATAAGGCGAAATAGCATTCAATAAAGAATCAGAAATTTTAGTTACTGCTTGAAACTCTTCGGGTGAATTCACATATTTATTTTGTTTTCTAAAAGCCAGAAGCCTGTCGATTTCTATAACCGACATTCCGAGTTTATAGCCTTTGTAATCCGTTATAAAATTAGGATTGAAAGGATACATTTTCGGTACAAAATCTCTTTTTTCATCTTTTAAAGAATCAATTTGTGATTGCAGTGAAAGCCATTTTTCTTTTTCTGGAGGATTATTGGAAACGGAACTGAAATCTGCAAAAAAATAAACTAATTGAGAAACAATAATTATGAAAAATAATGACAAAATACCCAATTGTTGGTTCCTGGAAAAGGCAAACAAAGATTTTATTTCTTCTAAACTCATTACAAAAGCATCTTTAATAAAGATAAAAATAAGAAATATTTTAATAAATAATCATTTCTTCAATAAAAAAGTTAAAAAGAGAATAAACAATTTTAAAAATGAAGATTTCTCTATCGTTAGTCCGTCAAAAAAACAATATATTTGAAAAATAGTAACCAAAACCCAAAATAAAATGTCAATTTGGAAAAGAAAACCATTAAATCAACTTTTGGCTGAAGCTGAAGATTCTGAAAAAGGATTAAAGAAAACATTAAGCGCAACGGGACTTGTTGCATTAGGCATAGGTGCTATCATTGGTGCTGGATTATTTTCAATAACAGGTCTAGCAGCATCAGCAAATGCAGGTCCAGCAATAACCATTTCCTTTCTTGTAGCAGCACTGGGTTGTGTTTTTGCTGGTTTATGTTATGCCGAATTTTCTTCTATGATTCCTGTTGCAGGAAGTGCTTACACCTATTCTTTTGCTACAATGGGAGAATTTGTTGCTTGGATTATTGGTTGGGATTTAGTCCTAGAATATGCCGTTGGAGCTGCCACAGTTTCTATTAGTTGGTCTCGGTATTTCGGAAAATTTCTCGGAGGATATGACATTCATATAGATGATGCTTATATGCTTTCACCTTTTGAGGGCGGCATCATAAATATTCCTGCAGTAGCAATTGTAATGATTATGTCATTCCTTTTAATACGAGGAACAAGAGAATCTTCCTTTGTAAACGGACTTATCGTTTTATTAAAAGTTAGCGTAGTTTTAGTATTTATTGCTGTAGGATGGCAATATATAAAACCTGAAAATTACAGCCCATACATTCCAGAAAATACAGGAACATTCGGAGAGTTTGGTTTTTCGGGAATCATTAGAGCTGCCGCTATAGTATTCTTCGCCTATATTGGTTTTGATGCTGTTTCAACAGCTGCTCAAGAAGCTAAAAACCCAAAAAGAGATATGCCAATTGGAATTTTATTATCATTAGGAATCTGTACTATCCTTTATATTTTATTTGCGCATGTAATGACTGGAGTGGTAAATTATCAGGCATTTGCAGGAAAAGATGGAATTGCACCTGTGGCAGTTGCGGTAGAGTCAATGGGTAGTGTCGGTACTAATGGATTAATAACTCCTGCTTATCCTTGGCTAAACAATGCGATTTTACTAGCCATTTTAGGAGGCTATTCGTCAGTGATTTTAGTGATGCTTATGGGTCAAAGTAGAGTATTTTTTTCAATGAGTAAAGATGGCTTAATGCCAAAAGTATTTTCTGAAGTACATCCAAAATACAGAACACCTGCAAAAAACAACTTATTGTTCATGGTAATTGTGAGCCTTTTTGCTGCTTTTGTCCCTGCAAGAGTCGTTGGAGAAATGACTAGCATTGGAACCTTATTTGCTTTCATTTTAGTTTGTATCGGAGTATTAATTATGCGCAAAAAAATGCCAGATGCACCAAGAGCTTTCAAAACACCTTTGGTTCCTTTCGTTCCTATTGCTGGTGTCGCAGTTTGCTTATTTATGATGGTGTTTTTACCATTAGACACTTGGATTCGTCTTATCGTTTGGATGATGATTGGATTTGATTTATACCTGTTTTACGGAATGAAAAATAGCCACTTAAACAATGGACAATTTAGTTTAAAAAGCTACAAAACAGTTTCTGCTTCAGGATTGGGAATGGTATTGGCTTTAATTATTATTGCTTTTATTCATCATAGTGACATCGAAATTGATGACCATTTCTTATTTTATTTTTCATTAATTTTTGCTGCAATCCATGCTTTAATTTATGCTTACAGTTTTAAAAAAGTAAGATAACATAATACATATCAATAAAAAAAGGATTTTAAGCTTTTTAAAATCCCTTTTTTTTATGTTTATAAATCAAAAACCGATGATCGTTTAGCTCGAACCAAATCCTTTAATTTTATCCAAAAAGCTAAAATTAAATAAATTCCAAAACCCAATCCTACGGTTACAAACGATATGTAAATAAAAAATAACCGCACACTATTGGCCCGCATTCCTAATTTATCCGCCAAACGTGAAGAAACGTGAAAACCGTGTTTTTCTAAAAAAAATTTGAGTTGTATTATAGCTGACATTTTTAACTAAATTAATTATCCGAAAAGCAAAATTACGTTTTATTCTTCAATTAATTTTTCTTTAGTAATTCCATTCCAATAGCACATTCCAAACAACTACTTTTATTACAATATTCATTCTTTAATTGCAATAAGGATTGCGATTCAAAGGCATTTTTTGATTTAATTCCAAAGGAACTAAACTTATCTAAAATAGCATTTTTTTCAGGAGCGACCTCATCCAATAACTGAATTAAATCTTCCGAAATTTCTTTTCCCTGACTTTTTGCATAAGCAAATTGAAGCGGAATGATGGTATTAATCAAGATCAAATCGATAAATGATTTAGAAAGTAGTTTCTTTTTCTTGGGACTTTCTTTGTCAAATTGGTAATGATTTTGCCAATAATTGGAAGCCGAAACATTGAAGGTTTCATAAATAACTTCATGTGAATTACAACTACTAATTTTTGAAAATAAATTTTGTTGACTATGGTACAAATTCGCCAATTGCGACAATCGAATGGTTGGAAAATTATCTGGTCGATGCTTGAAAAACTGAACCGGTTCGATTATTTTTCTCTCTAATTGATATTTATGTAACAAATAGAAATAGCGAAATTTCAAATCTTTGAAATAGACATCTTCTTTTTCAGTATCTAATAATCCCGCAGTTCCAAACAGTAAAGCTTCTAGATTTTCTACTTCAAAGCTTTCTTTTCGAATAATCGAAAAAGGAATAGACTGGGCAATTTTAAGAAAAATTTCACCATTGGTATTCAATCCAAAATTCTTGGCTAAAAGACAAAACAAGACAGCTTCCCAATTCTGATTCGTTTGTTCTAGTAAATCAAAAACAGGTTTTGATTTTCGCTCCAAGCGTTCAAAAAACAAGCGTTCTTGCCAATTTTTCAAAGTAAATTGTGGAATTTCAACCAATTGTTTTTCGCAAAAAATCCAAGATTTTGGAGTTAATAAAGATTGATAATTGTGAAGTGTTTCGGCATCGACATATTTATTAAGTTCCAATACTGGAATTTCGGTATTGTTTTTTCTGAAAATTTCGGTATCGTGTTCCCACACAACATGAAGAATTACATTTTCATACCCTTCGTCTCTCTCGTGATGATGCACATACCAATCCGAAGATTTGAGGTGAATTTCTACATTACCAGCCCATTTTTGATTATCGATAGTGATTTGTGCATTGAAAAAATCAGGGCCAGCAAGCTCTAAATATTGTCCTGAATTAATAATGGTAATTTCTTCCCCATTGAAGGTTTTTAAATTCAGTGCATCAAATTTCTTGAATTTCCAGAGGTAGTGAAGAAAATCTTCTTTCATATATTTTTTTAGATGAGAGATAATAAACTCATCCTAAATACTAAATTAGTAAAAAAAAGAATATATTCAGATTTTAAAAACCTAATTGCTATTCATGAAATGAGATTGCTTAATTCCTCTCAATCTGGCTAACGAAGTAAATACAATTTAGCACAAGCTCGAGCATCTGATAAAGCTTCGTGATGGTTGAGTTTGATGTTCATTTCACGGCAACAGTCACTTAATTTGGTTGGTTTTAAGCCTTTGGCTTTGTAGATTTTCACGGTACATTCCCATCGAGAACTGATATTTAATTCTGCATAATCCAAGCCATAAAACGCCATCGATTTTGCTAAAACATTACGGTCAAAACTTTCGTTATGTGCTACAACTACTCTATTCTGCAGGCGTTTTTTAATTTCAGGAAAAACTTCTACAAAGTTTTTGGCATTGTAAGTATCACGTGGATAAATACCATGAACAGCAATTGTATAGGGATTATATACATTATTTGGTGGTTTAATTAGAGTAACGTACTCGTCAACAATCACACCGTTTTCGACCGTTACAATCCCTACGGAACAAGGATGATACCCTGTTGCAGTTTCAAAATCTATGGCAGTGAAGGTCATTTATTTTTGTTTTTTTTATTAGATTCATTCGATAATTTGACACCAATTGAGGTATTACAAAACTACTCTTTATTTTATATTTTAAAATTATTCTAATTCATTTCACTTTTAAAACAAAAAAAATCCGCCATAAAAATGACGGATTGAATTTAAAAAAACTATTGATTAAAAAAACCTACACATCTGTTACTTTTCTGTAAAGCTACAAATTATTCACAAAGAAGCTGTTTAAATTTACTTCAAACAGCTTCTTAAATTACAAGACAAGATTAATTAAAGATTAATAAGCTGGGTTTTGAGGGAAATCTTTATTTGGATTCAAATCAAGCACTAATTGAGGAATTGGTCTTAAAATTTTCTTTTCACCGTTGTTACCATCAAAATTAACTGCTTTAATATTGTAATTGTATTGAGAAGCTCTTGCTATAAGTGTTCCAGTACGTTTCAAATCAAACCATCTTTTATATTCACCTAACAATTCTCTTCCTCTTTCGTCTAATATGTAATCAATATTAAACTCAACCGCAGTTGCATTAGCAACACCAGCTCTTCTTCTTACCTCATTTAAACGTGCTAAACCAGTTCCAGGATTACCTGCTTTAAGATAAGCTTCTGCAGCAATTAAATATGTCTCTCCAAGTCTAGAAACTATGAAATCACGCGTACTCGCTGGACCTGTAGTTGCAGGTGTTAGAGGATCTGGATCATCAAATTTCTTAACAGGAATAGTTTGGTAATCTAAATTTTTAGTTAAAGTATATTCTGCAGAATATTCTCCCCAAGGATGATAAATAAAACCTGTAGCAAGTTTATTAGCGTTTGTTGCTAAATATGTTGCTTTATCTTGAGCAGTAAACCATTTTGGCTCATAAAAATGTTTGATTTTTAAGTTCGTCTTATCAGCTACCCTAAAGAAATCATAATAATTTTCATACACTTCATGCATAAAAGTGGCTGCCCAACGCTGATCTCCTTTTTCATACAACCCCAAAGCGTATCCAGTTGGACATAAGTTATAACTTCTTAATGGAGCTCCACCTCTTGTTTCACTACCTCCTAAATAAGAACTAAAAAAATAAAATTGATTGTTTCCTAATCTTGTAGGATCTGTACTAGTTGAATTTTTATCAAACTGAACAGAAAATATAACTTCAGCATTCAAATCATTTGCTGGCAAAAACAACTGGCTCCATGCTACTGTTAATGTCTGACCTGCAATAGCAGCATCAGCATAGGTTGCTGCTTTAGTAAAATCTGCGAGTGTCCCAAAAGACTCATATCCCTTTGTTAAATATACTTTAGCCAACAAATCATTGACCGCTCTTTTATTAACCTTACCGGTAGAAGCATAAGCACCAGTACCAACTGCTGCTAAAGACTCTTCTAAATCCTTAATTATAAAAGCATATACTTCTTCAGCAGTATTTCTAGTAAAAGCTTCATTGTCTGATGTGAAATTTTTCTCTACAATGGATACTCCTCCATAAGTTTGCACTAATAAAAAATAAGACATTGCTCTAATAAATTTAGCTTCTCCAACTAACACAGGTATGTTAGGCGTTTGCTCTGTAATTGTAGAATAATATATAGTTTTATTTACAGATTGGATAGCTTTATAACATTCTCTATACAAATATTCTACATTACTTGATGTTGGAATCAATTGAGAATATTGACTTAAGCCCGCTGGTTCAGTTCCCCTTCCTTCAGCATACATATCTGTCCCTGAACAAAACAACCATGGTTCACCACCATAAATAGTTTTCAATCTTGCGTAGGTACTGTTTATTAAAAACTGGAAACCTGCAGCAGTTTTGTAGGTCTCATCTGCAGATGCATTTGAACGTATGTCTTCTTCAATAAAATTACTACAAGAAGTAAAAATTGCACCAACAATTCCTAATAATACTATTATTTTTTTCATTTTTTCTTTAATTAAAATTTAAGACTTAATCCCAATTGTGTTGTTATAGATGCAGGACGGTTAACTCCTAAAGAAGCACTTGCCCACTCTGGATCATATCCCTCGAAATCAGTGAACACAAACGGATCTAGTATATTAACATAAACTCTTAAATTGCTCACTTTTAATTTTTTTATCAATTCTGAAGGAAGTGTATATCCGAAAGAGATATTTTTGATTTTTACATAAGAAGCATCGCGATAATAGGCAAAATTATTTCCCCAGAAAGCTCCTGCTCCAGTTGCTACTGGCCCAGGTCGTGGATATGCATTTGATGCGTTAGCCGCTATACCTCCACCATTTGTTGGGATAAAATAATCCATTTTCATTTTTTGACGTCCACGATCACTTACGTTAGCAAAATTTTGATGAAATGAACTCAAAACTGTTTGACCTTGGCTTGTTAAAATCGAGAAGTTGAAGTCAAAATTACCAATTGTTAATTTTGAATAGGCACTTCCTTGCCACTGAGGATTTGGATTTCCAATTGTAGTTCTATCTAATGCATCAAATTTACCATCACTATTTAAATCTTTTGGACGTGCTTGACCTGGTAGCATATTATAAGTTGCTGCTTGAGCTGCTTCACTTTCTTGCCATACACCATCATATACATAATTGTAATTTGAGTTTAATGGCTTACCTATAAATAAATTATTACCAATATCATCTACTTTGTTCTGACCGTTGATAGATTCTAAACTATTCACATTTTTAGTGAATGTAAAAGTCGTTTCCCATTTCACTTTATCAGTTTGAATATTTTTTGTAGTCAAAATTACCTCAACTCCTTTATTACTTATCGATCCAACGTTAGAAATTGTAGCGCCTCCAGGAACACCATATTCATAAGGTAATGCTCTATTGAATATTAGCTCATCAGATAAACGATCGTAAACATCAACACTACCTGAAATTCGATTAGCTAAAAATCCGAAATCAAGTCCGAAGTTTAATTCACGTGTTTTTTCCCAAGTTAAACCTGCATTCGCTAAATTCTTAGACTCCCAACCTGTAACTAAATTAGTACCATTAGCATAAAAAGTTTGTTGATCTAGTAATTGTTGAGTAGAATAAGGTTGTACATTATTATTTCCTGTATATCCTAAACTAGCTCTTAATTTAAGATCGGAAATAACTTTGTTGTTTTGCAAAAAGGATTCTTTACTAATTTTCCATCCTAATGCTACTGAAGGAAAGCTTTGCCATTTTACACCTTCTGCAAGAACTGAAGCACCATCCCAACGATTTGTAGCTGTTAACAAATATTTATCTTTAAAAACATAATTTAAACGAAGTGCATAAGAACTTAATGTTCTTTTTTCGAAAAAAGAGTCCATATTATAACTTGTTTGAACACCTGCTCCCAAGTCATAATATCCTGTATCGAAAGGCATACCATTTGATGATGCAAATGATGTTTTGTCAACATTTGAAAACAAACTTTGTAGTAACAATGCACTAAAATCATGCACTTCGTTAAAAGTCTTTTTGATATCTATTTGATTATCCCATGTATAATTAAAATTTTCATTTTTATTTAATGATGCCGATCTTTTTCCATTTAATCCAACACCTGCATTAGATTCTGCACCAAATGCTTTACCAATTTCTTCATTTTCAAAACCTGCTGCAAAAGTTGTTTTGAATGATAACCAGTCAATAGGTTGGTATTGAAAATAGACATTTCCAATAGTTTGCCATCTATTTCTGTCTTGAACAGAATTTGCAATTTCTACCAATGGATTCACTGTACTTGTCTTATCAATTACGAAAGCTGTACTATTAGGCAATGTTAATTTTCCCGGTAAGAAAAATAATTGTCCTACAATATCTTGACCATTTGAATCTACAGCCCATGGCGATAGTAATGGACTTAAACGAAAAGCCTCTTGCATTGCCAAATCACTACCTAATTCTGTCACTACTCTTGCAATTGTTAGATTTGCTCCAGTAGAAAATTTATTATTGATTTTATGATTAACTCCTAATTTAAAATTATATTTATCATTTGTGTCTTTATCTATTAAACCCTCATCTTTTTGAATACCAAAAGCAAGATTATATGACAGTCCATTTTCAGCTCTGCCTGATAAATTTAAATAGTTATTTGATGTCATCCCTGATTGTAAAACAGCATCATACCAATCAAAACTATATCCATTATTTGCTCTTTCAACCAATAAAGCACTTCTAACTGATGAAGCTGTTAAAAGTTGGGCTTGCGTTTGAGTCACAGGATTAGCAGTCATATAAGCAGTACGGTGAAACTTCCACCATTCGCTCGCAGTCATCATTTCAGGTAAACGACTAGCTGTTTTTGTACCATAAGAACTTTCAAAAGATATACTTATACCACCTTTTGCAGATGTACCACTTTTTGTAGTCACAATAACAACACCATTAGACCCTCTAGATCCGTAGATAGCAGCAGACGAAGCATCTTTCAATATGTCCATTCGTGCTATATCTTGAGGATTTAAAAAATCAATATTATCTGTTGGCACACCATCTACAATATATAATGGACTTGATCCACCTAAAGAGTTATTTCCACGTATAACCATCTTATAACCGTCGCCTGAACGCCCAGAATTAGAGGTGATTTGCACCCCTGGCATACTCCCTTGTATAGCTTCTAATGGACTGTTAACATTTCTTTCAGTAATCGCTTCAGGCTTAATAGTACTCACTGATCCAGTTAAATCAGTTTTTTTAACAGAACCATAACCCACTACAACTACTTCATTTAACTGACTACTTTCAGCAGCCATACTAACATTTATGTTTGATTTTCCACTAATCGGTTTTTCAACTGATTTATATCCTACAAAACTAAACACTAAAACATCATTCGATTTAGCACTTATAACATACTTACCATCTAAATCAGCAGATGTTGCTTTATTTGTTCCTTTAACTAAAACAGAAACACCAGGTAATGGCCCAGCATCATCAGTAACAGTGCCTGAAACATTTAACACTTCTTGCCCGTAAATTGGCATACAGAGTAAAATTCCTAATAAAAAGGAACAAAGACTCACTTTCATTTTCTTTTTTTTCATTGGTTTATAAATTTGGTTGGTTGGTAAATTTTCAATATCTAAAATATTTAAATATAATAGTTAACAATTATTACAATTTTGCTTAGTGATTAAACATTACAATCAATTAAATCTGTTCGGCACTTTGGATATTTAATAATATTACAAAAAAACCCATTCTGCTACCAATCCTATATTTTGCAAAAAATCACAAATCACAACAACGTTAATATAAAGTTAAATTGTAATCGATTGCGCAAATCTATACCATAATTTATCATTAACCAAATATAAATCAAATAAATTATTGCACCCAAAAAAAAACTAACAAAAAAAAACATTATTCATAATTAATATCATAAACAATTCAATATTAACTGTTAAAAAACAAAATAAATAAAAACAAAAAAGAATTAAACTCAGTTAAAAAGACTACAAAAATCAAACCTAACTTTCTTACTAAATAAATTATATGAAAATTCTTTAAAAACCAACATCTGTTCTGTATGAAAAACTCTAAAAGCATAAACCATCCCAAAAAAACGATAAAATAAAGCAGACCGAATAAAAAAGCCTGTTAGACATTTTTTTTCTAACAGGCTTTTTCAGTTATTTTATTTCTCGATTTAAAACTCTATTCCATAGATATCACAACTAATATAGTCCAACAACCGTTGTCGGTATAATTCTTCATCATAAAACTGCTCTGGCCAAAATGTAGTCGAATAAAAAAACATCAGCTCAAACACATCATCATGTTGTGTGGCCAAAACATCTAAATACTTAATGTAGCGATCATGACAAAAATAAGCCTCATCATAATCTGCATTAATTATTTCAAATATTCTTTTTTGGATAGGAAATCCTTCCACCTCATAACCTTGACCAACACAATAGTTAGATATTATCTGAACGACAAAACTTTCATGGATTTCACCATACCTAAAACAATCCTCACAATCACCGATAACGCTCCAAACCTTGTAGATTTCTAAAATGCATTTTTTAACCGACTCTATTTCCATTTGAATAATTTTTCTCAAATATAAATCAGTCAAAATTTGCTACTTTACGGGTTTCCGTATTTTGGCCATTTTTTTCTAAAAAAACAAACAAAAAACCCACAAGACCAGTAATCCTATGGGTTTTTATTGTGAATTTATTTTTGAATTATTTTAAATTACAGCATAAAAGTTGTCTTTTTGAATAAAAATCTATTGAAAGAAATTCCAAACTACACCAAATCGAATCATAAAATCACGATAGGGATTACTTGGAGAAGAATAATACTTATTTCCCGTTAATGACGAATTGAAATGTTCGGCTATTATGTAAATTCGAGTTCGTTGGAGTCTAGCATTAAAGAAGAAATCTAAATTGGCAAAATTCCCTATTTTCTTCTTATCTTGTGTAAAAAACTCACCAATTACAGGATTATACTCATTTGCATAATAATTAGTAAAATAATTCAAGGTAACTCCTGTTTGAAAAAACAAGGCTTTTCGAAACATTTCTTGCGAAAAATAAAAAGTGTTTCGTGTTACCAATTCAGGAACATTCAAAATCAAATCCGATTGATCTACTTTTTGATACAAAAGCGTATTGTCTAATGCTAATTTCCAAAATTTGAATTCCTTATTCGCTTTTACAGACAAATAATTAATCGTATTACCGTATTGTTTTGGAGCGACAATTTGTTGTCTAGATGCTATTTGATCATCATTCGAAATATCTTCAAAATACAAATGATCGTTAAATGTTGAGTATTGAACCGAAGCCTCAACCCATGGAGTGATTGCACTGGCAGTAATCGAATTTATTTTTTCGTTCTTAAAATCATTCGACCAATTGTAGGCTACATAACTACTTTGATACAAATTATAATTCAAATTGGGCAATTTGTTCATATTTTGATATTGGAACGAGAATTGTATATCATCACTCCAATCGTACAGCATTTTAGCATCTAAATTTGACAACGATTGATTGGACAATGATCTTGAAAGCAAGAATTTTCCATTCCATTTGTTTTTTCGATATTCATATTGCCCACCAACAGAGTTAATTCTTTGACTAATGGAACTCGGAATTGTTTGGTCATCTAAAACCAAAATTTGGTTGTAATAATAATTATGAAAAAAATCGTCCGCAAAAAACTGAAACTTTCCTAAAGTGGTATTTTCGTAGGTAACTCCTACTTTATTATATGTCTTATTATAATGAGTTTGATCGTTTATTCCACTGGTTTTGTACGAATCCCCAAAACGATACACAGTCCCAAATTGGTCAAGACTTGAAGTAACGGTTGCCTGATTGTATTCAAAAAACTTATTCTCGTAATTAAATTGATGATTAACATACAAGTTATTGTCACCTTTAGTTGGATTAATTCTGTAAAAATGGTCTAAAAAAATTCGCTTGCCTTTCAAAAAAGACCTAGCATCTGACAAATAAATTTCCAGTCGGTCTTTGTTTTCAAAAGCTGGATCTTCGCTCTCAAAATCCTCGGCATTTGTAATTCCTCCATTTTCTTCATTCAAAAGGTCTTGGGAAACAAAATGGGCATTAGCAAAATAGCGTTCGTTTTTAGTATTGTAACTTGTTGTAAACCTAAAATTCCCCGTGCTGGACATTTGATTTACATACTTACCTTCGGATCGCAATCCTTTGTATGCTATAGAAAAATTAAGTCTTGGGGACATATTCAACGTAAAAAAAGCATCAACGTTTTGTCCTTGTTTCATTACGGTTTTGAAATACAATTCGGTTACGGGAGTGGCTACAGAACTATACCTAATTTGATTGGCTTCAAGAAAATTAAAATGTTTGGCTTTGAATCCAAATTCGGGATAAGGAGAAAAAGCATTCAAACTGTATTGCAACGTATTATATGTTTGTCCTTCATTAGAAAAAGGCATCAGTCCAAAATTATCTCGTCGCAAATAATTAAAATTGTACATTTTTTTTATGGTCAAAGAGGTATCAATGTAAGTCGTATCTCGCTCTAAAGTTATTACACGGTACATATCGATAGTTGCAATTTTTTCTGCTTTTTTCTTAATAGAGTCGGTACTATTGTATTTGCTGTCAAAACCAAACAAATCGGTGACTTTTTGTTGAGAAAACACAGTTATTGGTAAGATTAATAAACACAAGAAAAAGAAATTCCTCATTTGGAGCGGTATATGATTATGCAATTTTTCGAAAATTATAACGAAGCAAAGGTAAATGAAAAAAGATACAAATAAAAAAAGGCATTCATTTATAGGAATGTTTTGGGAAGTAGTAATTTGATTCTCCTTTTTGAATATTTTTTTACAATATTTGTTGTTTCAATTTACTCTTTATGTTACTCACTAATTTTTCATCTTTTATTCTAGAAACAGGAACAGACGAAGCGGGTCGTGGTTGTTTAGCAGGTCCAGTAACTGCGGCTGCGGTAATTTTACCAGCCGATTTTGAGAATGCAATCCTCAACGACAGCAAACAATTGTCTGAAAAAGTTAGAGAAAAACTCCGACCTGTTATCGAAGAACAAGCACTTTGTTTTGCCGTAACGCATTTGCATCCGAAAGAAATTGACGAAATCAACATACTGAATGCTTCGATGAAAGGAATGCAGGAATGTGTTTTGAAATTAAATCCAATTCCCGAGTTTATTATTGTGGATGGCAATAGAGCATTGAACGCCAAACTGGGTTTGAAAAACACTTTCGGAAAACGGTTTACAAAAGAAGAAATCGAATTATTAAAATCAATCCCCAATCAAAGCATCATCAAAGGAGATTCCAAATATTTGAGTATTGCAGCTGCTTCCGTTTTGGCAAAAACCTATCGTGATGAATATATGAACAAGATTCACGAAGAATTCCCGATGTACAATTGGAAGCAAAATAAAGGTTATCCAACAAAAGAACATCGCGAAGCCATCAGAAAATATGGCACTACAAAATACCATAGAATGAGTTTTCGATTATTGCCTGAACAGTTGAAATTGGAGATTTAAGGTTTAACCACAAAGAACACGAAGAAGGCACAAAGTTTACAAAGTTCATAAAGAAAATCCATGACAATCTGTTCAATCCCTGTCATCTGTGGCTAATTTTACAAAGCCAAGAATTCTGCTTCAAATAATTGCGTTAAGTGTTTTATGATTCTTGCTTTCACTTCAGCTTCATCGACTTTTTCGACACCGAGTTCCACATTCAAAGAAGTAACCGCTTTGCCGCGAATGCCGCAGGGAATGATGTTATCAAAATAACCCAAATCGACATTGACATTTAAGGCAAAACCGTGCATCGTTACCCATCGAGAAGCACGAACGCCCATAGCACAAATTTTTCTGGCGAATGGAGTTCCAACTCCGAGCCAAACGCCTGTTTCACCATCGCTTCGACCACATTCTAATCCGTATTCTTGTAAAGTAAGAATAATGGATTCTTCTAGAAAACGCAAATATTTATGAATATCGGTAAAGAAATTTTCTAAATCTAAAATAGGATAACCTACAATTTGTCCTGGACCGTGATACGTAATATCACCACCACGATTGCTTTTGTAAAAAGTCGCTCCTTTGGCTTCAAGCTGTTTTTCGTTAAGTAGTAAATTCTCCAAATCACCGCTTTTTCCCAAGGTATAAACATGAGGATGTTCTACAAAAAGCAAGTAATTAGGTGTTGCAAGATTGGTTTCTTCTCTCCTATTCTGGATTTTCAAATCGACAACTCCCTTGAATAATTCTTCCTGGTATTCCCAAGCCGTTTTGTAATCCTGAAGTCCTAAATCTTGAAGCTGGATGGTTTTGTTCATTTTGTCATTGCGAGGAACGAAGCTATCTTATTTCGTTCGCTATTTTTGAGTTGCAAAGTTACAAAGTAAAAGACTTAAAAACTTTAAAAGGAAAGTCAAATTAATTTTCAAATTTACAAATTGCCACATTTTCAAATTTACCTATCTTTGCGCTCTTAAAATCTGAATATAATGGCATTATCCGAACAAGAAATTATCCGTAGAGAAAAACTTCAAAACTTACGCAATTTGGGTATTAACCCTTATCCTGCCAATCTTTTTCCTGTAAATCATACTTCGAAGCAAATAAAGGAATCTTTTGAAGAAGGCAAGAAAGTTATTGTTGCTGGGCGTTTGATGAGCGTGAGAGATCAAGGAAAAGCTTGTTTTGCTGAATTACAAGATAGCGAAGGACGTATTCAATTGTACGTAAATCGCGATGTTTTGTGTTTGGAAGAGGATAAAACGTTGTACAATACTGTGTTCAAAAAATTGACCGATTTAGGTGATTTTATTGGTATTGAAGGTGAATTGTTTACTACCAAAGTGGGTGCGCAATGTATTCGTGTGGATCAATTTACTTTTTTGAGTAAAACCTTGCGTCCGTTGCCATTGCCAAAAGTAGATGAGGACGGAAAAGTGCACGATGCCTTCAACGATGCTGAATTGCGTTACAGAATGCGTTATGTGGATTTGACCGTGAACCAAAATGTAAAAGAAACATTCATCAAGAGAACAAAATTATTCAATGCGATGCGTGGTTTCTTTAATGATGCAGGCTATTTGGAAGTTGAAACTCCTGTTTTGCAATCGATTCCCGGTGGTGCTGCTGCGAGACCTTTTATCACGCACCACAACTCGCTTGACATTCCGCTTTATATGCGTATTGCGAACGAATTGTACTTGAAAAGATTGATTGTTGGTGGATTTGACGGTGTGTACGAGTTTTCGAAAAACTTCCGTAACGAAGGAATGGACAGAACGCACAACCCGGAATTTACCGCAATGGAAATATATGTAGCCTACAAAGACTACAACTGGATGATGGATTTTACCGAGCGTTTATTGGAACATTGCGCCATTGGCGTAAATGGAACGAGTGAAGCGACTTTTGGCGAACATAAAATCAGTTTTAAAGCGCCTTATGCCCGCGTTACAATGACGGATTCTATCAAGCATTTTACCGGTTTTGATATTTCCGGCAAAAGCGAGGAAGAGCTTTTTGAAGCTGCAAAAGGAATGGGAATCGAGGTGGACAAAACGATGGGTAAAGGAAAATTGATTGACGAGATTTTCGGAGCAAAATGCGAAGGAAATTATATTCAGCCAACTTTTATTACGGATTATCCAAAAGAAATGTCACCACTTTGTAAAGAACACCGTGACAATCCGGAATTGACAGAACGTTTTGAATTGATGGTTTGCGGTAAAGAAGTTGCGAATGCGTATTCGGAATTGAATGATCCAATTGACCAAAGGGAGCGTTTTGAAGATCAAATGCGTTTGGCTGCAAAAGGAGACGATGAAGCCAATGGAACGATTGATGAAGATTTCTTAAGAGCTTTGGAATACGGTATGCCACCAACTTCTGGTTTAGGAATTGGAATGGATCGTTTGATGATGTTCTTGACCAATAATGCTTCGATTCAGGAAGTGTTGTTCTTCCCGCAAATGCGTCCGGAGAAAAAACAAACTATCGAATTATCAGACGAAGAGAAATTTATCGTAGATATATTGAAGAAAAATGAAAATAAAATGGATCTTCAGCAACTAAAAATTACTGCGAATTTAAGCGGTAAAAAATGGGATGCTGCCACCAAAGGTTTATCCAAAAACAACTTGATTAAAGTGAGTGTTGATGGGGAAAGCAAGGTAATGGAATTGGTGGTGTAAACGGTTTATTCTAAAACATAAAAAATACTAAAAAGGAACTCCAAGTAGTTCCTTTTTATATATAAAAAATTTCCTTAATTTTGAAAAATGGAAAGAGCAAAACTTATCGTTAAAAACTTTGGACCTCTAAAGGATATTAATATCGAAGTTAGAGAAATGGTTACTTTTATTGGAGCACAAGCTTCTGGGAAGAGTACACTTGCTAAATTACTTTCGATTTTGGAAGATGAAAACTTTAGAAGAAATGAAAATATTTTATTCGAAACTGAATTAAAAAAATATAATATTTTTAGTTATTTAAAAAAAGAAACTTTTATAAGTTATGACAATCAGAACAATAGTAATATAAGCATTAATAGTTTTGAATATAAAGATGGTGAATCCTTAAAAATCGATATGTTTAGCGTATTAAGTTCTTCAAAAGAATTCGAAGAAGATGTTGATACAATTGAACTCATTAAAAATTTAATGTCCTATGATTTAAATCACTTGATAATTAAAGATCTTAAATACACACAAAAATTCGCAAGTCTATTTAAATTGAATAATAAAAAGAAAATATTAATTGATTTTTTATTATCATCAAAATACAAAAAAACGGAAATAAGTATTGATAAACTATTTGAAGTTCTTGAAATTGAAAAAAAAGGAGAAAATTACATATCAACATATGAAGATATTATTAAAATTTTACCTGAAATATACTCTTTTGATTCTATTTACATTCCGACAGAAAGAAGTTTTTTACATCTAATTGCTGAAAACACTCTAGGATTAATAAACAACAATGTTCAAATACCGAAACATCTTTTAGAAAGCGGTCAAGATTATGAAAAAGCACTTCAAAAAATAAAAGAATTGCCTTTAAGCATAATCGATAAAAAAATAACTTACAAAAGAGAAGGAAAAACTTCATACATCTATCATAATGAAATTGAAAAAGTAGATTTATTAGAATCAGCTTCAGGTTTACAATCCATAATTCCAGTTTTACTTTTAGTTGAATATGCAAAATCATTAAAAGATGAATACAACTTTAATTTTGTCGTAGAAGAACCTGAATTAAACTTATATCCAAAAGCGCAACACGAATTGATTAAATATTTAGTCAAAAACTGCTTGTTTGAGAGAAAGAATTTGATTCTTACTACGCACAGTCCTTTTGTATTGGCATCAATCAATAATTTGCTTTTGGCTTTTGACAAAGGGAAAACAAAACCAACTGAAGTTAATAAAATAATCAAAAAAGAATCTTGGCTTAATCCAAAAAACTTCATTGCTTATGAATTAAAGAATGGAAAAGCAAAAAAAATAATGAATGATAAGTTGGGGCAAATCAACGAAAACATGATTGATATTGTTTCAGATTCTTTTTCAGATGAATTTGATAAATTGTTGGATTTATGACAGTAGAACAATTATTAGCTCATTTTCCAAATTTAGAAAAAGATATTTGCTACAAAACACTAAAAGACTCCGTTTACTACCTTGAGGACATTAAAGATGCAATAACAAGATTCAAATTTGAAGAAGAATATTGGAATCTTTGTTTAGAGAATGACAGTTCAAAAGAAATTTTACTTCTAGAAAATGAATTCTCTGTGATGAAAAATGAAACATCCAAAAAATGTGATTGGGTTTTATTTGAGAACAATAATCTTTATTTTGTAGAATCAAAAGATGTCAAACCTAGAAGTAGAAATAAAGAACGAAAAGATGCGATAAAACAATTGATAGCTACTATTGAATTTTATAGTTCTAAAATTGATTTAAGCACTACAAAACTTTTTTCTCAAATCTGTTTTAAATCTAATTCAAGAATAATTAAAACAGGAGATCAGGCAAGAAAAAAAATATTTAGTCAATATAATTCAGATTTCACAGAAGGAAATCATATCGTATTTGAATAATCATCCCCCAATCTTGATCATACTCCTGTTTTGGGAAAACAATTCCGGGTTTTGAAATTTGGCATCATCATCCATTCCGCCTCGCATGGCGTGTTTGGATTTTATGTTTTGAAAAATGAGCGGTTCGATGGATTCGCCGGCTCTTAAAGTATCCAACAAAGAGGTTTCTGTATTCGAAAACAAACAGTTTTTGAGTTTTCCATCCGCAGTTAAACGAATACGATTACAGGTACTGCAAAACGGATTGGTAACGGAACTAATCACCGAGAAACTACCTTTATAAGATTCGATTTTATGGTTTTTAGCCGTGTCGTTTGGTTTGTCTTGAATGCGTTGTACTTTTTCATTGGAATAAAAATTCTCCACTTGCTCCATAATTTCAGTGTATGAAACCAATTTTTCTTTATTCCATTGGTTGCCATCAAAGGGCATAAATTCTATGAAACGAATTTGGATGTTTCGGTCTTTGGTCATTTCGATAAAATCGATAATTTCATTTTCGTTAAAATCTTTAATCATCACGACGTTCAGTTTAACCTGAAACCCATTGGCATCAAGCAAATCTAGATTTCCCCATAGTTTATCGAAATAATTTCTTCGGGTAATTTTATTGAATTTGTCTTTTTGCAGGCTGTCAATACTCACATTCAAGGTTTTGATTCCTGCTTCTTTGAACGTATCAATAAAATCGTGTACCAAAATGCCGTTGGTAGTCAAAGTCAGTTCGACTCCTAATTTTCCCAAACGTTGTATGATTTGTTTGGCATCTCTTCGTACCAAAGGTTCACCTCCCGTTAATCGAATTTTGGTCACGCCCAAATTCACAAAAGTTTGGGCAATAGTCACAATTTCATCTGCAGTCATCAAGTGTGCTCTTGGCGTGAGCGAAATTCCCTCGGCGGGCATACAATACGTACATCTCAAATTACAGTGTTCCGTAATCGAAATACGCAAGTAATTGTGTCCTCTGCCGTGAGTATCCTGCATTGAAATTGTTTTATTTTCCGTGGTTGAAACCATTTAGTATTTTGAATAAATGTAATATCGATGGAAAAACAGCGTCCATCGATTCGCTTGCTCCTGCCGTAGAACCCGGCAAAGCCATAATCAAAGTATTCCCTTTAAAACCCACCACGCTTCTGGACAACATTGCATAAGGTGTTCTGTCCTGACCGTAGGAACGAATCGCTTCCTCGATACCAGGAATTCTTCTGTCCAACAACGGAATCACCGCTTCCGGAGTCACGTCTCTATTGGATAAACCCGTTCCACCCGTGATAATGATTAAATCTTTATCGATAGAACATAACTTGTTTATCGTTTCCTGAATATCACTTACCTCATCAGGAATAACCGTGTAACTCGACACGCTTAATCCCAGGTTTTTGATTTTTTCCGATATTACTTTTCCTGCCCTATCTTCTTTTTTTCCTGAAGCTACAGAATCGGAACAAACCATTACTGCAACCGATAAATCTAGTTTCTCTTTAGTACCAAAATCGGATTTCCCTCCTTTTTTATGCAATAATTTGATGGTCGAAATCTCCACTTGTTTGTCAATTGGTTTCAGCATATCGTACATTGTCAAAGCCACAATTGATGCGCCGTGCATCGCTTCGACCTCAACGCCTGTTCTGTAAATCGCTTTTACAGTAATTTCTATTCTGATAGAATCTTCAAGTAATTCAAATTCAATTCCAGTATACTCAATCGGCATTGGATGACAATCCGGAATGGAATTCGAAGTGTTTTTTACGGCGAACAACCCCGCAGTTCTCGATACTTCCAATACGTTTCCTTTTGGAACGGTATTGTTCAAAATAGCCTGCATCGTTGCCGGCGAACCCACTTTCACGATGGCTTGGGCCGTTGCAGTGCGTTGGGTAATTATTTTATGGGTGATATCTACCATAGTCTTATTTTTTTATTACGCCAAGATTCACAAAGGTTTCACGGAGACTCGCAGAGTTATTTTTCTTCGTGTATCTCTGTGGTTCTTTGCGAGGCTTTGTGTTACAGCTTAATTATTTACTTTCCAAACATACGATTCGTCTTCAAAAAGTTCTTTCCCAAAAACGGGGGCTTTTTCCTTGATGGCTTCCACCAAAAATTCCAAAGCTTCATAAACCACTTTGCGTCTTGGTGCCGAAACGAAAACGAACAAACAAATCTCGCCTGTTTTTACCAAGCCCAAACTGTGGTAAATGTGCAAACACGACAAATCATATTTGGCGAAAGCCGCTTCACGGATTTCATGGAAACTTTGTTCCGCCATTTCTTCGTAAGCTGTATATTCAATTGCCGCTACCGTTTTTCCTTCTATAACGTCGGCGCGAACCTGACCCAGAAAAATATTATGTGCGCCAATCGTGGTTTTACTTTGGTGTTTGGCAATGGAATTCCCAATGAATTCCGATGTTATTTGTCCCTGAATAAAGGAACTTTTCTTTGGTTTATCTGTTGACATATTTTTATTTATTGCAATTGATTTTTCAAGGATTCGATGCCTTTTCCTAAATGAAAAACGCCCACGAACCCTGATTTTTTGAGATAATTCAAAGCGGCTTGACTGCGTTGACCCGTTTGACAAAACAAGACGATTTCCTGATTTTTATCCAATTTCTTGCTGTAATTTTCCAATTCGCCCAAAGGAATCTGGATTACATTTTGTCCTTTAAACTCGGGACTTTCATTCAATTCCCGAACATCGACAACCACTATTCCCAGCTGGTTGCATTTTTCCAAAAACGCTTCGGGACTTAAACTTTCGTTTGTTTTTTTTCTGTTCAAAAGCTGGCTTCCGTTTATAAATCCTTTTTCAATTGCTTTTGGATTTCTGGCAAAATCGATGATTTGAGTTTGAAAATGAAGCGCATCATAAATCAATAATTTCCCAGATAAGACTTCCCCGATTTCTAAAATTATTTTCAAAACTTCTGTGGCTTGCAATGTCCCGAGAGTATTTGGCAAAACTCCCAAAACTCCCGATTCCACACAATTTGGAACAGTATTCAAATTTTCTTGTTCTGGGAACAAACAGCGGTAACTGGGTCCGCTTTTATAATTGAAAACCGAAACCTGCCCTTCAAATTTGTAAATCGAAGCGTAAACTACTGGAATCTTTTTGACCACCGCCACATCGTTTATCAAATAACGAACGGCGAGCGTATCGGTGCAATCCACAATGATTTGGTAATCGGATACTATTTCGAAAGCATTTTGAGCACTAAAAAATTCAGAAAACACATTTACTTTTATTTCAGGATTTAGTTCCAAAATTGCTTTTTGAGCTACTTCAACTTTGCTATTTCCACAATCATCCAAAGTGTACAACAATTGACGATGCAAATTGGTTTCATCCACCACGTCTCCATCAACAATTCCGATGATTCCTACTCCTGCAGCTGCCAAATTTTGTAAAACAGGACAACCCAAACCACCCGCTCCAATTACCAAAACACTCGCATTTTGTAATTTTAGCTGACCGGATTCCCCTATTTCTTGAAGGGCAATTTGTCTGGAATACCTTGTTTTGTTAATCATTTTTACTTTTTAAACTTTTGAAAATTGTTTGAACCATATAAGTCATATAAGTTTTTTAAACATATAGAAACATAGCAATTTTCATTAGTCGTTTCACTTAATTTTAGAACACATAAGCTATGTGGAAATCTAAAATTACATCCAACAAAATATAAAACTTATATGACTTATATGTTTAAAAAAAATTCACCCACCAGCAAATGGAGGCAAAAAAGCAATTACGTCTTGATCTTTTATATTGTAATCTAGACTACTCATTGCTTGATTTACTGCAATGGAATAGTTGGTGTTCTTCAGTTCACCATAAGCGGTTTCCATTTTTGTTTTCAAAAAAGAGACCGATACTTTAGTTTCATCCAAACGAAAAACCTCCTCTTTCTTTTGGGTAATATCAACGAGTAAACCAAAATATTTAAGGGTGATAATCATTTTTGTATTTTTTTATAATCTTCTTCAGTATTAATATTTTGCAGTTGTTCGCTCCATTTTGCAGGAATTGGCAAGGTTTGGGGAGTTACTTCGGCAATAACATCACGCAATTTCAATTGATTTCCTGCTAAGTGTTCGCCCAAAAGTGTTCGCAATGCGCGATCATAAACCGCTACCAACGGACTCACTTTATCACCCACCTGAACTTGCGTAACCAAATAACCATCGTCATGATTATCCACCAACCACTGTACCAATTCGGTTGTGATTAAAGGAATATCAACACTCAAGACCAAATTAAATTTGGTTTTCGATTGTTTTAAAGCTGTGTACAATCCACCAACAGGACCTTTATCCGAAATCAAATCCTCGATACGATTGTATCCAAAAGCATCGTAAGCTTCATTCGAGGAAACGACCACAATATTATCGCCAAAAATGGGCTGCATTGCTTCATAAACATGACTAATAAACGGTTTTCCGTTCAGGAGCAACAACCCTTTATCGGTTCCCATACGTTGGCTTTTTCCTCCTGCCAAAATAAATCCTGTAAAATTTTCCATTATGCTGTGGTATATAATTTAACAATTGCAATTCCGATAACCGCTGACAAAATATAGCGCAACGCCTTCGAATTAAATTTTGTACTCCCGTAATAAGCGCCCAATAATCCACCGATAAAAACGATTCCAATCAATACGAACGAGGACTCTGGCAAAGTTCCGTCTTTTGAAACAAAACCTATCAATCCCGAAATTGAATTAGTCAAAACGAACAAAGCAGAAACTGCCGCCGCTTGTTTCATAGTAGCCCAACCAAAAAGCAGTAAAACTGGACTCAAAATAATGCCTCCACCAATGCCTAACAAACCCGACAAAAAGCCAATTAAAGCCCCAAATCCCAATGCTAGAGGCAGGTTGATTTCGTTAATCGTATTTTTTTCTTTGCCAAAAAATCCCAATAATCGTAATACAGCAAAAACCAAAACGGTTGCTAAAATAATTTTATAATAAAAAGCATCAATTTTCAAATAACCACCCACAAACGAAAACAGAATGGAAGTCAATGCAAACGGATAAAATAAATTCCATTTGAAATTTTTCTCTCTATAATAAAAATAAAATGAAACCGACGAAACCAAGATATTCAACACCAAAGCCGTTGGTTTCATAAACGTCATTGGAAACGAAAACGCACTCATCAATGCCAGATAACCGCTGGCTCCGCCGTGTCCGACACTCGAATACAAAAACGCCACGATAGGCAACAACAGCAATAACAAAGGCATTCCTAACAAATCGGAGACGGTCATAATGCGTATTTTTTAAGTTCAGCATCCAAAAATTCCCAGCATCCAGCATTAATAGCTTCAAAAGATGCAATTAACGATTTTCCATAGGGAGTCAAAACGGTGCCTCCACCTTTATTTCCTCCAATTTGAGTAGCAACAAGCGGTTCTTTCGAAGCTTTGTTCGACGCATCGACCAACTTCCAAGCTTTCTGATAGGAAATATTCATTTCCTTGGCTGCTTTATTCAACGAACCCGTGGCTTCAATTAATTTCAATAACTGAATGCGACCGTCACTGATGATGATGCCTTCCTCGGTTTCGATCCAAATTTTGCTCTTGATTTTCATGTATTTCGTTATACTTCTGCAAATATAACGAAAGTGTTTTTTAGAGAAAAGGGAAATGAAAGGATATTTGTTAGGAAAATGAGGTTTTGGGTGTTTAGACTTAATAGGAGTTTAAAATCGTTTTAACAACTTATGCGATTATATTTATATATTTGAATTAAAACAAAGTACAAAATTTATCATAGAATAAACATATTAACGATTATTTACAGTATCTAACATCCAAATTAATTGACAACCCAAAATGAATAGAACTATTTATATTATAGTGCTTTTAACATCATTTACTTTTACCTCTATCGGACAAGATGTAAATGCTACAAAATTGGACAGTTTTCTTAATTCAATTGCATCAAAAGATTTGGCTTTGGGTAGCTTGACCATTTCAAAAAATGGTGTTATTAAATATCAAAAAGCAATCGGTTATTCATTTATTGACAATGATAAAAAAGTTGCCAACGATATTAATACAAAATATAGAATTGGTTCTACAACAAAGATGTTTACGGCAGTGATGATTTTTCAACTTATAGAAGAAGGAAAAATAAAACTTGATCAAAAACTGAAAACATATTTTCCAGACATACCAAATGCTAGTAAAATTACAATACAAAATATGCTTAATCATAGGAGTGGATTACACGATTATACTAAAAATACTGATTTTCCAGAATGGATGGACAAACCCAAAACTCATAATGAACTTTTGAAAATCATAAAAGATAAAGGGAGTGACTTTGAACCTAATGCTAAAGCAGATTATAGCAATAGTAATTATCTTCTTTTAGGTTATATCATTGAAAAGACTTGCAAAATGCCTTATGCAGATGCTTTAAAAAAAAGAATTACATCTAAACTTAATTTAAAGAATACTTATTATGGAAAATCTATCAACATAAAAAATAACGAGAGCTCCTCTTATAAATTTTCAAACAATAATTGGAATAAAGTAAAGAAAACAGATTTGAGCATACACGGTGGTGCAGGAGCAGTCGTTTCGACATCAACAGATATGATAAAGTTTATAGATGCTTTATTTTCCAACAAAATTATAAGCAAAATTAGTTTGGCTAAAATGGAAACAATGGTAGATGATTATGGAATGGGAATGTTCCAAAATAAATATGGCGACAAACCGAGTTTCGGGCATAATGGAAGAATTGAAGAGTTTTATTCTGCACTTTGGTATTTCCCCAATGAAAAACTGTCTATTGCTTATTGCACAAATGGCATTGCCTTTCCACGAACAGATATAATAGAAGGTATTTTAAAAATTTGTTCTAATGAGCCATTTTTAATTCCTTTTACTACAGGCCAAAATTTAAAAAGTGAAGAATTGGACAAATACCTTGGCAAGTATTCGTCTGACCAAATAGTAATTAATTGTACAAAGGATGGAGCTAAATTATCATTAGAAACAAAAGGAAAAGTATTTGATCTAGAGAAAATCAGTTCCAACTATTTTATGAATAAAGAAAGCGGCTATTTTTTCGAGTTCTTTCCTGATAAAACCGAACTTCAAATAAAGGAGACCGATAATATTTACTATTTAAAACGCACTAATTAAAAATGAATTTGTAACAAAAGTGACACTCACTAGAAACAAATAATTTTCAACAACATAATTTTAAAAAATCTATTAATCAACCCAACCAACTATGAAAAAAACCATCCTTACTTTATCCATTTCAATTCTATTAAATTGCTCGGGGTTTGTTCTATAAATGGAATTTTCCATTCATTGGAGATTATAAAAGCAGAAGTTCATGACGTTCATTTTTTAAAAAACATAAAACATCAAATGTCTGATTGTGTTTTGCTTGGCGACAGAGGTTACTTGTCGCAAAGCATTCAATTGAATTTATTTCAAACGGTAAATATCAAATTAGAAACCCCAAAAAGAGCTAATCAAAAAGACTATAAACCACAACCTTATATCTTTAGGAAATCAAGAAAAAGAATTGAACTGCGAAGCACATCACGAATTCCTTAAAAGACAATAAAAATAGATGAGTAAACATTATTTTCTCAACTATGCGACCAGTTCAGAATTAGAAACAATTATGCTAAAAATTTTAAAGGTTTTAAAACAAGAATTTTGGCAAAAATAACAGCACCAACATTGGTTCAATATATCAATAAATTCATTTTTGATAGACCAATAAACAATATTAAAAATCAAACAATTTAATTACACCCAACAGGTTGTATGATAGTATAATTATACATGTCTTTTTTCCTATTTATCTCCTTGAATATGGTTTTTGGAGATAATTAGGTTGTCAAAATGAAATTACACGATTGTTTTTTAGGAACTAAAAGCTTTATATTTTTTTTGAAGATTCTCGAACTAAAACCTCAGTGTTTAAAAATGTAATTTCTTTCACTTCGTCTTTATTAGGGAATTTAATGCTTTTCAAAATAATTTCAGCCGACATTTTTCCCATTTTTTCTGCTGGATGCGTAATTGTAGATAGGTTTGGATCTATTATTTCGGAAATAGGATCGTTGTTGAAACCAATTACTTTCAAGTCTTCGGGAACTTTAATTCCCTTTTTTTTGGCACTTTGAATAGCACTCACGGCCATAATGTCACCAGACGCAAATAAGCCGTCGGGTCTGTTTTTTAAATCCAATAGTTTGTCACTTGCTTTTAAAGCTTCATTGTAAGTAACTGTTTTTAAATCGGCAATAAGTTCTTTTTCAATAGGTAAATTGTGGTTTTTTAAGGCGTCTAGGTAGCCTCTTTTTCTTTCGTTATATAAATTTCCAAATTCAGAACCTGCAGTTATATGAGCAATACGTTTGCATCCTTGTTCTATAAGATGTACTGTGGCTTTATAGGCCGCTGCATAATTGTCAATAATTACTCGAAAAGTGTTAAAATCTTTTGGAACCCTATCTACAAATACCAATGGAATATTGTTGTTTACAAATTGTTGAAAATGAGTAGTATCAATAGTTTTCATTCCTAAAGAACAAATAATTCCGCTAACCCTACTTCCGTACAATGATTTTGCCATACTGACTTCCTCTTCATAAGAGTCATGAGATTGCATAATAATTACATTGTAACCCGATTTTCGAGCTGTTACTTCGATACCGCTAATCAACGAAGAAAGAAAAGGCTGGGTAACAGTTGGTATCAAAACTCCAATGGTATTGGTCTTGTTTCCTCGTAAGCCCGCTGCTAAAGTGTTTGGAACATAGCCCATTTCTTCGGCCGTTTTTTTTACTTTTTTTATCGTTTTGCTACTAATTGTTGGATGATCTTTTAGCGCTCTCGAAATTGTTGAGGTTGCAAGATTTAATTTTTCGGCAATATCGTAGATGGTAACATCTTTATTTTCTTCCATAAGAATTAAAAAAAATTGAATACAAATATACTGTTTTTTTTGGCTAACAACTGTGACGCTGTTATTCCCAACTCTCTGGCGAGTTCAGATACATTTGTTCTCTCGTAACTCAATTGAACTGCTTTTTCTTTAAAAGCTTTGTCATAAATTTTGCGGACTTGTTTTTATAGGTTAAAATTAAGATTATTTCTTAACTTTCTATGATGGCTATGTTAGCATGTCCATTTTTGAACTTTGACAAAGCTGTATAAATAGAAAAAGACTGCATTGTGCAGTCTTTTTTATGTCTTAACAAAATTATTTTTTATGCCGTCAAAACTGATGGCTTTAGGAAATCATACAATACCTGATCGTAAGGATTCAAATCACCTACTATTTTTTCTGATGTTGCATCAAATGTGATGTGATTGTGTTTTCTGAACAAGTAAATTTCTCTTAAACAATTGGATAAACTTTGGTGAATTTCTGTTGTAAATAATGGCACTTGATTGGCACCATTATCACCAACATATAAGAAAAGCTCATAATTTGAACTCGTTTTTGATAAATTACCACCATTAATTCTTATGGTCAATGTTGTCGATTTCCCATCTTTTTTACCTTGATATTGTACTATCATACTCTTGAATATTAAAATGTTATTGAAATAGATTTTACAGTCCCATCTGTTTTCGTTTTGGAATAGTATGTTAAGTATAAAATTAGGAAAAAATAAACAAAAGCAAAGAAGAATTTACTTTAAATCCGTTACTTTTAGGCAAATCATAAACTAAAACGATTTCGAATTCGCAATATCTTTTTTAAAGCTTTAAACTTTATTGATAAAAAAAATCCATTACAACAAATACGCCTAATACTTTACAGCATCTTTGTCAAAGTTTTAAAACTTTGACAAAGATAACATTCAAAAAAAACAATCCCTACAACAAATAAACAGCCACTTTATCGCCTTTCTTCAATTCATAAGTTCCATCTGGCACATAAACCAATCCATTGGAAACAGCAAAAGAATTCAACATCGAAGAAGCCTGATGCGATAAAATATTAGCTTCATCATCAACAATATTGGCTTTCAAAAACTGACTTCGGGTATTTTTAACGGAATAATCATGCACAATTGAAACTGGTTTGGATTGATTATAATTGGGTGCTTTTCCTGAAAGAATCGAAAGCGTTGGCAACACATACACATAAAAACAAGTCAATGCTGCCGCTGGATTTCCGGGTAAGGCAAAAACTATTTTGTTTTTTACTTTCCCTGCAAACAAAGGTTTTCCGGGTTTTTGATTCACTTTATAAAAAAGAGTTTCTACTTCCAATTCCTTTAAAGCACGAGCCACAAAATCGTAATCACCAACAGAAATTCCGCCAGAAACCAAGACGACATCATTTGCAGACAAAGCATCTGCGAGTTTGTTTTTGGTATTATCAAAATCATCGTTGACTTCGTATAAACTGACATTTTCAAAATAAGCTTCCTTTAAAGCTGATTCTAACATAATACCATTGCTTTCATAGACTTTTCCGTATTCCAATGGCTCGCCTGGTTTAGTCAATTCGTTTCCAGTTACGACAATTCCAACTCTTGGTTTCTTGAAAACTTTTACCGTAGTAATTCCTAATCCAGCTAAAAATCCAATGGCTGCAGCATTTAATAAAGTTCCATTTTCTAACGCTAATTCGCCCACCGAGATTTGTTCGCCAATGGGTCTTACATTTGTTTCTGGATTGACTTGTTCTTCAAGATACAACCGACCGTCTTTTTCGGAAACCAATTCAATTTGAATTACTGCTTGTGTCGTATCTGGAACAGCAGCTCCTGTGAAAATTTTCACAGCCTGACCGGGCAATAATTCCACTTGATGGGAATCGCCTGCTTTTATTTCGCCCATCATTTCATATTCTAAACCCTCGAAAAGGCAAAGTGCGTAACCATCCATCGCCGATTGTCGGAACGGTGGCATATTGATAGGAGAGAAAATCGTTTCTGCCAAAATATGTTTTCGGGCTTGCGCCAAAGTATATTCAGCTTCCTGAAGTTCGGGTAAATTATTTTCTAATATTGAAAAAGCATCTTGAACTGAAATCATAAAAATTGCATTTAGAAATCCAAAAATACAATTCGAATTTCATTTATCATTAATTGAAATAAATTATATAGAGCATTGGCTTTAAAAAAAATTACCGCAGATTCGCAGATTTTAAAAATAAATAAGAACTGTTCCATTGCACTAATTCAAAAATCAGTGTGAATTTTATCTAATTTAAGTAGAAGGAATTAATTATTGTCGTGTTCAAACAGTTAAAAATTTAATTTTACCATATAAGGCATATAAGTTCAAATATACCATTCAATCAAAAACTTAAATGTACTTATATGCCTTATATGGTAAAAAAGAACGACACTATTTTGTTCTCATTACTTATATTGTGGAAATCAGCGAATCTACAGTGTTGTTTTATTTAGAATTTCTTGGGTTTTAAAATTGAATGTCCTGTAAATTATAGTCGTTTCTAAAATCAAAAAATCCCGATTACTCGGGATTCTTATTATTTTTCTCTGATGTAAATATCGATTGGCACTCCTGAAAAGTCCCAGTTTTCTCTAATTTTATTTTCTAGGTAACGCTTGTAAGGTTCCTTAACATATTGTGGCATATTGGCAAAAAACACAAACTGTGGTGTTTGAGTTGGCAATTGCATACAATATTTAATTTTCACATATTTCCCTTTGGTTGCTGGTGGCGGATAAGCTTCAATCACTTTCAACATAAATTCATTGAATTTTGAAGTCGGAATTCGTTGTTGTCTGTTTTCATAAACCTGAACGGTTGCTTCCAATGCTTTCAGCAAACGTTGTTTGGTTAATGCTGAAACAAAAAGAATAGGCACATCCGTAAACGGCATTAATTCTTTTCTGATTTTTTCTTCATAATCACGGGTTGACATCGTATCTTTTTCGACCAAATCCCATTTGTTTACCAAGATTACAACTCCTTTTCGGTTTTTCTCGGCCAACCAAAAAATGCTTTGGTCTTGTCCTTCAAATCCACGAGTGGCATCGATGACCAATATACAAATATCAGCGTGTTCAATCGCACGAACGGAACGCATTACGGAATAAAACTCTAAATCTTCTTTTACTTTTGCTTTACGACGAATTCCCGCAGTATCTACCAAGTTGAATTCAAAACCAAAACGGTCGAATTTGGTATCAATAGCATCACGGGTTGTTCCCGCAATATCGGTAACCATAAATCGGTCTTTACCAATCAATGCGTTGATGAAACTTGATTTCCCTGCATTAGGACGACCTACAACCGCAAAACGTGGCAACACTACTTCTTCTTGAACTGGCTCTGGTTTTACTGGAAAAGCTTCAATCAAAGCATCTAATAAATCTCCTGTTCCGCTTCCTGAAATACTGGCAAATGTGAAATATTCTCCTAAACCAAGGTTATAAAACTCAAGAGCGTCTTTTTCACGCATCGCATTATCTACCTTGTTTACGGCTAATAAAACAGGTTTAGTCACTTTACGTAATAAACGAGCCACAACATCATCCATTGGAGTAATTCCTTCTTCTACATCAACCACAAAGATAATTACGTCGGCTTCGTCAATAGCTAATTCTACTTGTTTGCGGATTTCGCCTTCAAAAACATCATCCGATCCACGAACATATCCGCCCGTATCAATCACAGAAAACTCTTTTCCGTTCCACTCGCTTTTACCATAGTTTCTATCACGGGTCACCCCAGATACTGAATCTACAATAGCTTCTCTTCTTTGTATCAGCCTATTGAAAAGGGTTGATTTCCCTACATTAGGTCTTCCTACTATCGCAACAATGTTATTCATTTTTTTGATTTTAGATTGCTGATTTTAGATTTTAGATTTTGGTAGCCCGAAATCATTATGCTCTAAAAATCAAACAATAAAGGATTTTTAATTTTTTGCAAAGGTAGTCTTTTTTTAGTTTGCAGTATTCAGTTTTGCGAGCACAGTCAAAAAAATATAGCACACAGATTTTTACAGATTTTTACAGATATTATAACTTAAAAAAAATCGTCAAATCTATGTCAAAAAAAATCAGTATTTGAAAAAATTCCAATACTGATTTTAAATTTATTTTAAACTTTACTTTTAGCTCATTTAAAAGATTCTCCTTCCACAAATGGTTTGGGACAAATTAAGTCTATAGGCTAAATTCATTGCATTAACTATTTTTGTTAAAATCCATATACTTCAATTCTGTATTTGTATTTCTTTTTTTCAATAATCCATATTATTTCATAACCACCAGCACCATCGCTATTTGACGACAAAATATATAAAATATCATTTTTTTTGTCATAATTTGCTTTTGAATTATACAAACTTGGTTCATATAAATTTTTTAAAGCAATATTTGGTAATTCTATTTTTACACTATTTATTTCAATTTGAATTGATTTATATTCCTTTTTCGGAATACCGCCATCCTTTCCAAATATTTGCATATTATCAATTTCCTCTAATATGGATTTATCATTTTTGTGAAATTTTAGATTGTGTTTTTCTTTGATAAATTTAGTTTCACTAATTTCAATTTTCACATTTTCATTTTCCAATTTTACTTTTCCATTAAGATTTGATTTCAATGGAACATTTGTAAAATCGTTTATGTATTTAATTCTATCTTTGTAAATATATCCGTTTAATTGTTTTCCATTCTTTTTGTAATCTATATTAACCCAATTACCTTTAGGTTCAAAATAAAAAACTATAAAACCATTTTCCAATTTATCAGAAATATTCTTTCCTTTTTCGGCTGAACTTCTAACATTTACAAATCCGTCCAAATCATTTATTATTCCAAATTGCGAAAAGCAAAAATTGAAATTAAAAATTAAAAAAAAGTAGATTATTTTTTTCATTTTCGTCGAAATGACAAATTGCAAGAGTAAAATTAATTGTTATAACCAAAACGCTTCAACATATTGGCATTGCTTCTCCAGTTTTTATTCACTTTTACGTATAACTCAATGTGAATTTGTTTTCCGAAAAATTTCTCTAAATCGGCGCGGGCTTCCATTCCTACTTGTTTTAGGGCTGCGCCTTTGTGACCAATGATGATTCCTTTTTGGGTTTCGCGTTCGACCATAATCAGGGAACGAATGCGGATGATGTTTTCGTCTTCGAAGAATTCTTCGGTTACGATCTCCACAGCATACGGAATTTCTTTGCTGTAGTTCAACAGGATTTTTTCACGAATGGTTTCATTTACAAAGAAACGTTCTGGTTTATCCGTCAACTGATCTTTTGGATAATAAGCTGGAGATTCTGGCAATAACGAAATGATTCTTTGAAAAACTTCTGGAACATTAAAATTTTGCAAAGCTGATATTGGATAAATTTCGGCATTGGGAACTTTTTCCGTCCAAAAAGCGACTTGGGTTTCCAATTGCTCTTGATTGGAATTATCAATTTTGTTTAACAATAACAAAACTGGAATTTTAGAATGGATGATTTTATTAAAAAAAGCTTCATCTTTCAGTTCTTGCTCCCCGATTTCGACCATATAAATCAAAATATCAGCGTCTTCAAAAGCGGATTTCACGAAGTTCATCATCGATTCCTGCATTTCATAAGCAGGCTTGATGATTCCTGGTGTATCGGATAAAATTAATTGAAAATCGTCTCCATTTACAATTCCTAAAATTCGATGACGGGTGGTTTGTGCTTTGGACGTGATGATGGACAATCTTTCGCCAACAAAGGCATTCATCAATGTTGATTTCCCTACGTTTGGATTTCCGATGATATTTACAAAACCTGCTTTATGTGTCATAATATGTGTATTCTAGTGAAGTGTCAACTCCTTTATTTCTCGATGTTTCGGGTACAAAGGTACAATTGAATTGAGTAGCTTCCATAAGAATTAACGAGTTTTTTAAAACAACAAAAAAAAGGCTGACTTTATACAGTCAACCTTTTTGTTATACCTCACTTCAAATTTAGTCGCGGTGTTTATTTCCTTTTCCATTATTGCCTCTGTTTCCGTGCTTGTGGGATTTTCCACGGTCGTCATGGCGATTGTTAACTACGACTACATGATTACGATGGTTATCATTTCTGTACCCTACAGCTCTTTGAGGAGCTCCTCTATAGCCTTTGTAATACTTCACTTTGTGGTATCTGTAATTGTCATAAGGTCTTGGACCATGGTAATCATTCAAAACCACTTTGTAACCTCTATGCAAATCATAGTTTCTATAATGGTGTGGCAAATGTCTCGAACGTATCCAAGCACCGTTGTTTAGATAAATAAATTGTGTAGCACGCACATCATAATAACATTGTACATCTGGAATGTAATAATACTCTACCGAAGGGCTGGCAACTGGAGCCCATACTGGTGGTGTTCCTATATTTACATTTACTGATACTTGTGCATTAGACACATTGGATGCTAAAAATAACATCGCTACTAGGGTAATCATTTTTATAGTTTTCATCGGGTTTGTCTTTTTGTTATTTTACTTTTATTTGAGGTTTGTTGTCCAACATTTTCTTAAAAGCCAACAACTGTGCCAATAATTTTAAATTAACAATTAATTATATTTTTTTTGATAAATTTCATTTTCTTATAAGAAGCAAAAAAAGGACAAGATTTTAATATCTGCCCTTTTTAAACTTTAATTTGTGCCTAAAAGAGCTTTAATATCAATTACGAATTACGCTAAAAGTAAGACAATTAAACACTAAAAACGTATTAGTAAATAATTGTATTTACTTACTACACTTTTATGGTAATTATTTTTGATGATTTATAATCTTTTTCCTTGAATTATTCTCAACAAAACAGCAATAACGGCTATTACTAGAAGAATGTGAATAATTGATCCTGCGCTATAAGCAAAGAATCCGATGGCCCAAAAAAGGACTAAAATAATGGCGAGGGTGTAAAGTAAATTGCTCATGTTTTCTATTTTTTTAATTATTTTTTATTGTTAACGGTTAAATCTTTTAATGCACTGCCTAATTCATCCATATCGTGGTTGAATTCTGTTTTAAATTCTTTCCAATCAGCATTTGCATCGTTTTTATAGTCTTTCATTTTTGCCTTAAGTGCTTTGTTTTTTTCTTCTAAAGCGGCAATGTTTTCTTTGTACTTAGCATCCATTGAATTGCCGGTTGCTTTCATTTTGAGTTTCAATTCGGCTATTCGTGCTTCATTGATGTCAATAACAGAATCTCCAGATTTTTTGAATGCTTCCCATTCTGCTGCTGTGGCTTGTTTTTTAGCTTCGATTAATTCTGTATTGGCTTCTTTTACCTTTTCGGTAGCTTCTACTTCATCTTTTGTAGCAGGCTTGCAACTTGTGAATACTGTTGTGCTAATCATTATTGATGTAACGAGGATTGCGATTGTGTTTTTCATTTCTTGAGTTTTTTGTGGTTTATAATGCTTTGATGATTTTATATAATTCTTCTTTGGTTTTGCCCAACTTCATTTGAAGTTTAACTAACATTTCTTCTTTTTTTCCTTCTAGAAATAACAAATCAGAATCTGTTAAGGCGGCAAATTTTAGTTTCAATTCTCCTTTTTGTTGTTCCCAATTTCCGCTTATTCCTATAGTACTTCTCATTGTGTTTTATTTTATACTGCGAAAGCTTTTCACAATTACAAAGTTGGTTTTAATCTCAAAAAAAACTGTTACATAACTTTAAGAAGAACTTACATCATTCACAGATTATCACTTTGAGATTGCAGTTTGATTGCTAACATATTTTTGCATCAGTTCTTCTAAAGATTTGTAGTAATCCTGTAGAACTTTGAGATTGATTTTAGGATTTTCTACATTCGGAACGGTAATAGGCATTTCTAAAGCGTATTTTGACAGTTCAGGAAATTGCTCTTTTATTTTCATTGTAATTTTTAAAATAGCATCATTTATCTTTTTTTCAGCTTTACTAATAAAGGCATCGTTCTTTATTAAGCCCAAATAATTTCTGTTTTCTTTAAGCATTGGCTTGTAATCATAAAGATTCTTTTCTTGTGGCTTTACAGAACATCCGCTTGCTTTTGTATAGTATTGCTCTAATTGATTGTCAACAACAGCTTTTTTATTTTCGACAGTTTTTACATTATTTTTCATATTCATTTTTTATTTTGATTGATAAAATCTTTCGCCTTTTTGCAATTTTGTGTTTTTGTATCTTCACAAACAACTAATTTACTGCGATATAAAATTAATCCTCTGAAGATAGAATCTGTTATACAACTTTTTAAATAAGTTATACTATTCACACTTACAATTATTTGCACAAAAAAGTGGCTGCCTTAAAAAAAGACAGCCACCAAACTAACTACTAACTAAACGACTCTTTGTTGGCTAAATATTAACCTAAATATCTTCTCAAAACCCAAGCAATTGTTTCGTGTTGCTGTAATATACCTGTAAGCAAATCAGCAGTTCCTGCATCGTGATTTTCTTCATCAGATTTGTCTATATCTTTTCTTAATTCGGCAATTACAGTTTCATGATCGGCTAATAATTCAGAAAGCATTGATTTTTGAACAGGGTATTTATTTGGATTTTCTTTGATTCGAGTAAGTTTTGAAAACTCATTCATGGTTCCAATGGTTTTTCCGCCTAATTTACCAATGCGTTCTGCAACTTCGTCGATAATAAGTTCTAATTGGGTGTATTGCTCTTCGAATAGTTTATGCAATTCCATAAAACTAGGTCCAACTACGTTCCAATGAAATTTTCTGGTTTTGACATACAAAGTCATTTCGTCTGATAAAACAACGGAAAGCAAATTGGTTGCTTTCTCTAAATTTTTCTCGGTAATTCCAATTTTTGGCATCATAATATTTCTTTTAAGTATTGTTTCGAATTTCGATTAACCAACTGATAATTATCAAAAACACAATCAACAGTTCTTGGTTTTCAATATTGTAAAATTCGAAAAAACTAAAGACGAAACAGTTACATAACTTTTAACAAAAGTTATATCATTCACACCTTTTGATTTTAAGGCTATTTTTTATTCTTTTCATAACTTTTAAAAACAAAAAAAGCTGTCTAAAAAGACAGCTCTAGATTTATAAAAAAAAGGGTTTATTTGCCAAAAATTTCATTTTCCAGCTGATGATCTAAATTATAAATATCATTCCTAAAATTTAATTCCCCATTACTATCTACCCAAGAAGTGAAATAGACAATATATACGGGTACTGTGGGTTTTATTCGAATGCCAAATTCTTTATCCGAATTTAAAATTTCATCCACCTTTTCTGTTGTCCAAGCAGTATCTTTTCGAAGAAAGTGTAGCAATAATTTTTTAGGATTCTCCACTCGAATACAGCCGTGACTGAAAGCTCTTTTGGATTCATTAAAAAGACTTTTGGACGGTGTGTCGTGCAAATAAATGCTGTATTGATTGGGAAACAGAAACTTCATTTTGCCTAAAGCATTATTTTTACCCGGTTTTTGTCGGATGATAAAAGGAACCCCTTTTTTGTATTTGTCCCAATTTATACTCGAAGAAGAAACCACTTTATTGCCCCAAACAATTTCCATATTACTGTTTTGGATATAATTTAGATTCCTTTTGATGTGCGGAATAATCTCTTTCATGATGATACTATTAGGAACATTCCAATACGGATTGAGTACAATTCGGGAAATATTGCCATGAAAAATAGTAGTTCGATTTACATTTTTCCCTACCACTACATTAGTTGTCCATGAAGGCTTATTATTTTCAATAACGTGCAACTTAAATTCGGGAATGTTTACCAATAAATACTCGCTTTCCATTTGAACAGGAACCCATCTCAAACGTTCTAAATTCACCATGATTTGTTTGATTCTGAAATCGATTGGTTTGTTTAATTCGGTAATGGTTTGCTGGTTCAATTTACCGCTTTCTCGCAACCCCATTCGATGCTGAAAATTTTTGACAGCTTTTTCTAATTCGGCTGTATAAAGAAGTGTAGTGTCGCTTTCTTTTAAATCTTTAGTCAAAAACAAATGCTGTTTTACGGCTCTTAAACAAGAATCGGTTTCGGTAACGGACAATAATTTTTTGTCGGTTGTTACAATTGGAAAATCTCCTTTTTTGGCTATTTTTCGATACTCTCGGAGTTTTTCTTTCAGTCGAACATAATACTGATTGACGGGTTCGGCAATACTATCGCCTTTACCCAAAACGACCAATGAATCCAAAAGTGCTTGATAATTTTTCTTTTTTCGAGGAATAAACCATTCGAGTTCGTGGGGATTTTTATCAATACCACCATACACTTCTTTGGAGTATTTGAAGAAAGTGGTGGTAAGTAATAATTCTAATTCTTTATTGCGATTTCCGTTAACACTGGTTGGCTTTTTATCAGCCGAAGCGAGCGCAATGAGTGAATCTAACTGAACATTGACAAAGGTTTTACTGTCAAAATCGGCACTGTAATTTTGTATTTTACTATAAAAAATAGGAACAGCTGCCGTCATTCCTTTTTTATTGAACCAAGCAAATTGGTATTCTCTATTTTTATAAAATTGATAAACTTCCTTTTTGATGGAGTCATTTTCGGGAAAAGCCTTGAAATAGGAATTCAAAGCAGCTTCGTCCAGCACCAAATCGGAATAATTTTGTTTGGTAAAAATGGTAGTTTCTAAATTCTCTCTTTCTTTTTTGTTGCAAGCCGATAGCAGAATAAGAAACAGTATCAGGATGATTTTACTTTTGAATGCTAACTTAAAAACAGATGCAATAGTACTATTTGAACGCATATTTATTATTTTACGATTAGACTTGGATGGATTCCTTGGTTAAAATTACTATTTACCTTTGATTTATCTGTAAAAAATATTTTTTTATTTGGATTTTAATTTCCCAAGTTCTTAAATAATAGTGTTTTATATTTACATTCTATCCATATACCAACTCAATTCTTTTTCCATTTTTTTGTATTGAAAAATGGTCGTAATAATTTTTTGCAAACGCATAAAAGCGGTTTCACTTTTGACAACATAATCAAAAGATTTGTGGTGCATACAGTTGATAGCCACCTCTATTTTATCCTGTGACGATAGCATTATTACGGGAATATCCTGATTGAAAGCTTTTATTTTATCTAGTGTTTCTAGACCATTCATAGCCGTTTTTTCAATACCATCCAGATGATAATCCAGAATAATCACGTCTGGCTCGTGGGACAAATTTTCTAGACAAAGCTCGCCCGTGGCATAGGTTTCGATGCTGTAACCTTCTTCGGTAAAATCGGCATGCTCGGTAAATTCTATTTCTAATGCTTTCAAAAACAAGGCATCATCATCGACCAAGAATAGTTTTATTTTATTTTCATTTTTCACGATACAGTATTTTTAATAAGGTTTAATTCTATTTCTAGCTCTTCGCAAGCTTGCTGGCAAACGGTTTCGAGTTCAACAACCATTTTTGCCGTTTCGTCTGTAAATTGATTGGCATTAATGGCGTACTGTATTTTTTTTGCTATTTGTTCTAAATCGGGACTCATTCCCATTATCGAAAAAGACGGAATCAGTTTGTGCACCGAAGCGCCTAATAATTCCCAATCTTTGTTGGAAAGACTTTGTTTCATGGCTACAATTAGAGGTCTTGTTTGCTGGAGAAAAATAGTGATCATTTCGACCATCAATTTCGAATTGGATTTGGTTCGAATTTTTAAATAATCCAAATTTGTAACTTTTGTTTTTGGGCTTTTGGGTAGCTTTTTGACTGTTTTAGAATTTCTTTTATTTTTTATAGCACTTATAATTTTACTGTATAATAAGCGTTCGTCAACTGGTTTGGCAATATAATCGTTCATACCAACAGCTTTGCATTTGGCTAAATCAACGGTGGTTACATCGGCAGTTAAGGCAATAATTGGAATGTCTAATTTTAATGTATTTCGAATGTATTCTGTGGCATCAAATCCATTCATGATAGGCATTTGCAAATCCATCAAAACCACATCATAAGTTTCGCTTTGAAGTTTTTCGATGGCTATTTGACCATTTTCGGCAATAGCCCGTTCAAAACCAAAATCATCCAAAAGCGTTTTCATCAGCAGTTGATTCAGTGGCATATCTTCGACCACTAATATTTTTATATTTTTAATTTCGGTTTCTAATGCAACTAATTCGGTTTCGTTTTCAGCTGCTTCATTGGTTTTCAGAAAACGCAGTACGAAACTAAAAGTAGAGCCTTCTTTGATAGTACTTTTTACACTTACCGTTCCGCCTTGTGGCTCGACCAGTTGTTTGACGATGGCTAAACCTAAACCTGTTCCGCCGTATAATCTAGAAGTTCCGCTGGTAGCTTGCTGAAAATCGTCAAAAATAGTATCAATTTTACTTTCGTGAATTCCTATTCCTGTGTCGGCAATAGCAAATTCGACTGTAACACTTTCTTCGTCTTCTTTGAGCAGCTGGACGCTAACCGTAATTTTTCCTTTAGAAGTAAACTTTATGGCATTGCTTACTAAATTTAAAATAATTTGGTGCAAACGAACGGGATCGCCCAGTAATACTTTGGGAATTTTAGCATCATATTCTGTAACTAATTTTAGGTTTTTTTCCTGAATTTTTGTTTCAAAAATGTGTAACATTGCCGATATGGAAGCCGATAATTTGAAAGGCACTTTCTCGAATGTCATTTTTCCTGCATCTACTTTTGCTAAATCTAGAATATCATTTATAAGCACAATCAAGGCATCACCACTCATTTTTATGGCCGACAAATATTCTTTTTGTTTCTCTGTCAATTCGGTTTTCAAAACCACTTTGGTAAATCCGATAATGGCATTCATCGGGGTTCGAATTTCGTGACTCATATTCGACAAAAACTGTTGTTTTGCTTTTACGGCATTTTCGGCAATTAGTGTGGCTGCTTGAGCATTTCGCTTTTCACCTTCGGCAATTTCGGTGGCGAGTTCGGCAAAAATTCTAGCCTCGATCAATTCAGTGGCAATTCTTTTTTGATCAGTAACATCTCTTGCCACAATTACTACTCCCATAACATTTTGCTGTTCGTCTTTATAAACCGAACCATTACACAAAACATCAGTTAGCTTTCCGTCTTTATGACGCAAAGTAAGCGGAGAATCGGCAACCGAACCTTTATCAAAAACTTCTTCATAGACTTCGCGTGCAATTTGAGGTTCAGTAAAATAATCAAAAAAATAAGAACCCGTTAAAGCTTCTCGCTCCATACCTGTAATTCTTACTAATGCTTGATTCATATCCATAATTTTACCCGTAACACTGATGGTAACCAATGGGTCGAGGCTGGCTTCGATAAGACTTAAAGAGTATTGAGACGCTATTTTTTGATCGGCTGTATCAATTTCCAAAACGCTCTGTTTTACTTTTTGGTTGTTGATGATGAGTACAACAAAAATAAAAATGGCAACCAAAAAAATGAGTAGCAATAAAAAAAGTAATCCCGAAAATTGATTGCTATTTTCGTTTTCTATTTTACGAACTTTCAACAATCCGAATTGCTCGTTATTAATAGCATTAATACTATTTCTTATTTTGTCAGTAAGAACTTTGCCTTCTTGAATAATAGCTTTTTTTTGAAGATTATTCAATAAAACAGGTTTCTCATTGGTTACATATTTTTCTATCAAAACCAACCTTTGAGTCAATGATTGATTTAAAACCTCAATTCTATCTTGCTGTCTTTTACTATCTTTAGTAAGCAATACCAAATGGTCTATATTAGTGTTGGTCTTGGATTTGAACTTGTTATAAGGTTCTAAAAATTGAGCATCGCCTGATAGCAAATAACCACGAAAACCAGTCTCGATAGTAAGAACATCTAACAAAACCTCATTGCTCTTGCTAATTACCTCTTGAGTGTGAATTAATTTTTTAGTAACAGCTTTGTCTTTTTGATTATTCAAGTAAAAAATAGCCAAAACAGTACTCAATAAGATTGCGGAGAGAATATAAAAAAGGAACGCTTTTTTTTCGAAAATGAATTTCATAATACTTTTAAAAAATTAATTTAGGCTTTTGCATTACCTATTTCTTCTAATGGACTTCTTCTTTTGTCTTTCAATTGTTTGAAATGCGAAGGCGAAAGGCCCGTTACTTTCTTGAACTGACTTGACAAATGCGCAACACTGCTATAGCCCATTTTCCAGGCAATTTCAGTAATATTGTGTTCGCCATAAATAATTAATTCTTTGATGCGTTCTGTTTTATGAGAAATGATAAAATGCTCGATCGTAGTTCCTTGTACTTCTGAAAATAAATTAGACAAATAAGTATAATCGTGATTCATTTTTTCGCTTAAATAATCCGAAAAATTAATTTTTATTACTTCGTCGGAATAATGCACCATTTGTATAATGATATTTTTAATTTTCTCGATCAACATCGATTTTTTGTCATCCATTAATTCGAGTCCTGACTCAAGCAAATTGGCTTTAAGTTGCAGTCTTTGCGACATAGAAATATTCTCCATAATATCGACTTCGCCTAAATCGACAACTATAAAGTGTAAACCAAGTTTTTTTAATTCTTCTTTTACGGCCATTTTGCAACGATTGCTGACCATGTATTTAATGTATAATTTCAAATTATTTTATTTTTTTAGATGATGTAAAGGTCGAACGATTCGAGAGATAACAACTTGTGTAACTTTAGATAAAAGTTGTATAATTCACAGATTGTCACTTTTGAAGGTGATTTTAAATTTGGAATTTATACTAAAAGGAAGGTATAAAATGAATCTTTTTTGGTAAGGTACGAATTAAAGCAGCATCACAAGACTAGTTTACTGATTTTAAATACTATGATTCAAAAACAGACACTCGTTTATTTGACAGCTTTTAATCAAAAAGTAATTATTTATATTGAAAAGAAGCCGACCAATCCATAGTTTTTATGGAAGAAACTTTATGCTCTTGGTTGAGCGTTACTCGAAGTTCTTTATTGGCATTAATACGCTCATACAACGCTTTATAACGAAATAAAATTTCATTATCCGCAGTATTTTTATAAATTTCGACCAATTTAATATCTTTAAAACTGCCGTATCTGGTTCTGAATTTCAAACATATTTCCGAGTGCTTTTCCAAAGTGGTATTTTTGATAACAGATGGCGTTGCTTCCGATTCTTTAAAAGGAATAAATTTAGAAGTGTTGCAAATCATCAAAACTCTTTTGCCTAAATCATAGGCTTTTTTCTTTTGATAAGCATCAACTTCTGAAAGGGATACTTTTATATATTCAACAGCAACTGGTATTACAACCACGGGTTTTGATTTGCAACCTATCAATAAAACGAAACATAAAAAGAGAATGGTGTTTTTCATAGTAGGTTGTATTAAAAAAAGTTGACCGTTAAAAACTTTAGATTTCTAACGGTCAACTTTTGTTTTAAGTATAAAATCCAACGGTTTTATAACACCTGAATTGTATTTGCCTCCTTATTTAAGATTTTACAATCAAAATAGTTGGTGTATTGTTAAGCCAACGTTCTGGCACTACCGCAGGTTTGGGACTAAATTATGACCATTCTTCGGATTTACCAAATCATACCAAATACAAAACCAATTTCAAATTAAGCCAATTGCTCAAGTAGTATCTATGATAACTAATGTTTGGACTAGCGGGGCTCAAAAGTGAAGGAAAACACTATAAAACCAAATAAAAACTAGTCAAAAAAAAGAGGACTATAAATCCTCGTGCTATTCTCTCTAAAACTCTTACGATAAGTACATAGGTTGACGGACGTGTAATCGGTTCCGTTCAACAGGAGTTTCATTGTTCGTGCTGCGCACGCAACGAAACTCTAGCTGTTACCAGCAGTTTATATTTTTGAGATGTCGATGACTTTAATTCCAAAACTTCTGAAACTTCTCATTTCACGAACAGTTTGAACTAAAGAATACTTTGCAATATTAGAATCACTTAATTCAATTTTATCGGCTGGTAAGTTACCTTTATAAGAGTAATTATTATATGCCATAACAAATTCAATTTTTAAATCATTATCAATTATTCTTTGGTATAAATCTTTAGTATTAATCGAGGTCTTATATTTTTTATTATATTTTTCAAGTGTTTTAATGAAGTAACTGCTTCCTGTGTTATTGAATAAATCATTATTTAGCCTTTTAGCTGATAAAATCACTTGAATATAAAGATTTCTCATTTGTGTTGTAAATCCATTTTTTACGTGAACAAAGTATAAGGTGTTATCTTCAATAATTAAAATATCACATAACTCAATATTATCCTCTATAAGCTTATCAAGAATGAAATAATTACTTTTTTTATGGCTTAAATTGTATGTGTCCTCATCCCAATCATTTTCCCATTTATTAAGAGGTTTTTCAGATAATTCATTTTGCTTATATGTGTTTATTGCATCTTTATTTATTCTCTCTAAAAATTTATTGTCTAAATAATACCAATTACTATCTACTCTAAAATATTTTTTCCCTAGATAAGTTCGTTCACAAACTATGTGTGAATAAAAATTGCCAAAAGTTGATTCTTTGTCGCCGATTAAACCAATTACGTCTAAATCAAATAACTTGATTTTAATTTCTTTTCTGTTGGTAAAATCTTCGAGACTTTTAAATATGTGTTCTGTACATTCAAAATATAAATCTTCTTTGTCTTTTACTGTTCTATCGCTCTTACTCCTAGTTTTTTTGAATCTAACTTTAAACTTATCACATTCATAAAATTTCTCAAGTCTTTTCGGATTTATTACTTCTATAATCCCTTCTTTAATTTTATGTAATTCTTGAGGTGAATTATGCAATATAATATCATCAGTAATTTTTTCTTTTAAGCCATTATCTAATTCTGAAATTAATTTATCGTCAACTATTTTTGAGAATAAAGTTAATTGTGTGTAATTTAATTTATCTGACTTGATATTATTAATGTCAATGATTAGTTCTTTAAGTTCCTCAAAAGTTATTTTTTTTCTGAGCGAAAAATAAGAACCAATTTCCATTATTGCTTTTTCATCATCTAAATTGTATTTTTTGAAGATTCCTTTTTTTAATTCTTTACGAACCAATATTTTAATTTTTTTTGGAATTTCTGAATATTCTAAAGATTCACTAATTCTTTGGTCATAAGTATAAGTATTGTCTTTTTGAGAGATATTACTTGCAACACCTCTTGTGCCTACTTTTAAAATTATATCTTCTTCAGGTTTAGCGAAATGTTGATAAAGATCTATACCAAAATTACTGTCTATGAAAGTGTTGATAACATTAAAACCACTTCCTCCAACTGTACAATATATGTTTGATTTATAAATTACAAATAGAACAAAAGAAAATTCGACTATTTCGAAATTTTGATTATCAGCTAACTCATCTGGAAGAAATAATTTCCAATAATTTTGGGTCTTTGGTTGATTATAGCAGTAAGTATAAAATTCAAAATCATTTTCTGTAAAATGATTTAAAGTAGGCTTAACAATTTCTAAATCTGTTTCTTGTGCGTGCAAGCCTTTTTTGTGGTTGTCTTTTATAAAATTTATTATTTCGTTATTACTTTTCCCTTTTAATAAATAGAAATTCTTGTCAACAAGAAAAATTTTTAGATTGAATTTCATTTTATCCATTTATTGCTTGTTTAGGATTAAATTTCTGGTAACTTGTATATATGTCTGACTCTATCCGACTTATCCACCCAAAATAGGTTAGCTTTGTCTGACAAACGTCAGTATTTATTTGTTTCCAAATATAGTTATTTTTTCCAAAGTCAAGAATTTTCCTAAATGTAAAGCATAAAAAAACCTCTAAATTTCTTTAAAGGTTTTTTGCTTTTAGCGGGAAACATCCAAATATCTAACCGAAATTATGAAGATTCAATAACTCTGGATACTTCAAGAACAGTTACCAAATAAGGATTCGTCGATAAGAATTTCTCAAATGAATTTCAATACTTGCTAGATTTGAATCCGTTATAAATATTTTAAAAGATCCTTGATTAATGCAAAAACACTATACCTTTTTGAGTCACTTCATTTAGCAATGATTTGACTCTCATATGGAAGAATTATCAATAATAATACAATAAGTATCTATTTTTTTAAATCACCTTCATATATGGGATATTTGCTAATTTTTACACATTTTTTTTTACGAATACAAAAAATATGATAATTTATTTTTTATTATACTTCAATGTTTTATTTTTACACAACCGATTGTGTTTTAAATAAATCTTTAAAAACCTAAAAAAACAATGAAGAAGTGTTGATTAGAAGACTTCTTTTGAAAACAAATTGGCTGTAATAAGAGTTTTTGGTACATTGAAAATATGAAAAAAACATCCTGCAAAGTTTTTACAAAAATAATAATCATCCTTTTTTGGGCTTTATTGTTATTACCAATAAATACTAAAGCACAAGATGGAAATTTATTTGTTTCAAATGCTTCCTTTGCTGAAAAAATATACCTACAATTGGATCGAAAAATATATTCCAACAGTGATACTATTTGGTTTAAATGCATTGTTTCAAACGCATCCGAACATACTCCTTCGGTATTGAGTGGTGTATTATATGTTGAATTAATTGGATTCAACCAAAATATTCTCCAAAAAAAATTGATTAAAATTGAAGATGGTATTGGTCAAGGCAATTTTGATTTAGATAAAAACATTCCAAAAGGCAATTACCACATTAGAGCCTACACACAATGGAATCAAAATTTTGACAATGATTTTATTTTTGAAGAATATATTCAAGTGTTTACAAATGAAAATCAAAATAGAAACCCAATTACTTCTATTAAACTCATCAAAGAAGAAGTTGCTAGCGATCATTTGGAAGTGCTTTTTAATCCCCAAGTTATTGATTCTCTACAAAAAAACAAACTAACAGTATTTATTACTGTCGATAATAAAAGAGATTCTTTACTCGTTAAAAAACAAAATGATAACAAATACAGTCTTGATTATAGTATTAAAAAAGAAAGTCAATTTGTTATTCTGAAAATTCAAACTGAAAACAATAAAACATTTACTAAAACAGTTGCTCTAAACAAAGATTACATCGATTTACAATTTTTTCCAGAAAGTGGACAATTAGTAAATGGAATAAGTAGCAAAGTGGGTTTTAAAGCTGTTGATGCCAATGGAAAAGGAAAATTTATTGAAGGCGATATTGTGGATGAAAAACAAACGATACTAACTTCTTTTAAAAGTAATACCCTCGGAATGGGCAGTTTCTTTATTAATAATGCAGATTGTACTAAAAAATATTATGCTAGAGTAAAACCATCCTCCATACAAAACCAATCAGCAATTCAATTTCCACTACCTAAAGTTGCTGCTACAGGTACTATTTTAGAGGCAACAAAACAAGGAGATAATGTAATCATCAAAGCTATGTCAAACTATATGATGAATGACAGTCTCTTTTTAAAAATTTCTTTTAGAGGAATTGAATTATATGAGAAAAAAGTAACTTTCAATCAAGGTCTTTCTAAATTAACAATCTCAACTAGTTTAATTCCAGAAGGAATCGTTGCTTTTGCAATTTTGGATAAGAACAAAAAAACTATTGCAGAAAGACTCTATTTTAATGAAAAACCAGAAAGTAGAATAAAGATTGCTCTTTCAACAGATAAGTCAAAATACGGAAAGCGAGGATTGACGAATCTTAATATTCAAACCACAAATACTAATGACGAACCCATAAAAGCAAACACATCCTTGCTTGTAATCAACAAAAAAGAAATAGGGACGATGCAAAACTTACGTCAAAACATACTCTCCTATTTTCTGATAGACTCTGAATTGAAAGGAAACATAGAGAATCCGGGGTTTTATTTTAAAAATAACACAAGTAGTTTTAATGATTTAGAAGCGCTTATACTTACGCAGGGATGGAGTAAATACAACTATTCCAAACCCTATTCAATCCTTGATATCAATCCTGAAAAAACACTAACGGTATCTGGTAGAGTCAACAATCTATTTTCAGAAAAAAAAGGCAAAAAAGATGTGCAATTAACTATGATAGCCTCTGGAAAAAATAAATCAATTTATAATCAAGTAACTGACAGTCTAGGCAAGTTTAAATTTAATTTAAATGATGAGTATGGAAAGGAAATCGATTTACTGTTTCAAACGAGCAAAAAATCAGAGCAAAAAACAAACAACACTGTTGTTTTAGATCAAAAAAAATCACCTTTAATTTCTTTTGAATACGACAACTCTATTGAGCAAATAGACAGTATCGTTGCTCCATTTATAAACAAAAGTATCAAACAAAAAGAAATTAATGATAAATTTAATATGCAATTTGATGGCATTCTTTTAAATGAGGTTAACATTAGTGCTAAAATGGCGCCCATTAAACAAAAAGTGACAGATAGGTTTGGAAAACCTAAAACCATTATTAGTGGCAAAGAAATTCGTTCTAAAGAAGAAAAATGGTCTTATGGATTATACAGTGTATTATTGTTTAATTTTCCTGATAAAGTTAGAATAGAAAAAGATACTACAAACGGATATTTACAAGCCATTGTCAACAATATACAGACTCTAGTGGTTATTGATGGCGTTCCTGTTTTGTTTCGTGATTATTTACATATTCCTAATATATCCCCAACTGAAGTAAGCAGTTTTGAAATTATTGAATACGCTAGTGGCTTTGGACAACTGTATTGTGAAGTACATAATGAACTTTCGAATTGTATTCCCCCTATGAATCCTTCATATGGTAATGTTATAGCGATATATACACATTCAGGCATAGGTCTTTCAGGGGCATTCAAACCAAAAGGACTAACTCAAACAACAGTTCCTGCATTTGCTACACCAAAAGAATTTTATGCTCCAAAGTATGAAAATATTCGAACTGACGATTGGAAACAAGCAGACATAAGAACCATAATACACTGGCAACCGATAGTACAAACAGATGACTCAGGCAAAGCATCTACTTCTTTTTACAATACCGACAACAAAGGAGATATGACAGTAATTGTTGAAGCTATTTCAGATAAAGGAGAAATTGGTTATCAAGAACTTGATTATGAAATAAGTGATTAATTCAAAACAAATAGATTAGCTTATATATACCTACAATCTAAAGAGATTCTAACTAATATAAATGAAAAATAGAAATACAACCTCTGCCATTTAATGCAAAAACACCATCGTTTTTAAAAAACACTATACCTTTTTGAATCACTTCATTTACCAATGATTTGACTCTTGTATGGAAGAATTATCAATAATAATGTAATAAGCATCTATTTTTTGAAATTACCATCATATATGGGTTATTTGCTAATTTTTACGTATTTTTTTTACGAATACAAAAAAAATATGATAATTTTTTTTTTATTATACTTCAATGTTTTACTTTTACACAACCGATTGCAGGTATAAATAAAAAAAAGTCTATTTGTAAAAATCCAAAAAAGCATAATGAAGAAAGGATATTCTATTTATTTCGCTTTCTCATTATATGGATTTGATACAATAAAAGACTTACAAACAAAATATGAATCGACTACCCAATAATTACATTTTTTTTCTACTGTCTTTTTTGATGGTATCTATCAATTTATCTGCACAAGCAGATTATAAATTATGGCTCCAATATGCAAAAGTCCAAAATACTAAATGGACAACTGAATATCAATCAAAAATTAAAGGAATTTTTGCCTTGGGAAATTCCGAAACCATTCAAGCTGCTACAAAGGAATTACAATTAGGACTTTCAGGTTTATTAGACACAAAAATTACAGTTCAACAAAACATTGAAGACGAAAATATTTTGATTTTGGGTTCAAAATCTTCTCTAAATGAAGAAACACTAAAAAACCTAAAAAATGAATTGAATCAAATTAATGACGAGGGCTACATCATTAAAACCATTTCAATAAAAAACAGAAAAAAGATGATTATCGCTGGTAAAACCGATATCGGAGTTTTGTATGGAGTATATAATTTCTTAAGATTGCTTCAAACGAACAAATCCATCGAAAATTTAAAAATTGTTGACGCACCAAAAATAAACATCCGAATTTTAAATCATTGGGACAATCTAAACGGAACAGTAGAACGTGGCTATGCAGGTTCTTCGCTTTGGAATTGGCAAAAATTACCCGATTTTATCGACCAACGCTATATAGATTATGCACGTGCCAATGCTTCGATAGGCATTAACGGAACGGTTTTAAACAATGTAAATGCCAATGCCTTAATATTAACTCCTCAATATTTAGAAAAAGTAGAAGCTTTGGCAAAAGTATTCCGACCTTATGGAATCAAAGTCTATTTGACAGCAAGATTTTCTGCTCCAATAGAAATAGGGAAACTTAAAACTGCAGACCCTTATGATGCTAATGTCAAAAATTGGTGGAAAGAAAAAGCAAAGGAAATTTACAAAAGGATTCCAGATTTTGGTGGATTTTTGGTAAAAGCCAATTCCGAAGGACAACCTGGCCCACAAAATTACAACAGAAACCACGTTGACGGAGCCAACATGCTTGCTGATGCCGTTGCTCCTTTTGGTGGCATCGTGATGTGGAGAGCCTTTGTATATTCGGAACACGATGTAAATGATCGAGCCAAGCAAGCTTATAGCGAATTTGTTCCTTATGACGGACAATTCAGGAATAACGTGATTGTTCAGGTCAAAAATGGTGCAATAGATTTTCAACCGAGAGAACCTTTCCATCCAATATTTGGCGCAATGCCAAAAACACCTTTGATGATGGAATTCCAAATTACGCAAGAATATTTGGGTTTCAGCACACACTTGGTTTATCTACCGAAATTATATCAAGAAGTCTTGGAATCAGATACCTTTAGTAAAGGAAAAGGTTCGACAGTTGCCAAAGTAATCGATGGTTCGTTGAACAATCATAAAATTACTGGAATAGCTGGAGTAGCAAATATTGGTAGCGACATCAACTGGACGGGACATCCTTTTGCACAAGCGAATTGGTATGGCTTTGGGCGATTGGCCTGGGATCCTTATTTAGATTCAGAAACTATAGCCGAAGATTGGTTGCGCATGACTTTTTCTAACGATGAAAACTTTGTCAATCCTGTCAAAGAAATGATGCTACAATCTAGAGAAGCCGTTGTCAATTACATGACGCCACTTGGTTTACATCATATAATGGACACTGGTCATCATTATGGCCCTGGTCCGTGGGTGAGCAATCTATCAAGACCTGAATGGAACCCTATATATTATCATAAAGCCGATAAAAACGGCATTGGATTTGACCGATCTAAAACAGGAAGCAATGCCACAGCACAATATGCTCCAGAAATTGCTAAACTATTTGACGATGTCAAAACTTGTCCAGAGAAAGACTTATTATGGTTTCATCATTTGCCTTGGGATTATAAACTAAAAAATGGTCAGCCCCTTTGGAATGGAATAGCTCTCAAATACCAAGAAGGTGTTGATGAAGTAGCTTCAATGCAAACGACTTGGAATAGAATGGGTAATTATGTGGACGAAACCAGATTCAAGGAAGTTCAAATGCTTTTGAACATTCAACACAAAGAAGCTAAATGGTGGCGGGATGCTTGTTTGCTTTATTTTCAACAATTTTCTGGAAAAGAATTGCCAAAAGGAGTTGAAAAACCAACACAAACATTAGAATATTTTGAATCCCTAAAATTTCCGTTTGCACCTGGAAATAATTAAAACCTATAAATTAATTTAAAAAATGAACATAGCAAAACCATTCTTATTGATGGCAACCATTCTTCTAGTGAGTAGTTGCAATTCTGTACAAAAACACACCGATGCGACAGTCTCACTAAAAAATGCTTATAAAGATAATTTTTATATAGGAGCTGCATTGGACACCAATCAAATAAAGGAAACTGACACGATGGTGGCTAGTTTGATTGCAAAAGAATTCAACAGTATCACTCCCGAAAATTGTATGAAATCAATGTTTTTGCATCCAGAAAAAGATAAATTTGATTTCAAAATGGCAGATAAGTTTATTGCTTTGGGAGAAAAACACAATATGTTTATCCACGGTCATACTCTAATTTGGCATAGTCAATTGGCACCTTGGTTCACTCAAATAAAAGATAGCGTGACGATGTCGGCCGCATTAAACAATCACATTACTACTATTGTTAAGAATTACAAAGGAAGAATTGACTCTTGGGATGTTGTAAATGAAGCTTTAAATGAAGATGGAACTTTGAGAAAAACAGTGTTTCTAGATACTTATGGGAAAGATTATTTGACATTGGCTTTTAAATTAGCGGCAAAAGCAGACCCAAAAGTCGATTTATACTATAACGACTACAACTTATGTAATGCAAAAAAACGTAAAGGAGCTGTTGCCTTAGTAAAAAATCTACAAAAAAATGGAGCAAAAATAGATGGTGTTGGAGAACAAGGACATTGGAACTTAATCACTCCTTCACTAGATGAAATTGAGCAAACCATACTTGATTTTTCTGCGCTTGGCGTTAAAGTTTCTTTTACAGAATTGGACATTAGTGTTTTACCGAATCCTTGGGACGTAGTTGGAGCCGATGTAAATCAAAAATCGGAAGCCAGCGAAAAAATGAATCCATATCCTAAAAGTTTGCCAGATTCAATCCAAACTCAATTGGCAGAGCGCTATGAAGCCATTTTCAAATTATTCCTCAAACATCAAGACAAAATTGATAGAATTACGCTTTGGGGTGTTAATGACGGTCAATCCTGGCTTAATGATTGGCCAATCAAAGGGAGATCCAATTATCCTTTGCTTTTTGACCGTGAATTCAAAGCTAAAAAAGCATACAATAACATTATGAATCTAAAAGAAATCAAGAGATAAAAATAATATCCTTATTTAAATTTCAAATTAAGGCTACTAATTAATATAAAAATAAAATGAATTTTACTTCCCAAAAACTATCCGTAAAAGAAAAAATTGGATACAGTTTAGGTGACCTTGCTGCTAACTTGGTTTTCCAGACATTAATGACCTATCTTGCTTATTTCTATACGGACATATACGGATTATCACCTACACACTCCTCCATAATAATGTTAGTGGTAGGACTAATTGCAGCATTTGTTTTCAACCCAATTATCGGAGCCATTGCCGATCGAACCAATTCAAGATGGGGAAAATTTCGACCTTGGATTTTATGGACAGCCGTACCGCTTGGCGTCATTGCACTTTTAGCTTTTACCACTCCTAATTTTTCTTATCAAGGTAAAGTAATTTATGCTGTCGTTACCTATTCACTTTTGCTATTATTTTATGCTAGTAATAACTTGCCTTATTCCGCATTGAGTGGTGTCATCACAGGTGACATGTCCGAAAGAAATAGTCTTTCGTCCTATCGATTTGTGGCAGTGATGTTCGCTCAATTCTTTGTTCAAGTTTTTATGCTCGGCATCATCAAAAGTGCTGGAAATGGCGACAAATCCATTGGAATTGAAAAAGTAATGACTATTCTGGCGATCGTCGGAACCATTATGTTGCTTATTACTTTTTTTACAACCAAAGAACGTATTATTCCTAAACCAGAACAAAAATCAAGTGTAAAAGAGGATTTAGGTGATTTGGTAAAAAACAAACCTTGGCTAATAATGCTTACTCTTACTTTATTGGTATTTATTACACTGGCTATGAAAGGTGGTTCTTATGTGTATTATTTCGAAAACTATGTTAACAAGGAACAATTAGCCATTTTCATCCAACCTATCTTAAATTTTCTTTTAAATATTGGAATTAATCCTTTTGGTAATGATCCCATTTCTGCTGGATTTGGATTATTTAATGCTGGTGGAATTATTTTTATGATTGTTGGAATTACGTTGTCTAAAAATTTAGCCGATAAATATGGAAAAAGAAACGTCTTTGGTTTTTTCCTATTCATCTCCACATTATTTATCATCGCCTTTTATCTATTCTCACCAAAATCGATTGCTTTAATGTTTTTTTCACAGATTCTTCACGGATTCTTTTACGGCATCACAATTCCACTTCTTTGGGCTATGATTGCCGATGTAGCCGACTACTCGGAATGGAAAAATAACCGTCGGGCTACCGCCATTATTTTCTCTGCTATGATGGTTGGATTAAAAGCAGGTTTGAGTATTGGAGGCTCCTTGACAACATCAATTTTGGGTCATTTTGATTATGTTCCCAATTCATTGGCTCAACCAGAAAGTGCTATTAACGGAATAAAATTATTGATAAGTATCTTCCCAGCAATACCCTTTCTAATTGGAGTTGGCCTTTTGTTTTTCTATGAAATCAATAAAGAAATGGAAGTCCAAATAGAATCTGATTTAAAAAACAGAAGAACCTAATCTATCACATTAAATATAAAATACCTCATAATTATGCCTGAAGATAATATTAAACAAATTGATTTTGAAATAATTAGCAAAACAGCCATTTCGCAACCGCTGGTTTCACATATATACACTGCCGATCCATCTGCTCACGTATTCGATGGCAAAATTTACATTTATCCTTCGCATGATATTGATGCCGGAATTCCTTTTAACGACAATGGAGATCATTTTGGAATGGAAGATTATCATGTCCTTTCGATGACTGATGTCAATTCTGAAACCATTGACAATGGTGTGGCGTTACATGTAAAAGATGTGGCCTGGGCTGAACGTCAAATGTGGGCTCCAGATGCTGCACATAAAAACGGAAAATACTATTTATATTTCCCTGCCAAACGTGCCAATGGAATTTTTCAAATTGGGGTAGCCATAAGTGATTCTCCTGTTGGACCCTTTATTCCCGAACCTGAAGCCATCGAAGGAAGTTACTCCATTGATCCAGCCGTATTTGAAGATGAAGACGGTAAATACTATATGTATTTTGGAGGTATTTGGGGTGGTCAACTTCAAAAATATCGTAACAACCAATATACAGAAGAAAACGAAGAACCTTTAGCAAACGAACCCGCATTAGGACCTATTGTTGCTTTGCTTTCTGACGAAATGAAGCAATTTGCCGAAGAACCAAAAGAAATCAAAATTCTGGATGAAAATGGAAAAGTTTTGTTGGCTGGAGACAACAATCGAAGATTTTTCGAAGCTTCATGGGTGCATAAATACAAAGGAAAATACTACTTCTCTTATTCTACAGGTGACACCCATTTTATTTGTTATGCAACAGGAGACACTCCTTATGGCCCATTTACTTTTCAAGGAAAAATATTGAATCCTGTTATTGGCTGGACTTCGCATCATTCTATTTGTAAAGTGGATGAAAAATGGTATTTATTTTATCACGATTCGAGTCTTTCAAAGGGGGTCACGCATTTAAGATCAATAAAAGTAACTGAAATTACTTACAATGAAGATGGATCGATAGTGACCATAAACCCATACAGCATAATTTAACTGTTTAAAATGTTAAATTTAAACACAACCGATTGTATTTTTTATATATTTTTAGTATATTTATAGAGTTAATCATTTCAATGATTGCTTAATGGTAAAATTTAAAATATTGGTAATGAAAATTATTTGAATCATTTACATTCAAAAAATATTTACCAAAACAATTTTAAATTTAGTAGTTAGTTTTTTTACACCAGAAGATCGGGAGAGTGGTTACTCCCGATTTTTTTGGTCTTTTATTTAGCATAAATGATGCTAAATAAAAGCATCAAGACCTAGTTAAAAAGATTAAAAATAAAAGCAATAGAATTAAGTTGAACCCTATTTAATTGTAAAATTTACCCCAAAATAAGAGCAATTTGCACCTCATCAAATTTGGATTACATTTCCATTTTATCAACATTACAAACTAAAAATCCGATCCAAGTTTTACCCATAAAAAAAAGTGTATTGAAATTTGTTTCAATACACTTTTCTGTTACTACCATATTTTATAAATACTAAAAGAGTTTTTAACAACTATTTTTGACCACATTACCAACAAAAAAACATCCCAAAAAGTTAGACACTTTTTGAGATGTTTAGCATAATTAAGTTCTTTGCTTTTAAATAACTTAATAATAAACTTATTGCTTAATAAATTTTCTATTTACTTTTTGTTTCCCGTCAGTAGCATTTAGATAATAAATTCCCACAGGCAATGACTCTATTTTAATCTCATTTTTACCCGATTTCAAAGTTCCAGAATTCATCAAGCGGCCTTCTGCATTATAAATTTTATAATTAAAATTTGACACAGCCACATCTACAAAAATTTCTTCTTTAGCAGGATTTGGATATAGTTTAAAATCTGATTCTTTTAAATCATTTTCTACCGTACTTAAAGTTGTAAATTCTAATGGAAGTACATTCGCAGTATAGCCGCTTTTATCAGAAAGATAAACTTTAAAAGGAGACACAATTGGCTCACTTCCAGCTAAAACAGGATAAAACCCCGTAATACCATTTAGGGTTTTTAGCGTATAACTTCCTGCTGGAGCTTTAATACTTATATACACTGGATTGATTTGATTAACGGTCAAAGCTTTTGGAGTAGAGACAATTCCTGTTCCAGTGAAAAGGAAAGTTCCAGAACCATTTATTAGAACAGGTGTATTTGCTGGAATGGTAGTTTCAATTTTAGTACAAACTATCTTAGTTGAAGTAGATTGCATAGTATATGCTGTAATTCCTTGAGGAATACTTGCTTCAAAAGGAAGCACTAAAACATCATATCCTAAAATGGTTTTACTGAAAGATGCTGCAGTAGCCGAGAAACTGAAAGGAACGTTAAAATCACCTCCCAGATCACTAATATTTAAACTGTTACATACAGCTCCTGCAACGACATTGGTTGTTGAATTGTTTGAACTTACATAAAAAAGACTATTTTTATTTGTTGACTTGGCATACCAATTTTGCGATGACGTAATACCACTTGTGTTTCTAAAATCGAGTGAGGTATAGTTGTTGCTTTCGAGTGCATCCATTAGGGCACTGTCATCATCTGAATATGTTCCTCCAAATTCGACCGCTTTTTCGTTACCAATAGTAAAATATACATCGCCCAAGTTTAAGGTAAGTACTGAACTGTAATTAGAATTACGCAGCCCTACAATTCCTGTACAACCATCTGTAAGTACCGCTTTAGAAATATCAAACGTCATATCAAATTCACCACTTGTTGGAAAAGTTATTTTTCCGTAGTTTTTAGACTTCACTTCACCATTATTGTTTATATAATATAGGGTTGTATTGTCAGTGTTTCCTTGATTTGCTGTTGTAAAACTATTAACGTGCATTATGAATTTATTATATCGATCATCCAGCTTCAAATATCCGTTGGAAATAGTTGTATTAGTGCTTATTAAAGGTGATCCGTTAGAGAAAGTTACGGTCTTATTGCTCATTTGATAAGTGGTTCCAAATGCTAAATTGGTAGTCGTCTGACTTTCGATTTTGTTATAATACACATTCTTTCCTGTCATTTGCGACACAACTCTCTCGCGGCTTTTATTGAATATTATAGTAGTAAAACTAGACGCATCTACAGTCACTATAGGGCGAAAAGTTTCTGAACTAAAAGTCAAAGGAGTTTCTCCCATATCAATACTTTGGTTGGTAAGTATTTTTCTAGCGGTTGTTGCATAAAAAGGTAAATCTACCGTTAGATTGTAGGTGGATTGCGATGGATTAATGATGGTGAGGATAACTTTGTCTCCAGCATCATTGATATAAGAAGACCCTTTAAGTTGAGAACTAACATCATTCCAAGTGGCTTTAATGCGAGTAGTCCCTGTGGTATGTTTAGCATAATGCGAAAGAATATGTCCTCTTTTAGTAATTACTCCAGCAGGTATTCCGTTTGTTCCATCTCCCATTAGCGCATAATAGCGTTTGGTTGCATAGTGTATCCAAGCATTTACGTTTCCTAACATCGCATCATTCACACTGTTTGCAAAACTAAAAGCATCGATACCCCAATTAAAATCACGTGGAGCTATTGCTGAATTAGAATTCCAATTAATAAGATATTCTGTCATCCAGATTTCTTTATTGTAATTCTGAAATTCTTTGTATTTAGATTGAATGCCTCCATATTGATGAACTCCATAGACTTCAAAGTTTTGCATCACATTTGTGTCTAAAAAAGCATTGGCATAACTATCCGAATAGCCAACGCTTTCTGGAGCAATAACTTTACAATTAATGATATGTCCATAATTTTTTACAAAAGTAGCCAATTCCTGAGGTGTCCAGATACAACCCGAATAGGTTGATTTTTCATCAGGCTCATTTTGAATAGAGATATAATCCAATTCCACTCCATTATCACGAAGATAAGTTACAAAGCGATTCAGATACAGTGCATAATCTTGATAGTATTCTACTTTTAGATGTCCAATTTGTTCAACTCCATTTGCATCTGTATAAACAGCAGCGTCATTATTATTAGTTTTCCATTCTGCTGGCATTGACCATGGACTGGCAAAAATGGTCAATCCTAATTCGTTCTTGGCTAATTGTGCTGTTGCAAGTGCGGAAGGCCAGTTACTTTCTCCTGATATAAACAAACGCATAATATTGTAGCCAGCTTCGCTATTGGTTCCCCACATTTTTCTAATTTCATCAGGCGTCATGTGATTATATCCAAACTGTGGACTACATACAAAACCTCCGAAACCGGTAACTTTCTGATAGGTTTGACTTTTGTCAATTTGCACTTTGGCGTTTTGTGCATTTACTTGCAGCGAAAACATTAATACAACTAGCATGGCTAGGTTCAATTGTAATTTTTTCTTCATTCTGATTTTGGATTTAAAATAGTATTAAAATTTAGTTGATTTCGAAATTTAATAATGCGCTTGGCAATACATTTCAAATATAAACAAAAAATGCATCTACACAACCGATTGTTTTAATATTTTTTTACGAATAACAAAATAAATATGCTTTATAATTATATTATAATACAATTAAAAGCCAAATACTAACAAATAGATGACTGTGTGATTTCAGATTTAGCTCGGTTTTTAATTTAATAACCAGTTGGAATTACTAAAAAAAATACCCCAAAAGTGTATGCTTTTGGGGTATTTGGTATGTGACTTTGAATTCTTTAATTTTTCATTTCACTTTCTGGAGCGCCTAGATAACTTGGTTTTAATCCTCCGGTATTGATTAAAATCCTTTGTAAAACAATTCCTGGTTCTAAAACACGAATACGAAGTTTATGCATTCCTTGTTTCGAAATAGTATGTTTTGTTGAAGAACGTATTATGTGTTCAGCCTGCCATTTTCCTAATTCTCCACGATAATGTCCATTGAAATTGACAGTTTGTGGTTTTTCTCCATCAAATGAAATCTCATATCGTAGTCCTTTATTACTATTGAAATTAAGTGTTGGCGCCAACAAGAGTTGCACATCAAATTCCGCTGTGGAATCAAAGTGAATATCATATTCAACAAAGATATTTTCATCTGCTTTCGGATACCCATTTTGAGGAAAAGTAGTTATTCCAGATTTTGTCTTTCCGAAATCAGGAATCACTTCCCAATGAATTCTTTTGGAATTATTAGAAGTCGAAAAATGTTCTGCTTCAATTGCAACATAACCATTACTTTCTTTAAATATCTTGCTGGTATTCATTTCTTTTTCAGAAACATAAGTAACTTCTGGTAACACATTTTTGCGCAAATCGTTCCAAGCTTTATATCCAATCCTCATTTGATCCATTATGTGAGTCCATTTTCCTCCGGCAATTTTATTGTTATACTTATCCTGAAGAATCGAATCTCGTGCAAAAAAAGTTTTCACTTGGTTAGCATAATCATTAGCCAAAATATTTTTCTCAGCAGCAAGTTTTCTGTTTTTTGCCTGTGCAAAATACATTTCATACAGATTACTACAAGCGTCAATCGGATAAAGCACTAATTGAAAATAGGCGTCTTTATACTGATTTGGAATTTCATCATTAATACGATACGCATCAAGTGCCAAATTTTTATAGTCTTTAACAACCGCTTCAAATTCATAATAATTTTCTAGACTATAGGTTTTACTGTCTAGCGTTTCTGGAGTAACTCGGCGATTGTATTTTGGATAAGTGTTTAATAGTTTGGCAATTTCTTTGGCGTGTTGCTTTCCGAATTGTTGAGCTGCCCAATTTTGAGTATATTCAAAAAGATTCTGCGAATTGAATTCTTTAGGATTCCAAGCCATATCTAAAAAGAAACTAATCGGAAATTCCATAGGTTTGAGATCGCCAACATTTACAATCCAAATTTTATCTACACCGTGCTCATAACTTAGGTTCATTTGTTCCCAAACCCTTTGAATTGGACTGATGTTAATCCATTTAGAGTTTCTTGGTGCTCCAACATAATCAAAGTGATAATACATTCCGTAACCACCTTTATGTAAAGGTTTGGTTGGATCTGGAAGCTTGCGCACATTTCCCCAATTGTCATCACAAAACAGTAATGTTACATCATCTGGAACACGCATTCCCTTATCATAATAATCCTGAACCTCTTTGTATAAAGCCCAAAGCTGTGGTGTTTTCTCCGCTTTTTGACCCGTTACTTTTTCAATAATCTGACGTTGATTTTTTACAATATTTTCGAGTAAAGCCGTATTTGTTCCTTCGCTCATTGCTTCATCTCCGTCACCTCGCATTCCAATGGTAACTAATTTCTCCCAATTTTTACTGCGCTCGATTCCTGTTTTCCAAAATTCATCCAAAACCGTTTTGTTCTTTGAATAATCCCAAACATTTGGCAGGTTATTTTTTTTGATATATCTACGCCAATCCTGCTGTGCCAATGCCATTGGCTCGTGATGAGAGGTTCCCATCACAATTCCCATTTCGTTTGCCAAAGGTCCGCTGGCGACATCATCATCATAAAAAGCATTGCCCCACATTGCAGGCCACATATAATTGGCTTTGGAGCGAAGTAATAATTCAAAAACTTTTTCGTAAAACTGACTATTGAAACCTCCAAAAGTAGCTTTAGACCAACCACTTAAGGCTGGAGCCTCGTCATTTAGGAAAATCCCTCTGTATTTCACGGCAGGTTCACCATCGGTATAAATCCCTTTTTTGAAATAAATATTTTCTTTTTGTTTAACAGGAACATCTGCCCAATAATGCCAAGGTGAAACTCCAATTTGCTTGGACAATTCATAAATTCCATAAATCGTTCCGCGTTTGTCGCTTCCAGCAATTACAAGGGCATCTTCCACTCCTTTAAATGGATTTTTAATATTCAGAATGATAAATTTTTCGTTTTTACCTTTGAGTTGATTGCCATCAATTTTCTTTTGTTTGATTAAATCATCAATTATAGAATTGGTGCCAATTGTTCCAATTATAATTAGTGGCGAATTTTGATTTGGATTTTGATTAAAAATAGTGGGGTTATCTCCTGTTACTTTTTCAAAATCAGTTTGCAAATTATTTACTGCGCGCAGGATTCCTTTGTCCACTCCATCGTTCAAGAACAAAGAAAGACGTAATGATTTCTCTTTAATAATCACTACATCTGAACTTTTTTCAGTTGTAACAAAAGGCTCCGCAGCCTTTGTCGAACTAAAAATACAGATTGTGACTAATGTCAAAATATATTTTGAAAATTTTTTCATTGTGTTTTTTTTACTCTTTCAAACCTCTCTTGAAAATTAAGATCTGAAGTTAATACTCTTTTACTTAAATAATAATGGAGCAAACATAAACAAATCGTGTCTCCAAACTGGCCAACTGTGCCCTCCTGAATATTCGCTATATTTATATTTAATACCCATTTGGTCAAATTTGCCCATCATTATTTTACAATTTTCAAAGGCAATATCTTCCTTACCTCCCATTGAAATCCAAAATTCTTTAATATTTGAATTGATTGTCGCTACATTATTTTTCATAAACTCATACTGAGGGTCTGACAAAGTGGGGTTATTTGCCCACCAACCAGAACTAAACACTCCTAGGCTAGAAAACATATCCGAATTTTTAACTCCTGCATACAGCGTTTGCATTCCACCCATTGACAAACCAGCCAATGCTCTATTTTTAGCATCGGTTGCTACTTTAAAATTACTTTCCACAAATGGAATCGCTCCCATTTTTAATTCTCTTTCGAAGGCTTTAAGTGCATTTTCGTTGAAACCCGCAATTCCTCCTGTATTTCCCATATTGCCATCAATCATTGCTATAACCATTGGCTTCGCTTTATTTTCGGCTATTAAATTGTCTAAAATTAAATTGGTTTTCCCTTGAGTAGCCCAACCTCTGTGATCTTCTCCTCCACCATGTAACAAGTACAGAACTGGATATTTTTCGTTTGAATTATCATATCCAGGTGGTGTATAAACATACATTTCACGCCAAGAATTAGTTGCTTTTGAAAAATATTTTTTAATTCTAATGTCACCGTGAGGAACATTATTTAAAGCATAAAAAGCACCTTCTTTATTTGGAATTTCTATGCCACTTGCCATGCGTCCCATACCGTAGAACGTTTCGCTTGCAGGATCCGCTACTGCTACTCCATCGATAAGAAGAGAATAATAATTAAATCCTTTATTTATTACATTAGTGGTTACATTCCAAGTTCCATCCTCGTCTTTTGTCATATCGTTTTTTCCGCCTAAATCGATTTGAACCTTTTTAGCATCTGGCGCTTTAATTTTAAAAACTACTCGATTGTCTGGTAAAATTTGAGGATATTTAGCATTTCGAATATTCGTTTCTGCTGGCTCACCTAAAATGGTATATTTTGTAAAACTTGATGTTTCTACAGGCTTAAACAAAAACTGGGAGAACATATACAAACCATTTTTCCATACTTTAAAATCATGTCCGCCTGGTTCTAAATAATAGACATGAGGAACATCATTTTTATACAAATAATCATGAGTACGTTTACTATTATAAATAAGTCCGTCATTATCTCCACATGAAATCCAAAGTAGTTTCAATTTCTTTTTGGCTTCTTCTGGATTTGGAACTAATTCTTGGGGCTGCTTTGTATTAGGTGCGGATGAAAAACCTCCTACCCAAGCAAATTTATCCAAATTTCCCAATCCAAAATTTAAAGATTGTCCTCCTCCCATTGATAAACCTGCAATGGCGCGGTGTTCTCTGTCTTTAAGTGTTGGGTATTTTTTTTCGATAAAAGGAATCAAATCGTTTAATAAATCTTTTTCAAACGTGGCAAAACCTTGTACTTTTTCGGCAGACATTGTATTTCCCGAGGCACTATCATCTTTTGCGGCTCTACCATTTGGCATCACCACAATCATCGGTTCTACCTTTCCTTCGGCATACAAATTATCTAATATTACTTGTGGTTTTCCTCCATTCAACCATTCTTTTTCATCACCACCTATTCCATGCAATAGATATAAAACGGGGTATTTTTTATTTTTGTTGAAACCGGGCGGCGTATAGACAGTCAGTTTTCTAATAGTACCCACTGTTTTAGAACTATATTCTAAACTCTCAATTTTCCCATTTGGAATTCCTGCTCGAACTTGATCAAAACCCTTTGGCCCTTCTTTTTCTATTTTTTGAGCCAATAGACTACTGGTCATAAAAACCAGAGCAATGATTGATACTAATTTTTTCTTCATTTTAATATATTTATTTTATAATTAGTTAATAGAATCTGGTTCTTATTTGAATAACAAACTTGCATATTGATGTAAAGATCTTCTCCAAGTCAACCATTCATGAGCTGTTCCCGGAGATTCATAAAACACATATTTAATACCTTGTTTGTCCAACATTGTTTTAAAAGCTCCTACCGAATCAGGAAAAGGGTTTTGTTCTTTGGTTCCCAATCCAAGCCATAAAACTTTTAGCTGTTTATTTACTGCTTTTCCATCATTAAACTTTCCGTCCAAGAATGTGGCTGGATTAATTTCATCCGAACTTGGATAATTGGAGGTTCCGCTAAACCCTCCATAATAAGCAAACTTGTCTAGATGATTCATCGCAATTCTCATCGTTTGATTTGCTCCCATAGAAAGTCCTGCGATGGCTCTATGTTCTCGATCTGAAATAGTTCTAAACTTGGCATCAATCATCGGAATAATTTCAGTCATCATTACTTCTTCAAACACGGATACAGGACGAACTACTTTATCACCAGAAATACTTTTTTGATTTTCATAAGCATATCCATTATCCATAACAACTATCATTGGTAATGCATTTTTGCTGGCAATTAAATTGTCCAAAATTAAATTCGCTTTACCCTGACTGCTCCAACCTGTTTCATCCTCAAAACTTCCGTGTTGCAAGTAAAGGACAGGAAAACGAGTTTTAGCATCCGCAGTATATTGAGCTGGTGTGTAAACAAAACACCTTCTCCAAGCATTCGTCAATTTCGAAAAATAGATGTTTTCACTAACTAGACCGTGAGGAACATCTTTTATGGCATAAAAGTCTTTATCTGATGCTGGAATTTCGATTCCACTTCCTAACCGACCCGCTCCATAAAAGTATAAAGTTCCCGGATCGGGTACTAAAGCGCCATCAATATCGAGTTGATAATAATGAAATCCTTCGTCTTGTGGAGCGGATTCGCCTGTCCAAACTCCAGCAGCATTTTTTACCATATCATATTTAACGCCTCCAATATCGAGTTTAACTTTATTGGCATTAGGAGCTGCAATGCTAGCACGAACTCGACCTTGTGAATTGACCTGAGGAAATTGTCGCTCGGGTTGGTTTACCGATGAGGGTTTAAAGTCTTCGATAACTGCTGATTGAGCGAAACTTATTCCCGTATTCGTTAACAAAATCATTACGAGAGTAATAAATTTATAATTCATAATGTTAGTATTTATTTTTTCATACTAATGGATGAAATTCATCAGATTGGTACTATTCTTTCTGCTTGTTTCACACAATGAGTTGGTTAAAAGCTTAACTAAAATCTACTCTTTAAATAAAAGCGGTGCCAACTCTTTTAAACTACGACGCCAAGTTTGAAATTCGTGACCTGTTCCTTCTGAAACATAAGAAACAGCATTAAAACCTGCATTTTTGAGAGTTACAACTGCATTTTTAACTCCATCAGGTCTTTCTTTACTTCCACAACTCAAGAAGATTAGTTTTACTTTAGATTTATCTTTAATATCTTCAGAACTGTAAGTTCCGCCGCTAAGTAGCGCATATTGAGAGAAAACATCTGTTTTGTTTAACGTGACCATTTTTGTTTCCATACCTCCCATTGAAAGTCCTCCCATAGCACGATGCGATTGTTTGGCTATTGTTTGGAAGTTAGCGTCTATATAAGGAATCAATTCGTCGACTAAAACGGTTTGAAAAGCTGTAACATCAAAATTTCTTAATCCCCCAAACTTAATTTCGTTTGTCATTCCATAAGTCATAACAATAATAAAGGGTTTAATTTTTCCTTCGGCTATAAGATTGTCCATAATCAAATTAGCGTGTCCTTGATTGCTCCATGCGGTTTCATCTTCGCCCCAACCGTGTTGCAAATACAGCACTGGATAGCGTTTTGATTGCTCTTTGCCATATCCAGGCGGAGTATAAACAAAGGCACGACGGGAAGTATTAGTGCTTTTTGAAGGAAAAAGTATTTGTTGCACATTTCCATGAGGCACTGCTTTTAGGGCATAGAAATCTTGATCATGAGCCGGAATTTCGATACCGCTTTCCCAACGAGTAGAACCATAAAAATTTAATGCTCCAGGATCGTTAAATGTCCCTCCATCTATATTGATGTGATAATAATGAAACCCTTCATCCATTGGGCCTCCTGTAGTTCCTGTCCAAGCGCCATCAGCAGATTTCGTTAATTTTGTTCCTCCTTTGCCTCCTAATCCAAGGCTTACTCTAACGCTATCAGCAGTGGGTGCTTCAATACGAAAACGCGCATATCCTTGAGAATTTACTTTCGGAAACTCTTTTCCGGGTTGATTTACTGTAGAAGGTTTAAAATCTTCAATAATTTTTGAATCTGTTTGTGCCATCGTTAACGAACTAATTAAAGTCATTGTTAACACTAAAAAAATATAATTCTGTTTCATTATTTTTTGGTTTTTTGTTGATTAATAGTACTTCTGATTTTCTTCTCTTTTATATTTATGCCTTTTATTGTTAAAAAATCTAATTGGCTTTTGAAGTGATAATTTGATAATTCCCGCTTAAATGCATCAAACTAAAAAGATACATCAAACCGTCATAGTAAGGGTCGAAATACCCATCCTCATAAGGTTCTAGTTTAGCATTCCAAACAGCGTGTACAAAATCTAAACTCCCTTTTTCATCATTTATTAATGCTGTTGTTGCGGCTGTAGAAACTAATCCAATCGAATGTCTTAATTTTTTTACTGGACCTGCTTGCAAAATAAATTCTGGCGTTGAACCATCAAGATTGAATTGATCTTCATAAGTATCCATTCCTTTTGATCTTAAAAAATTTTGAAACCGTACAGCATATTCTTTCTGCCATTTTTTATCCTTGCCAAACCAAGCATAATCCATAGCAATGTTCATAGGAACTCGCCAAGAATCATAACGGAATCCTGCTGGCATCCAACGTGTAGGATGCGGTTCTCCATTGAATTCGGTATAGTCGGAATTAAGAGCTGTTACAGGATGCGTTGCCCTATGAAAAAACACTCTTGAAGTATCTGCACACGCTTTATAAAATTCTTGATGTCCATCTTTTGCATATTCAGACCAAACTTCATAAAAAGCAGGTAAATGGTAGGATGGATCTGTCCAATTATAACTATTTCCTTCAGGAACAAAAGTTATTTGTTTGTGTTCCGTATTAATAAGATTATAGATATTGTCCGTCCCATCTTTTTTCCACATCGCATCTAATATTCTTCTGGCTTCTTTGTAATAATCTATTCCTGTGTCATTTCCCCATTTATTAGCAGCAAACAAAAGACTAGTTATATAATACAATTCCCCATCAGATGCTGATCCAGGCGAGTTTTGTTTCATAGTGACTGGATTTAAACTCCAAGCAAAATAGCCTTCTCGTGAACCGCTTTGATGTTGTAGATACGCTTTAGAAAATCTCCAAATTTTATCAAAAACCTCTTTTTTATTTAACTGAACTGCTACCATCATTCCATAAGACATTCCTTCGGTTCTTGCGTCCTTGTTTTTTACATCAGAAACATAAGCCATCGTATCATTCACAGTAAAATAAACTCGATTAGGGCCTTCGAAAACATCATAATAAGCTTTTGAAAGTTTCTTATCGATATCAGCCTTTTTGTAACCTGCTTCTTTAAAAACATTTCTATACTTTATAGACTCAAAAGAACCTTTTGATTTTTTCTTTTCTTGAGCAAAAACAATGGTCGAAGAGAAAAAAACAATCAATAAAGACAGACCTATTTTAGAAACATATAAATGCAAATATTTTTGGTTTTTCATATTTTGTAATGGTTAAATTTTATTTGAATAACAAATCATTTTTTTAGCCAAGCATTACTTTCAAGCCAATCTAACAATGGATTCATCCAATTAGGGTGCTTAAAAATAAATCCGTGTCCTCCTTTTGGATAAATGTGCATTTCGGCATCCACTTTATTATGCCTTAATTTTTCAAAATATTGAATGCTATTATCAACATCAACTGTGGTATCATCAGCAGTATGGGTTAGATAAGTAATTGGCGTATTCGCTTTTACTTGAAGTTCATTAGAAAACAAATCAACCTCTTCATTTGTTGGATTTTTTCCTAATAAATTATCTCTTGAACCTGTATGAGTCAAAGCTGTTGTCATACTAATAACTGGATACACTAAAATCTGGAAATCAGGACGCAGACTGGTATTTTCTTTATTTTCTATATAGGATTTCTCAAAATGAGTCGCTGCTGTCGAAGCTAAATGTCCACCTGCCGAAAAACCCATAATGCCAATTTTATTTTTGTCCAATCCCCATTTTTGAGCATTGTCCCTAACTAATTTAATGGCCTGTTGCGCATCTTGTAATGGTCCTATTTTTTTGTCAACCATTATGGCTTCATTGGGCAATCTGTATTTAAGTACAAAGGCTGCAATACCTTTTTCTGCCAATGCTTTGGCCGTACTTACTCCTTCGCCATTATAAACCACTACCGAATAGCCGCCACCCGGAACAATGATTACGGCTACTCCCGAAGCATTTTCGGCATTGGGTTTAAAATATTCAAGTGTTGGGATGGTTACATCTTTATACATTCCTGCACCCGACTCTTTTAGGGTTGATGGTTTTGAGTTAGGAATTTTAGAAGGGTATAAAGTGATTATCTCTTGTGCATTAATAACCACAGAAAAGAATAGAAAATGCAATACTAAAAATAGCTTTCCTTGTGTATTATCCCGAAAACCTTTATTTGCTCTTTTCATTAAATAAAATTCATTTGGTTGGTTATAAATAGTATTTCTTTTCTAATCTTTACAAGCTTATTTAGCCTTCACATTTACACTTTCTATTGGCCCCAAATAACTCGGTTTTAGTCCTCCTGCATCAATCACAAATTTTTGAAAAACAATACCTGGATCAATCATCCATATTTTGAGAGTATGCTTGCCTGGCTTATCCATTTTATGCGTTGAGTTTTTTATTTTGATATGATCGCCAACCGATTTTGACCACCAATCTGCATATTCATAATCTGGTTTAACTTCACCTTCGTTCATATTAATGATTTGCGGTTGTCCCTCATCAATAGAAATAGCATATCGCAATCCGTCTTTTTTATGGAAGTCTTGAGTTGGCGATAAGTAAGTTTCGATTGCTAAATTTCCTTCTTTGAAAACAGTAAAATCATATTCAATACTTGGTGAATTAGGACTCAAAGTTTGTCTGTTTGCCGTTACAGGCTCAACAATAATTGACGAATCCGTTCTTCCGAAATTTGGAACTACCGTCCAATGAACCTCTTTGGAGTCTGTTTTTCTAGTAAAATTTGCAGCTTCGAATGCTATTACGCCTTCATTTTCTACAAAACCTGATGCTTTTGAAAGCGTGTAGTGTATAGGAACTTTAACCACATATTCTTTTCCAGTTCCGGATATAATGATTTCGCCAATAATATCTTTTTTCGGTGCTTTTTCCCAATCAATACTTACATACACTTTTTCGTCAAACTGTATGGTTCCTTGTTCCTTGGAAAGCTTAATCCAATTGTCTTTTCCTTTAATGGTATAGTTTAACTTTTCCTCGCCTCGATTGATGATATCAACATAATAATTCTGGTTATTGATTGGATCAAATTGTGGCAGTTCCTCACTAAAAGCCCATTGTGCCTCCACACCAAGCCATCCCCATTGTGGTTTTTTTCCATATTCCAACAAATAGCCCAATTCAGCTGGTTTGTGAATTTGAACATAAGAAACAGCAGGCATCATATTCAATGGAGGGTGATCCCAATACGTATAACCAATATGGGTTTGTGACATCATATGGTTCCATTTTCCGTCTTTTAGTTCATGGTAGGCTTTTGCTAATTCAGCATCTTTTTCGAATAATTCTTTTACTTTATCCGCATAGTAATTTGCAGATGCTGCACCACGCTCGCCATAATATTTGTTTTTAGCTGCAGCAACATACATTTCGTTAACGTTTGCAGACATTTCAATTGGAGAAAGCACCAATTGATAAAATGCCGTTTTATATTTTTCTGCAAGCTTTCCATAAACTTTTCTGCTCTTTTCGACCAGTGTATTGTATTCGTCAACAATTCTATCTGCTTCTCTATAATTTTCAAGGCTATAGGTATTTGGCGTTACCATTTCTGGAGTACGTCTAGCATTGTATTTTGTATAAAGTGAAAGCAGTTCTGCAATTTCATTAGTATATTCATTACCAAATTGCTGCTTTGACCAATTGGCATAGTACTTTGGCAAATCTTCGGCTTGAATGGCATCTGGGTTCCAAGCATAATCCATAAAAAAACTGATAGGCAATTCCATAGGCTTGATATCGCCAACATTCGCTATCCATAAATTTTTCACACCGTGTTCATATGTGAGTTTCATTTGTTCCCAAACCCGCTCAATTTGGGTAGTGTTCAGCCATTTGTATGAAACCGGAGCACCCACATAATCAAAATGATAATACATACCGTATCCACCGGAACGATTTAAATCTTCTTTTTTAGGAAGATAGCGTATGTTTCCCCAGTTATCATCACTGAATAGAATTGTTATATCATCATCTACCCGCATTCCTTTATCATAGTAATCCTGTACCTCTTTATAAATAGCCCATACTTGAGGTGTTTTTTCGGCTGGTTTGCCTGTTACCTCGGCAATAATTTCACGCTGATCTTTAATGATAGTTTTCAAAAGATCCACAGCAGTTCCTTCAGACATTCCTGCATCGCCATCGCCACGCATTCCAATAGTAATAGCGCTTTCATAGTTTTTGTTCCGTTCAACTCCTCCTCGCCAAAAGTATTGAAGTTGCTTTTTATTGGTTTGATAATCCCAAGCACCTCCTTTGAACAACGACCATTCATTATGAGCTCGCATCATCGGTTCATGATGACTAGTTGACACAACAATTCCAAATTCATCGGCCGTTTTAGGATTCAATGGATCATCGACGTTAAACATAGTAGGCAACCACATTGAAGGCCATAAGTAGTTGGCTCTGTTTCGCAAAAGCAATTCGAATATTTTTTCATAGGTTTTGTGGTTAATACCTCCAAATTTTTCAACTGCCCAATTTCTGAATGACGGTGATTCATCGTTTATGAATATTCCACGGTATTTTACCGCTGGTCCATTCGAAACATAGTTGCATTTTTCAAGATATATTTCATCCTTTTTCACAATCGGTGCATCTGCCCACCAATACCAAGGCGAAACTCCAATTTCTTTGGAAATGCTAAAAACCCCATAAGCAGCTCCTCTACGATCACTTCCAACTATAACTAAAGCCTTTTTTACCCCAGGAAATGGGTTATCAACTGTTTGAATACTAAAACTTTCCCATTGTCCTTTAAGAGCGTCAAGGTTTATTTTCTTTTCAACAACTAATTGGTTTATCATACGATTGTTGCCAATTGTTCCAATGATAATAACATTATTCTCCTGCAAATTATCAGCAAAAGAAACGACTGGTCGCTTACCTGAAACTTTCTCAATGTCGTCTGCAAAAAAATCGGACGCTTTTTTTACTAATATGTTCTCTGAGCTGTCGTAAAAAATAGCGGCAACATCTCTCTTTCCAACAATTGAAAAATTAGCGTTTTTTTTATCAATGGTGTTGCTTACAATTATTTGGGCAAATGATAAATAAGGCAATAATACCAGCAGTATTAAAAATCTTTTCATTATTTATTTTTTAAAACATTTTCTAAAATTTCTCAATAAATGGTTTTATTGATTTATTAGTAATTAACACAAACCCCCTATATTATTTAGAAGCTTTATTTTCTGATAGCGAAAGCATTTTCTCTGCATATCGTTTACCTAATTCTCTGTATCCCGCAGCATCAAAATGTAAATTATCTTTACCGTCAGTACATCCTTTAGATGAAATCACGTATGAATTAGGAATAGTTTCTGGAAGTGTGGCAATAATTTTATTCATACTGGCGCATATACCGCCTTGATCGGCATTAACGACTTCTCCTGCTAATAGTGGTACTTTTTTGGGATCTAGATTCAAATCTTTCATTAGATTGTCATACACTATTTTGACCTTTTTTGTCCAAAGGGTATCATTTGTGTTCGATTCTCCTTGATGCAATAAAATCCCTTTTATCACACCACTTTTCTGAGCAATTTTCGCCATTTCAACTAACCTTGCATAAGGATTTCCATCATACTCTTTGACCATCCCTTTCATCCAATCAGGAGCTGAAGTCATATAGTTTTCATATTTATCCTTGTCAAAAAGTTCTATTTTACAACCTCCAACAGCTACATTAATGATTCCAACTTTGACTTTTTTAGGAAGACTTTCTACCAATGTTCTTCCAAAATAATCCGTGAGTGTCAAACCTGTCTTACAACGACATAATGGTGGAACGGCTGTGTACCATTTCCCCATTTCACGACCCAATTCTGGACAATTTACCGCTTCTAAAACCTGAAAACGGCCATCAACTTCAACGGTATCTTGCGGTTCTATTTTAGCCGCTCCCTCCATATTGGATTGTCCAAAACTCAAATAAATTTGAAAATTTTTATCCTGTGAATAGGAATGTTGACCAGCCAAGATTAATACCACAGCTAAAACATAATTTCTAATTTCTTTTTTCATCTTTTTTATTGTTTGTTTTTTTATAATGTAATGTGGTCGAATAGCATAAAATAAAATACAATCCTATTGTTATTTAAATAAATCTAAATCTATCATTTCGCCCATTCTTTTATACCCCAATTCATTTGGATGCAAAAAATCATTATCGTGCATATTGGATAAAATAGTCTTAGAGTCAGGTTCTGAAACCATTGCTTTATCAAAATCAATTACAGCATCAAAACCGCTGTTTTTATTTCGGATCCACGCATTTACAATATCTCTTGCTTCTTGTTTGAATGGAGCGTCATAAAAAGATTTTGCAAACGGCAAAATAGTACAGCCGTATACTTTAATTCCTTTAGTATGTGCCTTTTCAATCATTACTTTATAAGCATCAATAAGTTCTTGTGCTCTAACTGGGGCATCTTCGGCTTTTCTAATTCCTCCAATATCATTTATTCCTTCGAGTAAAACCAACCATTTTACACCTTCTTGAGATAATACATCTCTATTAAAACGATCTAATGCCGTTGGTCCTAATCCGCCACGAACCACACAGTTTCCTCCAATTCCTAAATTCAAAACTCCAATATTCTCTGTACTTTTATTGGCTAACAAACGAGCTGATACTATATCGGTCCATCTATTTTGTTTATTTGTTCCTGATCCACGACCGTCAGTAATTGAATTTCCTAAACATACTATGGTCGCCGATTTTTTAGTAGCAATGACATCCAATCCCATAATAGAATACCAATGATCTGTTTTTACTGCTCCAGCAAAATCTACATTATTTACCTGATCTCCTTGCAAAATATAAGAAGTGGTGCGGGAACCAGGATGTCCTGATGTTTTTTGAGAAGTAACTCCATAATGAATGGTAATAGCTAAAAGCTGATTGGGCTGCAATGCAAAATCAAAAGCATCTGAAAACACTTCCTGCTTCGGATTCATTGTTATACCAGCATTTCCATTGAAGCTAAGAATCTTTTGAGTTTTTCCATCAATGGTTGATCCCTCAACAACATTGGCTACACTCACTGATTTTAAAACTGTAGCTTCATCACTAAAAATATTCGAAAAACGCAATCGCATACGCTTTCCTCCTATTGAAACTCTTATAATTTGTCGAAGAGTATTATCCGTAAGGCCTGGAGCTGGAGGCATATTGTTTGGTTCAACTAACATCTGAGCGGTAGCCCAAGTGCCCACCCAATTTTGATTAGTTACTTTCTCGGTTGTTACTGTTTGATTGGATTTGCATCCCAAAACAAAAATGAGAAGACTAAAAAACAAAAAACATTTGATATGTTGCTTTTTCATATTTTATATAAATTATTTTGCATTATGCTGGTTGGGTATTGGTCCAAAATAGCTCGGATAATTGTTGTCAGGATTTACCACTATTTTTTCAACCACTATTTCAGGATCGATCATAATTACTTTCAGGGTATGAATTCCGGCTTCTTTGACATCCAATTCAAAGTCAAGCCAACGCATATTATCAAAAATCTCATTTCTGCGGAATTGTCCTGCACCAATCAGCGCAATATTTTTATTGAGTAGTGGATAGGGTTTCAGAGCAGATGATCTGGCTAAAATTTCAGGTGTGTATTCTTTAAATTCATCGTAAAATCCTTTTCTCGCATCCAATACTTGAGGCGTTTGATTATCCAAAGCCACAGCAATTCTTAACCCGCGTTGTGGAAACACATCCTGTGTAGGAAGGATACCCAAACAAACCGTAGTTTTTCCAGTTTTTGGCAGTAATAGTTTGTACTCCAGTGTGGCTCCATCGGTTGCTGCAGAACTCGGGGCTGTTACAGGGGATATTCCCATATTGGCTTTGCCTTTTCCTAAATCAGGAAGGACAATCCATTTTGCATTTTTACTGGGTTTATTGGCGTTGAATTGATAGGCTGGAATGGTGAATTCCCCTGTAAAATTACCAAAAAATGGTTCTTTCACTTTTGGTATAGCTGCTTTTACAGCATTCACAGATACTGCTATAATTTCATTGTCTTTTTTGATTTCGACAATGCCAGTTGATGTTCCTTCGGACAATTTTTCCCAATCAACATCTACCATAATTCGAGCATCTTTCTCTACTTTTCCTTTGTTGATACTTAATTTAATCCAAGGCTGATTTCCTTTTGCTTCAAACTCAAAAGAACCTGTCCCACGATTGAACACATCTATGTAATACGATTGCTTTTTGAGTATATCAAAAACAGGAAGTTGAGGCTTTTCTTGACTTCCCGGCCAGGCTGCTTCAGAACCTTCAACAGCAATTCCCATTGTAGGTTCGGCAAGTGGAGTCACTTCTTTTAATTCGGGTAATTTATTTTCTCTTGGCATTTGCCAACTGGTATAACCGATATGAATATCTGACATCATATTTTTCCATTTCCCATTAGACATCGGACCATTGTAATAATCACTCAATTTTTTATCAAGAGCGAAAAGATCTCTTGCTCGCTGGGCATAATCGTTGGCACTTACCCTACCTTGTTTGGCGTAAAGTTGATTTTTACCCACAGAAAGATACATTTCAGCAACTCCAGCAGAAGCCTTTGTTGGATATAGTACTAATTGATAATAAGTGTCTTTTAATTCGGGTGCAATTTTTGCTTCTAATACTTCGGCTTTTTCTGCAACGTCTCGCCAAAGTTGGAGCATTCGATCCGCTTCATTATGATTTACATAACTAAAAATTTGAGGTGTTTGGACTTCCGCCTTTCTCAAAAGATTGTATTTAGAATATTTAGAAACAATATCGGCGATTTCTTCGGCCTGTTCTTTGCCAAAAATACCTTTAGCCCAGTTAATCGTATATTCCATTGTTTTGCTTGCAGGATAAGCATCCGGATTCCAGGCAAAGTGCATAATGAAGTCAATAGGAAGTTCTTTCGGTTTCAAATCTCCCACATTAACGATCCAAATACGGTCAAGTCCACTTTGGTATGCCAAATTGAATTGCTCTTGAAGTTTAGGAATAGTAGTCGTATTTACCCATCGATCGTTATTGGGACCTCCATTCATATCGATATGATAATACAATCCACTTCCGCCTTTTCTGTTTTTTTCTTTTGGAGGCGCAATGCGTCGGGTGTAGCCCCAATTATTATCACAAAACAATAACGTAATGTCATCGGGAACATTGAAACCTGCATCATAGTATCTCTGCACTTCCGTAAAAATTGCCCATAATTGCGGATGATTGGCAGGATCGTCATTGTACACTTTTTGAATGATTTCACGTTGACTTTTTATTACATTCTCTAGAGTTTTAATATTGTCAAGATCATTTCCTTTTCCCATAGCTACATCACCATCACCACGCATACTCATAGTAATCAGGTTGTCATAATTCTTATTACGATTAAGTCCTTCAAACCAGAATTTCTCAAGGTTGGCACTATTGGTAACAAAGTCCCAAGCACCTATTTCCTGCTTGCGTTTCGTATATTCTTTTTGCGAACGCATCATTGGTTCGTGATGGGAGGTTCCCATTACAATTCCGTATTCGTCAGCCAAAACCGGGCTCATTGGATCATCTTCGTTAAACGCGTTACCCCACATAGCTGGCCACAGGTAATTGGCTTTCAAACGCAAAAGCAATTCAAACATATTTACATACATTTTGGAATTAACACCTCCAAATTTAGCATTAGCCCAACCCGTAAAAGAAGGCGATTCATCGTTGATAAAAATACCACGGTATTTTACTTTAGGAGATTCCTGAACATATCGACCTGCTTTTACATATAATTGATTGCTTTTTGTAGCGGGAACGTCAGCCCAAAAATACCAGGGAGAAACGCCTATTTTTTCACAAATGTCATAGATTCCATAAATCGTTCCGCGTTTGTCGCTTCCGGCAACTACTAACTGTCCATCTACTGTTTGAATTAAAAAAGATTCCCATTTTCCTTTTATGCTTGAAACATCAATTTTTTTAGTAGCAATTAATTCATCAATAATCCTGCTTTTACCAATGGTTCCTACAATAATTGAGCTTTTTTCAGGTTTTGTGCTTTCAACGACTGGAGAGGCAATTCCGGTTACTTTTCGAGCATCATCACCAAGATCTTTTGCAGCACGAATCACACCTTTCCAATCATTTGGATCAACATAAATTGAAGCCGATTTACCATTCGCAACAATTGTAAAAGCATTCGACTCCATATGATGTAAAACATAATTAGTCGGAGTTCTCTGGTCGCTTTTTTTAATGGATTGACCAAATGCACTTGCCACTAAAAACAATAATAGTGACAGCGAATAAAATTTTATTTTGGATTGAAGATCCATATAATTAATAATTTAATTTTTTTTTTTAAAATTTGTGATGATTCAGTACAAAATGTTATTGACATTATCGAAGCTGCATTCCTATTTTGGAAGTCTGAGATTATAGCTGAACAAGCATCGGGTATTTGAATTCTTACTTTTCAGGAACATTCAAAACGGCTTCAAAAGCAGGTTTTGGTTTTTTATTTCTATCAAATAACAACGGATAATTCGTTCTTTTATCAATGGGGTAATCATTTTTCCAAGACATTCCGTCGTGTAATCCCCATACTGTAACACGATCTATTTTATCTCTTTTTTTATAAAAAATCTCAAATAATTGAGCATATCTATCGGCCAATGCTTTTTGTTGAGCTTCTGGCAATTCTTTTGGATAGGGATCTAAAAATGTCTTGAACTCCTCTAATTGAAACTGCGGATGCAACATTCCCGTACCAATAATTTGTCCCTCTTTGGTTAAAGGCAATACATCTATATCTAACTCTGTAATCATTACTTTTACACCAAGAGAAGCAAAAGAATCTATGGCAGCTTCAATATACTCTGTTTTAGGATAATTAAGTCCCCAATGTCCTTGAATACCAACACCATCAATTCTTATTTTTTCTTTTTGAAGCATTCTTACAAGACGCATAATACCATCTCTTTTTTCTGGTCGCCAAACATTAAAATCATTATAATAAAGTTCGGTGTTAGGTGCATATTCACTAGCAAACTTAAAAGCATTTTTGACTAATTCATCTCCGCTACCCACACTTTTTACCCAAGCTGTTGTACTTCTATAGGATCCGTCATTATCAATTACTTCATTCACCACATCCCAAGCTTGTACTTTCCCAGCATATCTTCCTGCAACTGTTTTGATATACTCACGCAAGCGTTCGATTTGAGCTTTAGGTGTATTAGGATTTCCATTTTTATCTTGAAAAAACCAAGCTGGAGTTTGATTGTGCCAAACTAAAGTATGTCCTATCGTAAACAAATGATTTTTTTGACCAAATGCAACATAGTCATCTGCTGGTTTAAAATTATAAATTCCCGGTTCAGGATTTATAACCTCCGCTTTCATTACATTTTCAGGTGTAATGGTATTAAATTGCTCTAAAATAATTTTTTGTGAAACAGTATCTTTCCCTGAAGAAACTTCTTCATTAACAGCACACCCCATTAAAAAAGCATCTTTATAAGCACTTTCTAATGTCATGGCGTTTTTACTTTCATTCGTTTTTGTAGTACAACCTGCTAAAACTAAAATAATTAGAATTACACTTAAAAAAGATAGTTTTTTTTTCATATTGATTTTTAAATTACAACCGATTGTGTAAATATATAAAATATTATTGCTTAGCTTATCTATTCTACTTAATTTATTTGGTGTTAAATGATGTAATCCTACTATATGTTATCCTATTTTGCCACTGAAACTGTTTTCAAAAATTCACAGAATTTATTTATTGAGACTTGTCTCAATAACAGATTTGTAGGCTTGCTTAGGATTCAACTCTCCATCAAACAAAAGCGCATCTTGCCCCCTGCGCCAAGACTTTGTATCGCTCAGTCCCCAGAAAGTTACACGGTCGATTACATCTGAATGTCGCATAAAAATTTCGAACAACTTTTTATATACTTCAGCTTGTTTTTGATAGTTCTCAGCCGGGATTTTTTTATCCCCTTGATTTACACCCATAGCCCCACTATTATCACCTGTTGCTGTAACATCAAGTTCAGTAATAGAAACTCTCAAGCCCAAAGACGCATAGTTTTCTATAGCTTTTTCAACGTCAGCAAGGTTAGTGTCCAAGTGCCAATGTCCCTGAATTCCGACACCATTGATTGGAGCACCTTCTGCGATGAGTCGTTTGAGTAGCAACATAGAACTTGCATGTTTTCCTTTGTTTTCAACTGCGCCCTGCTCAATGTTATAATCATTATAGTATAACTGAGCAGCAGGATCCACTTCATGTGCCCACTTAAAAGCCAGAGGCAACACTTCGGGACCAACGTATTTATACCAACTGAAAGTACGAAGATTTTCTGTTTTACCGTCACCACCATCGGCAATCGATTCATTAAACACATCCCAGCCAATAACACGCCCTTTGTATCTTCCAGCCACAGTCATGATATGTTTTTTTAAACGTTCTAAAACGACTTCTTTACTCGCGATCGGACCTGTAATCTCCCCCCTGTTGCGGCGAGGATTATTAGTACCAGTTGTTGGTGTAGTGGTAGGTGGGGCAGGTGCAACAGGTGGTACTATTTCTCCAGTAGCTGAACTTTTATCCTGAAAGAACCATTGCGGTGTCTGACCATGCCAGCCTAATGTATGTCCCCAAACCTTTAAACCATTCTTCTGACACCAATCAACCATTGCATCGGTAGTCACGAAGTTGTATATATCCTCGGAAGGATGAATTGGCTGCGGTTTCATACAGTTTTCTGGAGTAACAATGTCGTATTGTGTTCTAATACTTGCCTGATAGGCCTCGGAATTCGATCTCAAATCATCGGCACATCCTATCAAAAATTTTCCTTTAAATGCTTGTTTCAAAGTCTTTAGAGGCGTCGAATTGCTATTTTCTTGAGCAAAAAGACTGGCAGTCAGCACTCCACTCAAGATAAAGCTTGTAATCCATTTATTTTTAATCATAATTTTATTTTTTAAATTTATAAAAAAAAGTCTGTTTATACTTTGGTTGATTTGCCTGTTTTCTTCCGCATTTGAATTTTTATAATCCCAAAAACGAAATACTTGAAGCTTGTTTTTGTATTTATTCAATAACCGATACAACTAATTCATTGCAGCCAGAAGAAATTATTTTACCGGAGATAAAACAAGAGTCACATCATTTCCATTGATTGTAAAAAAAAGTTGAATCGTTTCAGCCTTTGTTTTATCGGCATCGCTCCCTTTTATTTTGCCTTTTATTTGGATTGGATTGCCCATAATGTCAATAGAAAAAGAAAGGTCTTCACCTTTAATTACACCATTGGATATTGGTCTATCACTTCCATCTGGGCCTTTTGAGGCACCAGTTAATTTTTCACCTTCCACTTTAAAGGTATAATTGATTTCGAATTGGTCATTAACCGTTCCTTTCCAGTTTCCGGTAATATCCTGAGCATATCCAAAGGTTACAAATGCCATTACCATAAATAAAGTTGTTACTGTTTTTTTGATCATAATAGTTAAATTTTTAATATTAATAATTAAGTTAATTAAATACCCATTTCCATATTGAATAATGTGATTTCTATCTTTTGGACGTTAAACTTATTCCTTCGGCTGTTAAAGTGATTGGTTTTATGCTTCCATCTGGATTGAAATAAAGATATTCAGCACATACTTGTCGTCGGCAATCACCTCCCGGAGTTCCGTCTAATGGATAGGCTCCATCATGATAAAAGAAATACCATTGTCCTTTGAACTCAATTACCGCAGGATGAATGGTAAATCCGTGTTTTGCTGCTCCAGTGACAAATCCGCCATACGTCCAAGGCCCAGTGATTTTAGCTGCCGTTGAGTAACACATTTGTTCAGGTTGTACACCGGGAGCATCAGCCGCATATACGTTATAATAGAGATTATTTCGCTTGAATAACCAAGGTCCTTCGGAATAATTTTTAAAAGGAACTTTCGTAATGGCACCATCCAATTCGACCATGTTTTTGTTCAATTTTACCATATAACAATCTCCATTTCCCCAAGCTAAATAAGGGGTACCGTCATCGTCAATGAAAACAGTGGGGTCAATATCTGAATTTGCTCTATGCGAATCGGTTGTCATTGCATCCGTAATAAGAGGTTTTCCAGGAGTTGCTTCTTTGAAAGGTCCTGTTGGAGAATCACCGACCGCTACTGTAATAAAATGACCTTCTTTTCTATCCAAAGTAACATAGAAGTAATATTTTCCATTCTTCTCCACTACTTGAGATGCCCAAGCCGAGTTGCTATTGGCATTCAAAAAATCTTTTGCTGCCAAAACAGAACCGTGCGCTGTCCAATGTTCCATATCAGTAGTGGAATAACAAAGCCATTGGGGCATATTAAACCATCCACCAGGTGTAGCTTTATCTTGCCCGACATATACATAAACGGTATTGCCTACAACCAGTGCAGTAGGATCTGCAGTAAAGGCATCTGTAAAAAGGGGGTTCTGTCCAGCGACTCTTGGCAAGGCCTCTCCAGAAATTTTCACTTCGTCAATTGCTCCATCCAGTACGGCGAGATTATTAGCAGAACCACTAGGAAAACCACGACCAATTACCCATAATCCAGCATCACTTCGCATAGCTGGACCATTAAAAATTATAGAATTTGATTTACTAAAGTCTTTTTCTGATGAAAGTTTTACATAAATAGTTAGTGTCGTTTTATCTTTTTTGTTATCATAATTTGCCTGTGCACGAACATCATACCATTGTCCTGCTTCAACAAATTCGCCTGCAACAATTCGGCGTGACTCACCATCAGCACACATCATTTCTACAAAATATTTCTTTTGCATATTGTCAAAACCTATGGAAACATCTCCCCCTAACTGACCATTAGCACCTTCTTTACAGAGAAATACTTGTTCGGTTCCTAAAAGATTACACATTAAACTGGCCTCGATTGCCCAACTTTTTCGCATATCATAATAAGCTAAAGGTCTATAAAAAGTAACTACATATTCACCACGCTTTATCGCTAGTGAACGGGTATTGGGTTTTCCATCTACTACAGCAGTTGGAACATTTTCAGAAAAGACATTGGGTGATGGTTTGCTTCCACGAACTTGTAAATAGTTTCCTTTGCCTGAATCGTCATAAACATAAGGTTGTGGGGTACTTGGACCACGGTCAGTCGCAGTCAAAGGTTGCCCTACAGCAGCAATTGAAAGAGTATCATCATTTAGATGTTTAATTTGTTCAAAACGCCAATGGGCTAATACTTCCCTTTGAGCATACACATCAATGGAACTTAAACCAAAGAGGAAAACGTTAAAAAGCAGTGCCCTAATATGTTTATGATTTCTTATCATTTAGATTCGACTTTTTTATTACAATTACTCTTTATTGAATATCCAATAGTCGAAATTAAATAATTCGCGACCTGCAGTAATGTTGTGACCATTAAAGCAAAAATAAATATCGTGTGTTCCTTTAATCTCTTGTGTGATTTTGGACGAAATGGTCTTAAATTTCTCCCAACCTCCAGTGCGAGGCACATCTATCGAAGCTATAATTGGCCCCTTAATACTGTCCGCACGTACCTCTAAAATACCACCATCAAGACCTGCAGCGATAGAAGCCGAAAAAGATTTAGGAGATTGATTTTCAAAATTAACTTCTCGTACTTTAATATGCCCTTTTAGGCGAGCAGATGAAACAAATACTCCAATCTTGTCATTTTGAGAAATGGAACATTTTTCTGACCAAGCCATTGTTTCTGCTTCCACGCGTTTGAAAGGGTTTATGGAACCAACTGGTTTTACACCTTCTTTTGTAGCAGTGACTGCGGGAATAGTTCCGTCTTCATTGTAATTAAATTGCTCTACGCTTGAAGCTCTTCCATAACTTCCACCGTTAGGCAAATGTCCTGTATGGTAAAAAACATAAGAGTTGTTTTTGTAATCAATAATTCCACCGTGATTGGTAAAACTATTGGTTTTTTGGTCTTCCATTATTTTTCCTTGGTATTTCCAAGGACCTGTCGCATCATCGCTCATAGAGTAAGAAAGTGTTTCACCTCCTTTTCCCATACCAGCAAACATCATGTAATATTTATTTTTTCGTTTGTAAAACCAAGGGCCTTCTATAAAAGTATCTTTATTTTCAATGCCTAGTTTTCTATTTTCTCTATTTCCGCCAAAGGTTTCATTGTTTAAAGGAACGGTAACAATATCGCCAGAATAAGAAATCATATCTTTGTTTAACTTCACATAAAACAAACTACCATTTCCCCAATACATGTAGGCCTGACCATCATCGTCAATGGCAACTGTAGGATCTATGTTTGACCAGCTTCCATTTATAATTAATGGTTTACCAATGGCATCCTTGAAAGGTCCAGTCGGACTATCAGATACTGCAACACCTATCGCCATATCATTTTTATCGCTCTGCGCACAGATGTACCAATAAAATTTACCATTACGCTCAATGCATTGCGCTGCCCAAGCCCGATCGCGAGCCCAGCTGAAGGATTCCAACGAAATGGGAACTCCGTGATTGGTCCAGTTGACCATATCAGTTGATGAAAATACTCTCCATTTAGTCATATAATAAAAATCAAAACCTGGAATATCATCTCCTGTATAGGCATAAACTGTTCCTTTGTAAACCATTGGCGCAGGATCTGGAGAAAAATTAGTTTGTATGAAAGGGTTTTGCGCTGAAGTTTGTGCTACAAACGCAAAGGAGAAAATGAACACTAAAAATTTTAATTTTTTCATAAACTACATTTTATATGATTTTATTCAATTGGCAAATCAAAGATTTATTGTAAAATTTGGCACTCCAAAAGATACCTAACAGGTTTTGAAAACCTGTTAGGATTTAGCATTAAAAAATCAATCCGTTAGAATCCCAACTATTGATTTGCATTATGTATTAATTAGGCTTTGCATCATTTGTTGAAGTAGCATATAACCCAACCAATGCCCCTGTAAAACCTCCAGCAACATTAGTTGAAAGAATATCTCCAGAAACTGAGCCTCCTAAATTTGTAAAATCAACCCCATTGATTGAATAACTAAATTCATAACTATCTCCTACTGCTTTCACTTGTAAACGAACCGGTTTTTTGATGTCTATTTTACTACTTGCAATAATTTTAGATGCTCCTTTTTCTGTTCTCTCCAATAAAACATAAGTGTCATTTCCTTTTTTGGTTACTCCAAAAACATAATTGAATTTCTCGTTTTGCAAGCATACGATACCTGCCAAATCTTTTTCGGAAGCAGGTTTATATTCCATTGTTGTGGCGAATGAAAAACTATTGTGTTGTTGTCTGTGAAAAAGTGTAGAAGTAGGTTTAACTTCTTTAATGTTTACGGCAAATGGATTGATTTGTAATCCTTTTTTAGTTATCGTAGCAAAATTTTCGCGTGGCCCTCTCAAACCAATCCATCTGTAATCTAATTTTTGAGAAGTAAAGTTTTCTGTAAACGTGAAATTACCATTAGGGAAAAATCCATCTTTACCTGTTTTGTTCTCAGTAACTCCTTTAGGCATTTTTAATTTTGGTTCCAAAGGAACTAATCCATTTTCGAAAACAGGAAACTCTCCAGACCAATCCACAGGTAAAATAAACGTTTCACGACCTGCATTTACCCTGTCTTTTTCATTTGGGCGAATTCCTAAAAACACTCCATAATACTTATCTCCAGGCCCTTTAACTAAATCGGCATGTCCAGCCCAATCAAATTTATTGGCTCTTTCTCTTGGAAAATAACGTTGTGTTAAAATTGGATTACTTGATGCAGGAATAAATGGCCCTTTTGGACTATTGCTTTTGAAAATTACTTCACTATGATTACCTCCTGTACCTCCTTCGGCACACATTAAATAATAACTACCGTCTTTTTTATACAAATGCGGTGCTTCAATCCAAATAGGTTTTTTCGAAAGATCTACTCCTCCATCCACTATGATTTTGTCAGTTCCAGGAATTACTTTATCTGTGGCAACATCATATTCCCAAACTTTAATTACACGGTGACCATTGTATAATTCTTTTCCTTGGTCTGGAGCATCATTGTGAACGATGTACCCTTTTCCATTATCATCAAAAAATATGGAAGGATCAATTCCTCCAAATCCTAATTTAATTGGACTTCCCCAACCTTTCATGGGATCTTTTGTTTTTACGATAATGTTTCCAAGATTTCCTGAAAATGCGGTTACAATCATATAAAAAGTATCATTGTGTGGATTGTAAGTTATTCCCGGAGCATAAACTCCTGCACTAATACCGGTATCGTGTGGATTGAATTCATTTACATTATTTAAAACACCTCCTAAATCAGTCCAGTTCACTAAATCTTTAGAATGAAAAATTGGCACTCCGGGAAACATCGCAAAGGAAGAACATACCATATAATAATCATCACCTTTTTTAGTTATCGCTGGATCTGGATAACATCCTTGCAAAATTGGAGTGTAAAACTCATCTCCTTTTAATGGATTCTTTTTATAAATTTGATCGTCTCCTTGATAAACCACTTTTGAAAATACTGCTGGATTTTTAGAAGTGCTTTTTTGAGCTTGTCCATTGACTCCAGTTAGCACAAACAAAGCCATAATGGTAGATAAAAATAATAATGTTGTGTTTTTCATTTTTTAAAATATGTGTGTTAATAATTTTTTACTTTATTGGAACTTTATCCAATCAATCTCAACCTGATTATCCTCTTTCGAAACAACGAACAAATTTTGAATCCCAGAATCAAACTTTAACAATGGTGATTTCACTTCAACCCATTTACTGTTTTTAGGAACTGTAACCTCGGCAATAACAGATCCATCGATTCCCTTTGTACGAATTTGTATTGCTCCTCCTTTTTCTGAAAAAGCTTTTATAGATACTGATTTCAATTTTTTATAGCCAAAATCAACCGTATTATATTGCATCCAAGAATTTGCTTGATTAAAAGTTGTTTTCCAACCCATAAAAGAATTGGAACTGTCTAAAAAAGAATTTGAAATCCCTTTATCACTCATTTTTGAATATCGATCGATTTGAATTTGATCTGTCGCCATAGTAATTCCAACCCCTCTTAAAGTAGGAATGACTTTTTGAATGCTCCCATCTGGATTGAAATGCAAATAATCAGCTCTGATTGATCTTGCTTTATCAAACTGGGGAGACAAATCGTTATGATGATAAAACAAATACCACTCTTTTTTGAATTCAATGATGGATTGATGGTTTGTCCAGCATCCTGTTGGAGATTCATCCATAATGACACCAGCAACTTTAAAAGGCCCCAATGGATTATCGGCAGTGGCATATTCCAATCGCTCAATTTTATTTTCAACATGAGGATAAGTCAAGTAATAAATTCCGTTTCTTTCAAATAAATAAGGGCCTTCTTTTAGTCCTTTGGTTGGAAGATTTTCGATAGTTTTTACCTCTGAATCCAATTCCGTCATATTCTCTTTTAACTTGGCTACAAAAACATTTCCACTAGACCAATACAAATAGGCCTGATTGTCTTTATCAATAAATACATTAGGATCAATTCCTCTAATTCCTTTTATAGGATTAGGTTCTGGAATGTAAGGACCTTCAGGCTTATCGGCAATTGCCACTCCTACCGTAAAACCTTTTTTATAATTAATGGTGTCTTTTGGCGTACTTGGAAAATAGAAATAATACTTACCATTTCTTTCAATACAATCTGGAGCCCACATACTATAACTATCAGGCTTCACCCAAGGCACTTTATTTTGTTGCACTATCATTCCGTGATCGGTCCAATCGGTTAAGTTCGCCGAAGAAAACACATGATAATCCTCCATACAAAACCAGTCTTTACGACCTTTCCCTTCGGTGGCCAATATGTCATGAGAAGGAAAAACATAAACTCTGTCTCCAAATACTCTTGCAGAAGGGTCAGCGGTGTATTGATCTTGAATAAGAGGGTTTTGAGCAAAAGAAATTGTGCTAATAAAAATCAGCATCATTTCGATTTTAAAAATTGATTTAAAGTTCATCCTATTTTTTTTAGTACTCCCTTCTTAATTGACCATTAACACACCTCCATTACAAGGAATTGTTATTTCAACTAATTGGTTTTTGTTCATTTTTACCGTACTCACTTTCCCGATTAATTTGTCATCATCACTATATTGCTTTAATTCAGAACCTGCAGAAATCATTGGTAATTTCATTTTAACTTTCAGGGTTTCCTTTTGAGCATTTACACCAGCTATATACCATTTTGCTCCTTTTCGACGAGCAAAAACCACATATTTCCCTGGATAACCATCTAAATATCTTACTTCATCCCAAGTTGTTGGTACTTCTTTCATAAAGTTTATGGCCCAATCAGGAGCGTCCGTTAGGTTGTTTGGTGCTAAAGCAAAATGCTGAACTCCACTTTGAAATAGTACTGCTGTGGCTAGAGCATAAACATCTGAAGTCATTCGTTTTGAACCTTTATTTGGCGTATTTTCACTATTGTAAAATTCATTTAAAGCACTACCTCCAAAATCCATGCTTCCTACCACATTCCGAATAAAAGTATGAATCGAGGCATTTTTGGCTTCATTATTACAACTTCCTTGACCAAAATATAAATTTTCACTAGCCAAAACAGCTTCACTTGCAGCATAATTTGGATACATACGTTCCCAACCTCTAGGCAAAGTACAACCATGAAAAATAACCATTATGCCAAAATCATTGGCATCGGCTAGAATGTCTTCGTATAGCTTTATGGTTACTTGTTTGTCTCCTCCAAAAAAATCTACTTTGATTCCTTTTACTCCAATACTTTTCATCCAAGCCATTTCTTTACGGCGAATAATGGTATTGTCCATAATTCCTCTTGGGCCTTGAGGCGCATCATTCCAATAGCCATTAGAATTGTACCATAAATACAAACCAACTCCTTTACTCGCACCGTATTGAGCTAACTCCGTGATTTTATCTTTGCCTATTTGCGTGTCCCACAAGGCATCAACTAAAATGGTTTCATACCCCATTGCAGCACTAAAATCGATATATTGCTTTTGTACTGGAAATTTGGTATTGTTATCCATTTTCATAATCCAACTCCAAGATCCTTTTGTATATTTATACTCTTGAGAAGCTTCGTATTTTGGTTTAACCAAGTCAAACGGAATAGTTGTTTCTACGATTGGAGCCAATGTTTCGCCAATTGTAATTGTACGCCATGGAGTTTCACCCATAAGCGGTATTCCTGGTGCAGTTGTTCCATTACCATTATTTTCACCCGCCATAGGAAATCCAATAGTATATAATCCTTTTTCTTGACCTATTAACCTGCTTCCACAATAACCACTATCAACTCCTGTTTCGGAAATTAAAACCCATCCATTATTATTTACTTTAAAAAGACAAGGAAATGTGTATCCCTCTCCTGTTCCATTTTTTCCCATTGGAGCATCCAAAGTATAGGACGTTTCATAACTTGGCATTGTTCTGGCAAAACCTACCATTGATTTACTCTGTGGACACAAGAAAGTAGTGGTTCCTTCTGGTAGTGAAAATCCAGAAACTTCTTCTTGAACTATACAAGAACGGGCTTCTTTTTGTGGATAAACCTTATATTTAAAACCCAAGTTATTATTGCTTAACCTAAAAATCACATCGATAGCTTTCTTACCGTCTTTAGTAAAAGAAAATACAGCTTCGTTAGCAACATAATGCACTTTGCTTTGCTTTATATTAGGTAATTCATAGGTTTCATCAATTTTGTTTTGAATCACATTGGCTTCTAAAACTAATCCTGAAGTAAAATCACCAACATTGGTTTTCAAACCGAGTGGAGATTTTTCTAAGAATGCTTTCCCATTAAAAGAGACACTGTAAGTTGGTAGTCCATTATTTAGAGAAACTGACACAGTAAGTTTCTCATCAGGGCTTTTCACAACCGATTGCGCATTTAAGGCAAAAAAACTGAACATACAAAAGCATAAAATATTTTTAAAGCTCATAATAGATTGGTAACTAATTAGCATACTTTTTTTTATTTATTTATTTTATTCTTACTATTTATAGCAATACAACAAATTTAGACTAGATTTTCTTATATAGGTTTAATTGGTGTTACTTATTTTTAAAAAAAATAAAAACGACCTACTCAAACACTATAAACAACTTATAATAAGTGGCTTATAATTATTTAGAAAACTTCCAATAATCAAAAAACATAATTTTGCTTGCAGATTTTCCCTTATACACAAAATAAACATCATGTATTCCTGATACTTTTTTGACATCTGTTGTAACTAATGCCCATCTGTCATTTCCTCCTGTCATTGGGACTTTTACGGTTCCTATCAATTCTCCATCTATACTATCCAATCGTATTTCCATAGACACATTGCTATTATGAGTTGTGCCTAGACGTGCTGTGAATTTTGAAGCTCCTTCTTGGCGAAAATCTACCGTTTTCACTTTTGTAAAGGCATCATTTTTCATCGCTGTGATAAAAACGCCTACTTGTTCGTTTTGCATTGACTTCACTTCTTTTGACCAAGCCATTGTTTCAGCTTCGTTTTTAAGATAAGGATTAACCGTTGCTAAACTTTTTTTAATTCCCTCGGTCATGTTCATTTGTTTGACAGTGCCGTCAGGACTGAATAATAATTCTTCAACCGCTACGGAACGAGTAAAACCTCCACCTCCAGGCAAGGCTCCATTATGATAGAAAAAATAAGACTTCCCTTTAAAATCAATAACTCCCGGATGGTTTGTAAAACTTCCGCCTTGAGTAGGCATTACAATACCTTGATACTTCCATGGTCCTAATGGAGTTTTGCTTGTAGAATACCCAATATGTTCTGAAATTGGCCCTGCTGCAAAGAACAAATAATACAATTTATTTCTCTTATACAACCATGGCCCTTCCTCATAAGTTGTAGGTCTGCGGGCATCTTCTTTGCCTTCGCGTTTTCCAAAGGACTCGATTGAATTTGGAAATGTTTGTATCGCTCCATCATAGGAAATCATGTCTTCATTTAATTTCACATAATTACAGACAGGATTTCCCCATAAAAGATACGCTTGTTTATCATCATCAATAAAAACAGTTGGATCAATATCGGCATTACTATTTTGGATTAGAGGTTTACCCAAAGGATCTGTAAAAGGACCATAAGGACTATTGGCAACAGCTACTCCAATACCATTTTTACCTTGATTATCGGTTATTGGCGCATATAAATAAAACTTACCCTCTCGCTCTATGCATTGAATTGCCCAAGCATTCATCTTTGCCCAGCTAAAATTTTTATAGGATAGTACCGAACCGTGATCTGTCCAATTGACCATATCTTCGGTGGTGTATAATTTCCAGTCATTCATGGTAAACCAAGTAGATTCGTCTTCGTCGTGTGATGTATATAAATATACTTTGCCATTATACACCATTGGCGCAGGATCGGCAGTATAATTGGTTTGAACGATAGGGTTTTGCGCCATTCCTAGCATCGGAATTACCAATGATAGTAAAAGACTGGTTTTTTTTAAATTCATATTAATTTGTATTTTTTATTGAACATATACTGATTATGCAACACCATTATTTAAACATCCACCAATCTAAATTAAACAACGATGCTCCACCTCCTTTAAAAACAAAAACTACATTATGTACTCCTTTTATTTTTTTGATCTTAGAATTAAATTCTTTCCAAGTACCTAAACCGCCTGTGCTTTTGATATCGCAAACACCTAGAAGTTCACCTTCTTTAGTATCTAAACGGATTTCTATTTTACCTCCCTTTATAGAAGCTGCACTTACTTGAAATCTTTTTGCTCCTTTATTAAAATCAACAGCTTGAACTTCTATGTAATCGTTGTTGTCAATTTTAGTCACAAACACTCCTTTTTCAGTAGTTGCATCCGACTTTACACCTTCACTCCATGCCATAGTTTCCCCTTCGACACGTTTAAAAGGGTTGATTGTTCCAACAGCTTTCGGGCCATCCACAGACCAATAAGGAAGTGTTTGTATCGTACCATCTGGATTATAAATGATTTCGTCCATATCGACAGAACGTCTTTCATAAAATGTAGTAGTTTCTCTTTTTAAAAGATCATAACTATGCCCAAAAACATAGGATTTACCTTTGTAATCAATAATTCCGGGATGATTTCCTCTGGTTTTCTCACTCGCTTCTACCACCATTCCTTTATATTCCCATGGTCCTGTTGGAGAATTACTCATGGCATATCCAATACCTTCTGGACAACAAGTTGACGCATAAGACATATAGTAATGTCCTTTACGTTTATACATCCAAGGGCCTTCTTGATAGTTCTTTGGTTTTGTAGGTTCTTTGACTATTTCACCTGAAGTAGAAATCATGTCTTTATTTAATTTCACGTAATATACATCCGGATTTCCCCAGTATAAATAAGCTTGTCCGTCGTCATCAATAAATGGACTTGGGTCAATATCATTCCACAAATGATTGTCTTCAATCAGTCGTTTTCCTAGTGGATCTTTAAAGGGTCCATATGGACTATCTGAAACTAATACGCCTATTCCTTGTCCGTGCATGGGAGCATAAAGATAAAATTTCCCGTTTCTCTCTATGCATTGAATCGCCCAAGCTCCATTATCTGGTTTTACCCAACTAAAATCTTTCAAAGAGGCAACAACGCCATGCTCAGTCCAATTCACCATATCCGTTGAAGTATAAAGCAACCAATCTATCATTTTGAATCCCTTTGCATCATCCTCATCGTGTGAGGTATACAAAAACACGGTATCATTGTGTACCATCGGCGCAGGATCAGCAGTATACTTTGTTTGAATAATGGGCTTTTGCTTAATAGTGCTTTGCGCAATCCCATTGAAAACTGCCACTAAAAACAAGCAAAATGTGATCGTATAATTTATTTTTTTATTCATTTTTTTATATTTTAAATAATTGAAATTTTACAACTTAATTGAAATTTTACTTCCTTTATAATCAACCACTTTATCCAGTTTTTCACTAGCCTTGTCAGGTTGCTTTTGGTTTAAAGATACTTTTACAACATTAAATTTACGTTGAGTAAGCATCCCTTTAAAAGTTCCTTTTTGCTCACTAATACTTAAAGTTTTTTTCAAATCATCCCACTTAAAAGTAATTGTTGCATACTTCCCTTTTTCATAGTTGTAATTATCGCCTTCATCTTCATAAAGTGTAAATTCTCCATCAGCTCCTTCATAAATGCGAATTTCTAAATTGTCCCACTTCTTTTCATCGGCATACTGAACTTTTGGCCCCCAAGGAATAACACTTCCAGCTTTGATATACAAAGGAATTTCATCAATTCGGGTTTCTTGATCTATTTCCTGACCTCCTTTATATTTCTTGTTTGTCCAGAAGTCATACCATTCAGTACCGGCAGGCAGATAGACCTTTTTCGACTTTTTCTGACTGAAATCTACTGCAACTGTTTTGGTTTTATCACTAGCGTCTTTTTTGTTCCATCCAGTATCTTCATTCGTTTTCACGACAGCCTCTGGAGTATATTGCGCATTAATAATTGGAGCTACCAATATGGATTGACCAAATAAATATTCGTTGTTCATGTCTTTGACTTTATCATCCTCAAAGTCCATCATTAAAGCACGCATCATACTAGATTGTCCATTGGTGATTTTCCAAGCATTCGAATAAATATAAGGCAGTAAGGCGTAACGCAAATTGATGGTTTTTTCGATTGCATCATAAATGGTTTCTCCTTTTTTACCAAATTGATATATCTCCCTAGGAATATCTGTACCGTGAGAACGCATCATAGGCGTAAATGCTCCAAACTGCAACCAACGCACATACAATTCTTGATAAGAGGAGTTTCTGGATCCAGAACCATCATTCCAACTTTTGTTATAGGCTCCAGCAAAAAAACCTCCAATATCAGTATTCCAGTATGGAATTCCACATAAAGAGAAGTTTAGTCCAGCAGGTATTTGTTTGCGCAACATATCCCAGGTAGAATTAACATCGCCTGACCAAGTATTTGCTCCGTAACGCTGTTGACCCGCAAAAGCTGAACGAGTCAAAATAAAAACTCTTTTATCTGATGATACTTCACGCTGATGATCATAAACGCCGCCAACAGTCATTAATGGATAGGCATTTCTAACCTTTCTAAATGAACCTAAAAATGTTTTGTTGTCAAAATCTTTAGGTTTAAAATCCAAATGATCTGGCTCTGTAGAATCCATCCACCAACCATCGATTCCTAAAGAAAACAATCCTTTGTTTAAGTATTTCCAATAAATATCTCTTGCTTCCGGATTATAAGCGTCATAAACTTGTACTCCCGAAGGGAAGTTCATATCTGGTGGCCAGGTTTCTTTTCCTGATTGTGGCCAAGTCTGAAAATCCATCAGCATATTTTTAGCTTTCATCTCTTGGAATTGCGGTGTTTTTGGACCAAAAGAAGACCAGATAGAAATCAATAAGTGTGCATTCAAATTATGAATGTCATCAATCATTTGTTGTGGTTTTGAAAATTCTGGATTTAAAAAATTCATTCCATTCCAATGGTAATTATCGCCCCAATATTGCCAATCTTGAATAATACCATCTAAAGGGACACCCAAATCACGGTACTTTTTCACTACCTCAACAGTTTCATTTTGACTTTTGTAACGCTCTTTACTTTGCCAGAAACCGAAAGTCCATTTAGGAAACATAGGTACCTGCCCTGTCAAATCACGCATTTCGGCAATTACGCCATCAGCATTTTTACCACTCATGAAATAATAGTCAATTCCATCTCCGACTTCGGATTTAAAAGAAGTTTCTTCGGGATTATCGCTAAAATCCGTTGGGGAATAATTGTCCCAAAATAATCCATATCCTTTATCCGATTGAAAAAAGGTCACAAAATCCCAAGTGTTATTCTGCACCATATGAACTTTCTGGTTTCGTTGCGACATTTTTCCGTTTTGGAGAATTCCCAATCCGTAAATTGATTCTTTTTTATCCAAAACAAAAGATTGAGTTATGGAATACGTTTTAGAACCTGCATCATCAAAATTTGTAAAAACGGCTCCAGAATTTTTTTCGTTCAATAACGATTTACCATCAACTGTTTTAAAATTTATAGATCCATCGTTTAAATTTAAAACAGCTTCGACGCTCTGGCTTTTCAACGAAACAGTTGTATCTTTTTTATCAATAGTGAATTTTGTGTTTTCAGCCACTTTTACCACTGACAAACTTTTCTTTTCAAAACTTCCTCCGGCAGGATATTTTATAACTCTAACTATTTCAGGACTATAAAACTGAATTTCAACTACCGTCGAATTGATAGACGTTTTTACTCCTAAATTTGTTTTTTCATAAGATTGAGCAATACTGTTTAAGCTAGTTAAACAGAATAGTAGCGACAACAAGTAGACTTTTTGTATCATAATTTTAGACTTTGTTTTTTTCCAGTATAGGTAATTTCTCTTTTTTGTGTTTTTCCCTCCTTATTGATTAAAACAACATTGAAGTTTCTTTTAGACAGCATTCCTTTAAATTTTCCTTTTAGATCATTTATTGTCAATTGCTTTTCAGCATTTTTCCATTCGAATTTAATTTGAGAAAAAGCGCCCTTTTCATAATTGTAGTTATCTCCTTCATCTTCGTATAATGTAAAATTACCATCGGCACCTTCGTAAATACGAATTTCAAGATTATCCCACTTTTTTTCATTAGTCGATTGTACTATTGGTCCAAAAGGGATTATAGCACCTGCTTTCACAAACAATGGTATTCTATTTAATGGTGCATTTACTTTCACTTTTTGTCCTCCGTCAAAACTGTTTCCTGTCCAGAAGTCGAACCATTTTGTATCTTTTGGCAAATAAACTTCCCAATCTGCAACACCTGATTCAACAACTGGGGCAACTAAAAATGATTTTCCAAACATATATTCATAAGGCTGACTCACTGCTTTTTCATCGTTTTGAAAATCCATTACAAGCGGTCTCATAAAAGTAGAACCTTCTTTAATTTTTGATGTTTCAGAATAGATGTACGGCATTAATTGGTAACGAAGATTCAACATCTCTCTCATATTGTCTTCCACTTTCTGACCGTATTTCCAAGGTTCAGTTTCGGTTTGATAGCCGTGCAATCTAAATATGGTACTAAATGCTCCCCATTGAAACCATCTGGTTAACAATTCATGGAATTTTTCATCCTTGTATTGTCCACCACCCGGACGGAAAAAACCACCAATGTCGGTTGTCCAATACGGCATTCCTGTTAAGGTAAAATTCATTCCAGAAACAATTTGCTTTTTAAAACCATCCCAGGTTCCGCCAATATCACCTGACCAGTTAATAGTTCCAAAACGTTGTTGTCCTGCAAATGCAGAACGTGTTAATATGGTTACCCTTTTTTCAGGATTTGTCTTTCTCTGTCCTTCATAAACCGATTTACTTACAAATAACGGATACGTAAGTCGGTAAAAATCGCCAGGGCCTTGATGTGTCATCGTGCCAACAAGAGCATCGTTTTCCGGCTCTGTTGCATCCATCCACCAACCATCAACTCCATTTGAAAATAAATTTTCATTTAATGTATTCCAATAGGCTTTACCTGTTTCGGGATTAAAATAATCCAGCCATTTGGTATTCGGAATGTACATTCCGTTTTCAACATATTTTTTCCCAATTGCAGAGTTTTTATCCGGATTAGACCAAACAGAAATCACAAAATGAGAATTCAAATCGTGTAATTCCTTAATAAAACCAGAAGGATTTGGGTATTTTTTTTCGTCAAATTGTGGCACTCCCCAGCCATTATTTCCCCAATACTGCCAATCTTGTACAATTACATCTAATGGTAATTTACGCTCACGAAATTCTTTGACTGTTTTAATCAAATGTTCGCTGGAGGTATAACGTTCACGACATTGCCAAAAACCATACGCCCATAAAGGCAACATAGGAGCCTGACCTGAAACACTTCTGTAAGTATTAATTACTTCATCCGTATCTTTTCCTTTGAAAACTACATAATCTAAAGATTTAGCATTCGAAGATCGGAAAGTTGTCGAATTATTTGTTTTTCTAAAACTCAATTTAGGTTTATTAGTAGTATTACAAACGATTTGAACCGAATGTTCACCAGCTTTCAAATTAACCAATGCACTAATTGCAGGTGGCAACCACAAATTAGATTGATCGATAATGGTTTTATCATCAATTATAACCAAATGACGGCTGTCCATATCGCCTAAATCTAGCATAATGGAATAGTGTCCTTCTTTTTCTACACTAAATTTCCCTGTATATAATGCTTGTCTTTGCGATACTTTTTGAGTTCCCGATGTTGTCGTTACCTCAACTTCTTTATTGTTATCCGATGATTTTTCGCTTTTAGCAAGTGTAATCAAATTATCGTTTGGATTAAACTCGGTAAGCCCATATTGATGCCAAAGAATTCCATATCCTTTATTGGAGTATAAAAAAGGAACTGCAATTTGTGTATTCACCTGAGTTAATTTTTGGCTAATGTCTTTTAGATTATAATGTCCGTCCTGAAACTGTCCCAATCCAAAAAGAAATTCATTTTCAGGCGAATTAAAACTTTGCTCGACTACATAACAAGGATTTCCATTTACAGTACTGGAAGCCATTTTTCTACTATCTGCTTTTTCGCTTAAAAAAACATTTCCTTTGCTGTCCTTGAAATTTAATGCTTTGGTTTTTTTATTGAATAAAACCGTAATTGAAGTTGTTTTCAACTGAATTTCATCATTGTTCTCCGTAACCTTAAAAGCAGGCACTGGCAATTTATTTACAAGAATTAATTCTTCATCCTGCTTTATATTCTCTGCATTTATCTGAATTCTAATTGAATTTACTGTTATTGGAATAATATTCAGCGTGCCTTGAGTTAGCCGAATCGAAATATGATCTTTATGCAAAGTATAACTCGTATTGATGCTCTTAAAACTGAATAGCAGTATTAAAAAAATGGGAGCAAAAAATTTCGGTTTAAAATTCATAGTAATGATTTATTTAATAATTTGTATTGATGCGACAAAGCCTCCTAAGCTCAACATTTTAACATCGACAGCTGTTGTTGATTTATCCACAACTAAGTATTGCGTTGAAAAAGTTTTATCGTGAGTTCCATCAGCAATTAATGTTAGTTTATAAGTATGTCCTTCTGGTAAAAAATCAAATTTTAAATGTTGTATTTTTTCTTTTTTTCCTGAATTAATTCCACCGATGAACCAATTATCACCTTTTTTACGAGCAATAACTGTAAACTTTCCTGGATAACCGTCAAGCAGTTTAGTGTCATCCCAAGCTGTTGGAACATCCTTTAAAAATGTCTTTGCTGCATCTGGCAAATTATAATAACCCTCGGGTCTATCGGCCATATGCTGGATAGCTGACTCAAAAACGATACTCAATGCCAGTTCGTGTCCATAAGAGGTAATATGGGAAAATTGTGAATTTGTAAAAGTAACAGGTGTATAATCCATCGAACCAATTACGTTTCTTGTATAGGGCAATGTATTATTATGTTCTGCTGCTGATGTTGTTAATTCTGGTCCATTATTATACCATTCGGCTCCGCGAACTGCCTCATAAGTCATCAAATGTGGATAGGTTCTTTGCCAGCCACGAGGAACTAAACAACCGTGAAAATAGACCATAATTTTATACTTAGCGGCATCTTCTAAAATATCAAGATAATAGTTCATCATTTCTTGCTTTTCGCTTAAGAAAAAATCAACTTTTATTCCGTACACACCAAGCTTATTTAATTTTTCAAATTCTTCAACTCGATTTTTGTGTGTTAACATCCGATCCACTGGAGTTGAAGTAATCCATTTAAACTTTCCAGAATTATACCACATCAATGGTTTAATTCCTTTGGAATGGATGTATTTTATTGCATCTTCTAATTTTCCTCCATTCTCCATTTGATCCCATTCCCAATCCAGAAGTGTATAAGGCCAATTCATCGATGCTGCCAAATCTGCAAATTCTGTAACTACTTTAAAATCTTTTGTCCCATGGTTATTCGACCAATAATTCCACGAAGCCAGTCCGGGTTGAATCCAATCTGTATTAGTTAAAACGGAAGGCTTGGACACATCGTCAACTAAAGTGGATTCGACAATATCAGAAAGACTTCCAATAATAACAACACGCCAAGGCGATTTCCAGGGAAGTGAAATTTTAGTCTGTGGTTCTCCTACTCCTTCGTCCTTGCCTGGAAGTGTTACTTTATATTGAGAATTGGTAGTTTTATTACTGAGTTTTGTAGCCGCATAATTTCTATCGACATCTGCCTCATGGATTAAATACCAAGCTGAAGCATCATTGGTCTTAAACAATGCCGGATAACACCAATCTTGCTGATTAACAGCATCACTCATATTGCCATATAAACCTTCATTTGAAAGATCAAATTTTTCTAACCAACGGTTTGTTTTATCTGGAATTGAGTATGACGTGAGTTCATCTTTTATTGTAAACTCGCCACTTTTTTCAGGAAATTCATACCTAAAAGTAACACCATCATTGTAAGCTCTAATGATTATATTAAGTTTTGCTTTCGAAGGATTTTCAAAATATAAAACTATTTCATTGGCTGAATTGGTACACTTAGAACGTTTTCCGTGAAGTGCAGCATATTCTTCATTAATTAACAATGGCTTACCAACTTTTATCAATTTTAGTTCTGTTGAAAAGTCTTGGTCACTTCTAGAAATGCCTAGATCTATTTTAGGTAATACTTCTGAAATTTTTCCGTTAAAATTATAATTAGCTTGTAGATACCAGTTATCATTATTATCAAATACCGATACATTGATTTTTTTATTTGGAGACACTACCAATGCCTTTTGCCCAAAAGACAAAACAGTTATAAATAGAAATATAATGATATTGATTTTTGACTTCAAAATTTCTTAATTTAAATTTTTGATTAAACGAACATGATATATTGCACTGGTACTCGCATTTGATTGCGCTTGAAAACGCACTCTAACTTTATCTTTCCCTTTTATGATAGCAGCTGGAATTGGATAAGTGGTATCGATAAATTGGTTAATACTGTTTCTTTTAGAAGTATCTACAGATGCTAATTTTTGATCATCAATATAAATGTCAAACTTTTTTGTACCCCATTCAAATCCCCAATAACGTACAATAAGACTTAGATTAGTTTCAGAACGAGTTGCCATCAGGTAACTAAAATAGCCTTGATCCCTGGCATCTCTCCAAAACTCATTTTCAGAATTGCCCGCATTGGATTTTGATTTTTCCATATAATGATCACTTTCTGGCTGTTGTTCTCCAGTAGCAACAAAATCAACCGTTCTTTTTTCAATTTCTAACTTTTGTTTTTCTATGGTTGCCAAAGAATCGATATAGGTTTTATGTCCTGATTTTGTTAACGCCAACCAATACATCATATATCTTGCATCGTGTATTTTGTAAAAAGGTTTCAAATTATTTTGAATACCGTTTTCCATCTGAAGGTTTAGTTTGAAATTCAGCGGTTTTCCGTCAATGGGTTGCAATTTATTGGCAATATTTTGCATATCATCTTCTATAAGAATAGGAGCTTCAGTAACAGGCAATTTTCTTCCACCTGCATATTGTCCAAAACGGCTATCATCAGCAATAATTCGTTTTAAATCTTCAGTTCCCGTGCTAGCCCCTAACAATATTGGCCCGTGTAAAAAGGCAACATATTTATCCAAATAAGGCAATTTTTCAACTGTATTGTGCATTGGGAATAAAATCTCAACTACATCTCCTTTTTTCCATTCTCTATTTACACTTACATAAGAAGAAGGCTTATTGTTAAAAGCAATACTTTTGCCATTAACCAATACTTTCAAAGCTCCTTCTTTGACCCAACTTGGGTAACGAATTAGTAAATTAAATTTTGAACGACCTTCTTCAATGATAATTTTGGTTTGTTCCTGCTCTGGGAAATTTGTTAGTTGCTTAATTTTAATTTCTTTTTCTTTCCAATTCAATGTTGAAGCAATAAACAAATTCAAATACAAATCGTCTTTTTGATGCGTATATATAAACTGATTGTATTTTCCGTGGTTTTCCATTCCTGTTCCTACACAACACCACATAGCTTCATTTGGAGCAGAATAAACTCTATAATGACGCGGTCTCGCTGGAGTAAAATAGACATAACCACCGTGCTCAGGATGTTGAGAAGAAAGTATATGATTGTATAAAGTTTTCTCATAATAGTCTGCATATCTAGCCTCTGGAGATACTCTAAAAAGATCTTCGGTAAGTTTAAGCATATTATAGGAGTTGCAGGTTTCTGGCCCATCAACCTCACTGACGTAATCAATACTTGCCGATTTGCTTGGAAAATGTTCTTTTCTACTATTTCCACCTAAAGCCAATGTGCGATTTGCTATTACAGTATCCCAAAAAAAGCTTCCTGCATTTCCAAATTTTTTATCACCACTTACCTCTGCAATTCTTTCAAAACCTATAAATTTTGGTATTTGTGTATTGGCGTGTTTATTGTCTAGATTGTCAATTCCTTCTGAAAGTGGATTAAGGACTTGCTTATGAGAATAGCGTTTTGCTGCGGTAAGATATTTTTTATCACCTGTCATTTGGTAAGCATCAGCATACACTTCAGGCATACCTCCGTGCTCCATATTAAGCATCGATTCCATTTGATCATCAGTTAATGTTGCGGTTACATTAATTCCCCAATCACAGAATTTTAGAAAAAGTATTTTAGCCTCTTCATTATCTCCGTATAACCAGGCATCTCTTAAGCCTGCATACATTTTATGTAAATTATAAAATGGTGCCCAAGCCCCATTATAAATCCTAAAATCTCCTTTTTGAAAAGCAGTCCATAAGTCTTTACTTTTTGGAAATCCTCCAGCATATCCAGTTCCCCATTCTTTATTATTGATAGCATTTGTTTCCTGACATATCTTAATTTCAGAAATCATATAATCCATTCGCTTTTTACATTCTTTATTTCCCGTTGAAGCAAAATTTATTGCCAATGCTGATAAATAATGCCCGCCAACGTGACCATCAAGTCCTTCCCAATTAGGATAAGTTGGTGCTTTTGGTTCTAAACCTGCTTCTTTTCTATAAGGCGCCAATAATCGATTGACATCATATTTTAAAAGCACCTCAATATTAAGATCTTGAGCGTGTTTGAAAGGCCCATCTAATAGAGTTACATTCTCTAATGGAAACTCGTTTGGGTACAATTTTTCTTGAGATTGAACGCTTATCGCAAATAACGAAAAGCATAAAACAAGGTTTACAATTAATCTACTTACTTTTATCATACTATTTTATTGAATTGAAATTTTAATCATTTTTAAATCCTTTGCCTCGGAGCTATTGCCATAATACACTTCATATTCTCCCAATGTTACCGCCATCGCCATAGTTTTAGAATCATAAAATTCAAAAGATGAAGCAGGTAAATCGATGGTTACATTTTGTTTTTCTCCTGCTTTTAATTCGATTCTTTTAAAAGCTTTTAATGTTTTTAGAGGCCCATCAACATCGTTTAGTTTTCGAACATACACCTGAACAATCTCTGTTCCTTCGCGTTTGCTTGTATTTTGAATAGAAAAATTCAATTGTGTATTTTCATTCGATTTTATTTTGGTCTTACTTAATTTGGCCGAACCAATATTGAATTTAGAGTAACTCAATCCAAAACCAAAAGGGAACAAAACATCTGTTGTATATCTGTAAGTGCGGTTCTTCATTGAATAATCTTCGAAATCCCCTAATATATCTGAATTTTTATAAAATGAAATTGGCAATTTTCCAGCAGGATTGTAATCTCCAAAAAGCACATCGGCAACCGCCTGACCTCCAGCTTCGCCAGGATACCAAGCTTGCAAAATGGCTTCACAACTTTCGGTCTCTGGTGTTAAAGCAATGGCAGAACCCGAGCAGTTTACAAAAATTACTTTTTTGCCAGCATCTTTCAATTCTTTTAAACATTTTCTCTGAACAGCTGGAAGTTCAATATGGGTTCTATCTCCACCTTTGAAACCTGGATAAGAAACCGGCATTTCTTCGCCTTCAAGCAAAGTCGAAAGTCCGCCTACAAAAACTACGGTATCGATTCCTTTTAATTTTTTAATCAATCCACTGAAATCAATGTCAAATTCTTTTCCAAAATCGAATTCCAAATTCGCCTGCCAATTGTTGGATTGGGCGAAAAGAATTTCAATACTGTATTTTTTACCTGCTTCAACAGCAAAAGGAAAATTACTTGGAATCGTACGCCAATTGGTATATTTTGCAACTGATTTTCCGTTGACCAATAATTCGAATGCGCCAGTTGCACCTGTTTTAAAAACAAGTGTATCATTTGCTTTGGCAGTAAATTCGGTTTCATATTTTCCTGAAAATCCTTCTAATTTAACCCCCGAAGCAAACTCGTGTTGTCCAGCAGTTGTCATTTTTATAGGATTTATAATTTGCTGAGAAATAACACTAGCGCCTTCTCTATTTGGATTATTCCAATACGTTGCTTTCATTCCTTTTTTTCCATTAAAAGAAATTTGGTCAAAATAACTTTGATTTACTTTATCCTCGACTAAATCACAGGCTTTGTCATAAAATATTTTATCGGCAGTAATTTTAGATTCTATTCCAGCTTTAATCGTAATCGTTTTAACTGGAGTTCCGTTATAATTTCCCCATAGCATTGGTTCATTGCTGGCATTTGGTCCTATTACTGCAATTTTACCTGCGGCTTTATTCAATGGCAGTATGTTATTTTTATTTTGCAAAAGTGTCATTGACTTTTGAGCCATTTCCAGCGTTAACTGTTGGTGTTTTTTGCTATTAAGAACCGATGCTGGAATTTGCGCCCAAGGAACAATAGCATCATCATCCATTTCGCCCAAATCAAAACGTCCTACTAAAACACGAAGCAGACTTTTATCAATATCCGATTCTTTGATTAAGTCTTTTGCAACTGCATTTGGCAATTCTTTAAAAGGATATTTTTCCCAAACACATTCTACATCAGTTCCTGCCAATACCGCTTTTGAAGCTGCGTGAACCGCATCTGACGAAACTTTATGTGTGGTATAGAAATCGGTAACTGCTCCACAATCTGAAACTACCAAATATTTATACCCCCACTCATCACGAAGAATACGTTGCAAAAGCTTGGTGTTGCTACAACAAGGTTCATCATCAATTCTTTGATAGGCGCACATTACCTGACGAACATCCGCATCCATCACCAACGATTTGAAAGCAGGCAAATAAGTTTCGTATAATTCACGAGGATTTACATTATTCAAATTCAATTCGTGTCGGCTCCATTCTGGCCCAGAGTGAACAGCAAAATGTTTGGCACAAGCTAATAGTTTTCGGTATTTTGCATCTGTTGGTCCTTGTAAACCTTTGACCACTGAAACTCCCATTCGAGAAGTAAGATAAGGATCTTCACCATAGGTTTCCTGACCACGCCCCCAACGGGGATCTCTAAAAATATTGACGTTAGGCGTCCAAACCGAAAGACTTAAAAAACGCTTGTTTTCATTACCATCTTTAATCCATTGGTTGTATTTGGCTCTAGCTTCATCAGAAACAGCATCAAAAACAGTATAAACTAATTGATCATCAAATGAAGCCGCCATTCCAATTGGCTCCGGAAAAACGGTTACATTATCATTATTGGCGTATCCGTGTAAAGCTTCACTCCACCAATTAAATTTTTTAATTCCTAGTCTTGGTATCGCATCCGATTGATCACACATTAATGCCGCTTTTTCTTCCAGCGTTAATCGTGAAATTAAATCTTTTGCTCGCTCTGTCGAACTAAGCGACGGATTCCTAAAAGGAAATTGTTGTGCGCTTAAACTCATTATAGAGCATAAACCAATTAGAAATAGATAATTAATTTTCATATTGAAGCTGAATTTACTAATGTGTTTTTTTGCAAAAAATAAGTTGAAATTAATTCGCTTTTGAAATTTGACCGTCGATATGGAAATAATCGAAATCTGCAAAACCACCGACATTTTTAGTCGCATAATTAAACAAACCAAATCGGTAGCCCATAAAATGAGGTAGTGTGTATGGTAATTTTATGGTGCTTCCAATGCTGATCCATTTTTTTCCATCTAAACTGTAATAAAATTTTCCTTTATCAGCTCTGTCTTTAAAATTACATTCCGCTTTGAAATACACTTTATCCTGATTTAGAGGAACACTTTCTATTTCTTTTGGATTGCCTTTTGCAGCTTCTGTCATTACAATTTTTTTGGAACCATTCTCCATTTTTACAGCTACAAAACCATATTCTTTTTGTAAAAGAGAAAGCCCTGCAAGGTCTCCTTCTTTCATTTTTGAAACCTCAACAAGTGTTGAACCTGAACATTCAGGGCCAAAAGTTCTTTGAGTTAATGTATTTTTGGCTTGAACAAAACTGCTGTCAATTCTAGCTGTTTTTAATCTTAAATATCCTTTTCTCTCTCTAACAGACCAAAGAGAATTATCTGGATTATGATTCCACTGCCAAACTAAAGGCAAGTCTTTATCACTTTTTTTACGATTAAATTCATCTGAATTTACGATCCCTGGAATTAATCCTTTGCTAGGAGGTAAATCTAAATATTCAGGAACTTTACCATTTTCTCCTAATATTGGCCAGCCATTTTCCCATTTTACAGGAACTAAATAAGGAATACGTCCTACTCCTCCTGCATCCCTAAATAAATAAGAAAACCATCTACCATCTGGAGTATCAATAAGTCCGCCTTGTGCCACACCTTGATCTTGTAATCCTACTTTTCCTTCCCAAGGACCATTAATGTTATCGGCACGATGAATAACTACAGTACGCATTCCGCCACGTGGCCAGTTTATATTAAATAAATAATATTTTCCATTAATTTTAAAAAGTTGAGAACCTTCAGATTGCAACATAATATTGCTTCCAGCAGGAGCACTGGCATTTTCAATCAAGACTCTTTTTGTTTCTTCTTTTACACCTGAAAGATCTTTATTTAGCTCTATAATTTGAAGTTTTCCTGCTCCCCAAACCATATACACTTTTCCATCATCATCAAAAAGAATAGAGTGATCGTGGTAGGAACTATTTAAAACTATTTTTTTCCAAGGTCCTTTTTCTATATCTTTTGTTGAATAAATGTATGTTTTACCTGTTGTTCCTGAAAAAGTACTTACATAATAAATTCCATTTTGGTAGCGCAAACAACTAGCCCAAGAACCTCTACCATAATCATTTTTACCATTATCCAAGTTGATCCTATCATTGTTGTATTCCAGCGTTTCATAAGCATAACTAATCAGTTTCCAGTTCACTAAATCGGTAGATTTCATAATTGGCACTCCAGGATTCATATGCATTGTGGTACTACTCATATAGTAAGTATCGCCAACTCTAATCATAGACATATCAGGTACATCTGAATAAATAACTGGATTTTGTGCTTTCCCATTTTGTGCAAAAGCAGAAGTAATTAGCACAAGACTTAAAAATAATGATTTGATAAAATTTCTCATTAGTACATTTGTTGTTGTTTAATAATTGTCTCTTATTGTAAATTACTTCAATTCAGATAAAGATGAAAATGGAAGCATCGTAAAACCATATTTAATCCCTTCTTTATTGGACTTAACCAAATATTCTTCATGAGGTCTTGCTCCCCAACTATCATCCCCACCTACGCCAATCATTTTGAAATCAATATGAACTTCAACTAAATTTTTAGGCGTAACATCATTGGTATGGCGAAGGTTTTTATTTTTGTCTGGACCAGCATCAAAGTCTTCAACTGGATTGTTTAGTGCGTTGAATTCAATCAATGAATCGGCAATTATTGCTAAACCATTACCAACTTTGGTAGATAATGCCATCCATCTCACATCGGTACGATGTCCATTTTCTTGCGGACGGATATAAGGAACGTATTGCTCTGCAACGGTCGATTTGTAAAGCCCAACAAAAGTAGATGAGTTTCTATCGGAGTAATTTTCCCAAGGACCACGACCCAAATATTCTAAATTGGTGTATTGAACTGGCATTTGCATTTTCATACCAATACGAGGAATAATAAATGCACTATCGCCATTGTTTATCATTTCATTATCAACCTTAATTGCACCATTGCCCATAACAGTATATTGAGTTGTCCAAATTGAATTTACAACATCCAGCTTATAAACGACTTCAACTTGTACTGCATCACCTTTTTGACTTACTTTAACGCTAGTTGCATTAGGAGTTTGTTCGGATACTTGTTTCCAAAGTTTAGAAACCCCTGTCATTTTCCAACCATAATCATTGTCTGTAGGAGCACGCCAAAACGTTGGTCGAGGTCCAAAACCATTCAACAACAATTCATTTCCATTACTTTTATAAGAAGTGATGATGCCTGATTTAGAATCAATTTCAACCGAAAAATTTTTCCCCATGATAGCAATCTTTTCGCCTTCTTTATACGTTACTTTTCCGCCTTTTGGAGTCTCAATTTGTTTTCTTTCAGTTGAAATTGGTAATTTTAATTGTTCCGAAGCAATTTCCCATCCTGCTGGAAGTAAATCCTCAGCGGTTTTGGTTTTTGCAACAATAGTTACAAAATACTCCACTCCATCTTTTGTCTTCAAATTACGAACATCAATCTTAATTTGTTTTTCTTGTTCGGGAGCAACATCCAAAACTGGCAGATTACCTGTTTTAACGACTTTTCCATTAGCAGTAATTTCATAAGAAAAAGCATATTTATTCAAATTGGTAAAACGAAATTTATTGACAATCGTAATCAATCCCGTTTTTAAGTCAGCTGCCTTAAATCCAATATTCTGATAAACGTGTTTTACCTCCAAACTATGCGGTTTGATACTTCTATCTGGAAATACAACACCATTAATTAAAAAATTACCATCCGATGGTGTTCCTTCAGGGCCGTAATCTCCGCCATAAGCCCAAAATTTACCTTTCTCATTTTGATTAGCAAGTCCCTGATCTACCCAATCCCAAATGAATCCACCTTGAAGATGTGGGTATTTTTCAATTATTTCCCAATAATCTTTAATGTTACCAATACTATTTCCCATTGCGTGTTCGTATTCACAAAGAATGAGAGGTCGATCGGTATATTTTTTTGCATAGTTTTCTATGTCTTTTGGTTTGGCATACATTGGACAAACAATATCGGTATTCCATTCGTGACCGGCTTGTTCAAATTGAATCGGACGCATTTTATCACGACTTCTTAAATACAGATAGGTTTGATAAAAATTATAACCGTTACCTGCTTCGTTGCCTAATGACCAAATCACTACCGAAGGATGGTTTTTGTCACGTTCAAACATATTTCGGGTGCGAAACAAATGCGCTTCTGTCCAATCCAGATTGTTTGCTAAACTTTTTCCTTTGGCACGGTCATAACCAATCCCGTGCGATTCGATGTTCGCTTCATCCACAAGGTAAAAACCATATTTATCCGTAAGCTCATAAAAGAAATCTGGCTGCGGATAATGACTCAAACGGATGGCATTTACATTCAATTCTTTCATTCGCTGTAAATCTAGCATCACTGTTTTTTCATCGACAACTTGTCCTGTGTTTTGATTGAATTCGTGAATATTAACTCCTTTAATCAAAACTCGTTTGCCATTAACCAAAAGAAATCCATCTTTAATTTCGCTAGTGCGAAAACCAATTTTAATCGAAGTCGCTTCTGTGGTTAGACCCGAATCATCTTTTACAGTAAGTGCTAAAGTATAAAGATTTGGCGTTTCGACTGACCAACTTTTTACAGAAGGAATCATTGAATTGAAATTCAACTTACCAATGGTATCATTGATTTGAACTGATTTTGTAGCCGATGAAATCATTTTACCCGCTTCATCCAAAATTTCGTAAGTAACCGAAGAAGTGGTTTTCTTTGCTGAGTGATTTTTCAACTCCACATCCAAATTAAAAACACCTTTAGAATAACTTTCGTCAAGTGTAGCCTGTGCATAAAAGTCACGCAAACGAATCTTTGGTTGTGCATAAACATAAACACTTCTTGGAATACCACTCATTCTCCAAAAATCCTGGCATTCAAGGTAAGAAGCATCGCTCCAACGGAAGACTTCGACCGCTATTGTGTTTTTTCCTGACTTTATATATTTAGTAATATCAAATTCTTGAGGTGTTTTGCTGTCTTTGCTCATCCCAACTTTTTTGCCATTTATCCAAACAAAACCTACGGATTTTATGGCTCCAAAATGGATAAAAACTTGCTGTCCATCCCAATTTTGTGGAAGATCAAATTCACGTCGATAATAGCCAATATTTTCTTTTTCGAGGTCATTGATATACGGCGGTTTAAAATTCCACTGTGGATAAAACTCGTACCCTACATTAGTATAAATAGGAATTCCATATCCTTTCATTTCCATATTGGACGGCACCTCCATATCCTTCCAGTTTGAAAGTTCTTTATTAATAGCTGCAAAATCACTAATACGATTGGAAATACCCGTAACAAAATTAAATTTCCAAATACCATCAAGATTAATCCAATTCGGAGACTTCTTTTTGTCATTGGCAAATGCTGCTTCACGATTAGGATAACTAATAAAGGAGGCTCTTGGATATTCTCTATTTATCCCTTGAATAGCAGGATTTTCCAACTCTGGATGGGGCGGGCGATCCTGCGCCTTTAAATCTGTCAACGCTAGAAGTCCAATGAGTAGAAATAAAATATTTTGGATTCGTATTTTCATCATTTCGGTTTAATTAATTTTTTTATTCGAATGTTATTTTCTTACTATTAAAAGCTTACCTAATAAAAAGCAAGGGCTATTTCAATAGAAAACAAACTAGTATTTTACTTTTTAATTCGTACAACTTGCTCTGTCCAAGTGGGTTCATTTATATAAAATCTGCCATTGGCATACTGCACAGGTTCAATTCCCATTTGAGGAAATAGTTCCCAGGATTCAAAAGTTTGACTGTATGGATATGCTCTTTTTTCATACATAAAATAATGGCAGGATGTCCATAAATTCCCATCAGGACCTGTAAACAATGCGTTGTGTCCAGTTTCTTGATAAGGATCCTGAGTATCTGTAAATTGCAAATGATCATAACCATTACTTATTGCCAATTCTGGACGGTAGCCTTTTTTTCGAGTACCAAAAATAGGTTCACGAGAAACTAATTCCCAAGGTCCTAGTGGTGATTTTGATTTTAAAAGTCCCACTTCATAACCTCGTGTCCAAGAAGAGAAAAACATAAAGTAAGTTCCTTCTTTTTTAATTACAAAAGGCCCTTCAATTCCGCCAATCATCCATTCAGGATAACCGGGTTGTTTTTTATCTAAAAACTTCTCAATGGGTGTCGTTAATTTACCTGATTTCAAATCGATTTTAGCCTGAAAAAGACCGTTTCCACTGCAATACATATAAGTTTCTCCATTATCATCTTCAAATAAAGTTGCATCATTATTGTATTGAGGAGTTAATGGCCCATTGACCAATTTAAAAGGTCCAGTGATTTTATCAGCAGAAAATAACCAAACACTGTGTGTGTTCATTCCTTTAGGGTCTTCTTTGGTAACCTTCCCGCTATTGATAGTTAGCCACCATTTGTTTTGAATAAAATGGAGTTCGGGAGCCCAAAAACGCCCATTGTACGGACAATCTTCGGGTAATTTGCTTGCATCAATTATGTACGAATGAAATTTCCAATGAATCATATCTTCAGAAACTAAAAGCTTGACACCGGGATTTGGTCCCGTCCAAACTGGATTAGAAGTTCCGGTGGCATACCATTTATCACCCACTTTATTGATCATATAATCTCGCATAGAAAGTATAGAATCTCTAGTGATAGGATTCGTATATTTAAATACTTTTTCGGCAGCATTCGTTTTTAATTCTTTCTTCGAATCACTTTTTTGACCAAATGAAACTATGGATAAAATGAAAAACAATAAAATCAATTGGGTTCTCATACTGTAATTTAAATCATTTAATCTTTATATAAATCTTGGCTTATGGAATATTTGCATTCCATAAGCCAAGAATTTATTATTATTCAGAAACAAACTGCACAGTATAAGTTTTCACTACACCGTTATAATCAAACTTCACAATGGCATTTTCTGATAGTGACTTTGCCTGCGTAACTGTTACTTTTACTGCAGCATTATTGGTCGTAGCCGAAACGACAGGAATAGCAGTCATACCAGATGCAATTTTGTGTTTTGCCTCATAAATATCATAGCCTACAATACCATTTGCATTAGTAGATCTAACAGGAGTTGCTGATAATGTTACTGCTTTTCCATCAACATTAATACTAACTTTTGGTACCACTGGAAGTGAAATTTTGTTTTTCTTAGAACTGAATCCAAGACCTGTAAAATCAAAAAGAGATTCAGTACCACTACCTTCTGCTACCAAGAAAATGGCATGTTTTTTATCTAAATTATCGACAAATTTTGAAACGTCAATTGTATATTTTGTAATATTCTGTGAAGCATTTTCAGGAACGATAATCTCGCCTATTTTTTTTCCTTTCCATGTTTCATTATCCCAAGGCCCATCTATCCAAACATTGACTTTAAAAGATTTTGTTGTTTTTGGAGTTAGGAAAATATTAAATGCGGTATTGTTTCCTTTTTTTGTTCCTTCGAATGCCTTCAATCCGTTTTTATTGCTTTTGAGTCCACCAAAACCAAAATATTTATAACCTACAATATGACCATTTTTTACATTGGTAATAGGCATGTGGTTGTCCCAGATATCCCAGGAATCTTGTTGAATACTATTGTCTGACAGATAAGAAGCATAACCTGCTGAATAATATTGATAAGGATTTAGCCCATAAATATGAAACCCTTCCGAAGTCACTTCAGCCCCTTTGTATTCATTTCCCTTGCTGTCTTTTACAGTTGGGAATTTATTTTCTGAATAAGGATCGAACATACTAATTGATACTGTTCCTCCTTCAGCAACCGATTTTTGGTCCGAAGTTACCGTTACTGGAGCTACCATTGCTTGGCGAGCAAATCCAAAACCTCGTGGAGGCCTGTGATAAAACACATACCATTGTCCATTTATTTGTTCAATGCTACCGTGTGTATTATGACCTGCATTTGAAGTTGTAATTGCAGTACCATCCTGATTCAACACTGGAGCACGTGAATCAACCAAAACCCCTCCTATTTTCCATGGTCCCAACGGAGAATCGCCAACAGCATAACGCAAAGTGGAATTAGAGCTGCTTATTCCATAATCTGGACCAGAATAACCGCTATAAATGGATACATATTTATTTCCAATCTTGCGAATGGAAGAGGCTTCGAAGAAATTGAATTTTCCTAAATCTTCTCCTTTAAAAATTTGAGGAAATTGGGTTCCTTCTGGATCACGAATTTCTCCGTAACGTCTGCCAGCGGGCAATAGTCGTTCAATTATTTTAGTTCCTGGTCTAAGAGAATACATTGTATTTTGATCTAATTCAGCCGCTGATGATTTCTGGAAACCCCAAAAACCATAAGCCCTAAAACCTATTTGGAAATCAGGATCTTTTGGGTCGGTTATATATTCAATATAAACAGCAGGATCAAATCCCAAAATGCTTCCCGGAACAGTACGTTTGCCATCAGGAGTAAGATTGACAGGAGTAAAAGGTCCGTCTGGGCGACTTCCTTTAGCTACCATTGCTTCTCTATTTTGTCCACGACTGTGCGGATAAAGATAGTATTCTTTTTTGCCGTCTTTTCTTTTTATCTCAACCAGATCAGGAGCATACATAACATCCCATTGCCCATCAATTTGATAAGTAAAAGCAGGTCCTTCGTCTCTCCAACTAGAAAGATCTTCTACTGGTGCTGACCATATTCTAATATCTGGTCCACAATAGCTTGTCATTCTCAGATCGTGAGAACCAATGATATAGGCGCGGAATTTCCCTGGATGATCTGGATCTTCAAAAACTCTAGGTTCTCCATCGGGTAAATGCTCCCATAATGGAAGATAAGGATTTCCTATTGATTGATGTACAAACATTTTATCAGATTTGCTATCTGGAACTATCTTGTTTTGTCCTTTGACATTGGTTACACCAAGCAATGATGTAGCCATGCATATTAAAATTATACTTCGACTTTTCATAGTAATTTATATCTTTTATTTAGTGTGTTTTATTTTTAAAAATGAACTTTATTCAATGCTAATCAGTAGAAACAATAAAAATCTAAACCTAATTTTATGTTTCCTTGCAAATAATTTTTATAGAACTATAAAAGTGTATGTTTTCCCTTTTTTGGTATCCAAATCATATAAATAAGTGGTTTGAATAGCTAACGGCTTTATATCAGATTCTTTAGAAATAATTGGCTTTTCAACTTCATTCACTTGATAAAAAACATTAGAATTTTCACCTACTGCTTTTTTCAAATTTTTATGGTCTTTCATAGCAATTATTTCATTTGGAGTTCTTAATCTCAAATTTCCTCCAAGATTGGACTGAATGCTTACTGAAACTAATTTTCCTTGTTTCCATTTCAAATCTTTAATTTCAAAACCTCCACGAGCTTTTAGACCACTTATTTCTCCATATCCTTTTAAGGCATCTGGCAAAGCGGGAAGCAAATGAATGGCTCCATCTGAACTTTGCATCAGCATTTCAGTAATTCCTGAAGTACAACCAAAATTTCCATCTATTTGAAATGGCGGATGAGCGTCAAAAAGATTGTTGTAAGTTCCTCCACCTCCTTTATTTACGCCAAGTGGAGTCAGTTGATTTTGAATTAAAGCATAAGCGTGATTTCCGTCTTGCATTTTGGCCCACCAGTTTACTTTCCACCCCATACTCCATCCTGTTGATACATCGCCACGTTGAAGTAACGTGTTTTTTGCAGCAGCAAAAAGTTCAGGAGTTCTATAAGCCGAAATTTGATTGGACGGATACAATCCATACAAATGCGAAATATGGCGGTGATTGTCTTTAGGATTATCAATATCGTCTATCCATTCTTGCAATTGATTGAATTTTCCAATTTGCATCGGTGGCAACATTTTTCGTAATATTCTTAAACTTTCGGCATATTCTTTATCTTTTCCCAATATTTCTGATGCTCTTATTGCCGAACTAAATACATCAAAAACGATTTGATTATCCATAGTAGAACCCGCAGTTATAGTAGAACCTTGATGTGCTGCTGGAGCATTTTCGGGTGAATTTCCTGGAGCTACAACCAGCCAGCCATTAACAGGATCTTTTACTAAAAAATCAGCATAGAAAGTAGCGGCACCTTTTAAGACTTCATATACAGACTGAAGATAATTTTTATTTCCTGTGTATAAATAACGCTCCCAAATATGCTGACTTAACCAACCACCACCAGCATTCCAAACTCCCCAAGTAGCACCATCTACTGCACCATTAATTCTCCAAATATCAGTATTGTGATGTGCCATCCAACCCCGAGCACCATACATAACTTTTGCCGTTTCTTTACCCGTTTCGGCCAATTCCTGAATCATTTTTAAAAGTGGCTCATGCATTTCTGATAAATTAGTTTTCTCAGCCGGCCAGTAATTCATCTCTGTATTAATGTTGATTGTATATTTACTATCCCAAGCAGGCTTTAAACTATTATTCCAAATCCCTTGAAGATTTGCCGCCTGACCTCCTGGCTGCGAAGATGAAATCAATAAATATCGCCCATATTGATAATATAAAGCCACGAAAGAAGGATCTGAAACATTTCTGAAATTAGCTAATCTTTGATCTGTAGGTACTTTAGCTGCCTCTGTACTTCCTAAATCCAATTTTACTCTTTTGAAATATTTTTGATATTTAGCTATATGTGCCGTTTTTAATTTATCAAAATTGGTACCAAATGCTTTATCTAAAAAGACCTTTGCCAATTCATTCTCATTACCACTTATATCATTATAATTGATAAAATTCGTAGCAATGGAAACAAAAATGACAACTGAATTCGCTTTCTCAATTCGTATGGAATTAGCAACAGCATTTACACTTCCGCCCTCAACTTTAAATCTAGCAAGTGCATTAAATTTCACCTTTCCTTCTACACCTTCAAGATCACTTGTTGTACCCATTAGCGAGATTTCACTAGTTCCATTAATAGCTATTTTTTGTTTCTTGTGTTGAGATGTATATCCAGCTGAAAAAGATAATTTCCCCGGTTGATCTGCAGAAAGTTTTATAACTAAAATTCTATCTGAAAAAGAAGTAAACGCTTCTCTGGTATAGGTAACACCATCAACCTTATAAGTCGTTTTTGCGACAGCTTTTTCGATATCCAGTTCACGATAATAATTTGTATAATTCTGTTGTCCAGAAAAATTCAATTCTAAATTGCCAACAGATTGAAACGTCTGACCGTGAGATTTCTTTGTGATAATGTTTTCATTAGTCAATTTTTCAGCAGCCTTATATTCGCCTTGAAAAATGAGTTTTCTAATTTCTGGCAAAGCACCAAGAGCATTAGGATTGTCGTTTCTGTTAGGACTTCCGCTCCAAACAGTACCTTCATTCAATTGAAAAATTTCTTTTTCAACATTTCCATAAACCATAGTCCCTTGAAAGCCATTCCCTATTGGCAATGCGTTTTCCCAAACAGTACCTGATGGTGTGTTGTACCAAAGTTTTAAATCATTTGTTTGTTGAGCAAATAATGTAAATCCAGAAAAAAGCAGGATGTTAAACAGGGATTTCTTCATAGTTCTTTCTTCTTTTTGAGGATTTTTTTAACACGATTAATACAAAAACATAAAAAGTGTTAATAATACACTTTTAAAAAAAATCAAAAAAAAATCCTTGGAAGAATTTAATTTTAGAAAAACAAATATATGTATTTAAAACAAAACAAACAATCGGTTGTGTTATAAATTTTATACTTAAACTAAAAAATAACATTTTTTTTATATTATCTGAAATTATATTTGCCAAAATAAAAAATATTATCAGTCTTTAATGATAATTATGTTACACCTTGCAATATTAGTTACCAGAAAACAATTATATAGTTAATAATAAAAAAACCGTCCCAAATTTTGAGACGGGTTCTGACAATCTTACCTAAACTACTTATATTTAAGTAATTATTTTTGTGGTGTTAATTTTATTTACATCTAAAATTAGCCTCATTGTTTTTTATAAAAACCTTTAAAAAATTAAAGGTTTCCTTTTTTATAAATTTTCTTTGTTCTTATTGTACCGTCTGACATAAAGTTTTTTACGATGATAATAATGCCACTAAGATTATCTATGCTTGACAATCTTTGTCCTAATAAATTATAATATTGAGAATATAAAACTTTTGTTGAATCTGGTTTAAAATCTTCAGTTCCTAATCCTCCCGATTCATCTAACCCATTAAAAGAAATATCATCCATATAAAAATCTAGATTATTAACAGCTAAGCCCCATACAATTTGAGTAGCACCTGTTGTGTGGACTGTACCACTATCGACAGTAGAGCCACCTGTAATCCAATTTACACCGTCTGTTGAATATTCCATTTTTAATGAAACACTTAGACTTCCTGAAACAGATGCTCTATACCATACTGGCTGACCAGGACTTGGATCAAAACTTGGATATGTCGTAACTAAAGTTGTGAGTCCACTTGATGTTGAGCGATAAATTCTAAATTGTGTAGTAGTTCCTGAATTATAAACCAATAACAAGTAACCTTCCATTATGCCTTGAACATACCCTGATGATGCAGTGCCAATTTTACTAGTATTACCTCTTAACAAAACACCTACTTTATATTCATTTGTACCAGAACCAATGTATTGCTTCCAAGTAACTGAATAATCTGTACCTGTTTTTGAAAAAGCATTCAAATCCATCACTCCAGTAGCATTTTTTTGACCCACACCATAAGGTTTAATAACATTAGTTGTCAAATTATTGGCATCTGTATAAGACACTACTCCAGCAGTTGCGGCATTAGCTACTCCAATAGTTACATTATTTGCAGGAGGTGTTGATGCCGATGTTGTAGCTGCATCACTAGTAAAATCATATTTAACAAACATAGGAAGTTGATTTACCTTACCAGTTAATTTTACCTGACTTTCTATTGCATTGGTCGTTTTTACTGTAATTGTACCTAATTTTTCACCTATTGACAATCCCGATTTCATACGAACAAATAAAGTTGTATTAGCTACAGTTCCATTGACTTGCGAAAGTGTAAGCGTAGGTTGATATGTACCATCAGCCGTCAAAGACAGTTCATAATTTTCATGAGCTTCAACAGTTATATCTCCAACTAGAGAACTTCCTGAAACAGAGAACATTTGACTACCTGATGGTCCTGAATCCTGAACATAAGTAAATCCATCCATATTAAATTTAGATACAGCTAAACTCGAAGTAGAAAATTTAATATCATCCATTACCCAACTAAAGTTGTTTGAGCTTAATCCCCAAACTAATTCTGAAGATCCTAAAGGATAGGTAGCATCTTGATAAGTTGTTTGTGTTCCACCTTCCCAATTTACACCATCTGCTGAAAATTCGAAAATTAACTTATCTCCAATTGCAGAAGCTCTAAACCATGCTGGTTGATCTGGCGTTACTTTAAGAGTTGTAGTGGTATAAGTAGGTTTTGCTGCAATGCCATTTGTACCTGCAACGTAAGGCTGAAGTGTAATGGTACCATCAGCATTGTTTAAAACGATAAACAAATACCCTTTTTTCATTCCATCGGCATAAGCGGATGAACCATTTGCTCTTAGCAATACTCCTTTTTTTCCTCCGCTAGCGGTATAATATTCTTTCCAAGTAACAGAGTAATCAGTTGCGTCGGTTGGAAACATATTCAAATCGGCTACTCCTGTTCCGTTTGTTGCTCCAACAGAATATGCTTTAAAAGCATTGGTGATATTTGAATTTGCGTCAGTATGTGATACTACACCAGCGCTACCACTTTTTATGGTAATTAAATTTGCAGGAGGTGTAGTAGCAGTTGTAGTAACTACATCATCAGTGAAATTATATATTCCATTATTCTCATTTTGTGAAAAAGTAATGTTATCAAAGTAAATAACATATGAGCCTGAAGAATTTGCTTGCAATTTTATTTCATTGTCTCCTTCATTCAATTCTATATTTTGAGAAACAATTGCCCAAGTACTTGCATCATTAGTTTCGCTAAATATTGGAGTGGCAACTTTAGTTCCATTTACATACAAATCAATGTTTGTAATAGCTGAATTAGGAGCTGCATATCTGATGTTAAGTTGATACGTTCCTTTTCTTAAAGCTTTAATTACATCTTTTATACTTGCAGCAGCATTGGTTCCAAAATCTAAATATCCTTGCCCTTGATAATTTCTTATACTACCATTTTGACCACCAGTAGTAATGCTATTTATGTTCTTATAATCGAAATGCTCCGCTTCATTTTGACGAGCCCCAAGATAAACTGAAGGTTTGTTAGGTACAACCAAAGCAGCATCAGTATAATCAGTCAAACGTTGTGTTCCGTTACCCGCACAATTTACAGTTAAATCAAGAGGTCCATTATGCTGAATTGTTAACGTAAGTACTCCTGCAGTCCAATTTTTTGTAACCACACTCGCCAAATGGCTTGCTCTATCTTCATAAGTATATGTTGGTTCTGTAGTACTTCCATATATTTTGATAATATCAGTTTTTAAACTAGCATCCTTCTCATTGTAATTTGTCAAATAGAAATTAACTTTATTTGAAAACTCCTTAATGATTCCCGAAGTATATTGTGAGTAAACAAGTTCCATCTTTTCACAACTATTGTATTTAAACGGAACACTGGCACTAGCAGTTTGCGGAACAACTGCTTTATAGGGATTATAAGTTACCCATCCATTTTCATTTCTTGCCACAAATAAATCTCCAGTATATTCTTCAGGAAACAAAGTGTTAAACTCAGTTTGTTTAGAAGCAATACTCGGCCATCTGCTGGCATAATTCGACTTGTTAACTTTTATATTAAATGATTGAGCATCTGAATCATCTAATTGGAAAACCGTTGGGATAGTTGGATAACGTCCCGTTTTCTTAAAGAAACTCTTGTTATCTTTAAGATTACCATCACCATCCATACGATAAAGTCCCTCAAACATAGTCTGAGGAGAGCTATAAATATCATCAGGTGAGCCCGTTTGAACATTATTAATAATCACAAGCTTAGCTCTATTAATAACCTCTTTTCTAGTTGGAATACGTATAGTACCATCAAGAACTTTACGAAAAATATCTATACTTGTATTATCAAATTGGGGAAAAGTTTTCCAATTTCTAGCCTTATAACCATCCGCGATGTCAATTCGGTTTGTTTCCTGGAAACACTGTGTCCAGATAAGTTCAGGACCATCAATTACGGTTTGTCCATTCAGCATCATGTGTTCAAAATGTGGTGCACCAGCAGTAGCCATGGTAAAACCTTCATGTACTCCATTACTATTTGTCCATCCTGTATCATCGTATCGAATACCGTAATTCCCACTATAACCCGAAAGATAAGCGCCTAAGCAAATACTCTCCATATCAGACTGATAAGACTGTGTTGTATATTTATCTGACAAAATATAATTTTCTGTATAATTGCGACATGCTGCTGCAAAACTTGGATTACGCTTCATCATTCCAATAGGATTTATGGAAGGACTCCATTCTGTTCCACACCAACTTACCGATAGATAACCACCATATTTATTACTTAATTTTAATAAATTAGCAAAGTGCGCCATCCTATCACTCCATTTTGCCGAAAGCGGGTCTGTAGCATCATCATATCCCCAAAATTGTTCGGCATAATTAAACCCTATAAAGTTTGGGTATTGTTTATAAAACTCTTCATAAACCGAAAGGTCAAAATCTGAAAATTGAGTAAAGCCACCACTTGATGGCTGAATCATTACCCACATTTGGTTCTGTGCACAAGTTCTAATCCATGACTTGGCAATTTCGTAGCCATATTCAGCCACTTTAAATTGACTGGTTGCTGCATCATGGCTAATGGAAAGTGAAATATTCATAACCACGTAGGGACGAATATCTGCTGGAATTAGATCTATGATTTTTTGAGGATCAGCATAGTTCCAAGTATCAATGTGAATCAACCACATGGGTTGATTTGACGAAATAGGCCTCCTTAAGGGAGTGTTTTGTTGAGCATAAGTTGTATGCACAATAAAAAAAAGAACCATTACTATAATATTTTTAATACATAGTTTATTAAAATGTAGTTTTTTATTCATTTTTAATTGTAGTATTTATAATTAAATTTTTTCTGAAATATTATCTTTTGCCATTTCAAATTATAATGAGTCCATTTTGAGGACATATAGACATTTTACCTACTTTCACATTAGGCACTAAACTATTACTTGGATCAATTAATCCAAGGATGGCAACAACTTTATTAGTGATTTTTAGTGGTATTGTAAAATCTGTATTCTATTTACTTCCAAGACCTTTGCAAGTAAACAGCACAATCAAAATAATGAGTACTATTATTTTTTATTCAATAATTTATTTTAATAATTTCTCATAAAAAAACAGTAGTAAATGAAAATACTACTGTTTCAAAAATTATTATTTTTCATCCTAACCTGAAAAACAGATTAGTTTTTTATTGACTAAGATTTCAATGACAATGCTATCAATTAAAAAATCTTAGTCAATCTTATATTAAAAACTTTTACTTAACAACAGTAAATGTTTCTTTAACTACACCTCTATTTCTCATCAAAAGTGTATCTTTAGTTTGAGTGTTAATATTTTTTGCAATATGATTTATTGTATAATCTAAATACAGTACATCTCTATCTACATTACCAAAACTGTTTTTCTCCCCTTTTTTCACAAATACACCAGTTCCACTAGCCGTAAATGCAGTAGGGTCAGAAGAAGTAATTACACATTTACCAGCATCATCAAAAGTAAGATTTAAAGTGCAAGTATAATTTACTCCGGCGCCATCCTGTAATACTACAGGAAACTTCAAAACTTTTAGAGAACCAGTTGTCAATTGAACAAGCCAAGTTGCAACATTAGAAGTTGCTGCATCATAAGTCTGAACATCTTTTGGATGTCTTACAATCGTTTTATTTAAACTACCAGTCATCACATCTTTACCTCTTCTTAAATAATATCCATGCCAAGTATTGATATATTTTACAGCATACAGTATATAATCTTTAGAAATTTTATCCCATTGTCTTGAATCTAACCTTCTAGGTTTAGTATTTGCCACAAGTGGTTTTCCTTGCAAAATAGAATCTACACCAACAGCAGTAGTCATAATTAATGGAATTACATAATTATTCTGTGTTGCTAATGGATCTGCAAAAAACTTATCGGTTAGTTGCACTTCAACACCACCAGAAATATCTCCTTTTTTAATCAGGATCTGATTTGATGCCAATGTATAATAATCACGTGGCATAGGAAGAATTGGGCGTAATGGTGACGTTCCAACAAACTTATAACCCTTAGGGATTGTATCTGCAACAATAAAATCAATTGCTATGTCTTTCTTGTTCTCATAAACACCAGACATCGTTGCCATAATGTTACATTTGAATTGAAGATCCAAAGTATTGTCATATATATCTTCGCCTAACGTAATCGTTCTCACTGGAAATTGATAAGGAAAATATACAGAAGAATAATCATAATCAGGGTAGGATATCGGATCGTTCTCACATCCCACAACAGAGATCAATATCAATAAAAATAAAATTAGTTTTTTCATATTTTGTATTATTAATGTGTATTTCTAATTATTCCAACCATCATTTTGAAGGAGGTTATTAAATTTTAGCGTTTCAAGGTAAGGAATAGGACCATAGTACATGTGATTTTGGAAAACTCTATTCTCTACAACGAAAGGATTGCCATAAACAGGAGCTGCTAATGAACCAGATATTGTAACGCCTTTAGCAGGTTCATTTAATTCAGTTAGTGCCACTTTCCAACGGCGTAAATCCCAAAAACGGAAACCCTCGAAAGACAACTCCAAACGACGCTCATTACGAATTAACTGACGCATGGCAACTTTATCCGTTTTTATGGACTCCAAATAAGGATCTGTATTTAAACCTAATGCTCTCTTACGGATAGCTTTAATTATATCATAAGCAGTATAACCGTATCCTCTTGGGTCAGAAACTGATCCCCAAGCTTCATTAGCAGCTTCGGCAAAATTAAGATACATTTCTGTATAACGTATGCGTGGTCTGTAATGATTTTGAGTATTTCTACCATTTGGATTATAATTAACATCCTGTCTCAACAATTTTTTCATATAGTAACCTGTACGTGTAGACGTATTCACATTATTTATGGCGTCATTACCAGCTGTAATGTTTATTTGAGCATTCGTAACACCTGCTCTACTTCCGTGATAAACTACAAACTCTGCCAAACGAGGGTCTCTATTAGCAAATGGACTTGCTGGATTATATAATGAAAGTGGATTAGATATCGGATACCCATTACTAGCAGGGAATGAATCTACAAGATTTTGAGTTGGATTTACACGTCCGTTTCCAAATAAACTAGGAGGAAAATTTTCACGTTCCAAATCATTATTATTAGATGTTCCACCTCTCCATAAACTTTCTGGAGAGTTGGCTCCAGAGGTCAATGCATTTATCTCTGTTGTATTTCTATACCATGAAACCCCACTAGAAAAGGTAGATGGCAATCCTGCCAAACCTCCTTTAAGAGCAATTATTTCGGCAGCGTATTTAGCAGCATCCTCCCAAGTTCCATTAGAACCGTCAGCAGATCCATTGGCAAAAGCAGGACTTGCAGCCAACAGAGCTACTTGTGAGCGAATTGCTTTAGCTACACGTCCACTGACAAGACCTAAAAACTTTACTCCCATGGCGCGATTGTATAGTGAAGGGGTCATACCAGTAACATTATATCTTGGAGGAATACTAGCATTACTAGCAACATCCACATAATCCTGTGGCAAACGATCTATGGCATTATTAATGTCACTATAAATTTGTGCAGTACACGCATTGAACGTTTCACGAGGAAGATTAAATTCTGAAGTCACAACTTGTTCAGTCAAAACAATTGGCACACCAAGTAATTTTCCATTTACCCAACCCCCATGTGATTGTAATAAGTTATACATAAAAATGGCACGAAGTCCATAAGCTTCCCCTTTAATTCTTTCTCTAAAAAGGGTATCAACAAGAGGGTCTTCGGAAAACGTCATCTTATCGACTTCACTGAGAACAATGTTCATGTATTGAATACCTGAATAACATGCTTCCCAGCGGCTTGCTGGATTAAAAGCAGCAGTCCACTGTCCCGTAGCTAATCTCAAAAAACCATTATTAAGATCATTTGATACGGCATCATCAGTAGCAACTTCACTAAAATTATACCCATTGGTTGGGATTCTAGCATAACCCTGTGTAAGAAGTCCCAATCCAAAATTAGGATCTACATAAGTATCATTTTTATCCTTAATGTTTTCTAGTTCAGCATCTATAAGATCCGTACAACCAACAAATAAAACGGAGAAAATTAAAATTACAAATATGTTTTTATTCTTTTTCATTATTCAAATTTTTTATAATTAAAATGCAGCCGTTAAACCTATACTATAATATCTCATTTGAGGAGTACCTCCAATATTAGTTTCCATGTGCTCTCTTTCTTTTGCAATTAGTAGCAAATCATTTCCATTAACATAAAAACCTAAATTGCTAATAAAAGTCTTAGCCAATACTGACTTAGGAATGTCATAAGACAATTGAACTCTAGATAAACTAATTCTATCATTTTTATATATCCAGAAATCTGAAGCTATAAAATTATTAGCGCCAGCTGTCGTAGTTAATCTTGGATAAGTAGCCGTTTCAGCTGTCTCTGGAGTCCAACGACCAAGCATAGGTGCAGAATATTTAGCATTAACACCCGAAGCCCAATAATAAGAACTGTTTTTATAGGCATAAGCCCCACTCGTACTATTAGCAAGTACGAATAAAGAAAAATTATTCCACTTTACAGTCGTGTTAAGCCCAATTGTTAGTGGAGATGCTCCTCCTCTACCAAGATAAACTTGATCATTATTATCAATTACCTTATCATTATTTACATCTTGATACTTAATGTCACCAGCGCTAACTACAGCATATGTTGATTTTGGAAGAGCTCCAACTACATTGTTTTTTATGTCAGCTGCTTCAGCTGCAGTATAGAATCCATTGCTTTTCAATCCAAAGAGAGCATCTGTTGGTTGGCCTTGACGTTTTTGATAGTCATCTCTATAGATAATATCATTTCTAGTATAAGCTCTAGTCTCAAAATAAGTTGCGACCATACCCACATTCAAATGAACTTTGTTTATCTTTTTATTAAAATTTATTCCTAAATCAAATCCCTTACGTTCGTCTGCATTATAATTAACAACCGGAATAAAAGATGAAGTAGACGGAGTGGTTACAGAAAAATAGCTTGGATAAAGATTTCTATCTCTGATAGGAATACCTGTCAACTGATTGTAAAAATAAGAAGCTTCAATATGAACCATATTATTGAAAAGAGAAGATTCTAAACCTAAGGTATATTCTTTTCTCTGCTCAAATCCTAAACCATAATTTTCTCCATTGATAACATCCGTAGTTCTAAGTTGACGTCCTTCTTGCCAAGAAAAAAAAGATCCATTAGCATTGCTATAAGAAGGTCTATACAAATTGTATCCACTACCACCTTCAAAGCCAATAAAATCAAGGTCAGTATTCAAGATACTCGCACTGGCAGTTAATTTCAATTCATTAAATACTTTAGAATTAGCCATAAAACTCTCTTTACTTATTCTCCATCCCATTGAAAATGTTGGGGAGAAAGCATCCTGTTGCCCTTCGGCAAGTCTAGAGGAATGCACCATATTTTGAGTAAAATCAAGGTAATACTTGTTTTTATAATTATAATTAAACTGAAATCCTAGGTTTGCATTTGCTATGGCATGATACACCTCTGATTCAGCTAATGTATAACCGTGGGCTACTAAAAGTGCAGAGAAGTTATGCACCTTATTATAATCAAACTTGTACTTAAAAGCACCTGAAAAAAACATCGTTTGACGTTGATAAGCATTATCAAGAGAACGAGAATCAGTTTTAGCATCCGTACCAAATTTAGTCAAAGTAGTAATATAATCTCCATCAGCATCAGTAGCCCAAGTTGGGTCATATACAGCATAAGCATTGTTGCCGATTTGTTGACTATAAGATGTATTGTAATCAATACCAAATTGAGTATCAAAAGTCAATCCTTTCAACAGATTTGCCAAGTCAAAATTAAACGAAGTATCAAACTGATATTTACGAGTTGTCCCTTTAATAATCCCTCGAGTATATATATCTGCAAAAGGATTTGTTAGTTGGGTACTAGTACCTCCCAACAAATACTTTCCATCAACTATAAATGGACTAGTTGCAATATAGTTTTGAGTTTTTGCATCTGCTTTTTCCAAATAACTCAATGGAATTAAAGGAGCAAATAAATTTGGTCTTAAAGTAGCCGCATTCCCCCAGAAATTACCTTGTGCTTGATTGTTATCATAAAAAGTAACACTGGTATTGATTTTACTAGTAATCATTTTACTCAATTTAATATCAAGATTTCCTCTTACATTGAAACGGTTTTCACCTTCTGATTTTCCATTTCCTATGTCAAGTAAGGTTGTTGTTCTATAATTACCCACATTCACATAAAATTGAGCTTTGTCATTTCCGCCAGTATATTCTGCTACAATTTCAGAACGTGTAGCGTATTTCTTCAAATTATCTGATGAATAAAAATCTACGTTTGGATAACGATACGGATTTACACCTGATGCAGAATTAGCTATTACTTCGTCCGTATAAAGTGGATTACGAGGTTGTCCATCATTCATAAGAGCTTCATTATATAATGTCATATACTCTGATGAACTTAAATATTTGGCATAACGTTTAGGATCCATAATACCCGTATTGATACGGACATCAAATTTATTTCCTTTGCTAAGACCTCTTTTAGTAGTAATGGAAACAACCCCTTTTGCAGCAAGACTTCCGTATAAAGCAACAGCAGCTGCACTTTTCAATACTGTAATATCTTCAATTTCAGAAGGTACAACATTAAACTCATCACGAGGAATACCATCAACTATCACCAATTTTCCGTTCATGCCCCAGATGTTACCACCTGTATAACCAGGAATATAACTAGCTAAGTTATCCAAACTAAAAGTTGTGTAATTAGTGGCTAGCTGATCAGCAATGTTTACCGTTGAAACGCCCCCTAGAACATCTGATTTAGCTACTGTATTAAAAGCAACTTTCACCTTATCCGAATTGTATCCCAATACTACTGTATCCGAATCATAATCCAATACTACTTTTTTCAAATCGGATTTCGCTTCAATGGAACCAGTTTTATAACCAGATGCTGTAACAGTTAAAATGCTATTGGCATCAACTGTTATGGTAAACTCACCTAAATCGTTAGCTTCACTTGTTTCATTAGCACTACTGATAGTGGCTCCTGGCACAAGATTCCCTTTATTATCATACACAACTGCAGATACAATTATCTTGTTATCTTGTGCACTCATTTCTAATGAGAAAAGAGTAAATATTGCGCATATAAAAAAAACTATTTTGATATATTTCATTATTATTTATTTTTTTCGATTATATATTTGCAATTACCAGCCAGGGTTTTGATAAAATTCAGGATATATGCTTACATCCGCTCGTTTCAATGGAAGCCAGTAATGTTTATCAGAATAAATACGTTCCCAAACAACAGATTCCTTTAAATTATTGATTTTATTGTTCTCTGGATTAACTTTGTCCAAGAAATTGTTGGTAGGATTAACATCATTGGTTTCAGGAACATCACGATCAAAAGTAATACCCGTTTTAACATTATAAGGAAACTTAGTCAATAGCAACCAGCGACGTAAATCATTAAATCTATGTCCTTCATAAGCTAATTCTACAGCACGTTCACGTCTCACTTCTGACATAAACATATCAGTAGATACTAAAAATGGCGCTTGAACTCCTGGTAAAGGATTCCCATTAGGAAGAATCACACGATTACGAACTTTATCAATGGCATAAACAGCATCTTTGTTCCATGTTGTTGCAGTAGCACGAATATTGTTATGCCCCATAGCGATGGACTCTGCATACATCAAATAAACATCTGACAAACGAAGCCATGGAATATGAACTTGATGATTATTATATGCATTATCGTATCTATTTAATCCAAGCGGATTAAATTTCATCAACAAATATCCTGTATTACTACCCGAAGCACGTGAAGATCTATAATTTCCAACTCTAACACCATCATATAAATTGGCATAAGTATATTGCCTTGCTTCTGCAGTAGCAGTAGAATTAACCATCTTTCTGGTATCAAAACCAAAATTAAGATAAAAACGGGGGTCTCTATTTTTCCAAGGATAGTTTATGTCATAATTGGAACCTTGATCACCAGGAACATCTGCTTTACTAGCACTATTAATAGGATAACCAGTATTGGTACCAAAATAATTTACATAATTTGCCGTAGGGTATTGTGACCAACTTCTACCTTGTAAAACATTAGCACATAAATACTGCTTATCCATAGACTGACCAGTACCTCCATAATTAGGGCCTCTGAAAATTGCCTCAAGATAAGTTACTCCATTAACAACTGCAGAACCTGGCATTCTACCATTTTGTCCATTCGTACGATATACTTGCTCATAACTAGTTCCATTAGTTCCCCAAGGGATTAATTTATATTGGCATGAACCATTCTCTGATGCATTTAATAAAGTTCCAAAAGCCTCTGCAGCTTTTTTACAATATTCTGCATTATACTGTTCTCCTCCTCCTGAAGACTTATTCATTAATGGACTTCCAGCATACAAATAGTTCTTGCCTAAATAAGCAAAAGCCATCCATTTATTGATTCTAAGTTCGTTTTTACCTAAAGTAGCTTGTCCAGCTGGAACAGCATCCCAGTCTGATGGCAATAAAGTACTTGCTTTAGTAAAATCTTCGGCAATCTTATCAGCAGTTTGTTGATAAGTCAAACGAGGAAATCGCAATGGCTCATCAGAAGCTAAAACCGAATCAATATAAGGCATTCCACCCCAATAGGAGATTATTTGCATGTGAAACCAAGCTCTAAAGAAATACAATTGACCAGCAATTATATCTTTCTCTTCCTGAGTAGCATCTACCATTTTATCAAGATTTGCAAGACCTATGTTTGCTTTCCTAATTCCGTACCAAGAACCTACCCACAATGACTTTGATCTTTTTTGATTGTTAGTATTGTTAGTGCTAAAATCCACATCATTTTGATCTAAAAAAGATCCTCCATTACCAAAACCCCCTCTTTGCCAAGCTAAAAAGTTTCCTAAATCAACTTGCCAAATCCAAGCACCTTGGTTGGCTGCATTGGCCTGCCACATTTCCTCTTCTCCATTATTGAAGAAATTGTTATCATCACGATTATTGAAACTTGGTATGCAGTGGTATAACTCCTCGGTAAAACCTTGGAAATTTGTGAAGTTTTGGTAAGCCAAATCTGGATCAGTTGTAGATCCTGATTTAATGTCCAAATAATCAGAACAAGAAGTAAAACTCCCCGCTACAAAAAAGAAAAGTCCAAAATATAGAATTATCTTATTATAATTTTTCATCTTATAGTATTTTATAATGTTAATCTAAAACCTAAGCTTATACGACTTACCGAAGGATAAGCGGTATTTCCATTTACTTCTCTATCGTCTGGTGTACGTGTCCATAACCAAAGATTATTTCCATTTGCATAGATACGCAATGACTCAAGCCCAATACGCTTAACCTGCTCTGAATTAAAGGTATAAGCTATTTCAGCATTTTTCAAACGAATATAGGATCCGTCATACAAATAGCGAGTACCTAGATTATTTCCATTTAAGGTACTATTTAGCCTTGGCATAGGAGAGTCAGCATTCGTGTTATCTTTAGACCAATAAGTACCTTCATCATAAACCGTATTAAAATAAGGTAAACCAAAACTCTGTGTTTCGATATAACGAGAAACATTACTTACACCGTAGAATTGAACCATGGCACTAAAACCTTTCCAATCTACACCAAGACTTGCATTATACGTGTTTTGAGGATTTGATGGATAGCCATATCTCACTCTATCCCCATTGTTATCAATCACACCATCACCGTTAAAATCCATTATTCTATAATTACCAGGAATTTTGGCATCATTACTATCAAATGCCGTACTACCATACAACTCATCCCAAGTATTATAAAAGCCTTGATCCAGCATTGAAGTGGATTGTCTGTTTGGATAACCCTCTCTTTTTACATATTCAGGAAGCAGTGCTGGATCATCCCTATCTATTACTTCATCCTTTGCTTGTGTAAAACTTACATCAGACCACAAACGAAGGTCGTTGGTAAGTCTTTGACTGTAATGCAATTCAAACTCAAAACCTTTAACTTCTACAATACCCTTATTAACAACCGGTGGAGCAAATCCAAAATAAGATGGTACCGCTCTTTGGCTTCCGTTCAAAATGATATTTGTTCTGTAATCCTTAAAGACATCAACACTTCCAGACAATACTTTTTTAAATAATGAGAAATCTAAACCTAAATTCTGTTTCGTTACTTTTTCCCATGCTATGGAAGGATTTCCTATGGAAGTTTGTGTAATCCATCCGTAAGCATTACTAAGCTCGCCTTGATTCCCTTGAGTCAACAAAGGGCGTGAAATACTACTACCATATACATCTTCATACAACCAACGACCATTATAACTGTCATCCCCAACCTGACCGTAAGAGTATCTCAGTTTTAGCTGATCAAGAAAAGTAAGTTTTTTCATAAACTTCTCTTCTGTAATCATCCACCCTACCGCTCCTGAGGAGAAAAAACCAAAACGATTATCAGGTGCAAATTTTTCAGTACCGTTGTAAGCTCCATTATAATCTAAAAAATACTTCTTGTTGTAACCATAAGTAGCACGAAAAACCCAATCTTCACGATAAGCAGGAATATTGGCACCCGAAGCTGTTTCCTGGCGCTGGAAATTCCCCATTCCAGTTACATTATGTACTCCAAAATCACGAACATAATTTATTTGTGCTTGATAATTCAAATTACGGTAAGTAGAACCATCATTCATTGTACCTCCTCTTGTAGCCCAGTTTAATGGTTCATAAAAATCAAAATTTGTTGTTACATCAGGTGTTTGCGAGAAGACAGGTATCCCAGTAACAGGATCAATATATTTGCTCTGAATAGAATAGCTATCATTATTAATTCCTCTCTGTTCTTCAAGAAAAGTATTATCCAAAGAAAAAGTTACATTAGCCGAAAGTCCTTTAAGAATCTTTCCTAAATCTTGTCTAAGATTAAAGTCGGTTGCGATACGAGTGGTTGTTATAGACTGCGATCCACCAATGGCTAAATTCAATGCTGAGTTAGCTCCTTGAACCGAATTTTGAGGGTAATATCCCCAAGATCCATCTGAATACAATGGATAATATAAATCTGGTGGCGTGTTATAAGCTCCTGCCCACATATACCCCTCACTAATTACCCTCCATGGTGCTTTTTTCAACCCATAAGATCCTGAAAGATTCACTTTAAACACTGTTGATTTTGTCAACTGAAAATCTAAATTAGCCCTAGAATTTATTCTATTATAGCTGTAACCAGATTCAAAACCCTGATTGCTAGGCGGTACTTTAACAAGATCTCCTTCGTTAGCATAATCTACTGCAGCATAATATTTTACTCTATCTGTTCCTCCTGATATATTAACGTTGGCAGTATGAGACATAGCAGTATCTTTAAATAAATAATCTTGCCAATCAATATTAGGATATCTTTCTCTTTGTTCTTGAGTAGTTTGATTACGATAATTATCAATAAATGATTGAGGTCTCATATAAGTCCAAGAAACTGGCTGCTGATTTAGCTCATATTCAATTACCTTATTTTTTACCATAAGAGCATCATAAGCATCCATTTTACCTGGAAGCTTTGAAACTGCTTTCATTATTGCACTATATCCAAAATCAATTTTTGCTTTTCCAACTACCCCTCTTTTTGTTGTAATAAGAACTACTCCATTAGCTCCTCTAACCCCATATACAGCAGTAGCAGAGGCGTCTTTCAACACAGAAACAGTCTCAACTGAAGTAATATCAACACTATTGATAGCACGTTCGATACCATCAACAAGGATAAGAGGCTGAGAATTGTTCCATGAACTAACTCCTCTAATAATAATTTCGGGATCTTCTTCCCCTGGCTTTCCTGTAGTTGTCAAGGTTGTCACACCTGGAAGATTTCCTGTAAGTGCTGCACCTAAACTAGTAACCCCTCCTGTACGTTGTAAAACTTTACCCGAAACTTGAGAAATTGCCCCAACAACACTTTCTTTCTTTTGTTGACCGAAACCAACAATAATAACCTCTTGTAAAGTTGTTTGATCTGAAGACATAACAATGTTGACTTCTGTTTGACCATCAATTTTCTTTTCGATGGTTTGCATACCAACACTAGAAAAAATCAATGTTTCATTAGACGAAGGTAGTGTAATTTTATAGTCTCCATTAATATCGGTTACTACGCCAATTGCAGGATTACCTTTAACTGTTACATTAACACCAGGAATTGGCTTTTTATCATCTGAAGAAGTAATTTTTCCTGTAACAACTATTTGTTGATTCTGTTGCTTAATTTTAGCGGAAGAAGACAAAGTGGATTTCCCCTCTCTTGCCAACAACACACTAGAAAACATAAACAAAACTCCTAATACCACGAAATTCATCTTGCGTGGAATTTTAATTAATTGTATTTTCATATTAATATTTTGACATTTTTTAATTTATTTACAAATTAGAATATAGAATTTACCATAGTACTCATTATAAAAAAATCTGTGATTTTTAAATTTTTTTAATCCAATAAAGCGATTGAAGCTAAAGTTTGATTTATTTTTAAATCAATCCTAGGAAACATCTTAAATAAGATGAAATCAAAAACTCTATCAACATAAAAAGAAAATATATAGCTTATTCTAAAAAGTTAATGCTTTATTTATTTAAGAATTTAAGAACTATAAAAATCACTGTATTTATTAAAATAAACTGGATCTTATTATTCTTAAAACAAACAAAAAACATCTTTAAGGTTTGGTTAACTCATAGGCTTTTGGTTTTATTAGTTGGTTTGTTAATAGATTAGTATATCTTGGTTATTTTTTTAAAACTTAGCTTTCATTTCATCCAAATTACTTTTAAACTCAAATTCAATTATTTCATTAACAAAAAGATTTATTTATTTTTAACTTTTATTGGTAAGCAAAAAATAATAAATACAACCGATTGTGTGTTTAAAGCAGATTTATTGGATTTTGTTTCGGAATTTCACCAATTGTAACCTCAATAATTTTTTTATGAAAACAACAAAATCTTTTAGGTAATCCTTAATGCAGTATTATTTTACTGATGTAACAATTTAGTTTTCTTCATTTTGTATGAAAGGGCCGCTCAACCAAAAAGCAACCCTATTCAAATATTAAAAATAAACTAACCAAATTATTTTTATCAAAAACACTCCTAGTTACTCGAAAATTATTTTAAATAAATCATTTTCGAAGACTCTAAAAATCAAAATTGTTTGATACAAATACAAACGTTTTTTAAAATCCTTTAAACAAAGATAAATAAAAAACTAAATAAAACAACCGATTGTGTATTTATTTTTTAAATAATTGAAAAATAATATTCAATTTAAATACATATCAAATATTTATAATGACATTTTAATAAGTATAATTCAAAAAAAAATCCTTTAACAATTTAACTATTAAAAAATTAATAAGCTATATCCAAAATTATTAAAGAAATGATAAATGTAAAAAAAACATTTAATTTTAATCATTTATCGGAATGCTGTAAACAAGTTCTAAAACGAAAGAATTAACCTGTAAAAGAAATTATCATATAAAAAAAGGAAGCCTTATATAAGACTTCCTTTAACATAAACCTTCATTAAAAATATTAGTAACCAATCATCCTATTAATAAAAACACATATTATTTGAATTTATAAACAAACTATAAAGATCAAGTTAACTACTTAAATTAGCTATTCCCTTTTTATAATCTGCTAAAAATGTGGCTAAACCAATATCAGTTAAAGGATGTTTCAACAATCCTTCTATTGCACTTAATGGCCCAGTTATCACGTCTGATCCAATTTTAGCACAATTGATTATATGCATCACATTTCGCACTGATGCAGCTAAAATTTGAGTTTCAAAACCAAAATTATCAAAAATCAATCGAATCTCTTCTATTAAAACTAATCCATCTGTTGAAATATCATCTAATCTTCCAATAAAAGGAGACACATAAGTTGCTCCAGCTTTTGCAGCCAATAAGGCTTGTCCAGACGAAAAAATTAAAGTACAATTTGTCCTAATACCTTTATTAGAAAAATATTTTATGGCTTTTATTCCATCTTTAATCATTGGAATTTTAACAACAATTTGCGGGTGTAACGCAGCTAATTGCTCTCCTTCAGCTATCATTCCTTCAAAATCAGTCGATATAACTTCGGCACTTACATCACCATCAACCAATTCACAAATTTTTAAATAATGAGCAATGATATTCTCTGCCCCTGTAATTCCTTCTTTAGCCATTAATGAGGGATTAGTGGTTACTCCATCTAGGACTCCTAAATCATTAGCTTCTTTTATGTCTTTTAAATTTGCTGTATCTATAAAAAATTTCATTTTTTACTATTTATTTAATTATTTGCTTTCTGCAATATATTTCAAGATTTCTTTAGCAGCACTTTCAGGGTTGAATCCGAATTTTTGATCCAACACACTAGCTGGAGCTGAATAACCAAAATGGTCTAATCCAACTACTTTTCCGCTATCGCCAATCAATCCTTCCAAGTTTACAGGAAGTCCAGCCGTAAGACCGAAAACTAATTTTCCTTTAGGGATGATGCTTCCTTGGTACTCTTTTGACTGTAATTTGAACAATCCTTCAGAAATGATAGAGGCTACGTTTACTTTTAGATTGTTTTCGTTTTCTAAAATTTCAGCAGCGCCTAATAATGTAGAAACTTCCGATCCATTTGCGAATAAAGTAATATCAGCATTTGGAGTCGATTTTACTAAATAACCACCTTTTTTAGCTGCTGTTGCTTCCTCATATCTAGATGATACAGCAGGAATGTCTTTGATGTTTTGTCTAGAAAGAATCAAAGCAGTTGGTGTTTTAGTGTTTTTCAACGCCATATCCCAAGCTACTGAAGTTTCGATAGCATCAGCAGGACGAAGTGCTAATAAACTTGGATTTCCCGAGTGATTTTTTACTTTTTCCATCAAACGCATTTGCGCTTCTTGCTCAATTGGTTGGTGGGTTGGTCCATCTTCTCCAACTCTGAATGAATCGTGAGTCAAGACATATTTTACAGGCAATTCCTGAATAGCAGCCAAACGAATCGCTGGTTTCATATAATCAGAAAACACAAAGAAAGTCGCTACTACAGCCACAACACCTCCGTGAAGAGCAATTCCGTTGGCAATAGCCGTCATTGTTAATTCAGCCACTCCAGCTTGCAAGAAAGCTCCGCTGAAATCATTTTTTTGCAATACAGAAGATTTTTTCAAGAAACCATCTGTTTTATCACTGTTCGATAAATCGGCAGAAGAAACGATTACGTTTTCTAAATTTTCTGCTAAATAACCCAATACAGCTGATGAAGCTTCTCTCGTAGCTACATTTGCTTTTTGAACTACTTGACTCAAATCTAAATCAGGAAGTACACCAGAAAGGAACGAATCCATTTTGGATGCCAATGCTGGGTTAGCCGTTTTCCATGCAGCAATTTTTGCTTTTTGTTCAGCAGCAGCAGCCGTTTTTTTAGCTAAAACTGATGTGTAGTGTGCTTGAACTTCTGGGAAAATATCGAAAGAACTTTCAGGATTTGCTCCTAAATTGATTAAAGTTTTTGTGAAATCTGCTTTGGTATCACCAATTGGTTTTCCGTGCAATTCGCATTCTCCTTCATACATAGACCCATCTGCAAGAACGCAACCTTTACCCATAATGGTTTTACCAATAATTAAGGTTGGTTTTTCAGTTTCAGCATTCGCATCGTTCAACGCTTTACGAATTTGCTCGTGATCGTGACCATCAATAGTGATTACTTTCCATCCCCAAGCTTCGTATTTCATAGCCGTATCTTCTGATGTCACTTCGTCTGTCATAGAAGAAAGTTGCACATCATTCGAATCATAAAACATGATAAAGTTGTTCAAACCTAAATGTCCTGCAATACGACCCACACCTTGAGAGATTTCTTCCTGAACACCACCATCCGTGATAAAACCGTAGATTTTGTGTTCGAAAAGACCGTTGAATCTAGCGTCAAGGAATTTCGCAGCAATAGCAGCTCCAGCTCCCATAGCGTGACCTTGTCCTAATGGTCCAGAAGTGTTTTCGATTCCTCTTAACACATCTACTTCAGGGTGGCCTGGCGTGATTGAACCCCATTGTCTGAAACTTTGAAGATCTTCTTTTTTATAATTTCCTAATAAATTGTATTGCGCATACATCAAAGCCGATAAGTGACCCGCATCCATAAAGAAACGATCTCTAAATGGCCAATCCATTTCGGTTGGGTCAAAATTCAAATATTCGGTGTATAGAATGTGCAAGAAATCGGCACCTCCCATAGCGCCTCCAGGGTGTCCTGAATTTGCCTTTTCTACCATCGAAATGGCTAATGCTCTTATGTTATCTGCGGCTAAATTGTCAATTTTTTGATTCATGTTAATATTTTATTATTTCTTAAAATGCTATAAAAACCTCTAATTAAATGATTTAATGCAATTTACAAACCTTCAATCGCTCCATCTTAAATTTGAATAAAATCAGAAAAAAATCAATTATTTTTAATATGATATACTAAAAAGCATTGATTGATATTTCCAATTATTCTGTCACTATCGTCAAATAAAACTCATTTATTTTTTTATTCAAATAAATAAATATTTACACACAACCGATTGCAAATATAAATAAATTTATTAATTCTCACTAAAAGCATCCTGAAAAAGGATTAAAACGATAAAATCTAATAAATAATGATACCTATATACTTGGATGTACTAAAAGTAAACTACCAAAAGTAGTAATGTAGTGCTACTAACACGATTCTTTTATAAAAAACAGTTCCATATAAGGGATTGTGATTACAAATGAGGCTATTACGGTAAGGTAAAAAAATAGCTCAATTTTAAATTTAAGAATCAAAAAACAAAAAACTAATATTGAAATAAATCTAACACTAGATTTTGCTTTTCTAGGTTAATTTACAGACTTTGCATCTATTTTGTTGTTTTTTTTTATCCGAGAATAAAAAAGTCTTGTCAAAAGACATAAACGGTTTAAAAGATAACTATGACATTATGGAGTATCGTTATGCAATAAATGAGATTTCGAAAGAAATTTTTGAAAGACAAAGTCAAAAAATAAAATAAGCAATAATTCAAAAAACAAAAGAATTAGAATTAATGCCGTCAAAAAAATCGAACATTGAAAAAGCGGTTATTTATTTTATGGAAATAGCTGTAAACCCCAGTAAATTCTACGATTCATTAGATTATAACCAGAAGAGAAAATTTCAAATCCTATTGTTTCCAGATGGGTTTCAATATTCCATCAAAAACAGGAAATATCGAACATAAAAAAAATACATTACTCAACCTAACAAACAGTATATCAAATATTTACACAAATTAAAAACAAATAAACCCATCCTCAAAAATGGGATGGGTAAGTATAGTAGCGGGAACAGGACTCGAACCTGTGACCTTCGGGTTATGAGCCCGACGAGCTGCCTACTGCTCTATCCCGCGTTGTTTCGGGTGCAAAGATACAACCAATTTTAATAAATACAAGCTATTTTTAAAAAAATATTCAGATATTATGTATTGAACTGATTGGCTATTCATTACAACTAAAAAACGAACTAAAAAAAAAAGGCCATTCAATAATTATTCCATAAAAAAACCTGCGAAGTTGGACTTGGCAGGTTCTTAATTACTTATAAAAAACTAACTAACTAACTAACTAACTAACTAACTAACTAACTAACTAACTAACTAACTAACTAACTAACTAACTATTTACTATTCCTCAGAAACAATGGCGGTGTTTTTATCATTTGCTTTAACAGTCAACGCCACTGCTACTCCTTTTTCGTTGATCATGGTCATATTCAAAACATCTAATTTTGATAAATCTTTAGAAACTAATCCACTGAACTCATTGTATGAAATATTCATTTCTTTCAGATTACTTAATTTTTCTAAATCAAATGGCACTTGACCATTCATTTTATTATCAAACAAACTCAATTGTTCCAAATTAGTCCAATTTGCAACAGAACGACTTAAATTTCCAGTGATTTTATTACTATTCAAATGCAATACTTTTAGATTTGTTAATCCATAAAGAGCTGCTGGAATTTGCCCTGTGATACTATTATTATACAATGACAACGTTTCTAAATTGCTTAAATTACCAATTTCAGCAGGAATACTCCCAGACAACTGATTCATGAACAATTCTACACTTTTTAAAGCAGTAGCATTACCCAAGGTTGCTGGCAAAGATCCTGATAATTTATTAAAAGATAAATTAAGTGATTCTAAAGCTTTCATCGATCCGATAGCAGCTGGTACTGTTCCTGAAATATTATTTTTGTACAAATTTAATTTTTTCAAATGCACTAAATTCGAAATAGTTGCAGGAAGCTCTCCTGATAAATTATTATTGGACAACTCAATTGAAACCACTTTATCATCTTGTACTCCTACCCCATACCACGAGGAAACTGGTGTATTCAAATCCCATTTTGAAGTCCAATTTGCACCATTTGTAGCGTTGTACAATTGCACTAATGTATTTTTCTCTGTAACAGACACTTCTGCTCTCAATCCGATTGAGATCAAAATCATAAACAGTAAAGTATAAGTATTTTTCATGACGCTTCTTTTTAGAATTCAAATATTGCCACTAAACTACACAAAAATAGTATTTATAGACATAAATAATCGATTAAATACACAAATTTTATTTTAAAATAAATATATTCTTATAAATTTTAAATATTTAAATAAATAATAACTACCTAACTAAAAATTATTAAATTTGATACTCTAACTTAAAAAAACAAATTATGGAAATTAACTTTATCGCATTATTAGCATCGGCTGTAGTAACGCTTGCAGTGGGTTTTATTTGGTATCATCCCAAAGTTTTTGGAACAATCTGGATGAAAGAAGCAGGACTAACTCCCGAATCTTCTGAAAAAGGAAATATGCTAAAAATATTTGGACTTACTTATTTATTCTCCTTAATGATGACAATCGTTTTAATGGGATTAACTATCCATCAATCTGGAGCTTTGGGAATGATAGGAGGTCCGCCGATGATTGAAAGTGCAAAACCATCTTTTGCAGCATTCATGACTGATTACGGAACAGCCTACAGAACCTTTAAACACGGTGCTTTGCATGGTTTTATGAGTGGTTTGTTTTTTGCTTTTCCTATGGTTGCAATCAATAGTTTATTCGAAAACAAATCTTGGAAATATATATTCATTAACGCTGGTTATTGGATCGTAACTTTAGCATTAATGGGCGGAATCATTTGTGGTTTTGCATAAAATCATATAACCAAAATTCCGTTTGATAAAACGCTCAAACGGAATTTTCTTAATTATAACTTAAACCCAATTTAGTTGTAATCAATATTCCCTAATTTTGAAAAATATATATTCAAAATATTGGACACCATCTACTCTTTCAAAATATACAATAGTACATCATCTCTACCTTTAGAATGGAATTCGCTGGCTATTGACAATATATTTTTGACTAGAGAATACCTAGAAATTTTAGAGAAATCATCACCAACCAATATGATTTGTCATTTTATTGGATTATTTCATAAAGAAGACCTAGTTGGAATTGCACTTTCTCAATTTTTGAATTTGAATCAATTAGAATCTTTTGGAAACCGAGATAAGTGTATAAAAACAGCCGTTAGAAACACTGTTTTTAAGAATTTTATTTCTCATATTTTAATTATTGGAAACAATATGCTTACCGGTCAAAATGCTTTTGCTTTTGCTGAAACAATTGACCCTATTCAAGGATTGAAAACCTTAAAAAAAGCTTCAGAAAAATTAAAAATTATCTTTAAAAACAAAGGTTTAAAAGTACACATCACGACTTTTAAAGATTTTGCTACCGAAGAAACTACCGCATTTCATCAAGCTGGATTTCAAAAACATTTTCAGTACTGTACCCAACCCAATATGTTATTTGATATTCCGAATCAATGGAAATCAGAACAAGATTATATTGAAGCTTTATCAAAAAAATACAGAGACCAATACAAACGTGCTCGCAAAAAAGCCGAAGGTATCGAAAAAAGAAAAATGCACTTGGACGACATTATCAAGCATGAAGTAACCATTTATGATTTATACTATCATGTAGCCAAAAATGCGCACTTTAACACCTTTTTCCTAGCCAAAAACCACTTCAGAATTTTTAAGGAACTACTAAAAGATAAATTTCTTTTTTACGGCTATTTCCTGGATGAAAGACTAATTGGTTTCAATACCTTAATTAAAAACGGAAATGTAATGGATACTTATTTTCTGGGCTATGACGAGAGTATTCAACGAGAAAAAATGTTGTATTTGAATATGCTCTACGATATGGTTGCCTATTCTATCAACAAAGGCTTTAAGGAAATTATTTTTGCCCGAACAGCCTTGGAAATCAAAAGTTCTATCGGAGCCAAACCACAAGAAATGTATGGTTTTGCCAAACATAGCAATCCAGTTGCCGATATGGTTTTTGAAAAAGCGTTCAATTATCTAGAACCAAAAGTCGATTGGAAAGAGCGAAATCCGTTTAAATAATACGGATTTTCGAGGTTCAACTTTGTCAAAGTTTTGAACTTTGACAAAGTTGATTACGGAACTGCTACTTTCATTTGCTTATGCAAAATGTGAATTTCTAATTCATTTTGGGCTCCACAATATTCCCCATCAATTTGAAAATTAACTTGCCTGTCTGTTTTTATGGTTGCTTTTTCAGTCGAAATGATGACAATATCATCCGAATCGATTGGCATATTCCCTGTAATAATTTTGCCCAACAACAATAAATCAAGGCTTTTCAAAATAATTAATTCAAATTTTCCGTCGCTCATACTTCCGTTTGGATTGATGGTTACACCAGTTCCATATTTCTGTGAATTGGCAATAACAATCATCCTCGCCGTATGTTCAACCGTTTCATTATTGGCAGTTATTGAAGCTACAAAAGGCTCTTCGGCATCCTTCAAGGTCGTAAAAGCTTGCATAGCATAACCCCAAAAACCTCTCAAATCGCTCTCTTCATAGTTCTTGACCAAGTCCGCATTCAAGCCAATATCACTCAAGTGAATACTTTTTTTACCATTAATGGCAATCATATCCATTTCGATATAATGGTTCTGAAATGCTATTTTTAAATTCTCTTCTAATGTAGAAGGCAAATTCAAATCGACAGACAATCCATTGGCAGAACCAGCAGGCAAAATCCCAATAATAATATCGTGTGTTTCCATCGCTTCGGCCACCATTTTGATAGTTCCATCGCCCCCAGCCACAACAATTCGTTCGGGATTAAATTTGCCATAAAGTGATTGTATAGCTGCACAATCTTTCTCTCCAGTAGTTTCATAAACCACTAAATTAAAATTGTTTACAGTAGCAAATTCCTGAACAGCATCCAGCAAATCGGTTTTATCCAAGTCTCCAGAAATGGGATTTACAACGAAAATGATATTCTTTTTCAAAATTTTAGGTTTAAAATCGATTTAAAATAATTAATTTACAACGTCTATAAAAGTACACAATAATGAAACCAATTTTACAATTATATCGAGGTTATGCCAATGAACAAGAATTAATTGTAATGGGACACGTTTTCAAAACCGAATACGATTATGATTTTCAGAAAAAAAACTTTAAAAATGCTCGCTCGATAGTACATCTTTTTAGGGTAAAAACGATTAAAAATTTTGATGTTTATCTCCAATTTGGCGAATCTGAAATTCACACCAAAACATTAGACGATGGTTATTTTAAGTTTTGTATTCCGCTTGAAAAAGAATTCAATTTTGGCTGGATGGAATATCAAATAAGTATAAAATACGAAAATACGATTACTACATCAACTGGGAGTTTTATTAGACCGCACAAGGGAAATCTAGGAATTATATCGGATATTGACGACACTTTTTTAGTTTCGCACACGCATAATTTCTTCAAAAAATTATATATTTTATTATTTAGAAACGTCAATAGTCGCAAGATTTTTAAAGATGTTGTTCCGCATTATCAAGCCTTGAGTTCCGCTGGAAGAAACAATAAAGAAGAAGAAAATGCCTTTTTTTATATTTCCAGTAGCGAGTGGAATTTGTATCGTTTTATTGTGAAATTTACCAAAATTCATCAACTACCAAGAGCTGTTATTTTATTGAAAGATATTAAAACCGGACTGGCTGATTTTTTGATGAGTGGCAGAGGCAATCACAATCATAAATTCGAGAAAATAAAACACGTTTTAGAATTTTACCCTCATTTGAAGTATGTATTACTGGGAGATGATTCGCAACACGATCCTTTTTTATACGAACAAATTTGCAAAATATTTCCCGTGACTGTAAAAGCTGTTTATATCAGACAAACTGGTAAAAACAAAAAAGAAACCACGATTAAAATTCTAAAAAATTTAGAAAATCTCGAAGTTTCTGTTTGTTATTTTAAAGACAGTAGCGAAGCTATTGCCCATTCTAAAGCTATTGGGCTGATTTTATAAACCCGCATTATCAATTTCTTCCTGAACTATTTCCCAATCCAAAAGCAGTTGATCTAAATCAGCTTTTTTCTTATTGTAAGCGGTGAAAAATTTGGCATCTTCAATATGTTTGTCATAATTAGAAGTCAGCATTTTATCGTCGTGCTGAATGTCTTTTTCTAATTGCTTGATCTGACTTTCGATTTTGCTCAATTTATTTTGAAGTGCTTTTCCTTTTTTCTGATCTTCATACGAAGCTTTGTTACTTTCCTTTGGAGCAGCTGCTTTTGCGGCATCTTTTTTCTCCACTTCACGCATATTTTCTAGGTTGCGTTGTTCCAAAAAGTAATTAACATCTCCTAAATATTCTTTGATTTTTTGGTCTTTGAATTCGTAAACAATATTCGACATCCCTTGAAGAAAATCCCTGTCGTGAGAAACCAAAAGCAAGGTTCCTTCATATTTTTGCAAAGCAGCTTTCAGCACATTTTTGGACTTAATATCCAAGTGATTCGTAGGCTCATCCATCACCAAAACGTTGATGGGCTGCAAAAGCAATTTACAAAGCGCCAAACGGTTTCTTTCTCCTCCAGAAAGCACTTTTACTTTCTTTTCGACATCATCGCCACGAAACAAGAAAGAACCTAGCATATCACGCACTTTCGAACGATTGGTATCCGTTGCGGCATCTTCCATAGTTCGCAATAAGGTAATTTCTCCGTCTAAATATTCGGCTTGGTTTTGAGCAAAATAACCCAATTGCACATTATGACCCAATTTGATACTTCCTTCAAATTCGAATTCGTTGACAATGGCTTTAATAAAAGTTGATTTTCCTTGCCCATTTTGACCCACAAAAGCAATCTTACTTCCACGTTCTACCAAAAGGGAAATATCTTTCAGAATCGTTTTATCGCCATAAGCTTTGGTTACTTTATCCGCTTCTACCACTACTCTTCCTGGCTCTTTTGAAAGCGGAAACGAAATATTCATCACGGAATTATCATCTTCATCAACCTCAATGCGTTCTACTTTATCCAATTTCTTGATAAGCGATTGCGCCATCGATGCTTTAGAAGCTTTGGCACGGAATTTCTCGATTAATTTCTCCGTTTCTTCTATTTTTTTGGCTTGGTTTTTCTGTGTAGCCAATTGCTTTTCACGAATTTCGTGACGCAATAATAAATATTCCGAATACGGTTTGTTGAAATCGTAAGCTTTACCTAAAGAAATTTCTATAGTTCTATTAGTTACATTATCCAAAAACATTTTATCGTGCGAAACAATCACAACTACACCAGGATAATTTCTCAAAAAACTTTCCAGCCAGATGATACTCTCAATATCCAAGTGATTCGTAGGTTCATCCAGAAGCAAAACATCATTAGCTTGTAACAACAATTTAGCTAATTCGATACGCATTCTCCAACCACCAGAAAAAGTTTCGGTTTGGTTATTGAAAACTTCTCTTTTGAAACCCAATCCAATTAGAATTTTTTCTGTATCACCCACATAATTATAACCACCTAATAAATCGAAACGATGCGTATAATCCGATAAATCTTCAATAATTTGACTGTACTCTTCACTTTCATAATCAGTTCGGGTTACCAACTGATGATTGATTTCTTCTAATTTTTTTTCTACAATCTTAATATCTGTAAACGCTTCATATGCTTCTTCCAATACCGTTCTTCCTTGTTCAAAATCGATGTCCTGACGCAAAAATCCCATTCGAACTTCTTTCTCTTGAGAAATAACTCCTGAATCAGGAGCAAAATCTTTGGCCAAGATTTTCAACATAGTCGATTTTCCCGCTCCGTTCTTTCCAACAAGTCCAACACGGTCTCCAGCACCCAATCGGAAGGTTACTTCTTCAAACAAATAGGTTCCTCCAAAAGAGACAGATAAATTATGTATATTAAGCATTTATTGATTTTAGTATTTGTAAATTTGTAGCTCCAAAAAAGGAAAAAATTAATTTTTTGCAAATGTTAAAAAAAGGATCCAAATTAAATAGTATTTTAACAGGAAGTTGTCCTAGATGTCAGAATGAGAGTATGTATTTGGATAAAAATCCGTTACATTTTTCGAAATTGATTAAAATGCACGAAAGATGCAGTCATTGTGATTTGAAATATGAAATAGAACCTTCTTTTTTTTATGGAGCAATGTATGTTAGTTACGGACTGAATGTTGGATTAAGCATAGCTACTTTTATTGTTTCTTATTTATTTTTGGAAACCAGTATAAAAACTTCTTTTATCGCTATTCTTGTTGCTAATATTCTATTATTTCCATTTGTTTTGAGATGGTCGAGGAATATTTACATCAATTTGTTTGTTTCTTATGATAAGAAATTCAAATAGTATTAATTGTATTGAACCGTCTTTTTATCTCCATTTTTCATTAAAATGCTTACAGAATTTGACTCTTTTGAATAATTAATTTTCTTCACAGGAAGCAATTCGTCGTTTGTCCATTTTTCTCCTGACTTTTTCCAAAGCATCAAAGTAGCCAAAATTTCGGGATTGTCTTTTTGAGGAATAAAATTATGATTGAGATTGATTACCGTACTCTCATTGGCAACAGGATGTAAATCTTTTGCTTTTACCACTTCGGTTTTATCCCAACCTAAAAGCGGAATCATTGCCAATTGGTATTTGCCATTATCAATAATTGTAGCTTGGTGTCCTTTAATTTTTTTGACTGTGGTTTTTATTTCAGCATCTAACTTTGGCAAAGCATAATGTCCCAATCGCATTTCAATTGAATCGGTGCTGTTATTTCTATCTACTCTCAAAATGCCATTAGACAAAGGAATATCAGCTAAATTAAATTGGATATTATTATTGGTTTCTAAAACTACATCACGGTAATAAATGCCTTCTTCGAACTTTTTGAATGTGTACAAACGAAATGCTTCCCATTCTTTTTTACTGTTTTTGATAACATAGTTCATTGCTACTTCTCCGTTTTTACCATCGGCTTGCCAAGGAAAAGCACTGTTATAGGATAAGCGGTTGTAATTTTCTGTTGATCTGTATTTTTGCCAATCGTCTTTTACTTTTGCATTGCACCAAGCTCTCAATTCAGCAGCACCAATATTCGGATAATCCGTAATCAAAATTTCGGACTGTTTTTGAAATTTATTATAAACCTTATCTTTTTCCAATTCCTTTTCCCAAGGTCCTTCGTTTTCAGTGGCTGTCCAAAACGGATTATTGTCAGGAACCATCAAACCTACAAAAGCTTTTCCCATCCAATACACACTTCCACGACAACTATAAACTTGTACAGCTGGTTCAAAAGCACCGTAAAATCCTAGAGTAGGAACATTGTCTTTCATGAAATCAGGATTTTGCAAAAACTGTTGTAACACACCCGATGATATTCTTCGCATCCATCCAAAATTGGTATTTTTAGTATCCGATTCAAATCCCATTAATGGAAATGGAATTATAGAACCTATACGATAACTAATGCTACGTCCCCACATAATCATTTCTCCGTTTCGACTGAACATATAGGGGTAATTGTTTTTTACATCTTTGAAATTATTCTCAAACTTGACGGCAAATTCTGGATAATATTGTTTTCCAATATACTCTGACCACAACATTCCATACATTTGAAAAGCCCACATACTGTAATAATCATAAGCTGGATTGTCGTTATACCAACCATCGCCACGATAATGATCTAATGATTTTTGGAGATAATCCAGCATCAAAGGTTCATTTACAGCATAGCCTTTGGATTTGAAAAAACTCATTACAAAAATGTTGAAAAATTTCCAGTTAGAAGGCACGGTTGGTCCATCGCCATAACTCAACATTGTTTTGGCAAGAGCATCTTTTTCGGTTTGAGGCAAAGGATCCCAAAGTATTTCGGGAGCAATCAACATCGACACGGACAAAGCACCAAACTCGACTAAATTTTGGTTTGGCCCACCGTTTTTAGAACGAGGAACGATATAAGATGGACTAGCTGAATTAATCAACAATCCCATTTGATAGCGATAATAATCGGCCACTTTTATGTTGTTGATGACCAAATTAGGATTGTCTTTCAATAATGGAGCTGCTACGAATAAGGTTCGGCATAATCCTTCTAGTTTTTCTGTAGGTACTTTTGACTCGTCTTTTGGATAACTAACTCCCGGTTGTTTAGGAAACTGCATCGGATCATCCAACTTATGAATGTATGAAAAAGCACCTTCTAACAAATACAAAGCAGCATCTTTCCAGTGTTGTTTTGTCATTCCCGTGTGAGGACTTAAGTCGTAATTGGGATTTACGATTTTGAAGACGTTAGTTTCACTTGCTTTTTCTTGAGCTAGAATTGGCAAACAAATCAAAAATGACAGTACCAATATAATATTTTTTTTCATAATGCTAATTTACAAAACTTAAACAACCAAGATTCACTACCCTTTTTTTACCAATCTTTTTATATCAATTTCTTTGTCTAATGGTTTTTGGTATTCAATATTTTCAAACAATGCTTTTGCCATTGCTGGACCTAACATCACGCCACGAGTTCCTAAACCATTAAGAATATGTATTGAATTGTGATTTGGATGTGTGCCAATTAAAGGCCTTCTGTCTTTAACCGTTGGTCGAACACCTGCTAGATGCGAGACAATCTCAAAATCACAATTGATTACCTCTTTTATTTTTTCGATTAATTCTGATTTGCCTGCTTCGGATGGCAAATCTGTTTTATCATTCCAATCGTAAGTAGCTCCAATTTTGAACAAATCGTTTCCCAGTGGCAAAATGAATACACTCGCATTCACAATAACATCCAACTTTAATTTCGGTGCTTTGATAACGAACAATTCTCCTTTCGTACCGTCTAAAGGCAAATGTTTGAAATAAGGATTAGCATGCATGCCAAAACCTTCTGCAAAAACTATATGTTTCGCCTGAATGTCCTTATATCGAATTCCATTGGATTCTTCTTGTAAAAGAGAATAATCGAAAGCTTCGTCAATAAACATTTCATTTTTTAAAAGATAGCTCTTGTATTGAATTAATAACGATGCCGAATCCAGATAACCCGTTTGCAAAACTTCGCCATAACCAAAAGGCGAATCAATTGATTCGAACTTTTTTGAAATTAAATTGGTGGATAGAAAGGGTGCTAGATTAGGTTTATCCGAAGCTGTAAACCAATTATTTTGTTCTTCAATAGAAAAAAACTTTCTTAAAATTGGCATTTTCACATCCAGTCTATTATTTAATCTTTTTTCTAAAGCGATAAAAAAATCATTCATAAGCAGCAAATGTTCTTTGGCTTGAGCGACTTCAGAAAATCGTTTTAGTATAACGGGATTGTATAATCCCGCTGCAATTTTGGAAGAATTCTGCGAATTATTATCAAATACTACAATAGATCTGTTGTTTTGCAAGGCAACTTCAGCAAAAGAAATTCCAGCTAATCCAGAACCTACAATTATATAATCTATCATTTGATGTGGGAAGTTTGAAGTTGAAGTTTAGTATAAACAAAGAACTCTCGCTTTATGAGCAAGAGTTCTTTGTTTTAAATGTATGAGAATTTAGTAATTCCACATGTCTTCTTCGAAGTCACGGATTTTGTCTTTTACTCTTTCCGCTTCAAGCAATTGATTTTGAGCATTATCTTTCATATAACTCGTGATTGTTCTATCGCCATACACATTTTCTTCTTGATAAATTACAGCATTGAAACGTCTGGAATTTAAGATTTGATCGAAAGAAATAGGCATTGCCGAATTCTTATCATTGAAAGATTTGGCTTCATGGAGTACCTCTCTTGCTGCTGGGAAAAATACCCAAAACAATTCGATATAATCTTTCTCATCATTATTCATAGTATAAACATCTGGAGTTACTGGACAAATTCCAAGTAATCTGTATTTCAATTCGCTTTGACGCTTGTCAAAATACCAATATCCTTTTATTTTATACTGCGTTACATCTTGAGAAGTAAGATCTTGTTGCACAATATATTCTGGTGAAATTTTTTGTCCAGCATTTATTTGTTCTCTACCAGCATCTGTGGTGTCAATTCGAGTCAAAGAAGCTTTAATGTCTTTGAATGATTTTTTAGTATTGAAATAACTATCCGAATACACTTCTGAAATTTCTCCGCTTTTGATGGCTCTTGTCAAAACATCATATAACGAACGTCTGTCAGAACCAATGTTAGCAGTATCAATAGGAAAATACAAAGGAAAATTAATTCTTTCACTTAAATCAATGATTTCCCATACTGTTTTTCCCATCAAAACATCTCTATCGTCAACATAGCCATATTCTAATGGTTTGTCGTTGTCTGCATTAAGTTGGGCAGCAGATTTCATTCCTATTTCTTCTGGAATCTTTGCATTGAGCAAATTAGGCTGTGCATAAGAAGATATACTCCCAAGAATAGCAATAATAACTAGCGAAAAATTTCTAACGTTCATCATAATATCATTATAAGTAATTAAAGTAGCTTTGTATCAAACTTCCTTATTATTGTATTTCATAAATTACTGGTGCAGTTCTTGGCAATAAATAACTACCAGCACCTACTAATTTAGTTTTAATTTCAGAAATAGTCACCTGATCTCCTCTAGTTGCTTTTGAAAGCACTGATTTACATTGTGCATTCAATTTATTACCAGAAACTACAACTGTAGGTTGACCAGTAACTTTTAAATTAAATCCAACAACATCTAAACCAACTTCGAAATCAAAATCAACTAATTTAGCACCAACAGTAGAAATTTCTAAACTTGATTTAGGTCCTTTTACCACACCCATTTCTCCTCTGATTGTTCCTGTTGGACCAGGAATTCCTTTGATTCTGAAAACTTTTTTATCTGTAGCTACTTTTCCGTCTGCCATTTTTCCTGAAACACTAACAGTAACTTCAGTTCCAGCTCCTGGTCTCATTTCATACTTTCCGTTACCTGATTTTGTCAAACCTGGAGCAGATGCAGAAACAGCATTATCAGCAATACCAGCAAATGAAATAGACATTGGATTTACAACTCCTCTGTACACTACATTCATTTTATCTGCAGAAATAGTAGCAGAATTTGGTCTAGGAACTACAACGTATTTACCAGAAAATTTCAATGGAATTGTTTTTCCATCTTCAACAAAAGTAAATTGACCTCCAATACTTTGTTCTCCAACTCCACCTGCTGTCAAATTAATTTTAGCTTGTCCAGTTGCTGGATCTAATTTGGCTCCAGTCACACTTGAAGGTTTTGTATTTTCGTCATAACGACCTAAAACCACTTTTCCTGTAACTGCTTCACCTTGAAAATAAGCATTTTTATCTAAAACCACAATTGCTTCATAATTGTTGTAAGAAGCTGCAGCAACAGCCGCTCTTCCTAATGCAGCACTGTAAATATCAGACTGTACTTTCTCAACATCTCCTTGCCAAGTCGAAAGTTTTGCAGCAGTAGCAATAGCCGGGAAGCCTTTGAAATGATAAGACAAATATTTCTCTTTTACACCATCTTTGTTTTTCACATCCGAAAGATCGAATTTTTTATTAATTTCAGCTATAGCTAAAGCATACTTTTTTTCATTTCCTAAAGCAGCTTTCATATCTGCTTTGTACTTTTCTATTCTAGCAACAATTTCATTTCCTTTTGGACCATAACCATCACCAGCAAACCAATTGTCAATTTTATCGCCTTTGTCCATGGCTTCATAAGGCAATTTTCCTGTTTCGGGATCTACTTCAAAACCCTCTATTGCTTGTGCTTTCAAGCTACCAATATAACTGTAAAAATCTTTTGAAATTGCTTCAACTTTATGAGCCGTAACTGCTGCAATTGCAAATTCTCCTTTTGCTTCTGCTGCTTTTTGATCTAATGATGTTAATAATGAAGCATTGCTTTCCATAGCTGAAGCATTGGAGCTTTCAAATTTTTCGTTCATTAAGCCAAAACCTGATATTACTTCTTTTGAAACATTCATTGCCAACATTGCGATGAAAACCAAGTACATCAAGTTGACCATCTTCTGTCTAGGGGTTAGTTTTCCTCCTGCCATATTTTCTAATAATTAGTATTGTTTTTTTCCTTGAAGCCTGAACTAATTATTTATTACCCATTGCTGATAGCATTCCTCCATAAACATTGTTCAATGATGACAAGTTAGTGGTTAAAGATTGCATTTGCTCTTTTAATTTTAAATTGTTTGCAGCTACTTCTTCGTTGATTTGTGCATTTTTCGAAGCGCTTTCTAATTGCACTTTGTACAAACCGTTTAGAGATTCCATTTGATTAGCAGCCAAGGTCAATTCTTCACTGTATTTTTTTGTAGAAGCAATTGAATCTACTGTTGGAGCAATACCTTTGGCAGCTGATTCAAAATTTTTGATGCTGTTTCCTAAACTTGACATCAATTCTCCATCAATTTTAGCTTCTTTAAGCATTGTATCTAATTTTTGAGACAACAATCCTTGAGCTTCTGTAGGAGTTTCTGCTGCTTTAGGTGATTTTTTACGAGCTTCACCATTAGCTAATTCAGGATAAACTAATGTCCAATCCAATTCGTCATCAACTGGATCAAAAGCTGATAAAGCAAAAATAAAAGCTTCAACACCTAGACCTATAATCAACATAATACTAGCTCCTTGCCAGTGTTGTAATTTAAAAAGTGCTCCAATAATAACTACTGCCGCCCCCATACCGTAGGCGAAATTCATTGTTTTTTTACTTAGTAATGCCATAATTTAATGTTTTAGATAATTGTAGGTTGTTTTAATATTTAGATTTGAGATTTTATTTCTTTTTAATTTTTCCAGTACCATTTCCTGTTGACTGGGTTCCCATGTAATCTTGAACGGTTCTGAATCCGATAAAACTTCTAGCAGAATCAGCATATTCAAAAGTTCTAGTTCCTACTTGAAGGAAATAAGCAACATCTTTCCAAGAACCACCACGAACGACTTTTCGCTGGTTAGTCTTATCCATATTGTTTGGATTCATAGAAGAAACATATTCATAAGCGTTTGGGTCATAAGCAGAGTCTGTCCATTCGGCTACATTTCCTGCCATGTTGTACAAGTTGTACCCGTTTGGCTCATACGATTTTGCTTCTACAGTATAAAGTGCCTGATCAGCAGCATAATCTCCTCTGTTTGGTTTGAAATTAGCCAAGAAACAGCCTCTGTCATTTTTAGTATAAGGTCCACCCCAAGGATAAGTTGCTGATTCCAGACCACCTCTAGCAGAATATTCCCATTCGGCTTCACTAGGTAATCTAAAACTGTTAATTTGATCACGCCCTTTCTTTTTGGACTTGATATAGCTGTTTTTGTTCAATGTTCTCCATGCACAGAATGCTTTGGCTTGTGACCATTTTACTCCAACTACTGGATAATCACCATACGCTTGATGCCAGAAATAATCATTGTGCATTGGCTCATTATAAGAATAAGCAAAATCTTTAATCCAAACTGTAGTATCAGGATATACTTTTACCTCTTCTGTTTTGATAAAATCTTTTCTTTTACCCACTTTAGCTTTGGCTGCAGCTTGAATATCCATCCAAGAATATCTGAATTTCAATTTATCCACATCGATAGTTCTTAATCCGTTGTAAGAGGCTTCTAAAGGCAAATACATTGAATCCATTACTTCGGTGTAGTATTCATCTGGATAAGCTTTGGTATCTTTGATTAATTTTACTTTTTTATTCAATCTTCTTCCTGCATAAGGATCATCATCTGTACCGATACTATAATAATTATCATACATGTATTTATCATAAGCGGTCATTTTTTCAGGATCTGCATCGTTAAATGCAAAATCACCAATACTTCCAGCTTTTTTTCCTTTTCCAGCAGCATCACCAGGCTTTATCCCTGATTCATCAGCCATAATAGCCAAACGAACTCTCATTGTAGAATCTTTTACCCATTCTACAAATTGACGGTATTCTCTATTGGTAATTTCAGTTTCATCCATGTAAAAAGAACGAACAGTAACTGTTTTAGTGGTGGCATCTCCTACTCCAGCAACATCCTCATCTGATTTTCCCATGATAAAAGCACCTCCAGGAACCAGAGTCATTCCATACGGTTTTTCAGGATGCCATTTTGCACCTTTAACTCCAACTAATTCTCCTTTGTCGCTTGTTTTACCACAGCCAATTAGTAGGGTTATAATTGAGGTAAATGCAATGAACTTCTTCATATAAATTAGGGTTATATTTGTATTATTTTTAAGTGCGTAAACCTATTTATTATTATTTAAAAAAACAATTATTTGTTGTACTATTTATTTGATTAACCAAAACTAAAATTAAAAATGGAAATAACAAAATATTTTATCGATAAAATACAAAAATCATCGATAAAAAACAAAAATAGCATTATTTTGAAAGTTAAAAACTACAAATAAAAACTTATTCCCTTTTTGTTTGATCCTTTTGATTAAAAAATTAAAAAACTATTCAAAATTGTAATTAAATAATATTCTTACGTTGAGCTTTCCACCATCTTTCGGGAATTTCCTGATTGCAAGCGGCTAAATACTCTTCGTGTGAGCAGGGTAATAACGTGTTTTTCTTTAACTTATTATTAGTATTTGAAATAAATGGAATTTCTATCCACCATCTATCTGTTTTGTTGCTTTTATAGAAAATTAATTCTTCATCTTCCAGAGGGACAATATATTTAATATAATTTTCTCTACTTCCGAACGGATATTCAAAAGATCGGTAATGATAACCCTCTATAAAATACCAAATAATTTGTGCTATTAGAACGGATTCTTGACTTGAATTATTATGATTAAATATTCCTAAAAGCGAAACTTTATCACTAATTCCAGCATATCGCGACAAGGCACAAATTTCTTTCCCATTAAAACCATTAGGCGAAAACGGATAGTTATTTCCAGAATCTGATGATTTTACCGAAGTTAAATCAATACTTACCATATCGGCATCTCTAAAAACAGGCTCGGCTATGGCTATATTGTTTGAAATTTCGCCCAAACGATAGGCATCAAAGAATAACTTATCAATCAAGTCAATTTCTTCCTGTGAATTATAATAGGTTTGGTAACCAACATTACTGAAATTGAACAGATTATTGGGTTCGTCAATAATAATTTTAGTCAAATAAGAAGAAGATGAAACAGCAGCATCTTCTTTTCCAAAATCAAATTTATTATCTATTGATACGAGATTGACCATTTGTTCTAAATCGTCATAACCCCTATAAAGCGCATAAGTTAAATCTTGGGAACCTCCAATAACAATAGGAATAATTTTCTTTTTGATAAGGCTTGAAACTACTTTCTTTAACGCAAAATAAGTATCCGATATGGATTCTCCAGCGAAAATATTACCCAAATCGGCGATAGAAGCGTCCCAATTTCCTGGAAACAAACCATATAATTCTTTTCGAAGATGCACTAAATTAACTTCTTCCTTTTGATTACCATTGCCACGATTTTCTAAAACGCCAACAATAGCAATTTTAATTTTATTCAAATCTGGAAAATCTTCTTCAGTATGCAAAACTACTTTACTACCCAATTGTTGAGAAGAAAAACCCTTTATAACTCGAAGGATTTCGTTATCTAAAGGTTTAAGAAAATCAAATTCCATATCTTATTTCTTTTTCGCTACTGTTTTTTTTACGGCTGGCTTTTTTGCAGCAGTTGCTTTTTTGGCGGGTGCTTTCTTGGCTGGAGTTTTCTTGGCAATCATTTCTTGCGCTTCTTCCAAAGTTAAATTTACCGCATCGAAATCTTTGCCCAATTCTACTTTTATCTTCCCTTTAGTCAATTCAAATCTTCCCCATCTTGCTTTTTGAAGCAAAATTCCTTCGGCTTCCCAATTGTGGATTACCTTGTCGATGTTCTTTTGAATTTTATCTTCAATAATAGTTTCGATATCTTGTTGCGACAAATTATTGAAATTATATTTGGCACTCACATTGATAAACATGCCATTCCATTTCAAGAAAGGACCAAATCGTCCAGTTCCTTTTTGCACATCTTCGCCTTTATATACAGCAATTGGAGCATCAGCCAATAATTTTTCGTCTATTAATTCTTGAGCTCTTGCTAAATCTACGCTCAATGGCTCTTCGCCTTTTGGCAAAGAAACAAACAAAGTTCCAAATCGAATAAAAGGGCCATAACGACCATTAGAAACTTCGATTTCTTCCCCTTTGTAAGTTCCTAAATTTTTAGGTAATAAAAATAAATCCAAAACTTCCTCTAGAGTAATATTACCAATATTTTGTTCTTTCAACAAACTGGCAAATTTCTTGTCTTCGTCATCAGCAGCTCCTATTTGCGCCATGGGACCAAATTTTCCTAAACGAACCGAAACTGGTTTTCCTGAAACAGGATCAGTTCCAAGAATTCTTTCGCCACTTTCTCTATCGGCATTGGCTTCTACATCTTTTACGTTTGGATGAAATTGATCGTAGAACTCTTGCATCATTTTTGCCCATTCGATATTTCCTTCGGCAATTTCATCAAAATCTTGCTCGACTTTGGCGGTGAAATTATAATCCAAAATGTTTCCGAAATTTTTAACAAGGAAATCGGTAACAATTGTTCCAATATCGGTTGGGACTAATTTTCCTTTATCAGAACCTGTATTTTCTTTTAATATTTTATCTGAAACTTTTCCAGAACTTAAAGTCAATTGGGTGTAATTACGTTCTTGACCTTCTAAAGTTCCTTTCTCAACATAATTTCTGTTGATGATAGTAGAAATCGTTGGTGCATACGTTGACGGACGACCAATTCCTAATTCCTCTAATTTTTTCACCAAAGAAGCCTCGGTATAACGTGCTGGCGGACGTGAATATCTTTCAGTTGCTGTAATGTAATTATTTTGTAATTTTTCATTTACCTTCATAGCTGGCAACATTCCTTCTTGCTCCTCTTCGTCATCATCGTTTCCTTCTAAATAGACTTTCAAGAAACCTTCAAAAAGCAATACTTCACCCGAAGCCGAGAATATTTCGCCGTGATTATTGGCTTCAATTTTCACATTAGTACGTTCTAATTGTGCATCACTCATTTGCGAAGCCAAAGTTCTTTTCCAAATCAAATCATACAAACGAGCTTGATCTCTATCAATATCAACCGTATGACGTGACATATCCGTTGGACGAATTGCCTCGTGAGCCTCTTGTGCGCCTTTGCTTTTATTGGTAAAAGTTCTTGGTTTCGAAAATTCCTTTCCGTAAGATTTGATGATTTCAGCCTCGGCAGCTTCCATTGCTTCTTTAGACAAATTTACACTATCGGTTCTCATATAAGTAATCAATCCCGCTTCGTATAAACGTTGTGCTAATTGCATGGTTATTCCAACAGGCAAATACAATTTTCTCGCAGCTTCTTGTTGCAAAGTTGAAGTGGTAAAAGGCCCAGTTGGTGATTTTTTGGTAGGTTTAGTTTCTAAATCCGAAACTTTATAAGTAGAACTGATATTCTTATTTAAGAAATCTTCGGCTTCTTTTTTGGTATTGAAATTTTTAGGCAGTTTGGCTTTGAATGATTTTCCAGCTTCGTTTGTAAATTCAGCTACAACAGAATAAGTGGCAACGGCATTAAAATTCTGGATTTCTCTTTCTCTTTCTACAATCAAACGAACAGATACCGATTGTACACGACCTGCTGAAAGTCCGCCTTTGATTTTTCTCCAAAGTACTGGCGATAATTCATAACCCACTAATCTGTCTAAAACTCTTCGGGCTTGTTGTGCATTAACTAAATTATAATCAATTTCACGTGGATTGTCAATGGCTTTTAGAATAGCTGTTTTTGTAATTTCGTGAAAAACAATTCGCTTGGTTTTTGAAGAATTCAAATTTAATTCTTCGGATAAATGCCAAGAAATAGCCTCACCCTCGCGATCCTCATCCGAAGCTAACCAAACCATATCGGCTTTTTTGGCAAGTCCTTTTAGTTTAGTAACCAATGCTTTTTTATCGGCAGAAACTTCATATTTGGGTTTAAAACCATTTGCTACATCTACTCCTATTTCTTTGGAAGGCAAATCGGCAATATGACCGTAACTGGACTCTACTTGGTATTCACTTCCTAGAAATTTTTCGATTGTTTTTGCTTTTGCAGGGGACTCAACTATTACTAAATTCTTTGCCATAGGTATCTTTTTCTGGGACAAAAGTATATGATTTTTTTAAATTTTGAGTTTTTTAAATTTTAAAAGTGAATTTTATTGTTGAGTTCAAACTCAAGAGTTACTCAAAAACAACCTATTTTTTACATTTTTTCATCAAGGGATTTCAACAGTAATTTTATCCAAACCATTTCAATAACATTCAACTAAAACAGTATAGAAATAAAAAACACTTGATTAAGAATCAAAAAATAATTACAAAAACATGAAAAAACATTATTCTACAGAAAGCTTTATGAAAATAATTTTAATTAGAATTAGGTTTGTTGTAATATTGTTAAAATATTACAAAGACGAGCTTTAATAATTATGAAAAAAATCTGCCCCATTATTTTTTTAATGATTTTTCTGTCTTTTGGATTTGTTTTGAATGCTAAAAACAACAATTCAAACCTAGAGAAAAAAATCTCAAAAAGTGTTTTGGCTCCTACTGCCACTATCACTGGAAACACGAGCGTTTGTCAAAATGCTCCATCGCCTCTAGTAACATTCACAGGTTCAGGAGGAACAGCTCCTTTTACTTTTACTTATACCATAAGTGGTGTTCCAGGCAACCAAACCGTTACAACAACTTCTGGAAATAGCGTTACTGTTGCTGTACCAACTACCAATACTGGCGTTTTTGTTTATACATTAGTTAGTGCGTCAGATTCTTCGGGAGCTCAATCGCAATCTGGTAGTGCGACGGTTAGGGTAAATGCTGTACCAACAGCTGATTTTACATTTACCAATGACGGAACTTGTTCGGGAACTGTTATGCAATTTTCTGGTTCGGCAACAGGTACAGGAACTTATACTTATGCCTGGGATTTTGGTGATGGCACAAGTTCTACTTTGCAAAATCCGAGTCATATTTTTACTTCATTAGGTTGTGGTACAGCAACATTTACCGTTGTTTTAACAGTAACTGGTGGTGGTTGCGTTGTTACAAGAACAAAGACTATTACAGTAAATCAAAAACCTGATATCAGTTTTAGTGACACAGTCAATCCTTTCGATCCTTTTAATAACTGTGCTAATGCTTCATCCAATTCTGTTTATCCGATTACTGTTGGAAACACATCTGCTTCTACTTGTATTTCATCCTATTCGATAGATTGGGGTGATGGTAGCACACAAGCCAATATTAGCTTCCCTATTTCTCATACCTACAATGGTGTTGGAGCTTATTCTATGACCATCACTGCTAATGGAACAAATGGCTGTAGCAATTCTAGAACCTATGTTGTTAAGAATGTCTCCAATCCGCTAGGTGGATTAAATAGTCCAGGCTCTACTCAAAATTTATGTGCACCGACAAGCAATCTGCAATTCTCGATTTCGAATTGGGGCGGTAATTCACTAGACACCACTTATAGAATAAATTATAATGACGGAACTCCAATAGTGGTTTTAACCCAAAGTCAATTGAATAGTTCTATCTATTATAATGCGTCCAATCCTTTAAGTTCTACTAACTATCCAGTTCCGCATGTTTACACAACAAGTAGTTGTCCTGAACCTAGTTATAGAGTAGAGTTAGAAATACGAAACGCTTGTGGTACTACACCAGTTTCGGTTGGAAACATTACTGTGCTAACTAAACCCACAGCTAATTTTACAGTTCCAGCCAATAATTGTGTAAACACTGGGGTTTTGTTTACCAATACTACTATCTCTGGTTATGGTCAAAATTGTGCTCAAGGTGCTATCTATACATGGGATTTTGGAGATGGTTCTCCAGTAGTAACTACTCCTATTTCGGCTCCGCAAAACATCAGTCACACCTATACAAACCCAGGAAACTATACCGTTACCTTAACAGCTCAAAATTTTTGTGGCCCTTCAGTAGTAACGAGACAAATTTGTATTGAACCGCCTTTGACTCCTGCTTTTACCCTCAATACTACTTCGGGTTGTATTCCATTAACAATTGCAGCGACTAACACCACCTCTGCAGTCAATGCCTGTTCTCCTCCAACCTATGTTTGGAGCGTAAGTTATGTCCCTGCATATTGCGGTACGACTAGTACTCCAATATCCAATCAAACTACAACAAATGCTTCTTTTAATTTCACCGAGGCAGGAACCTATACCATTACCCTTACCGCTACAAATTCTTGTGGTAATTTCCCTGTTTCACAAACCGTTACCGTCAAAAGACCACCAACAATTACTTCTATTAATGAAATAAATGCCAATTATTGTGGTCCAGTAACCCTAAATCCTACGGCAATCGTAAATAGTTGTGCGCCTGCTTCTAGCACTTTGACTTATGCTTGGAGTTTCCCCGGAGGATCACCAGCAACATCCTCTTCAGAAATTCCTGGAGCCATTAGTTATACTACTACTGGCACTCACATAGTATCATTAATTATAACTAATGAGTGTGGTTCTTCTACAACAGCAACAAGATCTTTTACCATTAATGAAGTTCCAGTTGTAACCAATACTCCTCTGACGCAAACCATTTGTTCTGGTACAACCACTTCATTAGTCAACTTAACTTCTAGTTCGGTGGGTGCTACTTTTTCTTGGACGGCAACTGCAACAGCTGGAATTTCAGGATTCACTCCATCTGGAACTAGTACAATTCCAGTGCAAACTATTTTGAATACGAATACAAATCCAGGAACAGTTACTTATGCTATAACACCATTATTAGGCGGATGTCCTGGCGCAGTAACCAATTATGTAATTACCGTAAATCCTGCTCCTACCATAACAACTCAACCAACATCAAGTACAATTTGCCAAGGTGGTAGCGCAACTGTTTTATCTTTTACAATAAGTGGAGCAACTGGAACACCAACGTATCAATGGTATTCGAATACTAGTAATTCCAACATTGGTGGAACTGCAATTAGTTCAGAAACGAATGCTACTTTTAATCCTCCATCCAATTCAGCAGGAACATTCTATTATTATTGTGTGATTACTTTACCAACAGGAGGTTGTTCTAGTATTAGTACAAATCCAGCAACGGTAACCGTGCTACCAAATGCAACAATTGACACACAACCTATTGCAACTCAAAATCTTTGTATTGGCATAACAACAGCCCCATTAACCTTCACTTATTCTGGCGGAACCGGAACTCCAACAATACAATGGTATTCAAACACAACCAATTCTACTACAGGTGGAACAGCAATAGGTGGAGCTAATTCCGCATCGTACACACCTCCTATTTTTACAACACCAAACAGTTATTACTATTACGCTACCCTTTCATTAAACGGAAGCGGATGTTTGCCTGTAACGACTACCGTTGCTGAAATTATAGTCTATCCTGATCCCACAATTAGTTCGCAACCTGTTGTTTCACAAACATTGTGTCAAACTGCAACGCCAGCTAATTTAGAAGTTACGCCAACTGGAGGAAATGGAACATTTAGCTACCAATGGTATAGCAATTCAATAAACTCAAATACTGGAGGAACACTAATTCCATTAGCAACAAATAGCAGTTACACGCCACCAACTGCCACAGTTGGAACAAGATATTATTATGTCGTTGTGAGTCAAAATGGCACTTCGGGTTGTAGTGTAACTAGTGCTACGGCTCAAATTACAATAATCACATCGCCAACTATTACGCAACCTACTTCCAGCACAGTTTGTTCAGGAGGAACACCAACTGTTTTAACAACTACCGTTAGTGGAGCAACAGGAACACCTCAATACCAATGGTATTCCAATCTTGCCAATGATACTAGTACAGGAACAGCCATTTCTGGAGCTACAGCTGCTAGTTATAATCCGCCAAATACAGCAGTTGGAACTATTTATTATTATGTTATAGTGACTTTGCCTTCTGGCGGATGTTCGAGTATTACTTCGAATACCGCTACTGTTACTATTACCGCAGGCACAACTATTAGCACCCAACCTACGCCCAATCAAAGTCTTTGCGTTGGTGCTACAATTGCAACACCATTAACTGTTGCGTATTCAGGCGGAACGGGAACCCCTTCTTACCAATGGTATTCGAACACTACCAACTCTAATACTGGTGGAATTCTGATTTCTGGAGCAACAAGTTCTACTTTTACTCCACCCACTTTTACAGCAACCGGAAATTTTTACTATTATGCAGTAGTAAGTTTAGACGGAAATGGTTGTGGTCCCGTTTCTAGTGATCCCGCTGAAATTATAATTGTTGCAGATCCAGTAATTTCATCGCAACCGTTAGCATCACAAACGGTTTGTCAAAGTGCAGCAGCTTCAGATTTAGAAGTTGCCGTTTCTGGCGGAATTGGCACAACTTATTCCTATCAATGGTATTCGAACACTAGCAATAATACTACATCTGGAACAGCAATCCTTGGGGCTACAAATGCTACTTATACTCCAATTACTTCCTCTGTTGGTACTCTTTATTATTATTGTGTCATTACTCAAGCTGCAGGTTCAGGTTGTAATGCAACTAGTGCTACTGCAGAAGTTATCGTAAATTTAGCTCCAACATTTACATCACAACCTGCATCGAGTACGATTTGTGTAGGTCAAACACCAACTCTTTTAAGTGTAAGTTATACCAATGGCGTTGGAAGTCCAACCTACCAATGGTATTCCAATACAACCAATTCAACAACAGGAAGTACTGCAATAGCTAATGCTACAAACGCAAGTTATAGTCCACCAAATACAGCAACAGGAACGTTATATTATTATTGCATTATCACTTTGCCAACAGGAGGATGTTCCAATTTAACTTCTGATTTTACCACGGTTACCATTAATCCAAATCCTGTGATTTCGAATAAAACGGCTGTAATTTGTAGCAGTAAAAACTTTGTAATTGCACCAGTCAATTCAGGTTCCGAAATTGTGCCTGCTGGAACAACATATACTTGGACGAATCCTGCTATTTCTCCAGCTGGTTCTATAACTGGAGCATCGGCTCAATCGACAGCACAGACTGAAATCAATCAAACTTTAATCAACACGACGACTAGTCCTGCGACAGTTACTTATACCGTTACGCCACTTTCAGGAAATTGTCCAGGAGTTGACTTTACAATAGTAGTTACTGTAAACCCAGCGATTTCTGCGAATGTTACTGCAAGTAATAGTACTTGTTTTAGTGCCAATAACGGAAGTATTCAAACCAATATCACAGGTGGAATTCCTTTCAGTTCGGGTAATCCTTATCAAATAGCTTGGACAGGACCCAATGGATTTACGTCTTCACAGCCAAACATTTCGAATCTAGCACCTGGTGATTACAATCTTTCGGTAACCGATCAAGGAGGTTGCCCGATTAATGAAACTTATAGGATTACAGAACCTCAAGACATCATCATTACCACCAATTTAGAAAAAGACATCAGCTGTTTTAATGCTGCCAATGGCGAAATCCAAATCACCATAACTGGAGGAACTTTAAATTATACTATCGCATGGACAAGAAACGGATTGCCTTTTGCGATTACAGAAGACATATCCAATTTAAGTCCAGGAACTTATATGGTTACGGTTTCAGATGCTAATACTTGTGGTCCAAAAACAGCCAATTTTACCATAACCGAACCTCCTATTTTGGCAGTTAGTTTAGGTAGCCAAACGAACATTTTGTGTTTTGGGCAAGCAACAGGAGCTATCAATGTGAATGTCACTGGCGGAACATTGCCATACACTTATGCTTGGACAAGCCCAAATGGTTTTACTGGTGCTACAGAAGATTTAACAGCTCTCGTTGCAGGAACTTATAATTTAATCGTTACCGATGCTTTGGGTTGCATCCAAAATTTATCGGTTACATTAACACAAAATCCAGAAATTAAAATCACCGCAACCACTACTCCGATTGTTTGTTACGGCGATAACAATGCGTCTATTAGCATTGTGGTTTCTGGAGGCGTTGCGCCATACAACATAGCGTGGAGTAATTTAGGAACAGGTACTTTTCAAAACAATCTTTCGGCTGGAGATTACACCATTACGGTTACCGACACCAATAATTGTGTACAAACATTGCTGGTTAACATTCCTGAAGCACCTATTTTTACCGTCAATCCAGTAGTGAGAAACATCAGTTGTTTTGGAGCGAATAACGGAAGTATTGCCCTGAATTTTGTTGGAGGAATTGCGCCTGTAACCTTGACTTGGAATGATGGAGCTGTGACTGGAACTACCCGGAATAATTTGGGTCCTGGAACTTATACAGTAACCATAGTTGATAGTAAACCCTGTACGATTGTTAGAACTTTTACCATTTTAGAACCTCAACCTCTTGTACTCTCTGACAATACTACAGATGCTTTGGATTGTAATAATGCCAATACAGGAGCTATAAATCTTCTCGTTTCTGGAGGTTCTGCTCCATTTACTTATGCTTGGTCAAACGGGGCAACCACCGAGGATCTGATCAATATTTCAGCAGGAAATTATTTGGTTACTGTAACCGATGCTAACGGTTGTAGCAGACAAGCCCAATTCAGTATCAACCGTCCGCCACCAATAGTTACTGGAGTAGTAACGCAAACGGATTTTGATTGCGATGCCAAAACAGTCAGACAAACCTTTGTGGCCAATGTTTCGGGTGGATTGCCTCCTTATAATTTGACTTGGTCAAGCGGAACGGTTAGCGGAGCGAATAACGAAATAATGAATACCACCCAAAACGGAGCAGTAATTTTATCAGTAACTGATAAATTAGGCTGTCAATCCAATTATAGTTTTAATGTTGCTATTCCAACATTGGGAACACCTTCATTCAATACCAATTCCTTTGCTTACACTACTTACGGAACCTATTCGATAAACGACCCGATACAATTTACCAATACTGCTACAGGAGATTACACCAGTGTTTCTTGGGATTTTGGCGATGGAAGCGTATCGAACGAAGAAAATCCTGTTCACACTTTTGTAAAAGAACAAAGTTATGTGGTAGTTCAAACCGTGATTTATCCTTTTGGATGTGTATATAAAAACACCGTGACTTTACAAATTGACAAAGGCTATGATTTGATTGCTCCAAATGGTTTCACACCCAACAATGATGGCATCAACGACACTTTCAAACCCGTTTTCAAAGGATTAAAATCAATAGACTTGAATGTATATGACACTTGGGGAGAATTAATTTATTCCGAAAAAGGAGAAACTTTAAGAGGTTGGGACGGAAAAATAAAAGGAAAAGAATCCGAAAATGGAAATTACTATTTCAAAGTGAGCGGAGTTACTTTTTACGGTGCTACTATCAATCTAAACGGTCCTTTTACACTCATCAAATAAGAATTTCATCATGAAAATAAAATCACTAATCCTATTCTTTTTTCTTGGACTTTCTTCTGTTGTAAAAGCCCAAGATCCTATTTTTACCCAATATTTCATGGTTCCTGAAACGTTGAATCCTGGCTTTACCGGTTTTATGGAAACCACAACAGCAGGAATTTTGCACAGAACTCAATGGCCTGATTTGAATTTCAGAGTCGATACCGATTATGCTTTTATCAATAGTTGGTTCGACGAAGCCAATAGCGGTGTGGGAATAAGCATTCTAAATCACCGAGAAAAATTCACCGATTACAATTTTACCACTGCCAATATTAATTATGCGTATCGAGTACAATTGAACGACAATTGGTTTTTTAGACCCGCCATACAAATTGGTTTTGGTAACAAATCGTATGGATTTCAGAATATTATTTTAGAAGACCAAATCAATATTGGGCAAGGAATAATCAATCCAACCAGTGTCGATCCGCTACTGTTAAATAACAAAATCAACTTTTTCGATTTCTCGGCAGGAATGCTTTTTAATAATGAAGAAGCTTGGTTTGGAGCCTCATTAAAACACATCAACAAACCCAATATTTCCTATGCAGGCGAAGGAAATCTCCCACTGGAAATGTTTTTTTCTGCCAATGCGGGATACGAATTTCTTCTAGGAGATTACATCGACATTACCTATTTTCCGTATGAAACCAAAATGCTTCTAACCACCAATTTCATGAGTCAAGGCGAGTACAGCCGATGGGATTTTGGAACGGGATTAGTCTTCAAAAGATTCTTTTTTGGCGTAAGTGCAGCCACAAATCCTGGTAAAAAAGCTATGAACAGTCATTTTCTAACTTCGATTAACGCCTTTGGAGGATTGCAATACGAACATTTTAAATTTGGGTATTCGTATGATTTCAACACTTCAAAAATCGGTAAAACTGGTGGGGTTTATGAACTTTCGGTAATTTATCAGTTTGATTTAGAACCAAGGTGTTTTGGTTGTCCTAATTATTATTAACAAATAAGAGTAAAGATTGCCCAAAAAAAGTAAACACAAATTTCACGAATTTTCACGAATTCAATTGGTTTTAAATTACACCAATTTATTTTTATTTTTCTACTGGTTTTTGTGTAAAAACAAACTTGAGATAAATTTAAACCACACTTCAGCTTCGTTCAGTGCAGGCTAGAATTGATATTAAAATCATTAAAAAGAACGTCATAGAAAATATTTTTTCACATAATAACTATGTAAACTATATAAAAGTGAAACTTTCTAAAATTAAATCTACAACTCTACAATAAGATCTATGTGGTTAAAACTTCCACAATATTACCCGTAGAACCCTATTTTTAATAATTGGTGTTGATTTGTACAATTTTTGGCTAAAAATTTCAAAAAGCAATGGCTCATTCTTAACTCTTTTATTTTAAATTGCAGTACTTCCAATACTAAATTTTTGGAATCCATTCATGAAACGATCCGAACAACTAACCCAACTGCAACAAACCCAAAATTGGGATATCATCATCATTGGCGGTGGTGCCAGCGGATTAGGCACTGCAATTGATGCCGCCAGCAGAGGTTTGAAAACGGTTTTATTCGAAGCCACTGATTTTGCCAAAGGAACTTCCAGCCGAAGCACCAAATTAGTACACGGTGGTGTTCGGTATTTAGAGCAAGGCAATATTGCTTTGGTTCGGGAAGCTCTGAAAGAAAGAGGAATTATGGCTAAAAACGCTGGTCATTTGGTCAAAAACCAATCTTTTGTTATTCCGAACTATAATTGGTGGGGAGGTTATTTTTATACAATCGGACTTAAAATTTATGATTTGTTAGCCGGAAGTTTGAGCCTTGGCAAATCCGAGTATATTTCGAAAGCAAAAACCATAGAATTACTTCCGACGGTTAATCAAAACGGATTGCGAAACGGTGTAATTTATCACGATGGACAGTTTGATGATGCCCGATTAGCAATCAATTTGGCACAAACGGCTGTTGAAAATGGTGCTTGTGTTTTAAATTATATTAAAGTAGTCGAACTGTTGAAAGACAGCCATCATAAAATCATTGGAGTTGTTGCAGAAGATCAGGAATCGGGTGAGCGATATGAAATAAAAGGGACTGCAATTATTAATGCGACAGGCGTTTTCCTCAATTCGATTATGAAGATGAATGACAAAGTGTATAAAAAATACATTGTGCCGAGTCAGGGGATTCATTTGGTTTTTGACCAATCGTTTTTGCCAAGTAATAATGCTTTGATGATTCCAAAAACAAGTGATAGCAGAGTGCTTTTTGCTGTGCCTTGGCACGACAAAATCGTCGTAGGAACGACTGATACTTTAATGAAAAGCCACAGTCTAGAACCCATTGCTACTGAAGAAGAAATACAATTCGTCCTCGAAACGGCTCAAGATTTTTTATCCAAAAAACCAACTAGAGCGGATGTTTTATCTGTTTTCGCTGGATTGAGACCGCTGGCAGCTCCCGAAGAAAAAGGGCAAAGCACCAAGGAAGTTTCCCGAAGCCACAAAATCATTGTTTCGGAAACGGGATTGATTACCATCACTGGCGGAAAATGGACTACCTACCGAAAAATGGCGGAAGAACTGATTGACAAAGCGATTGCTGTTCATCATCTACCCAAATCCATTTGCAAAACGGAGCATCTTCCTATTCACGGCAACAAACCAACTACTGATTTAGATCGGGAAAATCATCTTTATATTTACGGAACGGATAGTGCTGAAATTTTGAAGTTACAGGAAGAAGAACCCGAGTTAAAAGAGAAACTGCATCCTGATTACGATTACACGCTTGCCGAAGTGGTTTGGGCAATTCGATATGAAATGGCTAGAACAATAGATGATATTTTAGCAAGACGGGTGCGACTGCTTTTTTTAGATGCAAGAGTTGCAATAGCTTGTTCTGAAAAAGTGGGTGAATTATTGGCGAAAGAATTAGGTTATGATGCAACTTGGAAAGAAAATCAAATTGCTGATTTTAAAGCGTTGGCTAATGGTTTTTTGTTGAAGGAGTTTCGGATAGAATAACAGGAAAGAGGTTTGCTATTAATGCCAAATCATTCCAAATACAAAACCAACTTTACATTATACCTATTTCCTAAAAACGCTGTAGCTATTGGCAGAACTGCTTTTGGCTATCTTTCCTTTCAAGTTTAGCAACCACAAGAGCTTTTTTCATTTATATTTCTCTTTTTATTTTTTCGTATGATTTTTACAATCTTAAAAGCCTCATCATTTTCTCTTATTTCAACCATCCCAAATTGTTTGATAATGATATGGTTTTTTGTTTTGTAAAACTCATACTTTTTACCATCAATCAGTGTGTCTTTCACTCTGTAATAATTTTCTTTATCTGCTGAATTTAAAACATACTCGTCAAAACCAAAATAACTTTTTGGATTTTCTAAATTTTGTATCCCCATTACTAATGAATCTTTATCACCATAAAAAGCAATTTCAATTCCATCTTCACAAGCTCCACATTTATATAGTGCAGAATAACTTTTAGTGTGATTAATTTCAAATCTATTTACAGTAATAGTTTTATACGAATTGTTATTACTTTTAAATATCAATTGATCACCTTGATGATATGGAAACCATTCGAAATAAGTAGGATTTAGTTTGTCACAACTTTCAGTTAAAAAAAAATTGAACCCCAAGAGAATTATTGTAATTATTGCGATACATACTAAAATTATTACTTTCAATGTTTTCATTAAAGTTTCAATATTATTTATGGTCTTTAAAGGAATTTGACAAAAATTAAGGTATTGAATTTACGATTTTGTGATAGCATTTTTGCCAACTGCCAACTACCCAAATTGAAGGTTGGCAAAGGTCTGTCTCACCTTTTGTTTTTTTCAAATATATTGTTTTTTTTTCTTACAAAGAATCAAAAGTATTTTTTATTTGTTGACCACATTAATAAAGATTTATTAAGAAAACAAACTTCATTTGTAAAACAAAATATGATTCTGAAAACGAATACCCTAGCCCCGATTGCAGTGGAAAGCCCGGAGCAAAAAAAGTAAAGTTTCCTGTTCTAAAAAAGCGACCAACGGAAGCTCTTTTTAGAACAGGAAACTTTACTTTTTTTTGTGAGGACTTGTAACGGAAAGCGGGACACGAGCGACAGCGAACTGGCGAAGCAATAGCTTCTTGATAAAATACTGTTAAATCTGCGTCTGACATCTTGTCATATTTATTCAAATAATCGTATCTTTACCCCCTATTAAAACACACTTCTAAAAGTGACTATGGAAAAGATTATTGAAGAAAGTAAGCAGGGCGAAAGTCTTGTTTTAGAACATAAGCCAGAAAATACCAAAAAACTATTTATAGAAAGTTACGGCTGTGCGATGAATTTTTCGGACAGTGAAATCGTGGCTTCCATCCTATCATCAAACGGATACAACACGACGCAGACTTTGGAAGAAGCCGATTTGGTTTTGGTCAATACCTGTTCAATTCGTGATAAAGCGGAACAAACCATTCGCAAACGTTTGGAGAAATACAATGCTGTAAAGAGAATCAATCCATCGATGAAAGTTGGGGTTTTGGGCTGTATGGCAGAACGTTTGAAAGAGAAATTTCTGGACGAAGAGAAAATTGTCGATATGGTTGTGGGCCCTGATGCTTACAAGGATTTACCTAATTTATTGGCAGAAGTGGAAGAAGGCCGGGATGCCATAAATGTGATTTTGTCGAAAGATGAAACTTATGGCGATATTTCTCCGGTTCGATTGATGAGCAACGGGATTACAGCTTTGGTTTCTATCACTCGTGGTTGCGATAATATGTGTACGTTTTGTGTGGTTCCTTTTACTCGTGGACGTGAACGCAGTCGTGAACCGCAAAGTATTATGACGGAAATTCAGGATTTGTGGAGCAAAGGTTTTAAGGAAATTACGCTTTTGGGACAAAATGTGGATAGTTACTTATGGTATGGTGGTGGATTGAAAAAAGATTTTGTCAACGCTACCGAAATGCAAAAAGCAACTGCTGTTGATTTTGACCAATTATTAGAAATGGTAGCTGTTGGTTTTCCTAAAATGCGTATTCGTTTTTCGACTTCTAATCCGCAAGATATGCACGAAAGTGTGTTGCACGTGATTGCGAAATACAATAATATTTGCAAACACATTCATTTGCCTGTTCAGTCAGGAAGCAACCGAATTCTGAAGGAAATGAATCGTTTGCACACTCGCGAAGAGTATATGACTTTGATTGATAAAATCAGAGCGATTATTCCAAACGCTTCGATTTCGCAGGACATGATTGCCGGTTTCCCTACCGAAACGGAAGAAGATCATCAGGATACTTTGAGTTTGATGGAGTATGTGAAATATAATTTTGGTTATATGTATTCGTATTCGGAACGTCCGGGAACTTTGGCAGGAAGAAAAATGGAAGATGATGTCGCAGAAGAAACAAAAGCAAGGAGATTACAGGAAATTGTCGATTTGCAACAGAAAAACTCCTGGTTCCGAAGTGAAGAATTCATTGGTCAGACGGTAGAAGTTTTGGTGGAGAAAGTTTCAAAGAAATCGGCAGCAGAGTTTTCTGGAAGAAATTCGCAAAGTATTACAGTCGTTTTCCCAAAAGAGAATTATAAAATTGGGGATTTTGTAAATGTAAAAATCACAAGCTGCACCAGCGGAACTTTAAAAGGGGAAGCAGTTGGCTATTCTGAAATGAATTAAGAAAGTTAGCCACGAATTTCACGAATGAACACTAATTTTTAATTTTTATTAATTACACTAATTAGCAATATTAAATATGGATTTATACAAACATGAAGAATATTATAAAATAATTGGTTTATGTATGGAAGTTCACAGAGTACTTGGTGGCGGATTATTAGAAGCTGTATATAAAGAAGCTCTAGAAATTGAATTTAAGAATCATGGTATCTCTTATGAAAGGGAAAAAGAATTCAAAATTTACTATAAAGAATCGCTATTACAAAAAAGATTTTACGCAGATTTCGTAGTATGTGATGATATCATTTTAGAAGTAAAAGCTACAAAATTAATAATTGACGAAAACATTGCTCAAACATTAAATTATTTAGCAATCACTAAAAACAAACTAGGAATAATTGCAAATTTTAGTACAAAATCTTTGCAACAAAAAAGGATAGTTTTATAGAAATAAAGGTAGAACACAAATTCACACGAAAAATTAGCTTTTTTAATTTCAAAAATTCTTTGAGACAATTAAAATTCGTGTAATTCAATTTTAATTAATTAAAAATTAGTGTTCATTCGTGAAATTCGTGGCTAAAGAACAAAATATATGGAAACAGTTCAATCAATAAAACAACGATTCGAGATTATCGGAAATGACCCGAAACTCAATCGTGCGATAGAAAAAGCCATTCAGGTGGCACCAACTGATATTTCAGTATTAGTTGTGGGTGAAAGTGGCGTTGGAAAAGAAAGCATTCCAAAAATCATACATTCGCTTTCGCATAGAAAGCATGGAAAATACATTGCTGTAAACTGTGGTGCAATCCCGGAAGGAACCATTGATAGTGAGCTTTTTGGTCACGAAAAAGGCGCTTTTACAGGAGCCACTTCTACCCGCGAAGGGTATTTTGAAGTAGCAAGTGGCGGAACAATTTTTCTGGATGAAGTGGGTGAATTGCCTTTGACAACCCAAGTTCGTTTGCTTCGTATTTTAGAAAATGGAGAGTTCCTGAAAGTAGGTTCATCACAAGTTCAAAAAACAGACGTACGAATTGTAGCAGCTACCAATGTCAATTTGTTTGATGCTATCGAAAAAGGAAAATTCCGTGAAGATTTGTATTATCGATTGAGTACGGTTGATATTACTTTGCCTCCTTTGCGAGATAGAAAAGATGACATTCATTTGTTGTTCAGAAAATTTGCAGCAGATTTTGCTCATAAATATAAAATGCCTCCTATTAAATTGGATGATGATGCCGTTCAATTATTGCAAAAGTTTCGTTGGAGTGGAAACATCCGTCAGTTGCGAAACGTAGCGGAACAAATCTCCGTTTTGGAGACCAACAGAGATATTTCGGCAAATGCCTTACAATCCTATTTACCCGTTGAAGGAAGTAATTTGCCCTCGGTCATTAAAGATAAAAAATCAGAAAACGATTTTTCAACCGAAAGAGAAATTCTGTACAAAGTCCTTTTTGATATGAAAAGTGATTTGCACGATTTGAAAAAATTAACTTTGGAATTGATGCAAAATGGAAGTGCTAAAGTGCAAGAAACCAGTTCACATCTCATCCAAAAGATTTATGGCAATAAGCAAGATGATAGCGAAATAGATTATGAAGAAGAACCAAGAACAGCTATTATTACATCACCGACTCCTGTAAACACGTATCAGTCACAAGAAGACAATTACCAATTTGCCGAAAGTGTTGAAGAGGAAGAAGTTTTGAGATTGGAACAAAAAGAAATCGAAATGATCAAAAAATCATTGGAAAAAAACAAAGGAAAACGAAAAATGGCAGCCGATGAATTGGGAATTTCTGAAAGAACATTGTACCGAAAAATAAAACAATTTGATTTATAAATAAATTCCAAAAAACAAAAAACAAATTCCAAAAATGTAAATTCATATATTTGAAAAAAATTGGAATTCATCAAAACCTTTATGAGAAAAACATATCCTTTTTTATTTCTAATTTTATTGTTTACAGCAAGCAGTTGTTCCATTTACAACTTTACTGGAACTGGTCCAATTGACGCTAAAACGTTTCAGGTTAATTATTTTCCTAACAATGCTGAATTAATTGAACCTGGATTAGACAGAAGATTCACTTTGCAATTGCAAGATCTTATCCAAAGTCAAACCAATTTGAATTTGGTTAAAACAGGGGGCGATTTGACTTATGAGGGCGAAATTGTCGATTACAGGATCAGTCCAATGACCGCCACTGCCGATCAGCAAGCTTCTCAAAACAGATTAACTATTAGAGTCAATGTCCGTTTTTTTAACAAAAAGAAAGAAACCGATAATTTCGAAAAAACATTCGAATTTTATTATGACTATCCTGCAACGCAACAACTCAACGGAGGAACTTTAGATACTGCCTTAAAAGAAATTTTTGACAGGATTACTCAAGATATTTTTAATGACTCTTTGGCGAAATGGTAATTTAAAGGTTAATTGGTTAACTGTTTAATCGATTAAACAGTTAACCAATTCCACGATTAAACACTAAAAATGAACGTAACCGATTATACTTATTTAATTAACAAACCCGATGCTATTCAAGAAAAGCATACCGATTCTTTAGGCAAAGTATTGGATGAATTTCCGTATTTTCAAAGTGCTAGAGCCTTGCGCTTGAAAGGACTTTATAACCAAAACAGTTTTAAGTACAACTACGCTTTGAAAGTTACCGCTGCTCACACCACAGACAGAACGGTTCTTTTTGATTTCATCACATCGGATAGTTTTATTGCCATTCAAAAAGGATTGTATGACAAGAAATTATCACAACTACTAGACATTAGCGTTGTTGATTTTGAAGTTATTAAAACCGAAACAAAGCTTGAATCAAGACCCAACACCATTGAGGAATCGATTCTTAACTCTATAAAAGGAGTTTCGGAAGCAGAAGAAAACACCAAAACTGCTGTAGAAAAACTAGAAATAGGCAAACCTCTAGATTTTTCTATCAATGAAAAACATTCGTTTCAAGAATGGTTGCAACTCTCCCGAATCGAGCCTATTGTTAGAGAAAATCCCAAAAAAGAAACAGTAGAAACCATCGAATTAGACGAAGAAAAAAGAAAAAAAGCCGAATTGATTGATAAATTCATCGAAGCCAATCCAAAAATTTCGCCTGCAAAAACACACACAACTAGCACCACAACCTTTGTAGAACCAGACAAGACGGACGCTTCCTACTTGATGACCGAAACTTTAGCCAGAGTTTATTTGGAACAAAAAAAGTATCAACGCGCCATTCAAGCTTATGAAATATTAATTTTGAAATATCCAGAAAAAAGTAGTTTCTTTGCAGACCGTATTTCGGATATAGAGATTTTACAACAAAATAATAATAAATAAACAATGAGCACATTTTCAATTTTTTTAGTTTTAATAACAATAGTTTGCTTTCTATTGATAGTAGTAATTATGGTTCAAAACCCTAAAGGTGGCGGATTATCATCAACATTAGGTGGTTCTCAAATGTTGGGTGGCGTACAAAAAACGACTGACTTTTTAGACAAAAGTACTTGGACATTAGCCACAGTATTAGTGGTACTTATATTACTTTCTAGTTTAAGTTTTGATGGAGCATTGAGCGACACTGATTCTAAAATTATCGAAAAATCTGAAACTGCAGCTCCTGCTACAAACGCTGCTCCAGTTCAAAACGTACCAGCTGCTGAACCAGCAAAACAATAATTTATTTTTAAAAAATAGAACAAATGCCAGCCTGTCAAAGCTGGCATTTCTTTTTAAGAAAAAATGTCAGTTTTCAAGCCTTGGCATAATTTCTGAAATCCGAATCGCAACAATTAATAACAACAAAATATCATATCATTATGGCTTTAAATATTAAACCGCTTTCAGACCGCGTTCTTATCGAACCTGCTGCTGCAGAAACAAAAACAGCATCAGGAATTTTTATTCCAGACACTGCCAAAGAAAAACCACAAAAAGGAACTGTAGTTGCTGCTGGTAATGGTAAAAAAGACGAACCATTAACTGTAAAAGTGGGCGACACTGTTCTTTATGGAAAATACGCTGGAACAGAATTAAAATTAGAAGGAAAAGATTATTTGATTATGCGCGAGGATGATATTTTAGCTATCATCTAATTAAAAAACAAAAAAATTAAGTATAAAATTTTGCAGTTCTTATTTAAACAACTTTAAACTTTTAAACCTTAAACAATTTAAAAAAACAAAAAATGGCAAAAGATATAAAATTTGATATTGAAGCACGCGATGGATTAAAACGCGGTGTTGACGCATTAGCAAATGCAGTAAAAGTAACGCTAGGACCAAAAGGTCGTAACGTAATTATTGGAAGATCTTTTGGTGGTCCAACGGTTACTAAAGATGGTGTTTCAGTTGCAAAAGAAATCGAATTGAAAGACCCATTGGAAAATATGGGTGCTCAAATGGTAAAAGAAGTAGCTTCAAAAACCAATGATTTGGCTGGTGACGGAACTACAACTGCAACCGTTTTGGCACAAGCTATCGTAAAAGAAGGTTTGAAAAACGTTGCCGCAGGTGCAAACCCAATGGACTTGAAACGTGGAATTGACAAAGCTGTTGAAGCTATTGTTGCTGATTTAGCTAAACAAACCAAAGTAGTAGGAAGTGATTCTGAAAAAATCAAGCAAATTGCTTCTATTTCTGCTAATAATGACGAAGTTATTGGTGAATTGATTGCTAATGCTTTCGCAAAAGTTGGGAAAGAAGGTGTTATCACTGTTGAAGAAGCCAAAGGTACTGATACTTATGTAGATGTTGTTGAAGGAATGCAATTTGACAGAGGATATCTTTCTCCTTATTTTGTTACTAATCCAGAGAAAATGGAAGCAGAATTAGACAGTCCATACATCCTTTTGTATGACAAAAAAGTATCTTCTTTAAAAGAATTATTACCGGTTTTAGAACCAGTAGCTCAATCAGGAAAACCATTATTGATTATTGCCGAAGATGTTGACGGAGAAGCTTTATCTACATTGGTAGTAAACAAATTGCGTGGCGCATTGAAAATTGCAGCTGTAAAAGCTCCAGGTTTTGGTGACCGTAGAAAAGCAATGTTGGAAGATATCGCTATCCTAACAGGTGGAACTGTAATTTCTGAAGAAAGAGGTTATACGTTAGAAAATACCACTATCGAAATGTTAGGAACTGCAAAAAGAGTTTCTATCGACAAAGATAACACTACAATCGTAAGCGGTGCTGGTGATGCAGATACTATCAAAAACAGAGTAAACCAAATCAAAGGTCAAATGGAAACTACGACTTCTGATTATGATAAAGAAAAGTTGCAAGAACGTTTGGCAAAATTAGCTGGTGGTGTTGCAGTTCTTTATGTTGGTGCTGCTTCTGAAGTAGAAATGAAAGAGAAAAAAGACCGTGTTGACGATGCTTTACACGCTACTCGTGCTGCTGTTGAAGAAGGAATTGTTGCTGGTGGAGGTGTTGCTTTATTAAGAGCTAAAAACGCCCTTACTGATTTAAAAGCAGACAATGCTGATGAAGCTACAGGAATTAAAATTATTTCTCGTGCAATCGAAGCTCCTTTGAGAACTATCGTTGAAAACGCTGGATTGGAAGGTTCAGTTGTTGTAGCAAAAGTGGCTGAAGGTTCTGGAGATTTTGGATACAATGCCAAAACTGATGAATATGTAGATATGCTTGCTGCTGGAATTATTGATCCTAAAAAAGTAACACGTGTAGCGTTAGAAAATGCTGCTTCGGTTGCTGGAATGATCTTAACTACTGAATGTGCTTTGGTAGAAATCAAAGAAGAAGGCGGAGCTGGAAGCCCAATGGGTGGCGGTATGCCAGGAATGATGTAATATTTTTGAAATTCCAAAAATAAAATTCTAAATCCCAATTGGGATTCAAAAGCCGAAGCTAATAACTTCGGCTTTTTTTATGGCACAATTTGTGTTAATAGATTTGTAAATAAAAACCTAAAACCCGAAGTTTTATTTCAAATTTTAATTTATTTTTGATTCGATCAAATTATCTTTCAAATGTTAACTAACCGATCATCTATTTACAAATGAGAGTAATCATCATTATTTTCAGTTTACTATTTTTTCTTCCATCCTTTGCGCAAACTACAAGCGATCAAGAAAAAATCAAGAATTACATAGACACTTATTTTTCTTATGACAGAGAAAATATTCACGTCCAATTCAATAAGAATATTTATGTCAACACCGAAGATTTGGCTTTCAAAGGCTATGTTTGGAGCAAAAACAACAATATAGCGCATAGTAACACCACCAATGTGCAATTAATAATCTATAACGAACAACAGGAAATCGTTCAAAAACAATTACTTTTTGCAAACAAAGGTACTTTTTCAGGAGGCATTCATTTGAACGATAAATTCAAAAATGGTAAATATTATTTTCATTTTTTCACCAATTGGATGAATAATTTCACAGAAGACGATTCGTTCCTGCAAACCATTGAAATCATTGACAAAAATGAAACTTATAATTTAAAAACAAACGAACCCAATTGGAAAACAGCAACTGTTTCCATATTTCCCGAAGGAGGTACCATTATCAGCGACATCAACAATTCAGTAGGGATTAGCATCAAAGATTGCAACCAAAAAGGAATAGAAATCAAAGAAGGCGTTATCATCGATTCGAAATCAAATGAGGTTTCGAGTTTTCATACGAACAAAATGGGAAATGGAGCTTTCTATTTTACACCCAATATTAACGAAACTTACACCCTAAAAATAAAGTCTGAAAAATTAACGCTTTCTCAACCATTACCGAAAACCAAAGAAACAGGTATTATTGTAACCTACAACAACAATCTCCCAAAAAACAAACTGATTGTTGCCGTAAAAACCAACACCAAGGGACTCGAATTGTATCAAAACAAGAAGTTCATTTTGCTCATTCAACAAAACAGAAATTTAATTCAACAAGAAATTACGTTTAAAAACGGTAAAACCGACCAAACATTAATTGTGGATAAAAAATATTTGCCCGAAGGCGTGAATAGCATCCGATTGATAGACGAAAACCTAAATCAAATCACCGAAAGATTAGTTTATATCAACGCCATAAACAGCCCGATTACAACATTCGAAACCAAAAATATTACGAAAGACAGCATTGCAATCGTTACCAAAACCGAAATAAATCAGGCTGATTTGAGCGTTAGCATTCTTCCAGAAAACAATGCTTGTGTAACTGAAAAAAGATCAATTATTGGTACTTTCAACCTCAACGGTTATTTAGAAAATCCAGAAATAAACAATTATGTTTATTTCGACACCGAAAATGAGAATCGAAAACAAGACCTTGAACTGCTTTTATTAAATCAAACCAACAGTAAATTTCATTGGGAAAACATCAAATTGAATCCGCCAAAAATCAATTATACTTTTGACAAAGGCGTAACCATTAGTGGGAAAGTAGAGCAAAAACCAAACTCGAATACCCAATATAAAATTGCGCTTGTTTCTTCTAAAAACAATCTGTTTGAAAAAACCGACATCGATGCGAAAAATGATTTCAAATTCGAAAATCTGTATGCTCAAGATTCGACAGTAGTTTTTTTTCAAATGGTTAACGAAAAAAGCATCTCTGTTGATACCAAAATGCAAACGAGAGTGGCTTCTAAAGAGACTAAATTTCAATTGGATCCACGGTTTGAAAAAACCAATTGTCCTATTGAGAAAATTACAGGAAAAACATTCACTTTTTCGACCATTAATTTAGAAGACAAAACCATTAATTTAGCTGAAGTTTCCATCAAAAGCGAAAGTAAAAAAAATGCTTTAATCCATAAAAAAGACATGAGTGGTTTTGCCACTGCATTTAAAATCAAAGAAAATGATTTTGGCAGATTGTTAGATTTCCTAAACCGAAATGGTTATAAATCTGGTATAAATCCTGAAACTGGCGAAGTTTTTATCCGAAGCAATCGGATGGGAAATGGCGTAACACCATCTGTTTTTATTGACAATGATTTGGTTTTAGACAACAATCAATTGTTCAATCTGTACATGAATGAAATTGACGAAGTGTATATTGATCAGTCTGGCTCTTCAGACACTTACAATGTAGGCAATGGAACAATCAAAATTTTCTTGAAAAAACTAAAAGGTAAAGACGAGTATTTCAAAACTAAATATGCTTCCTTAATAGTAACCCGAGCTTTTGCACCAACTCTAAAATACAAAATCTCTCAATTTCCATCCACTAATGAAAACGCTTATTTTGGTACCTTGAATTGGTCACCCAACATCATTCTAAAAGAAGATCCCAATTTCGAAATTAAGTTGCCAAAAAGTGACAACAAAGAAATTCAAGTCTTACTAGAAGGATTTTCAGAAGATGGAAAATTAATTTCTTTAATGAAAAAAATCCCTGTTTTGAATCCTTAATCTAATGAATTTCAAAACCAATCAGGAATTTAATACTGATTACTGAATTAATTAAAAACGAATGATTAAATTGGTCAGATATTAAAATCATACAGATTACAAAACGATTTTGCTTTAGATTAATCTTATAATTTTAAAAAATATTATAGGAATTATATAACTAATAAAGTGACCGTTATTGCACCTTTGATGATTAAAGATTCCTGACATTTATGAGTCCAAAACTACTTCTACTTGCAAAAAAAGCACTTCGTATTTTACTTTGGTGTACAGTTGCGATTGTTGGTTTTTTGCTCCTGCTCATCGTTCTGATTCAAGTTCCCGCTGTTCAAAATTTTGCTAAAGACAAGGCGATAACTTACCTCAACAACAAAATTAAAACCAAAACTACGTTAGACCGAATTGCGATAAGTTTTCCCAAAAACATTGTGCTGGAAGGTTTCTATTTTGAAGATCAAAACAAAGATACTTTATTGAGCGGCAAACGATTGGAAGTGGATATTGACTTGTTCAAACTCTTAAGCAACGAAGTCGAAATCAACTCTGTTGCACTCGAAAATGTAACCGCAAATATCTCCCGAAATAAAGATTCTGTATTTAATTTTGACTACATCATTAAAGCTTTTGCCTCGACTGAACCCAAAAAACCAGACAGTAAACCTTTTGTGATTTCAGTGGTGAATGTCGATTTAAAGAATATTAAATTCCAATTCAAAGACGATTTATCCAAGAATGACATCAAGGTAAAACTCGATAAATTTGCAACTCAATTCAAAAAATTCGATTTAGACAAAATGGATTTCAACATTCCAAATATCGATTTGCAAGGATTAAAAGTCGTTTTAAATCAGGATTTAGTCGAAAAAATTGCGGAAGTTTCCGTTAAAACTGCTGATACGATTGCCAAAAGAAGTGATTTCAATTTAGAATTAAACGAAATTAGTTTATCTAAAATCGCCATTTTATACGACAATAAAGATTCTAAAATGAATTCGGGTTTAACTTTAGGAAGTCTAAAACTGTTGGTCAATGATTTGGATATCCAAAATCAAAAGTTTGATTTCAAATCTTTTGAAGTTAAAAACCTAAAAGGAAATTTGTTGTTTGGCAAAAAAGATACGCCTATAAAAACACCCAATTTAGACTCGACTTCGCTTCCAAAACAAAGCTGGAAAGTCAAATTAGCAAAGCTCGATTTGCAAAATATTGCTTTTCAATTTGATGACATGCAATCGCCAGCACTAAAAAACGGTATCGATTACAGCCATCTTAATTTGAATAGTTTGAACACGAAAGCGGAACAAATTTATTATGGAAATGACACGATTTCTGGAAACCTAAAATCGTTAACCGTAAATGAAAAAAGCGGATTGAAAATTCAACAACTCAAAACCCAATTTTTTTATGGACCAAAACAGGCTTATCTCAAGAATTTATATCTAAAAACCCCTCAAACACTTTTACAAGATCAAATAAAAGTGAACTATCAATCTATTGCATCGATTTCGAAAAACACTGGCGATTTGGGAATTCAAGCCAATATGAATCAGGCAAAAATTGGGTTCAAAGATATTTTGCTTTTTGCACCTCAACTTCAAAAAACAAATCCTTTTAATTCTAATCCGAATGCGGTTTTATACATCAATTCTCGTTTGAATGGAAAGATAAAAGACTTGACGATTCCGTATTTTCAAATACAAGGAATTGGTTCTACAAAAATTTCTGTTTCAGGAAAAATCAAAGGCTTACCCGATGTTGAAAAAGCTTTTTTTGATTTGGATATCAAAAACCTAACAACTTCATCAAAAGATATTATTTCTTTTGTCCCTGCTAATACTTTACCTAAAACCATTCGACTACCAGAGCAATTGCAACTCAAGGGAAATTTCAAAGGTGGTATCGCAAATTTCAAAACCAAACTAGCTTTGAACAGCAATTACGGCAAAGCCAATGTTGATGCTTTGTTCGACAATAGCGTTAAAAACCGTGAAAAATACGATGCTACAATTTCGTTTCAGGATTTTAATTTAGGACGATTAATCCAAAATGATTCATTAGGCAAAATCACGCTAAATACAAAAGTCAAAGGACAAGGATTGAATCCTCAAACCGCTAATGCACAATTAGAAGCTATTGTCAAAAAAGCGGATTTCAACAAATATATTTATTCTAATATTTCTTTAAAAGGTGCTATTGCCAAAGGTAATTTCAATGTGAAAGCGAATAGCAATGATCCGAATTTAAAATTTTTACTTGCTGCTAATGGCGGCTTCAAAGACAAATATCCAGCGGTAAAATTAAACCTAAACCTAGATATTGCCGATTTAGAAAAACTAAATCTACACGCTGGACCAATGAAAATTAGAGGGAATATTGCCGCTGATATTAGCAACAGCAATCCTGACTATTTGAACGGAAAAATAGCCACATCCAATATTCAAATTTTGCAAGATGCCGATCCAATTGTTTTAGATTCCATTAAAATTGTCGCTTTTTCGGATGCAACTAAAAACAACATCAAAATCAGTTCTCAATTTATAAAAGCCGAAATTGATGGAAAATACAAACTCACCACTTTGGCTGATGCCATTCAAAATTCAGTTTCAAAATACATCAACATTCAAGACAGAAAACCAAAAACTAATGCTCAAAATCAACGTTTGACTTTCAATATTTCGGTTCAAAACGATCCTATTTTGCACCAATTGGTTCCAAAATTGACAGGATTAGAACCCATAACAATTTCTGGAAGGTATAATTCTGTTGGTGACACCCTTATCGTAAAAGGAGCAATTCCAAGAATTATTTATGCCAATAACACGATTTCTGACGGTAAAATAAATATGGAAACCAAAGAAAAAGCCTTGGAATATCAAGTTTCAGTAGGTACTATTGAAGGCGGGCAATTTAAAATTCCATTTACCAACTTATCTGGAAAAGCAGAAAACAACATTCTTACCTATGCTTTGCAAGTGAAAGATGCCGACCAGAAAGATCAATATTTTATCGCTGGAGAATTACTTCATCAAGATGCAAAAAATGTAGTAAAATTAAATCCTGAAAATTTAGTTTTAAACTATGACAAATGGAATATTAACGCAGATAATTCGATTGAATTTGGCGATAAAAGACTTTATATCAATAAATTTTTTTTAGATAATTCAGGTAATGAACTTAAAATTCAATCGCAAGGCAATCAGAACAATGCGCCATTAAAAGTAGATTTTGTCAATTTCAAAATCGAAACTATTTTGAATATGGTTAAAAAAGAAAAACTTTTGATGGATGGTTTAATAAATGGTTCGGCAGTAATTGATAATGTGGTGACCAACCCTACTTTCACTTCGGATTTGACAATTGATAAATTTGTTTTTCAGGGAGAAGCTGTTGGCGATATCAGTCTAAAAATTGACAATAAAACCGCCAATGTACTTTCGGCAAATATGAAGCTTTCAGGCGAAGGAAACGACCTTGAACTATTAGGAAAATACATAACCGACAACGGAAATTTCGATTTGAATTTAGACATTAATCAATTAAACATCAAAAGTATTCAAGGCTTTTCGATGGGCAATATTTCGGAAGGAAAAGGAACTTTATCAGGACAATTTAAAATCACTGGAACGACTGCTGAACCTAAAGTGAATGGCGAATTATTGTTTAAGGACGCTGGTTTTAGAGTTACAAAACTGAATTCTTTTTTCAACATCAATGACGAAAAAATTGCTTTAAGCAATGAAACTATCAACTTTGATAATTTTACTTTAACGGACGAAAACAAAAACGAATTGAGTGTAAACGGAAAAATAATTTCTAAAAATTTTACGGATTATCAATTTGATTTGGCTGTAAAAGCAGATGATTTCAGAGCCATAAACTCTACAGCTGCAGATAATGAAATGTTCTACGGCGATTTATTTTTGGATACTAAATTAAAGATTGAAGGAACACTCGAAAACCCTATCGTTAAAGGAAATATCACCATTAATGAGGAAACTAAATTTTCTGTTGTTCTTCCGCAATCCGATCCGTCGATTGTAGATAGAGAAGGCATTGTTGAATTTGTAGATGAAGACAATGTGTATCTGAAACAAACCGTGAATTTGCAAAACAAACTCAATCAATCGCAATTAATTGGAATGGATGTGGCAGTCACGATTTCTATCGACAAAGAAGCCGAACTTACTTTGGTTATCGACAAAGGCAATGGCGATTACTTGAATTTGAAAGGTGAAGCAGAACTTTCTGGCGGAATTGATCCTTCTGGAAAAACTACTTTGACAGGGAAATACGAGTTTAGTGATGGTGCTTATGAAATGAATTTCAACATGATTCGACGAAAATTTGATATTCAAAAAGGCAGTTATATCATTTGGAATGGCGAGCCGACTATGGCAAATGTCAATATTACGGCAGTCTATAATATCAATACCGCTCCTTTGGATTTATTGGGCGATCAATTGGGAACTGTTACTCCCGAAGTGAGAAATACCTACAAACAGAAGATTCCTTTTCAAACTTTATTGAAGATGAATGGCGAATTATTGAAGCCTGAAATTAGTTTTGACATTGTTTTACCCGATGGTAATTACGGCGTTTCATCAGATATTATTACTACTTCACAAGGAAAATTGGAGCAATTAAGACAAGATCCATCAGAATTGAACAAACAAGTTTTTGCACTCTTATTACTGAACAGATTTGTGGGAGAAAATCCTTTTGCCAGTGAAAGTGGTAGTACGAGTGCCGAATATCTCGCTCGACAAAGTGCTAGCAAAATCCTTTCGCAACAGCTAAATGATATGGCTGGTGATTTAATAAGTGGAGTGCAACTGGAATTTGATTTAGAATCGACAGAAGATTTTACTTCAGGTGCCAAAGAAACCAGAACCGATTTGAATGTTGGCATTTCTAAAAAACTTTTGAATGACCGATTGAAAGTAACTGTAGGCAGTAGTTTTGGTGTAGAGGGAGACGAACGAGCCAATGAAGATGCCGCTAATATTGCTGGAGATGCCTCATTAGAATACCAATTGAGCAAAGATGGGCGATACATGATTCGAGTGTATCGAAAAAACGAATACCAAGTTGCCATTCAAGGAGAAGTGGTAGAAACGGGTGCTGTTTTTGTCATCACGATGGAGTACAATCATTTCAGAGAGCTTTTCAAAAAAAGTGCTGAAGAAATTGAAATTACCAAAAAAGAAAAACTGCAAAAAGAGAAAAAGAAAGCAGAGAAAAAGAAAGCAGAGAAAGAGAAGCAAAAAAAGAAAGAAAACCAATGAAAATGAACTATTCAAAATATCTTTTGCTATGGTGCTGCTTCTTTATTTTAGGATGCAGCAATACTAAATATTTGCCCAAAGGCGATTTGTTATATACAGATGGTTCGGTAAAAATTGAGGATTCAATTATCAAAAGAAAAGACCGAAAAGCACTTGAAACAGAACTAAAAACACTTTTGCGTCCCAAACCTAACAAGCAAATATTGGGATTGAGACCCAAATTATTAATCTATAATCTGGCAGGAAAACCTAAAAAAGAAAAAGGAATTCGTCATTGGTTGCGAACCAAAGTAGGAGAAGCTCCAGTTTTATTCAGCCAAGTCGATTTAGAATACAATTCCTCCGTTTTAAGAAATTATATCGAAAATAGAGGCTATTTCAAAGCCAGAGCACAATCGGATTCTACCCGAAAAGGAGGTCGTGCTACAGCAGAATACAAAATTATCCTTTCCAAACAATACAAAATTAAGGAGATTTCTTTTCCAAATGATTCTACCGATTTAGGAAAAGCCATTAGCCGAACGCAACGAAGAAGCCTTTTGGTACCAGGCAATCCGTATGATTTAGAAACTATAAAATTAGAACGCGAACGCATAGATGCCCGACTCAAAGAAAAAGGATTTTATTTCTTTAATCCCGATTATATTTTGGCACAGGTTGACAGTACCAAAGGCAATCAAGAAGTGAATATCAAACTAAAAATAAAAGACGAAACACCAGACAAAGCCAAGCAAGCTTATACGATAAATAATATTATTGTATATCCCAATTATTCGATTTTAAAAGACAGTGCTACTTACAAAAAAGATGACATACTGCAATACAAAGATTTTACCATCATTGATTCGGCAAAAACCTTTAACCCTAGAGTCTATGATCGTACTTTGTATTTCAAAAAAGGTGATTTTTACAATCGAAAAAACCACAATCTATCCTTAAATCGATTTGTGAATTTAGGCACTTTCAAGTTTGTAAAAAACGAATTCAAAGTATCGGATTCAATTCCCAATACTTTGGATGCTTATTATTATTTGACCTTATTACCCAAAAAATTCATCCGTTTTGAGTTAGGAGCTAGCACCAATTCGGCTGGATATACTGGAACCAACGCAAAAATCAATTGGAATAACAGAAACTTTCTGGGCGGTGCTGAATTGTTCACCCTTTCTTTATTTGGTGGTGCCGATTTTCAGGTAGGTGGAAAAAATGGAGGCTACAATATTTATAGTTTTGGAGGAGAAGCCAGTTTAATATTGCCTCGATTAGTAGCACCTTTTACTTGGCAAAATTCCAGTGAATTTGTTCCTAAAACCAAAATGGCTATCAGTTATGAACGTCAAAACCGAGCGCAACTCTACTCACTAAATTCTTTCAAAACCTCTTTTGGTTATCTGTGGAAAGAAAGTGCGAGAGCTGAACACGATTTGAAAGTGGTAAACATCAATTATGTTAGTCCAAACGAAGTAACGGAATTGTACCAACAAGAAATTTTAGCCAATCCTTCACTTTCAAAAGTCATCGAAAAACAACTTATTTTCGGTCCAACTTACAATTATACGTTTACCAACACCATGCAAAAAAGGAAAAAAAACACTTTCTATTTTAATGGCGAATTGGATTTAGCTGGAAATATAACAGGATTAATCAGAAAAGCAAACGTAAAAAAAGGCGATACCATCCAATTTTTTGATGTGCCTTTCAGCCAATATATAAAGGTAAAAGCTGATTTAAGGCATTATTTAAAGTTAGGCGAAAACAGCAAACTAGCCTCAAGAATAATCGCAGGAGCAGGTTTTGCTTACGGAAATAACACTGAAATGCCTTCCTCCAGACAATTTGTTGTTGGTGGTGCTAATAGTTTAAGAGCTTTCAGAGCACAATCCATTGGCCCAGGAATTTATCAACCTACAGCAACTAATTCTACTTTTCTGCCCGATGAATCTGGAGATATAAAATTAGAATTCAATACAGAATATAAAACTAAATTATTCAGCATTGTCGATGGCGCATTGTTTGCCGATGCTGGAAATATCTGGCTCTTAAACGAAAATCCAAATAAACTTGGCGGTCAATTTACCAAAGATTTCATGAAACAAATTGCCGTTGGCGTAGGTGCTGGATTGCGTTTCGATTTTTCATTTTTAGTCCTCCGAACAGATTTGGCCTTCCCTATTCGTCAACCTTATCCCGTTAACGGAAGCAATTGGGTAATAGACAACATCGATTTTGGAAGTGGTCCTTGGCGGAAAGACAATTTGATTTTGAATATTGCTATTGGTTATCCTTTTTAATCAAGTAAACTAAACCTAAAAAAGCAGCATCAAAGTTTTTTGATGCTGCTTTTTTAATCTAAAAACATTCTATTTTAAACTATTCTAAATCAATTTTTTCAGAAGTCCAATCAATAGCAAGATGATATTCTGCTTTCTTAAAACCTCTAAATGTGCCTGGCATAATTTTGCTAAACACATCTGTTAAATCTATTACTGTTTGCGAATCTGTTACAATTGCAGCTCGATTCCATTTGGTAATATTTTTTATACCCAATAAAGCATCTTGCAACCAAGCCCCTAATGTAAAATCAGCTGGCGAATTATCTAGAAAAAGGAGGTAATTCAATTTATCTGTTTTTTCAACTAAAAGTTTCACTTCTTCAGTAACAAATTCTAAATCTTCTTTTACCACTTCCCCTTCGCTTCTAAAACCAACCATATTATCTGGCAGTCCTTGTATTTTCTCTATCATGATTTTTTTTAATTATTTGATAGTCAAAATTATAAAAAACACTGCACCACCAGTTTCATAAAAACCATTTTAATTAGTATAATTACCACATTCGAAGGAAGCACAAAAAAGAATTATTTTAAATTTTTAGTATAAAAAAACCGCAACATTACTATTGCGGTTTACTAGTCAATAAATGCTGTACTATGATTTTACTTTTTTCTTCAACAATTTGAATATCACTGGTAAAGTCGATGCTAAAATAATAATGATGATAATCTTTTCGATGTGTTCTTTCAAATCAATTCCCCATTGCTCTTTGAACAGACCATACAAATAATGTCCTGAAAATATTAATAGAAACGACCATAAAAAAGAACTCAAAATATTATAGAACATAAATTTCTTTTTGTCCATGGCAACAATTCCTGCCACTATCGGAGCAAAAGTTCTGAAAATTGGCAAAAATCTAGCAAAAATAATCGCTTTACCGCCATACTTTTCGAAGAAATCTTTGGACTGTAATAAGTAATGCTTCTTGAACCAAAAAGTATCTTCTTTTTTAAACAAATAAACACCGCTTTTAGCACCAAACCAATAGCCTACCATATTGCCAAAAATACCTGCAACTGCTACTAAAACTGACAATATAGTCACATTCAGAAAACCATTCTCCAATACAAAAATGGTTTGAAGCAACTCTCGGTTATAAATTCCTGCTAGAAAAAGCAAACTATCGCCTGGAAGAAAAAAACCTGCAAAAAGTCCTGTTTCTGCAAAAACAATAAACAAAACCATGTATAATCCTATTTGGATTCCACCAAGTTTCAAAGTAATATAAAATTCAGGGTTAATTAATTGCCCCCAATCGAAATCATTCATAAAATTATTTTAAAATTTTGTGGGTAAAAATAGGTATTGTTTACCAAAACAGCATCATTAAAACAGTGTATTTCTGCCTTTTTAGTAAAACTTTAATACAATTCATTTTTCCTTAAACTTATCGTAACTCATTAAAAGAAAATCAAAAGAATCTATTTCTTAATTTCCTCTCTTTCGTATTGACAACAATGGTGCAATTTATCGTAAGTTTCTTGTGTTGATCGTACTTCTCCAGCATCATGACCTACTTTGGCCACAGCCTTTTTGACTTCACTGATCGAAGTTTTTTCTTCATTAAGAGTTACGTCTAATTTATGGGTTTCGATATTCCAATTGGCCATTTTTACGCCAGCTACAGAGAAAGCCGCTTTTTGAATGCGTCTTTGGCATTGTTCGCAATTACCGTTTACCATAACGGTATATTTGGCGTTTTTATTCTTTTTAGCTTGTGCTTGTGTAGAAAGTGCTACCATTAGTAACATCATTCCTAAAAAAATATTTTTCATAATTTAATTTCTTTAATTGTTATTGAAATTGATTTTTGCAATTCTCATTGCCCTTATTTTATTTTATATCGAAGCCCCGCATAATACATTTGTCCAAAAACTGGCGCATAAACAATAGAAGCATCAAATGTAGAACCAAAAGGATTTTCGCTACCCACAATCGCTTTTTCTTGTCTATAGTTTCCAATGTTTTCACCGCCAACATAGACTTCAAAAGTAGGAGAAAAAATTCTAGTAATTTGGGTATTCATCAAAGAATAAGAAGGCGAATATTCTGGAAGCCTATCTTCCACTGGATTTGATGCCGTTTCTGGTAATTTTTGTTCGCCCATCCAATTGTAAGTGAAATCAAATTTCCACTGTTTTCCTTTGTCATCAATGTGGGTTTCATAAGCTACATTTCCAAAAAAGCGATGTTTGGCTTGCAAAGGTCTTTCGCTTCTTCCACTCAAATAATCGGTTTGAATGTCGTAATATTTATAAGCGGTTCTTAAATCAAGATGTTTTGCCAATTCTACATTAAAGTCTAATTGCAAACTATTAGCAAAAGATTTCCCATCTAAATTGTAGAATAAAGCCTGATGCGTCCCTGGAATCACTGTCGGCGTATATAAATCGACCACTACTTGATTTTTGAAATCGGTTCTGTAAAGGTCAAAACCAGCATCGACTTTTTTACCAAAAACAAAAAATCCTTGATTGAAACTCAAGCCGTAATTCCAAGCGATTTCAGGATCTAGACCATAAATTTTTCCGTTGGAATCCAAAATTTCAAAAGCTCTAGAACTCGCAAAAAGAGGCTGATTTTCAGCAAAAATATTGGCAGAACGTTTTCCTCTTCCTGCCGAAGCTCGCAAAACGCCTTTCGCCCAAGGATTGTATCGGGCGTGTAATCTTGGTGTAACAAAAACTCCTAAACGATTGTGATTATCGATTCGTCCACCAGCTATAAAACTAAAATTTGAACTGTTGTCAAATGTGTATTCAAAGAAAGCCCCAACGGAGTTATCAATTCTGCTATAATCCGTCACGTTCACAAATTCCTGATACTTATCGTAAGTAAAGTTCAAACCCGTTGCAAATTTGTTCATCGTGTTATTGATAATCGAGTTGAAAATCAAATTCGAATAATAACTACTTTGTTTGATGTTGTATTGGTTCAAACCAAAATAAGAATCTTGATTGTGACTGTCAAAAGCGTTTTGAAAGCCAATACTTTGATACGGCATTTCTGGAAAAACATAACCCAGTTTAGCCGATACATTAAAACGCTCCGTGTTGATTTCGGAACCCCAAAAACTAGTCGTTCCTTTATCTTTCTTTGGGTCAAAATCCATTTCACCCGTTTGTTTTTCGTCATTCATATAACGGAAATTGATAAAACTTACCCAGCCTTTCTCGGCATCGGTATATTGCCAACGATTCAAAACATTGATTTGTTTTGCCAATGGATTGTCCAAAAAACCATCGTCATTCATATCGTTTTTGGCAATTCGGGTATTGCCATGAACGAACATACTACTCGCCCATTTATCTGAAATTTTGGTATTGAAATGCGTATTCAATTCAAAACGGCTGTCGGTCGAACCATAAGCATTCAAGAAAAAAGGAATGTCATTGACCGGTTTAATTAATTCGGTGTTGATTTGTCCCGAAATACTTTCGTAGCCGTTGACAACACTACCCGCTCCTTTTGTGATTTGGATACTTTCGACCCAAGTTCCCGGCGTAAAAGAAAGTCCGTAGGCTTGAGAAGCACCTCGAACTGATGGAATATTTTCTTCAGTAATCATCAAATACGGACTGGTCAAACCTAGCATTTTGATTTGCTTGGTTCCCGTCAAAGCATCCGAAAAATTCACATCGATTGAAGGATTGGTTTCAAAGCTTTCGGCGAGATTACAACAAGCCGCTTTGAGCAATTCCTTACTGGTTAGCAAGGTTGTGTTTGCCGTAATCTTCGAAGATTTTTGCAAACTTTTACGCTGCGATTGTACTTTTACTTCTAGCAAACTGTCTTGCGAATAAGAATTGAAGACACAAAACAGCATCAATAAAAGTATTGAAATTTGTTTTTTCATTATATAGATTTTAATGTTTTTAAAAGAGTTTCAAACCAACGAAGGCTTGATCTTAATAAACATTAGAATCAGACGTAGAAAATGTATTGATGGTATAATTGAAACAGCGGCGGCGCATTGGCATCGCAATAATAAGAAGTGATTTCGCTGCTTTTGAAATTGGAAGTTTTAGCAAAAACAATAGGTTTCCATTCTTCGAATAAGAAAACAAAATTAGAGTGAAAGGCAATAGAAGTTACAGTAGTATTTTCGGATTTCTTTTGGAATTTCAACACTTTATCCTTGCAACAACTGTCTTTTTTTTCAATACTAGCAGTAGCTTTCGGAGGACAACAACTTATGTCTTGGAGTTCAGCTTTTTTCCAGAAAACAGGTTTTACAGAAGCTATTTCTCCTCCGCAATAATGCACATCTATAGCAAATCCCACATTGGAAACCAACAGGAATAAAGCTAGAAAAATACTAATGTGCTTTTTGAAGTTCATTGTGCAAAATTAAAGCTTTATTCAAAAACCGAAACCAATTTTTTGTTAAAATAAAAATTACTGATTTTGCTTTTGAAAATAAAAAGCAGGCAAAAACAACAGCAAAAAAATAGGTTGAATCAGAAATCGTCGAATATAAAATAATGGCATTTTACTGGTTTCTCCAATAAAATTGAGTACCAAAAAGAAAGCAACAATAAGAATTACAAAAAACAAAACATATAAAATTGAGGCAAATTTAATGGCTTCTAAATCTTTGAAAGCTACATAAATTATAGCCAAAGAGATTATAGTATTTAAAAAATATCGAAAAGCAATTCCGAAAAATAAGGAAACAGTATTGATTTCTGGCAAAGGTAAACTGTAGTATTCTTTTTTGAAATAGACCAAAAAAGGATCGTAAAACAAAACACTTTCATAAGCTCTTACCAAAGCCAACAAAAGCACCAGCAAGATCAGTAACAGAATTTTTACTTTATTATTTAGCAGTTTTTGTAGCATACTTCGAAAATTTATTGACCCAAATAACCCATAAAATAAAAACAACTCCATAGATAAACAATGGAAAAACTACGCCGTGCAGAATATGTTCTTGATGCGGAAAAGAATACAACAAAACACATAAAATAGCAATTCGAGCCACATTCAAAATATGAATGAGTACACTTCCGCCAAGAATGTACAAAACAGTTGCTTTCATTTTTCCCGAAAAAGCAACAATAAAAGAAACAAATAAAATAATCACGCTTAAACCATTGCAACCTTCAATAATACGAGCAATATGTCTTCCATTATAAAATAAATTTACTGCTGCTTCCTTGGTGTTAGGAGTGGTTCTGACATCTGCATCAAAAAATAGCATAACTGATTTGGTTTGTTGGGCAACCAACTCTGTAAAACTATCCGCCTCAAATTTTGACACATCAAACTGACCAAGATAACTCTCATAAACAAAAGTCAAAATCAGATAGGTCACCAGAAACTTTCCTAAAAAAAGCAAAAACGGCTTGTAGAGAATTAAATATTTTTTCAAAACTAAATTTTTAACAAATTTATATAAAATTAAATCATCTGATTCGAATACTTTTACCTAAAAAAAGAATATGACTTTCGAAGAATTAAAACCAAAAGTAACTGAAATCACTTTAAATTCAAGCCTTTCTAGAGAAGAAAAACTCTTGGAAATTTGCAAACTCTTGAGCGATTCTATTTCCTATTATAATTGGGTAGGTTTTTATTTTGCCAATCACGAAACTAAAACACTACATCTTGGTCCCTACATTGGAGCCGAAACAGATCATACTGTAATTCCTTTTGGCAAAGGCATTTGCGGTCAAGTAGCAGTTTCCAATGCCAATTTTGTGGTTCCAGATGTAGCTGCACAAGACAATTATATCGCTTGTAGCTTTACTGTAAAATCAGAAATTGTTGTGCCTCTTTTTGTAAATGGCGAAAACATTGGACAAATCGATATTGACAGCCACGTTCTGAATCCGTTTACAGAAGCTGATGAACGGTTTTTAGAATTTGTGAATGCAGTAATTGCAAAACTGTTTTAAAATACATATCATTTCTCCTCTAATCCGTTACTTCAATTTTGAATAACGGATTTTTTTATTTTAAATATACAATAGAATTTTAAATCTAATTATTTATTTTGTTTATCTTTGTTTTAAATAAGTTAAACAAAATGTCAAACTATCCAATTCCTCTTCCAACAAAAGAATCGCTTTCTGAAATAGCTATTGATCGCATTATCGAAATGGCTTGGGAAGACCGCACCCCTTTTGACGCCATCAAATTTCAATTCGGACTCACAGAAGCCGACGTGAAAGCGTTGATGAAAAAAGAACTCAAATTTTCGAGTTACAAATTGTGGCGAAAGCGTGTCGAGAATTGCAAAACCAAGCATCAAGCCAAACGTTCAGAAAACATAGACCGCTTTAAATGCAACCGACAAAGAGCCATTTCTAGTAATAAAATAAGCAAACGATAATGAAAAAAGAAATACCCGATAATGTTGTTTTTTCGATAGAAAACGGATACAATGCCAGTGTTTTACCTTATGCAACTAGTGTTGGCGCACCAATAATCAAAACAGACGACGTAGTTTCTTGGAAAAACCGAGGCATTAGCAATGTCAACAAAGAGTTTGAAAGCAAATTCAACGAACTGAAACTGCAATACAAAAAATTGATGGACGAATACCAATGGAACGAATTGATTTATAACGCAAAATTTTCATTCGAACCTATTGTTGGCGAAATCTATCATCTGTATTTAAAAGAAGATGGAACTTATTTTTTGTCCATCATTTCACCAAAAGAATGGAACAAAGAACACATCGGAACTTTTCAATTGAATAGCGACAAAAAATGGATTCACATAAATTAAAAGACATCAAAAAATGAAAAAACACATTTCTTTTGAGGAAATACAGAAGATGGAAAAACAAAAAAGAGTCCATTTTATTAACAGTTTGGGCGGATTCAAAAGTGTCTCTTTGTTAGGAACTATCAATAATGAAGGACAAACCAATCTGGGAATTTTTAGTTCCATTTTTCATATTGGTGCCAATCCGGCTTTGATTGCTTTGCTTTTTAGACCAAGTCCACCAGAGCGTGACACGCTGCGAAATATCATGGAAACTGGTTTTTATACCATCAATCACATCAACGAAAATATATACCAACAAGCACACCAAACCTCGGCTCGATATAATCCTGATATTTCTGAATTTAACGCAACTGGATTGCAAGCAGTATATAAAAACAACTTCAAAGCGCCTTTTGTTGCAGAAAGTAACGTTCAATTTGGCGTTGAATTCAAAGAGCGAATCGATATTGCTATCAACAATACCATAATGATTATTGGCGAAATCAAAGAAGTGTATGTTCCTGAAAACTGCCTTAACGAAGATGGATTTATAGATCTCGAAAAGGCAAATACCATCACTTGTTCAGGATTGGATAGTTATCACAAAACCGTTCAATTAGACCGTTTGAGCTATGCAAAACCTGATAAAGAATTAACTTCTCTTTTATAAAAAACACCGCAAAAAATTGAATAAACCCGCCATCAATATTGTTTGGTTCAAACGCGACTTACGTTTCTTTGACAACGAAGCTTTGTTTCATGCCCATCAATCTGGATTACCTTTATTGTTGGTTTATTTTTTTGAACCATCGGTTATGAATTATGATGATGCTGATGTGCGGCATTGGCGGTTTATTTACGAATCCATTCAAGATTTACAACTAAAATTGAACATTTTTGATACTGAAATTTACTTTTTTCACAATGAAGTAGAAACTGTTTTTCAAGAATTAATCAAAAATTTTGAAATCAACGCCGTTTTTTCGCACCAAGAAATTGGCAACAAATTGACTTTCGACAGAGACATTTCGATGCAAAAATTCTTTAATGATAAAAACATTGTCTGGAAAGAATTTCAACTGCACGGCGTAATTCGAAAACTAAAATCAAGAAGCGATTGGGACAAACGTTGGGAAAACGTAATGCGAGCCGAACCAAAAATTGTAAAAGAATCTGAATTGAATTTGGTATCATTGGATTTAGATTTTTATAACCAAATTAAAGGAGCCAATTTGCCAACAGAAATCACAACTCCCAACAAAAATTTCCAGCAAGGAGGCGAAGATTTGGCCTGGCGGTATCTGAACAGTTTTGTCAAAGAACGCTATGTCAATTACAGCAAACACATCTCGAAACCGGCTTTGAGCCGAACTGGTTGTAGTAGATTGTCGCCATATCTAGCTTACGGAAACATCAGTATGCGAGCCGTTTATCAATACACGAATCAGTTTTATGAAACTGCCAAAAACAAGCGAGCCATTCTCAATTTTGTATCAAGATTACACTGGCATTGTCATTTTATGCAAAAATTTGAAGACGAATGCCGAATGGAATTTGAAAACGTCAATCGGGCTTATGATGTTTTAATTAAACCCAAAAACGAAGCCTATATCAAGGCTTGGCAAGAAGGCAAAACGGGCGTTCCTATTGTTGATGCGTGTATGCGATGCTTGGTTGCAACGGGTTATATTAACTTTAGAATGCGGGCAATGGTGGTTTCGTTTTTCACTTTTAATCTTTGGCAAGATTGGCGGGAATTGCATTTTTTGGCACGACAATTTTTGGATTACGAACCCGGAATTCACTATCCGCAAATTCAAATGCAATCAGGAACAACGGGTATTAACACGATTCGAATTTACAGTCCGATAAAAAACTCGCAAGAACATGATTCGGAAGGGGTTTTTATCAAAAAATGGTTGCCCGAATTAGCCGAAATTCCAGTTGACTTATTACACGAACCATGGAAGATGAACGAATTAGAACAACAATTTTATAATTGTAAAATAGGAGTTTATTATCCTGAACCCATTGTAAACATTGAAGAAACCCGAAAATATGCCAGCGATATCGTGTGGAGTTTCCGCAAAAAAGACGAAGTAAAACAAGAAGGCAAGCGAATTTTGCAAAAACACGTTTCGAACCCTAATAAACCCAAAAATGCGAGGAGTAAAAAAACAAAACCTACCCCATAAAATTTGTATCGTTTGCCAAAAACCATTCGCTTGGCGCAAAAAATGGGAAAAAGTTTGGGACGAAGTGAAGTATTGTAGTGATAAATGTAGAATGAATGAATAAATAAAAAATTAGCCGCAGATTCGCAGATTTAATTCATTTTAAAATCTGTGAATCTGCGGCAAATAAACAACAAAATGTCAAAAACCCTACGATTAATACTCGGCGATCAACTCAACAGCAATCATTCTTGGTTTCAAACCGTAGATGATTCCGTCACTTATGTATTGATGGAAATCCGTTCCGAAACCGATTATGCCACACATCACATACAGAAAATTACAGCCTTCTTTGCGGCTATGCGAAATTTTGCTAACGAATTAAAATCAAAAAAGCATCAGGTCATTTATTTGCATTTGAATGATGCTGACAACTTGCAAACCTTTGACAAAAACATTCAATATCTTATAGACAAACATCAATTTACCAATTTCGAATACCAATTGCCCGATGAATTCCGATTGGATGAATTATTGAAAAACTTTTGCAAAACGCTCTCGATTCCAACAAAAACATTCGATTCGGAGCATTTTATGAGTTCGAGAAACGAATTGGGTGCTTTTTTTGAAGGGAAGAAAACATTCTTGATGGAAAGTTTTTATCATAAAATGCGAAAAAAACACAACGTATTGATGCAAGGCGACAAACCGCTAACTGGAAAATGGAATTATGATGGCGATAATCGTAAAAAATTACCCAAAAACCACAAACCCACTTCGCCCCTAGTTTTCGATAATGATGTTTCGAAAATAGTTTCAGAAATTAATAAAACCGACATCAAAACCATTGGAACCATTGATGCCACAAATTTTGTTTGGCCTATAAACAGAAGTCAATCGCTAGAGTTATTAGATTTTTTTGTTAGGGAATGTTTATCGCTCTTTGGAAGTTATCAAGATGCGATGACACCCAACGAATGGTCTTTGTATCATTCTCGGATTTCGTTTTCGATGAACATTAAAATGATTTCGCCACAAGAAGTTATTGAAAAAGCTATAGAAGAATGGAAAAATCGCCCCGACGAAATAGAATACAACCAACTCGAAGGATTTGTGCGACAAATTATTGGTTGGCGCGAATATATGCGAGGCATTTATTGGTACAAAATGCCCGAATTTGCTACGATGAATTACTTTGATAATCAAGAAAAATTGCCCGATTGGTTCTGGACGGGTAAAACCAAAATGAATTGCCTCAAAGACGCCATCAGTCAATCCTTGAAATTTGCTTACGCCCATCACATTCAGCGATTGATGATTACTGGGAATTTTGCGCTCTTGGCTGGAGTTCATCCTGATGAAGTAGACGCTTGGTATTTGGGCATTTACATTGACGCTATCGAATGGGTCGAAATTACCAACACCCGTGGCATGAGCCAGTTTGCCGATGGAGGAATTGTAGGAACAAAACCCTATGTAAGTTCGGCTTCTTATATTGACAAAATGAGTCATTATTGTGGTTCGTGTTTTTATAAAAAAGCAGTAAAAACAGGCGATAAAGCGTGTCCGTTGAATAGTTTGTATTGGAATTTTTATGATAAAAACGAAGACAAACTGGGCAAAAATCCTAGAATTGGAATGATGTACAATGTATGGCGCAAAATGCAGCCCGAAGCCAAAGCCGAATTGTTACAACAAGCCGATTATTATTTAAAAAACATAAATGATTTGTAATGAAAACAGCATTAGTTTGGTTCAAAACCGATTTACGTCTTGCCGATAACGAAACACTAATTAAAGCCATTGCGCAAAGCGAGAAAATAATTCCTGTCTATTGTTTAGACGATTCTCATTTTGAAACTACCCCTTATGGATTTCATAAAACAGGAAGTTTCAGGGCACAATTTTTATTGGAGTCGTTGAAAGATTTAGATAAGAATTTGAGAGCTTTAGGCTCTGGATTGGTAGTTATAAAAGGCAAACCCGAAATAGAAATTCCCAAGCTAGTACAACACTATCGAGCACAAAAAGTCTTTGCCAAAAGAGAAGTCGCCTTTGAAGAAAAACAAACCGAAAAACGAGTTCAAGAAGAATTATTCAAATTGCGATGCGAATTAGAAACCTTCAGCACCAGCACTTTGTATCACGCAGAAGATTTGCCTTTTTCGATAAAAAACATACCCGATGTGTTTACCAGTTTCAGAAAAAAAACCGAACAAGATGCTGTAATTAGAAAACCTTTTTCCAAACCACTGCAAATTTATTCGCCAGAAATACCTGCATTGGAATTGCCTGACTTAAAAAAGTTGGGTTTAAAAAAAATGAAGAAAGATAGTCGTGCCGCCATTACTTTCAAAGGAGGCGAAAACGAAGCTTTAAAAAGATTGAATCATTATTTTTATGACACCAAATTTTTATCCAATTACAAAGAAACCCGCAACGGAATGATTGGAGCGGATTATTCGTCTAAATTTTCGGCATGGTTGGCTATGGGTTGTATTTCGCCACGTTTTATTTATGAGGAAATCAAAAAATACGAGAAACAATTTGGTGCAAACGATTCTACCTATTGGTTGGTTTTCGAATTATTATGGCGTGATTTCTTTCGATTTATGTTCAAAAAGCATCAAACGAAATTCTTTTTATATGAAGGCATAAAAACCGAAAAACAGAACTCCAAATTTTTGAACCAAAAACTACTTTCGCAATGGATAAACGGCACAACAGCTTCTGATTTTATCAATGCCAACATGATTGAATTAAAGCAAACTGGTTTTATGAGCAATCGAGGACGTCAAAATGTAGCGAGTTATTTTTGCAACGAACTCAATATGGATTGGCGACTGGGAGCGGCTTATTTTGAAGAACAATTAATTGATTATGATGTGTGCAGCAATTGGGGCAACTGGGCTTATTTGGCTGGAGTTGGCAACGATCCTCGTGGACATCGGTATTTCAATATCGAAAAACAAGCTGCGGATTATGACAAAAAAAAGGAATTCAGGAAATTGTGGTTGCAATAGTTAATGCGAAATAAATTACAATTAATTTTTTATTTGTAGTACTAAAATTAGTACATTCGCTTTTTAACTAACCATCTTTTTATGAAATCAATTTTATTTTCGATTCTATTTCTTTTAGTGCCAAAATTGGCTGTTTCACAAGTTTCAAAAACCAACGAATTAAATCTCTCCACAACTGACAAATTTGTTTATCTGGATTCAATAAGCCAACCAACAAAATCAGACGATTATGTTTACATAAGAGTCATCAAAGATTCTAAATTACCGTTGAAAAGCTATACTGTTCAGGAGTATTACCGTTCTGGCGAAATTCGAATGGAAGGAACTTCAACCAATAACACTGGAAACTCAAAAGAAGGAATATTAACTTACTATCATAAAAACGGTAATAAAAAATCACTAACCAATTATGTTAAAGGTCGTGAGAACGGGATTGATCTTGAATGGTATGAAAATGGTTCCAAGAAATTAGAAGGAGAATACATTGAGGATGAAAAAAAATGGCTCCGATACGAAAAATAAATCAATTTTGGAACAAAAATGGAGAACAAAAAATTGTGAATGGCAATGGTCTTTTCGAAGACAAAGATGAAAATGAATATTTAAAAGGAGAATTAAAAAATGGTTTTAAAGAAAATCTATGGGAAGGTTCACTTAAAAATTCACAAATTACATATAAAGAAACTTATAAAAACGGAAAATTAATTTCAGGTCAAAGTGTAGACAAAAACAACATATCTTATAATTATACCGAAATTGAGACTAAACCAGAATACAAATCGGGAATTATGGGTTTTTACAAATATGTTTCCAAAAACTACAGATTACCAAATATGCCTAAAGGCACCAAAGGAAAAGTCTATGTTACATTTGTAGTAGACAAAGATGGAAAAATAGCAGAACCAAAAGTATTAAAAGATATAGGTTACGGAACAGGCGAAGAAGCGATAAGAATCTTAAATAATTGTGACGATTGGATTCCTGCTCAACAAAGAGGACAAAAAGTAAGATGCTCCTATTCATTACCTATTAGTCTTCAGAATTAAAATAATTCACACTTCATTACCTATAATCCATAATTATTTTCTACATTTGCGCCCGTCTTACAATAGATGTAAGACATACATAACAATCATTTAAATAATATTAGCATGTACTTAACTAAAGAAGTTAAAGAAGAAATCTTCGCTAAACACGGAGGAAAAGCAGAAAACACAGGATCTGCAGAAGGACAAATCGCACTATTCACTCACAGAATTACGCACCTTACAGAACACTTGAAAAAAAATCGTCACGATTACAACACAGAGCGTTCATTGGTACTATTAGTAGGTAAGAGAAGATCGTTGTTGGATTACTTGAAAAAGAAAGAAATCAACAGATATCGTGAGATTATCAAAGTATTGGGTATTAGAAAATAATCAATATAGTAAAGAGGTGCGAAAGTGCCTCTTTTTTTATTTTAGAATCTACATTTTAAAATTTAGATTTTTAAAAATCAGTAAGCAATATTAATTTTTTGATATTGCTTTTACATTAAAAAAAAGTTTGGTTTTTCATTGGAATACAACAACTACAACTACACAACTACTCTGTCGACAGGCGGAAAACCAATGTAAAATTAAAAAAAGGAAAAATTTATGATTCCACAATTATTTGTAGAAAAAATCGATTTAGGTGATGGCAGAAGCATCACAATCGAGACAGGTCGTTTAGCCAAACAAGCTGACGGATCTGTAGTAGTAAGAATGGGCGACACGATGATTCTTGCAACAGCAGTTTCAGCTCGTAGCGCTAACCCAGCGGTAGATTTTCTGCCATTAACGGTAGATTACCGCGAAAAATTTGCAGCAGCTGGTCGTTTCCCAGGAGGTTTCTTCAAAAGAGAAGCTCGTCCAAGCGACAGCGAAGTATTAACCATGAGATTAGTGGATCGTGTTTTACGTCCGCTTTTCCCAGACGATTACCATGCTGAAACACAAGTGATGATTCAGTTGATGTCTCATGACGAAGAAGTGATGCCAGACGCATTAGCAGGTTTAGCTGCCTCTGCTGCATTAGCAGTTTCAGATATTCCTTTTTACAATTTGATTTCAGAAGTTCGTGTTGCACGTATCGACGGGAAATTTGTAATCAACCCAAGCAGAGAAGACCTAGCAAAATCTGATATCGACATGATGATTGGTGCTTCTATGGATTCTGTTGCGATGGTTGAAGGAGAAATGAAAGAAATCTCGGAAGCTGAAATGGTAGAAGCCATTAAATTTGCTCACGAAGCTATCAAAGTTCAAATTAAAGCACAATATCGTTTACAAGAGGCTTTTGGTAAAAAAGAAACTCGTACTTACGAAGGCGAAAAAGAAAACGAAGAAATATACAAAAAAGTAAAAGCTGCCGCTTACGATAAAATTTATAATATCGCCAAAGTTGGTTCGGCTAAACACGAAAGAAGTGCTGCGTTTGCAGAAGTAAAAGAGGAAGTAAAAGCTTTATTTACTGATGAAGAATTAGCTGCTGACGGTGATTTAGTTTCAAAATACTTCTACAAAACTAACAAAGAAGCAGTTCGTAACGTAGTATTAGAATTAGGAATTCGTTTAGACGGTAGAAAAACTACAGATATCAGACCAATATGGTGTGAAACTGACTATTTACCAAGAGTTCACGGTTCTTCATTGTTTACTCGTGGAGAAACGCAAGCTTTGGCTACCGTAACTTTAGGAACTTCAAGAGAAGCTAACCAAATAGATTCTCCATCTGAACAAGGTGAAGAGAAATTCTACTTGCACTATAACTTCCCTCCTTTCTCAACTGGTGAAGCAAAACCGTTAAGAGGAACTTCAAGAAGAGAAGTTGGTCACGGTAACTTGGCACAACGTGCTTTGAAAAACATGATTCCTGCTGATTGTCCTTATACTATCCGTATTGTTTCTGAAGTTTTAGAATCGAATGGTTCTTCTTCTATGGCAACAGTTTGTGCTGGAACAATGGCTTTGATGGATGCTGGAGTTCAAATGGTAAAACCAGTTTCTGGAATTGCGATGGGATTGATTACTGACGGCGAAAAATTTGCTGTATTGTCTGATATTTTAGGTGATGAAGATCATTTAGGAGATATGGACTTTAAAGTAACTGGAACAACTGACGGTATTACAGCTTGTCAAATGGACATCAAAATTGATGGATTGCGTTATGACATCATGGAGCAAGCTTTAGAGCAAGCACGTGCTGGACGTTTGCATATTTTAGGAAAATTGACTGAAACGATTGCTGCTCCAAGAGCTGATGTTAAAGCACATTCACCAAAAATCATTACCAGAACTATTCCTGGTAACTTTATTGGTGCTTTGATTGGACCTGGCGGAAAAGTAATTCAAGAATTACAAAAAGCTACTGGAACTACAATCGTTATCAACGAAGTAGATGAGCAAGGAGTTATCGAAATTTTAGGAACTGATCCTGCTGGTATTGAAGCAGTATTGGCTAAAATCCAATCTATTACTTTCAAACCACAAATGGGCGAAGCTTATGAAGTGAAAGTAATCAAAATGCTTGATTTTGGTGCAGTTGTAGAATACACAGCAGCTCCTGGAAATGAAGTATTGCTTCACGTATCTGAACTAGCTTGGGAAAGAACAGAAAATGTTACTGATGTAGTAAATATGGGCGATGTTTTTCAAGTAAAATATTTAGGAGTTGACCCTAAAACTAAAAAAGAAAAAGTGTCAAGAAAAGCCCTTATAGCTAGACCTCCACGTGAGGAGAAAAAAGAGTAATCCAATCTTATAGTTTACTAAAGGTTATTTATAGAAAGCCTCGTTTCATTTAGTTGAAACGAGGTTTTACTTTTTTTAAAACTATCGGAAATAACCACTTCTAAATCAGGTTTTCTTTTACAAACATCCGATTTGATACTCTGATTAACATCCAAGGAACTTATAATTACAAAAATCTAGAATCTTTTTTTTGCTATATTTGACACAGACACTAACTCAATTTACTTTTAAAACATTATGTAACAATGATATCCGAATTGTTAAAAACCATAAATCAAATCCTTACACATAATACTCTAAACAAAGATTAAAGAGATTAAAAAACAACTCACAAATGAAATTTATCAAATTATTTTCTGGACTTGCCTTCCTATTGCCTTTAACTCTTTTAGCACAGTCAAAAGCTACTGTTAGCATCCAAAACAATTTGGTTTTAGACCGAAAAGAAGCTATCGTTTCTATAAAATGGGATGCTATATTATCGCGTTATCCTCAAATAGACACTGCTAATTTTGTAGTTATTAATTCCGTTACCAAAAAACAAATTCCATATCAATTGGAGCACCTTGGACAATCAACTATTCAAAATTTATTAGTTCAAGTGGATGTCAAAGCCAAATCGACACTTTCACTTTCGATACAAAAAGGAAAACCAGAAACTTTTGTTACCAAAACTTATGCTCGTTATGTGCCCGAACGCAAAGATGACTTTGCTTGGGAAAATGACAAAATTGCCTTTAGAGCTTATGGAAAAGCACTCGAAAAAGAAAAAGACAATGCATTTGGTTTTGATGTTTGGGTAAAACGAACCGACCGAATGATTCTTAACGAACGCTATAAACTAGCCGATTATCACGTTGACCATGGTGATGGATTAGACTATTATCAGGTGGGGCTTACATTAGGTGCTGGCAACATGGCGCCTTTTATAAATGATACCATTCGTTATTCTGGAAATTATCAGCAATGGAAAATTCTAGACAATGGACCTTTGCGCACTAGTTTTCAATTGAGTTATAATAGTTGGAATGCTGGTGGAATAAAAACAAGTGCTACAAAAACGATTGCTATCGATGCTGGTTCACAACTCAATCGTGTCGAAAATGTTTATACTTTCAACGATACCAAACCAATGCCAGTTGTAGTAGGAATAATCAAAAGACCTGAAAACGGAGTCATTTCATTAAACGAACAACAAAAAATTATGGGTTATTGGGAACCTACTCTTGGCAAAAATGGCACAACGGCTGTGGGTGTGGTATTGACAACCCCTGTTAGCAAGATGTCGGTTGATGCCACTCAACTCCTAGCAAAAACTACTGTTCAAAGCAACGAACCTATTGTATATTTCACAGGAGCCGCTTGGGACAAGGCTGGAAAAATCACCAACTCAAAAGAATGGTTTGATTATTTGAATAATTTTAATGAGCAAATAAAAAATCCTTTAGTTGTTACTGTAAAATAACTCTTTGCCAATTTCATTAAAATAAATTATGAATCCAAAATCTCGGATACAACTTCTTTGTTCCTTTCAAAAAAACCTTAAACATGTTTTAGTTTAAGGTTTTTTATATAACAGGTCATGAGAATTTAACTTTTAAAACAGTTATTTATTTTACCATTTATTGCAAGAAAAAAAATACCTTTAGCAAAGTAAAAATTAATAACCTTTTAATCTAAAATTAGTATGGCATTTACAGTTTTACAAAATACAAAAATCAATACTGGAGATTTTATTTTCTCCTACCCTGAAACCGTTGTTTATCCAGTAACTCCTTTAGTATCGGCTTTTTTTTATAGCCCAAATGGTGTATTAACACTAAAAATTAGAGCTACTTTATACATCAACTCCGAAGATCAAATCAACCCTACTGTAGAAGAACCTGTAGAATTAGGCACTACTTTGCAAATGTATTTTGATTATGATTTCTCGGAAGAAACGCCAGAGAGCTGTAATGTTTGGTATATAGAAGTAGATTACACTTCAGAAACCGTAGGCAATTTAAATGAAGTAGTATCTTATTTGAAAGATCTTGATCCTGAAACGTCAAAAGGAACAACAATAGTTGTAAAGCCATAAATGGTATTACATTATAGCCTAAAAATAATTTAGTATAAACTTATATGATTCAAAAATCAAGTTTATTATACTTTTCAATTCTATTTTTATTTCCCTTTTTTCTGTTTTCACAAATAACATCTAATATTGATATTATTTCAAAAAGACTTCAAAAAAAAGCAATTGAATATCAACCTGAAGCCAACTTTGTAAAGTCCCAATATTCTTTTTTAAAAAAAGATTGGGACTCTACTCTTATATACACAACAAAACAATTAAGTACTAATACCAATAGAGAAATAGCTGATTATTGCCATTTTTTTAGAGCAAGAATTTTTTATAACAAAGGACTTTACAAAGAAGCTAAAAAAGAATTATTACTAGTTTCTAAAGCATTTGAATTTTCTACATTCACAACAATTAGTTTAGGTAACACATTTTTAGAATTAAGAGACTTTAAAACAGCTATAGTTTATTATAAAACAGCACTCCAATCACCAGATATAAAAAATCAACCTTATAGTTTTGCCAAAATACATGAAGGTTTAGGCACTTGTTATCTGTTTTTAGAAGAATACGATAAAGCGGAAGAATACCTATTGACAAATCTACACAGTAATAAAAATGACCAAGTTCATTTGTATAGTGCATACAATACTCTTGCCAACTTATATTATGTACAAGATAAAAATGCCAAAGCCCTCTACTATTTTGAAAAAGCATATTTACTATCAAAAGAGATAAAAGATGTTGATGTCAAAGAACGAGCTTCTGCGAATCTGGCTGTTTTTGAAGAAAACAGAGGTAACTTCAAGCAAGCATTGATTTATAGAAAAGATGCTGAACAATGGAATGACTCTCTTAACAATCAGAATAAAATATGGGCGGTTGCAGATTTTGAAAAAAAGTTTGCTGTAGCTCAAAAACAAAAACAAATTAAAGTATTGGAAGTAGAAAACCAACTCAAAAATACGCAACGAAATTGGTTGTTTTTCTCGGCGATGGTTTTATTAACCTTACTAACAGCAGGAATTTATCTTTATGCGCAAAAAGTAAAAAATGCTAAAACTATTCTCCTTCAAAAAAACAAACTCGACGAACTCAATGCTACTAAAGATCAATTGTTCTCTATCGTAAGTCATGATTTGCGCTCTTCGGTAAATGCTTTAAAAACTAGTAACTCTAAATTATCTGCAACGCTAGAAACCAAAAATTACGAGGATTTAAACCAACTCATCATTCAAAACAGTGGTATTGCTAACGGAGCTTATAGTTTGCTAGATAATTTATTACACTGGGCGATGTTGCAAACCAAGCAATTGTATTTTCATAAAGAATCGGTGCATTTGCATTCTATCGTGCAACAAATTGAGTATAATTACAAACCTTTGTTACTTGACAAATCCATTAGTTTTGAGAATTCGGTTGCCAAAAATTGCTTTATCTTCGTGGATCTTGATTCGCTAAAAATTGTGCTTCGGAATTTATTAGACAATGCCATCAAATTTTCGAATGAAAATGGAAAAATCAGTTTTTACACCACCGAAAGCAATACTGAATTTTGCCAACTGGTATTAGAAGACAACGGCATCGGAATGAATCAAAATACGATTGACGAATTATTACAAGACAACGAATTATTGGCTAAAAAAAGCAATTCAGAAATTATAGGAACCGGACTCGGAATGCAATTGTGCAAACAAATGATTAAGAAAAATGGCGGTACAATAAACATAGAAAGCCAACCCAACAAAGGCACAAAAATGATACTTTTGTTACCAAAAACAGCACAAAATGGATAATATCAACATACTAATTATAGAAGACACGCCTGAACAAAGCGATGCGCTAATCAAAGTATTGCTCGAAAACAATTATACCGTTGTGGGCGTTGCCAGAAACTTTACAGATGCGCTGAAACTATTTTATGCCAACACGGTTGATATCATCATAATTGATGTTTTTCTGGATGGAAAACCTGACGGAATAACCTTTGCCGAAAGTATCAATATCATTCCGAATGCCTCCAAACCTTTTGTATTTTTGACCAGTTCGCAAGACCGTCAAATATTCGAAAGAGCCAAATTGACCAAACCGTTCAGCTTTTTGATGAAACCTTTCAATGAATTGGAAATTCTATACGCTATAGAAATGGCGGTCGAAAAATTCTACGAACAAACCAATGTTTTCTTGACCGAAGAACAAGACACCGTTATCAGTAATGATTTTCTGTTTATAAAAAAGAAAAATTCACTCAAAAAAGTAGCTTTACAAGACATTCTTTACATAGAAGTAGAAGAACGTTATTGCAACATCATTACCGAAAAAGAAAAATTTGTTATCTTGATTTCGTTGACCAAAATTAGTGCTTTACTCGATGCAACTAAATTCATTCGAACGCATCGCAACACTATTGTAAACACTGATAAAATTGAAGAAATAATTCTGGCTGACAATTTGATTATTCTACAAGGCAATCACAAAATAAACTTAAGTGACACTTATAAAGACTTTATCAAAAAAATGAATATTTTGTCTTAAACAAAATTTTAATCTAACATACAATTCACTAAATCTTCCTCGAAACGGGAAGATTTTTTGCTTTAAATAAATCTCCATTTCATGACAGTAAAAACCCGTTTCATGACAATTTAAAAAAGCAAAGCCTAGAAGCAAACTACTTTTGAAGTGTACAATTAATAACAACCCATTATTATGACAACAAATAACACTTTAGAAATGATAAAGCTATTCTCTATCCTTCAAAAAATAATAACAAATCCTTACGTAGGCGTTGTTGCTTCCTTACTACTGATTGTTCCAAGTTTATACATTATTCTGGAAGACATAAGCGTAATTAGAAAAGAATATATACTTCTAGCCATTGGATTGCCTTTGTACATCAAATCGCTAAACACGATATTCGACGATATTCTAAACCTCAACAAAGACCGCTTTTAAATAGAAAAATACTTAAAAAAAGTTCTACTGGCAATTTGTGTGCAACACAAAAAATTTAAACCATTAAATCTTTTAAAAAAATTAAGTTGGGGGACTTAATTCATTTTAATTACTTAAAAAACTTTAAATCAGTTTCAGTAAAACTATAAAAATCAGTTTCATTTTTTGAAGCTGATTTTTTTTTACTTTTTTTTGAAACTAATGTAACTTTTTGGGAACTCCGCACGTATAACCATTTGTACACTTAAAAATTGAGGAGACAAAAACATGAGACAACTTAAAATCACCAAGCAGGTAACTAATCGTGAAACTGCATCATTAGACAAGTATTTACAGGAAATTGGAAAGGTGGATCTTATCACCGCAGATGAAGAGGTAGAATTAGCACAAAAGATTAAAGCTGGTGATCAAAGAGCTTTAGAAAAATTAACAAAAGCCAACCTACGTTTCGTAGTATCTGTGGCAAAACAATACCAAAATCAAGGATTAACACTTCCCGATTTGATTAACGAAGGAAATTTAGGTTTGATAAAAGCCGCACAACGTTTTGATGAAACTCGTGGTTTCAAATTCATTTCGTATGCCGTATGGTGGATTCGTCAATCTATTTTGCAAGCCTTGGCAGAACAATCTCGTATCGTTCGTTTGCCATTGAACAAAATTGGTTCTATCAATAAAATCAACAAAATGTATGCTTTGTTAGAGCAATCTAACGAAAGACCACCAACAGCAGAGGAAATTGCCAAGGAGTTGGATATGACTGTGAATGACGTAAGAGAATCTATGAAAAACTCTGGTCGTCACCTTTCTATGGATGCACCATTGGTTGAGGGAGAAGATTCTAACCTTTACGATGTATTACGTTCTGGTGAATCACCAAATCCAGACAGAGAATTAATTCAAGAGTCATTGCGTACCGAAATTGAGCGTTCATTAGAAACCTTAACTCCAAGAGAAGCAGATGTAGTTCGTTTGTATTTTGGTCTTGGCGATCAACACCCAATGACATTAGAAGAAATAGGCGAAACTTTTGACCTAACTCGTGAGCGTGTACGTCAGATTAAAGAAAAAGCAATCCGCAGATTGAAACACACTTCAAGAAGTAAAATCTTGAAAACTTATCTTGGATAAATTCCAAATATTAAATTCCAAATAACAATAATGGAATTTTAAAGTTAACGACGGTCTGATTAACTGTTCGTTTTTTGATTGATGATTGAAACCTCGGCTGATTACCGAGGTTTTATTTTTTAATAATATAACTCTCGGTCAGTTTGCTTCGCTCGCAGGCAATGTCATTAAGTTAAGAATTCGTCCTCGTCTGTTCGAGTATTTTATTGAAAAATGCGATAGCTTTTTTTAATAAAATGTATCGAGAACTTACTGTTATGAAAGGCTTCTCGATACAATTTTGAATAGTAAAGCTGTCGCATTACTATTCAAAATCACTCGAAGTGACGGTAAAAAAGCTTAACTTAATTACATTGCGCTCGCAGGACATTCGCTTTAAAAACCAAAGACCTAGTAAAAAAAAATTACCGCAGATTCGCTGATTTTCCCAATATAAATTAGATAAAATTAACGCTAATTTTTGAATTAGTGCAATGAAACACTTCTGATTTATTTTAAAATCTGCGAATCTGCGGTAATTTTTTAAAAAGAGAGAATAGTCTACTTCGCTGGGGTTTCCGAGTTTTAATTTTTATACTACCTTTGCAAAAAAAACAACACAACCCTACAATGAGTACAAACACAATTATTGCCCCTTCAGTTCTTGCTGCTGATTTTGCTAATTTGCAACGAGATATTGAAATGATTAACAACAGCCAAGCCGATTGGTTTCATATTGATATTATGGACGGCGTTTTTGTTCCAAATATTTCTTTCGGAATGCCCGTTTTAGAAGCTATTAAAAAACATGCCAAGAAAACAATCGACGTTCATTTGATGATTGTAAATCCTGACCAATACATTTCCACTTTCAAAAAATTAGGAGCGGATGTGCTTACTGTTCATTTGGAAGCTAGCAACCATTTACATAGAACCTTACAAGCGATCAAAGCTGAAGGAATGAAAGCAGGAGTTGCCTTAAATCCGCATACCAATGTAGATTTACTAGAAGATGTTATCAACGACATTGATATGGTTTGTATTATGAGTGTGAATCCGGGTTTTGGCGGACAATCTTTCATTGAAAACACTTACGATAAAATCCGAAAACTAAAAGCTTTAATTAATCGAAAAGGAGCATCCACTTTAATCGAAATTGATGGCGGTGTTACCAATAAAAATGCCTTACAATTAGTAGAAGCAGGTGCTGATGTATTAGTGGCTGGAAGTTATGTTTTTGGTGCAGCTGATCCAATCGCAATAGTTGCCGATTTAAAGAAATTGACTTCTTTTTAAAATAAAAACATAGAAATCCAAGTAAAATCCAAAGAGCAATCTTTGGATTTTTTTATTTAAAAAACTCATTAACAAGTAATTATAATTTCGAGCATCTTTGTCAAAGTTTTAAACTTTGACAAAGATTAACTACTTCATCAATGTTAGGAAAATGTAATTTAAAATTAAAATTAAACTGTATTTAATGTTATTTAAGTTATCAAAAACAGGATTTAATTAAATATTTTTAACCTTTTAATATTATTAAACCACACTTAAAATCTGAACCTGATTTTACATTTGTCGTTCTTAAAAAAACAACAAATGAAAAAACTGTACTTTAAACAAACAATAGCCGCTACACTATTGTTTTTTAGTTCTCAATCAGATGCGCAGACCTTGTTGCACTATTGGAATTTCAACAATAATGCTTCTGTTGCGACCATCACAACTCCTACTCTAACTAACATTTCTGGTGCAGCCTCTATTTCGGCAAACATTACTGGAATTAGTGCCATTGACTTTGCTGGTGGAACTGGACAAAATTTTAACGTGTTAAATTTGAATGCTCGCAATTCAGATGTATTTGGAACACATTTACGATTCAATGATCCTATCGGGAGTGCTTTGATTTTTGCACTTCCTACATCAGGTTATGAAGATGTGATTGTGAAATTTGCTACACGCCGTTCAGGTTCTGGAGCTGGAACACAAGTTTGGTCTTACTCTACAGATGGAACTAATTATACTTTTTTTGCTAACGTTATTCCAAATAATGGAGATCCTGCATTAGCAACTTTAGATTTTTCTAGCATTAGCGGTGCTGACAATAATCCAAACTTTAAATTAAAAGTAGAATTTGAATTAGCTCCAGGTGGTAATGTTGGAAACAATAGATTCGACAATTTCACTGTAGAAGGAACTGTTTTTAATGGAGTAGATACTACTGCTCCTACAGCTAGTTTTACACCAGCAAATGCTGCTACTGGAATTTTTTCAAACATCCAACCTTCTATCGCTTTTAGTGAAAATGTTCGTTTAGTAAATAATGATGCCATTACCAATACCAATGTTGATGGAATCGTTGAATTGCGTTTGAACAATGCTTCGGGAGCTTTAGTTCCTTTTGATGCAAGTTTTGCATTAAATAAAATTACAATCGTTCCAACTACCGCTTTGGCAAACAATCAATTGTATTATGTTGGATTAGTAGCCAATTCGGTTGAAGATGCTAGTAATAATGCTATAACAACAGCTCAATCCGCTAGTTTTACTACCACTACTCCAACGGTTAATCTTTCGGTAAATAATAGCGTTGGAAAAGAATCAAATTCGACTGTAATTACTGTAACTGCTACTTCAAATTTTGCCGTTAATGGCAACCAAACCATCAATTTAGGCGTTGCTGGAACAAACATTACTGCTGCTGATTATACTTTAAGCAATACCGTAATCAGCATTTTGAACGGACAAACTACAGGAAGTGTTAGTTTCACTGTAACTAACGATGCCTTGGTAGAAAATACGGAATCGGCTATTTTAACCTTGAGTAATCCATCTGCTGGAATTGCATTAGGAAGTACTATTTCACAACCAATAACTATCATTGACAATGATGCTCCTTTGGATATTAATCTTTCGAATTATGTTAGAGTGGGTCGTTACGATTTACCAGAACCAAAAAGAACGGTAGCTCCAACCAATAATTTATTGACTCAAGAAGCTTCTGGAGTAACTTACAATTGGGACACGGATACACTGTTTATTGTAGGTGACGGAACTACAAATGTTACTCAAGTTTCAAAAACAGGACAACTTATTGATACTATGACATTGGCTCAAGGAGGCAGTGCGCAAGGAACTGAATTTTATGATTCTGAAGGAATAACTTATATTGGAAACGGTCAGTTTGTAATGACAGAAGAACGTGACCGACAAGTAGTTTTATTTACTTATGCTGCTGGAACGACACTTACAAGAGCCAATGCTAAAACAGTAAAATTGGGTACTTTCGTTAATAACACTGGAACTGAAGGACTTTCTTTTGATCCATTGACGAATAGTTATATCGTTTTAAAAGAAATATCTCCTATCGGAATTTTCCAAACCGGAATTGATTTCAATGCTGGAACTGCTACGAATGGTTCAGCTACTACTGAAAATTCTACTAATCTTTTTGACCCAGCTTTGATGGGCTTTACAGATGTTGCTGATGTTTTTGCTTTATCTAATTTGCCAGCCTTGAACGGAAAACCATTATTCAATAACTTATTGGTATTGAGTCAAGAAAACGCCAAAGTAGTAAACATTGACCGAAACGGAACGATTGCTAATTCATTGACTATCGTATCCGACCCAGGAAATCCTTTGGATGCACCTAATCAACAACACGAAGGATTAACAATGGATCGTGATGGCATCTTGTATATCGTAAACGAAAATGGTGGTGGCGATATCGATCATCCACAACTTTGGGTTTACGCTCCATCTTCATTGCAAAATTTAGCACCAACAGCTATTGCTTTGGCAAATACAACGACAACTGTTTTAGAAAACACTAACACTGCAACTGCCGTTAAAGTATCTGATATTTTGGTAACAGATGACGGATTAGGAACTAACAACTTTACTTTATCTGGTGCTGATGCAAGCTTTTTCCAAGTTATTGGCTCTAGTTTATACATCAAAGCAGGAACCGTTTTGGATTATGAAACTAAAACTAGTTACAATGTTACCATTAATGTAGATGATACGTCAGTAGGGATTACACCTGATGCTTCTGTAAATTTTACATTAGCCGTAACAGACGTTGCAAACGAAACCGTTGCAACAGCAACAGTAACAATTACGGAAGTAGCTCCTTGGTCAAGCGGAAATGCGCTTGTAGGTGCCGATTGGTTTGAAGTAACTAACAATGGAACTACTGCTCTTGACATCACAGGTTGGAAAGTAGATGATAGCTCCAATACCTTCACAGCTGCTGTGCCTTTATCAGGAATTACTAGTATCGCTCCTGGCGAATCGGTAATTTTTATAGAAGCTGCCGCTGCTGATGTAACGACTGTTACCTATAATTTTAAATCAACTTGGTTTGATACTAATGTACCTGCAGGTTTCCAAATAGGGACTTATACGGGTAGTGGAATTGGCTTAAGTACTGGTGGAGATGCTTTAAATTTATTTAATGCAAGCGGAAACATTATGGCTAATGTTGTATTTGGTACAGCTACAACAAATCTATCATTCAATAATGCTGCTGGTTTAACCAATACAACTATTACAACATTGAGTCAAGTTGAAGTTAATGAAGCTTTTGCTGCTGCCAAAGATGCCAATCAAATTGGTTCTCCGGGTTCAGTTGGAAAATTATACATCTCTGAAGTAGCACCTTGGTCTAGCGGAAGCAGTCCTGTTGGAGCCGATTGGTTTGAAGTAACCAATACTAAAGCTGTAGCCGTTGATATCACAGGTTGGAAATTTGATGATGACTCGCAATCTCCAATTGCTGCTGTAGCATTAAACGGAATTACAAGCATCAATCCAGGTGAATCGGTAATTTTTATTGAAACTAATGATTTGCCTGCTAAAAGTGCTTTGTTTTTGAGCAACTGGTTTGGAACTACTCCTCCAGCAGGTTTAAGAATCGGAAGTTATACGGGTAGCGGAATTGGTTTAGGTTCAGGTGGTGACCAAGTAAATTTATACAATGCTACTAGTAATATTCAACAAGCTTCTATCTGGTTTGCTGCTTCTCCTACTACTACTTTTGCTACTTTTGACAATACAGCAGGAGTAAGAACGAATATAACACAACAAACCAAATTAAGTGCAGTGGGTGTTAACGGAGCTTTTGTTGCCGCAAACAGTCCAAATGAAGTAGGTTCTCCAGGAGTTTTCAAATTAACAAGTCCTACGCTATCGGTTAATTTACCTTCTGAAATTGTAAACTCATTCAAAGTTTTTGCTTTTCCTGTGCCTTATTCTTCTACTTTCCAATTGGATTTAACATCTGTTAGCAATGATTCAGTTGAAATTAAAGTATATGATATGAGCGGAAAATTAATGGAGGTGCGTCAATTCGAAGCTACTGAAATCAAAAATCAAAACATAGGAAACAATTATCCAACTGGAATTTACAATGTTGTTGTAACCCAAGGAGAAAATGTAAAAACGATTCGTGTGGTTAAGAAATAAGAACCTCACCCCCAACCCCTCTCCAAAGGAGAGGGGAGCAAGGTAAACTAAATACAAGAAACCCTCGTTTGATTACTCAAACGAGGGTTTTTGCTTTACTATTATTTCAATAAAAAATCGGAATTAGCCTGAACCAATCCCGATTTTATTTAAATTTTATGGCAATGATTAAATTGCAGCAGCTCCCGCTACAGCAACAGCATGATCGTTCTCTACTGAACTTCCGCTTACACCAATTGCTCCAATAACTTCTCCAGCTGCATCATAAATTGGAACTCCACCTGGGAACGAAATCAAACCACCGTTAGAATGTTCGATACCAAATAATGATTCTCCTGGTTGCGATAAACTTCCAATGATTCCAGTATTCATATCAAAAAAACGAGCTGTTTTTGCTTTTTTCAAAGAAATATCTGCCGAACCAAGCCATGCTCCGTCCATACGTACAAATGCCAAAATATTGGCTCCAGCATCTACAACTGAAATGTTCATTTTAGTATTCAATTCAATTGATTTTGCTTTGGCTGCAGCAATTATAGTTTCTGCTTGTGCTAATGAAATATTCATCGGTTTTATGTTTTAAGATTAAAAACAAAAATAGTTTTCCAAATAGAATCCTAAAGTTCAAAAACTTATGAAAAAAGTTCATTTTTGACGTTATTCAGTCAACGAACCACTTTTTGGACTGTATCCAAATTGATTTTTAAAGGCAATACTGAAATTAGACAATGAAGAGTAGCCACAATCTGAAAAGAGTTCTGAAGGTTTTTTGTCGCCATTTTCCAAAAGTTTTTTGGCTTGATTCAATCTTTTTTGTTGCAACCATTTTCCTGGATTGACTTTGTATTCTTTGGCAAAATGTCTTTTGAAAGTGGACAAACTCATATTGGCTAAAAAGGCTATTTCCAATAAACTCAAATTAGAATTGACATTCGCTTCGACAATTTTTCGAAAAGACGAATTGTTTTCCTGACAGACTAAACCTTGGAGATAAGAAACAAAATCTGAACCATATTTATGAATTAAATACAGCATAATTTCTTCTAATTTCACTCCTAATAATTGAATCGTTGCTCCATTTTTCAGTTTTAAAACTGAGGAAATAGAAGCTACAAAAGAGTCAATAAAATCATCATTTTCAATCAAAAAAAAGGGAATTTGCTCGCTCAATTGTTGCTTTTTATTCACATCCTGATACTGGTATTTTTTCAAAAAGTCAAGCACATTTTTATTGGAAAAGAAAAAGAGTTTGCAAAAATAAATTTGTTCGTTGTCTAGCAATTCGGTCATCAAGCAATTGCCTGATTTGATGAGTACGGATTGTTGCTTGTTGACTTCCACAACTGTATCGGCAAAATAAACTTTCTTTTGACCTGTTTGTAAAAAGCTAAACATATTCAAACTCAAATCGACTTTATCTTTGACTACATCCGCATTCATTTTATAATCATAAATGAATAAATCAGGAACAGAATTTGGATTATCAAGAAAAGTAGCAGGAATATTTTGTATGCTCATTGTATGACTCTTTTTGCAAAGATTATCATTCTTGTTTGAAATCAAGCCTTAAAACTATTTTTTCGAAAATAAAAATAAATATCCTGTAAGCCAATTACCCAAATCTGTTGTAGATAGTTTGTTTTTATAAAATTTCTTTTGTAAAACTATCAATTTCTTTCCAATCAAATTTTTCAATATCAACTTTCCATAGCCATTCTGTTTCTCTGTACATAATAATTAAGCACTTGTGATAAAGCTTATAAAAAGTGGAAAGTGATATATTTCCTTCACTATCAGCTCGATCAGAATTGATATGATTTCTTCTATTCCTAATAAATCTAAAATGTTTACCAAAATCAGCTGGAATATTTATTTCATAAAATTTAATATCTAAACCTAAATCATCATCATAACCATTTATCATTCTATTTTTTCTATTTCTGAAAAGTTTTTCAACTTCACAATTAATAGTAAAATCTAGAATTTCGTGTTTTTTCTTTTTAGAATCAGAATTGTAAATTTCATGAAACTTATTGTTTTTTGGCTCAATATTTAACTCTATAATTCCAACATAAAATTCATAAAAATGTGATATAAAATCAACATAATAATCATGACAATTTAAGCGAGATTCAATATCACTTTCTTTTGTCAATCTAATCAAAAGTGAATTGAAATTTTTATATGCTTTTGAACATCTATAGAATTCATGAGCTAATGTTATATTTAATTTTTTTTCCATTTTTTCTCTTCATACGGTAAAAGCACCTCCAAATCTCTACTACAACCCGTTTTAAAAATGGCACACTGATGAGACAGATCTAAACCAATAAAAACAGATTTATATATTATATTAGCAATAATCCGTGTACTTTATTGAATTATTTAGTCCATTAGTGGACAGTCATAAAATACATTCTTATTAGATTACTCCTTTTTCACCGCTTCATATTTTTCTGGAAAAGCGGCTTCTCCATCTAAATTATTCACTTTCAAAACATCTACATTTTTACTTTCGATAGCATATTTGAAATAATCGGGTTTGTTTTTGCCCCAAGTCACGGAACAATTTTGAACTTTAATATTTTCGGCGGTGTCAAAATAAAATCCAGATGTACTGCCTTTGACAAAACCATCCATTTTTGACGGGCGACGATCGTAAATTCCTCCAGCAAATTGGGAAGTTTTATCGATAGTAACATTCACGCCTTCAAAAACGATGTTTTTAATTTTATCCTTGCTTTCTCCGCTTACATAAACGCCATTTTCTCCAAAACACTGAATGTTATTGAAATAAATATTGCTAATTGCCCCTACTTTTCCTTCGGTAGCGCCTTTTGGAAAACGCCAGTTGGCATCTTTGTGGTTTCCGCTAGCACGACTGTAAGCCGTTACATAAATAGGCTCTGCTTTTCCCCACCAAGTATCGGTCGTCAGCTTTCCTTCGATAATCATGTTCGAAAAAATAACATCACTTACTGTTCCTTCATCCCTATTTTGAATTCCTACGCCTCGATTGCTATTTTTTATGATGCAATTATTGAAAACCACTTGTCGGATAGCATCCATGTTTTCGGAACCAATTTTAATCGCACAACTACTACTGGTCATCGTACAATTCGTAACCGTAATGTTTTCGCAAGCACCAAATTCTTCAAACTCTCTTCGGTTTTTTAGGCAAATGCAATCATCACCGCTTTCGATATAACAATCGCTGATGCGAACATTTTTGGAATGATCTAAATCTATTCCATCGCTATTTCGAACTTTTAGACTGTTCAATAATGTAATACCGCTAATGACAACATCATTGCACCCCACCAAATGAACCGTCCAATAAGCCGAATTTCCGATATGAACATCTTTTATTCTGATATTCTTACCGCCTATAATGGTCAAAACATGAGGTCGTGGATCCAAGATATTAAAAGGTTTCAAAATGTAAGCATCCTCTTCTTCAGCTCCCATAAATGAGATTCCGTTTCCATCAATTTTACCGCTTCCGCTAATGGTAAAGTTCTCTATATTCTTGCCCCCAATCCAAATCGTACCTTCACCTTTGTTCTCGCGAAAAGCACTTTCTGTGTATAAACTTTCATCAGGACTTGCCAAAATTTTAGCACCAGCCTCGATATGCAAATCTACATTCGATTTGACGTTGAAAGGACCTGCTAGAAATGTAAACGGAGCAGGAATCAATACCTGACCACCCGTTTTGCTACAGGCATCTATCGCTTTCTGAATAGCAACAGCATCATTGGTTTTACCATCGCCTTTGGCTCCAAATTTTTTTACATCATACACTTTTTGTGCTACAGCAGTAAATGAAATACAAAGAAATAGTAGGGCAATTATAGATTTATTTATCATTTGTTTTGTTTTTTAAAAACTTTTAAACTCCACTAAAAACAGAAAAACCTCCGTCTAAAGTTACTCTTGAACCCGTAACAAATTTTGAAGCATCGCTCAACAACCAAACCAAAGCACCTATCAATTCGTCTGGATTTCCAAAACGATTAAAAGGCGTATTTTGAATAATTAGGTTTCCTCTTTCGGTCAAACTTCCGTCCGTATTGGTCAAAAGTGTTCTATTTTGTTCCGTTAAGAAAAAGCCTGGTACGATAGAATTCATTCTTATTTTATCGCCAAATCTATTGGCTAATTCTACCGCAAACCATTTGGTGTACGATTCGATAGCTGACTTTGCCAAACTATATCCCAAAACTCTCGTTACGGCATGATCTGAAGAAACAGACGAAATATTGACAATACTTCCTGTTCCTGTATTTTTAATCACTTCACCAAAAATTTGTGTTGGCAAAATCGTTCCAAACAAATTCAGATTCATTACTTGTTGCAAAGCTCCCATATTCAATTGAAAAATATCTTTACCCGGCTGAATTACCGCATCAGGCATATTTCCTCCGGCAGCGTTTACCAATCCGTCTATTTTGCCGTATTTAGAAAGTAATGCTTCACGAGCGTTAATCAAATCTTGTTCATTTGTAACATCGGCAATTAAGGCAATGGCTTCGCCTCCTTTTTTGATAATAGCTTCCGCTCTTTCGGTGGCTACTTTTTCATTTCGACCCAAAACCCCAACAATTCCGCCAGCATCAGCAATACCATTGATAAAAGCTTCTCCTAATATTCCTGTCGCACCAGTTACGACAATTACTTTTCCTTGTAATGAAAAATCGTTTTTCACATTCTTAAATTTAAAGTTTATACTAAATCAGTTTACATTATAAATTCCTTTACAAACATTTTTCGCTTGAAAAGGAACAAGCTCCAAAATTACCAAAAGACAGTATATAATGCTACTAATACGCCACTAATAATAAAAGAACCTATAATAAACTCTGAAGACACTTTGAACATGGCTGTATCTACTTCTATTTTGTGGGCTTCCAATTGCTGTTCGGTTTCGGGTTTTAAAAGACTTATGGCAACCATCATGAATACGATTATAAAAAATGAAATCGTCATTCTATCTAAAAAAGGATAATCAGGAAAAGCACCGTTTGTCCACATTGGCAAAAATTTCAATACTGCTGCAATTGGAACGGTGAGCAATGCACCTGCAAGTCCTGCATTTGGAGTTGTTTTTTTCCAAAACATTCCCAATAAAAAGATAGCCAAAACACCTGGCGAAAAGAAACCTACATATTCTTGAATAAACTGATACGCTTGGTCTAATGATTTTAATTGCGGTGCTACAAGTGCGGCAATAAACATAGCCACCACCACACACCATCTTCCGGTTAGCACCAATTTTCTTTCGGATGCTCCTCGGTTGAAGTATTTTTTATAAATATCTAAAGAAAAAATCGTCGAAATACTATTGGCTTTACCCGCTAACGAAGCTACAATTGCCGCCGTTAATGCTGCCAACGCCACACCTTTCAATCCAGCTGGTAATAAATTCATCAAGGTTGGATAGGCATGATCGGGTTTTAAAACTCCTGCTGCATCAACCATTTCTTGTTGAAACATTCCGTTTTGATGCATCACATACATAGCAATACCTGGTAAAACGGCTATAATTGGAACTAATAATTTTAAGAAAGCAGCAAACAAAATTCCTTTTCGAGCCGTTTTTAAATCGGCACCCAATGCTCGTTGAACAATGTATTGGTTACAACCCCAATAGGCCAAATTATTAATTAGCATTCCACCAACAATTACTGACATTCCAGGTAATTCTGTGTAATGTGGATTTGATTTTTCTAAAATCATGTGCAAATGTCCTGGTGCTTCGTCTTTGATAATAGCAAGTGCTTTCAGAATATCTTTTCCAAAACCAAACTGCTCTGACAATAAAGTGAGTGACAAATAAGTGGTAACCAAACCGCCTAAAATCAATACAACCACCTGAAACATATCGGTATATCCTATTACCTTCATTCCGCCAAGAGTTACGATGATGGAAAATACACTCAACCCAATAACACAAAATTGAAAACTTACCGGCGCGATAGATGAAATGGCCAAAGCTCCCAAATAAATTATCGAAGTAAGGTTGACAAATACATAAATCAACAGCCAAATAATAGCCATAATAGTACTTACTGTTCCGTTGTATCTTTTTGCCAAAAATTGCGGCATGGTAAATATTCTGTTTTTGAGGTAAACGGGTAGAATAAACATAGCCACTATTATCAATGTTGCCGCCGACATCCATTCGTAAGATGCAATGGCTAATCCGATGGCAAAACCCGAGCCACTCATCCCGATAAAATGTTCTGCCGAAATATTAGAAGCAATCAAGGAAGCACCAATTGCCCACCAAGTCAATGAGCCTTCTGCCAAGAAATATTCGTTAGAACTGGTAGCGACATTATTTTTTTTGCTTCTGTAAATGTACATTCCGTAGGATGTAACGATAACAAAGTATATCAGAAAAACAATGTAATCTGCGGTTTGTAATGTATTCATAATTGTTGGTTGGTTTTTTGGTTGTTAGTTGTTGGTTGTTTATGTAAAATTTATATTTTCAAAAACCATTTTTTCTTGTATAAAAAATAAAGTAAAATCAATTGCACGATTGTTACTGATAGGGTTACAAATACAGGTTGCCAAATCATGGGTGAAAATTCAATCAATCCTCCGAATACAAAATGAGCCGTATGTTTAAAATTGATCAAACCTTCGGAAGCCATGTAAATCAGAATAGAATTCGAACCAATTAATAGCAATGGAAAAGCCCATTTGTGATAGCCTAAAACATCAATGATGAAGTAAAAAAAAGTGAAAAACAAAATACTACATCCTCCTACATAACACACAAATGAACTTGTCCATAACCTTTTATTTATTGGAAAATCATAATTCCAAAGCATTCCAATCAGTATTAAAACAAGGGCTGAAGCAACCAGAATGAAAAGTTTTTTATTCGTCGAGTTACTTTGAATCCTTAAAAAAGTGCCTAAAAACACGCCCAACAAAGCCGTAGCAATGGCAGGAATTGTCGAAAATAAACCTTCAGGATCATAGACTATGCTGTGCAATCGTCCGGGTAAAAACAATTGATCGACGTAACTTGCTAATGAACCTTCTTTGGTAAAAACTCCCGCACCAAAATTAGGAACTGGTATCAATTTCATCGCCAAATAATATCCTATCAAAATCCCTACAAACCAAAGCAGCTGCTTCTTTATACCAAAATTCAAATAGATGATTCCTGCAAAAAACCAAGCCAGTCCGATGCGTCCTAAAACACTAGCAAAACGAGTTTGTTCATAGCCTTCAAAACGCAATAATCCGTTGACCACACAACCCAAAAAGATCAAAATACAAGTCCTTTTCAACATGGATAAGTAAATTTTTCGCTTCTCTTTTTGAGGCAATTCCATTGGCATTTTTACTCCTGCGCTATTTATTTTTTTATCAAAAGAATACGGCATCGAAACTCCTGCAACGAACAGAAATATTGGAAAAATCATATCATAAAAAGTAATTCCATTCCATTCGGTATGATTCAATTGCGACGACATCCAAACAAAAACTGGAATTGGTGCTGCTTTAGCCAAAGCGTGAATGATGTGTTCGCCACTCATAATCCAAAACATAACAAAACCTCGCAAAGCATCCAAAGAAAGTAGTCTTGTTTTTACAGTATCATCACTCATGTTTTACTCCTTGTATCGCGATTATTTAGAACTTCAATTTTTCCGGCAAATATTTAGCCACTAACTCTTTGTAATAAGGAAGTAAAGCTTTCACATCTGGCTTAACAGGTGCTTTTGTATATAAATCATACGGATTGAATTTTCGTACCCAATCAAACATTTCTACATCTTTCTCGTTCATCAAATGGGCATAAGCATTCTCTTTGTGTTGGGAGTAAAAAGAATGGTAGCGAATCATATACAAAGCTGGATCTGGCAAATAATCTTTCATAATTTGGTACAAATATTCATCATGTCCCCAACTCATTTTTACGTTGTCAAGCCCACAATTTTCTTTGTAAACTCCAAATTTTGTATTGAATCTCGCATCGGTATAATCTGGATTTTCCTTGAAAAATTCAGGATATACAATTTTATCCGAATAAGCACAGCCTACAGGAAAAGTATCTCCAACAACAGCCCATTGTGGTTCGCCAAACAAACATAAAATTTTTCCTAAATCGTGTATAAAACCCGTAAGTACAAACCAATCTTCATGACCATCGGCTCTAATAGCTTCGGAAGTTTGTAAAAGGTGTTGAGTTTGGTCTAAATCAATATCAGGATCACTGTCATCCACAAGGGTGTTCAAGAAATCAACTGCTTCCCAAATAGACATTTCTTTTTTGTTGAACTGCAAAAATTCCTGCTCTTTGCTACACACAAAATCATAAGTCTGATAAGTGTGATTTATTCTATAGAACTCTTTTACGGTCTCTACTCTTTCAGAATCGACATAATTTCTAAATTCTTCTTTTTCTTTTACAGGTTCAGATGGATCTGGATATCGTACTAACAAATCGTCTTCCCATTCGTCTAAATTATGTAATGGATTATCTGTATCTATTGACTTTTTCATGAGATATAAATTAAAAGTTATAAGACAAAAATAGCATTAGCATTAGCAAACAAAATGGACTAATACATCAAAAACATGGATATTTTTTAAAAATTCCAAAAATCAAATTCCAAAATACAATAGAGAAAAAAACACATTAAAAAACTCCAAATTCCAGTTTTAAAGTTGGAATTTGGAGTTTGAATTTTGTTATTTGTTATTTGTTATTTGATTTTTGAAATTTGTTATTTGGAATTTTAATTAATCAATTTGCTTGGCGGGAAACCAAACTGTTTTTTGAAACACCTACTAAAATACAAGGGGTCATTAAAACCTACCAAATTAGTTACTTCGGAAACGTTGTATTTTTTGGTTTTCAATAATTCAGCAGATTTTTTCAAACGTATGGTTCGAATGAATTCATTGGGAGCTAAATCAGTCAATTCTTTAATTTTTCTGTACAATTTAGAAGAACTCACGCCCAGCTTATCGCATAAAAAATCGGTCGATAAATCGAATTCACTTAAATTTTCATTAATCAAATCGGTGATTTTTTGCATGAACTCTTCATCAATTGGCGAATGGGTTAGCAAACTGACTTTACTTTCTACTTCGCCAGAGAATTTTTGTTTGAGTTCCAATCTTGATTTGATGATATTTTCCATCACAGATCGTAATAACGAGGGTTCGAATGGCTTGACTAAATAACCATCAGCGCCAGTTTCATAACCTTTAACTTTATCAGTGTTTTCGCCAAGAGCGGTCAATAAAACCACTGGAATATGACTTATGAATTCATCACTTTTGAGTTCCTTACAAAATTCGAGTCCGTCCATAACAGGCATCATCACATCGGTAACACATAAAATGGGTTTGATTTGGCGGCATAATTTAAGTCCTTCCTCTCCGTTTTCGGCTTCATACACTTTATAATAATCCGACAAATAATCGACTAAATATTTTCGAAGCTCGATATTGTCTTCGATTACCAATATTTTTTCTTTGAGTTCGGTATTCTGGATTATTTTTTTGGCTGCTTTTTCGGGAATAAGCATACTCAAATTATCATTTTTCAAAGCATATTCAAACACTTCTTTTCTGTCATAAGACGCTCGACCTATTGGAATTTCGACCCTAAATGTACTGCCTTTTGCCAAGGTACTTTCTACAGATATTTCTCCTTTATGAATAGCGACCAATGATTTCACTAATGATAACCCAATACCCGATCCTGTATTATGATCTTTACTATTGGTAGCTTGATAAAAGCGTTTAAAGATTTTTTCCTGACTTTTTAATGGAATTCCAATTCCGTCATCAGTTACTTCGATAATCAAAATTTCTTCTGGACTATTTTTTAATCGAATATACAAATCTACATTTCCTAATTCATTGGTAAACTTCAAAGCATTAGACAAGAGGTTATACAGGATTTTGTCGTATTTATCATTGTCAATCCAGCCCGTAATACCTTCGACTTCGGCAATAAAATTCAATTTAATTTTCTTGTTGAATGCCATTTCCTTAAAGGAATCGAAGATGTTTTTAGAATACGTCAGAATATCTGTTTTAGAAACTTTGAGTTTTAATTCGCCCGATTGCGCTTTCCTAAAATCAAGCACCTGATTAACCAAATTGAGCAATCTACTGGCATTTTGATAAATTAAATTGTACCTGCTTTTTTCATAATCAGTGGCATGTTCATTATCTTCCAATAATTGTTTGGCAGGTCCTAAAATTAAGGTCAAAGGCGTTCTTAATTCATGTGAAATATTGGTAAAAAAGCGCAATTTTTCATTGTTCAATTTGATGTCTTGCTCTCTATTTACTTTTTCGGTAAGCAATTCTTGTTTTAGGTGAAGGCGATTTCTTATTTCCTTTCTAACAAAATAAAAAACAGCCACTAGCAGTAAAAAAAACAATAAAAAAGAAATTGGAGTCAACCAAAATGGCGGTAGCACTTTTATTTCGTAAGAAACCACTTTACTCCAATTACCATCACAATTGCTGGACATGAGTTTAAAAACATAATTCCCAGGATACAAATTGGTATATTGAATGGTTCTAGAATTGCTATTTACTGTGATCCATTTTTTATCAAAACCTTCGAGTATGTACTGAAACTTATTCAGTTTTTCGTTGGCAAATGATGGAGTTGAAAATTGAATCGAAAAATTGCGGTTTTTATAGTTGAGTTCTACCTTTTTTCCATAATTCAAATCGGTCAAAAGTGGGACTTGTCCGTTGATTTCTGTTTCTGGAAAAACCTCTTCGTTCTGCACTTTAAATTCAGTAATAACGGGTTCTGGCGACCATCTATTTCGCTTCATGGTTTGTGGCGAAAAAGAAATAATGCCGTTTTTTCCACCCAGAAAAATGGTCGAATTATTGAAATTAAAAAAACCGCTGGAGCTAAAAACATCCAATCGATTTCCGCTGTTCACGTAGTAAATATTAATATCTGTTAAATCATATTTCACCCATGCCATGCTATTATTATTCATATTCAACCACAAATCGCCTTTGGCATCTTGCAAAATATCGGTAATCCAAATTCCAGAGATTTCTTTGAAGTTTTTTATGGTAGAAAAAGCATTCTTTTTAGGATTGTACAAGCATAATCCATAACGAGTGGAAGCCCATATTTTTCCTTTTCTGTCAATCATAATATCACTGACATTGTCCTCTTTTAGTATGCCATTTTCCCTTTTGGAAAGTGTTTTATAGGTTTCAATTTTAGTAGAAACGGTATTGTAACGCACCACGCCCGTTTCGGTAGCAAACCACACATTATTGTGAGCGTCTTTTTCGATGGCATTAATCTGAAAACCAGGTAATAATTTACCTTTAGCCGCTTGAACTTTCAATGTTTTAGTATCCAATTCAACAGCACCTTCTCCAAAAGAACCCACCATTATGGATTGATTTCCTATTTTATTGATAGCAAAAATGGGCGAAGTGTAAAACCCAATTTTTATCTCTTTGGAACTATTAGAAGCATAATCATAAACCATCAAATTGCCATCCCAAAGACCACAATAAAACGTTTTTCCATTATCCGAATAAATACTGGCAATATCTTTGGCTTTGTTGTGTAAGGGAACAAATCCTTTTGGACTGGAAACAAAAAGTCCGTTGTGATTGGAAACTACTATTACTTTTCCGTCATGCGTTTTAGAAAAACCCCTTATTCGAGGCGCTTGATTGCCCAAATAACGAGAAATATCTTTGTTAAGCGCAAACTGATTTTCGTAAGGATCGTATTTATCCAATCCGTCTTCGGTTCCAATCCACAATACGCCAGAAGCATCAAAATAGAGAGCCGAAACCAAATTATCTACCAAAGAAGTATTGTCAGACAATATCGAATAATACCATTTATAATCGCCTTTCTGAATGTCTTCCAATTGTTTGCAAACCAACAATCCGCCCAAAGTTCCTACCCAATATTTGCCATCGGGAGCTTTAGCAACGGATAAGAAATAGGGCCCTAAATTACCTCTGATTTCATCATTCGCAATATATAAATTGACAAATTGATCTTCTTTTTTATTTAATTTATAAAGTCCTTTTCGGGTTCCGACAAAAATATCGGCTTTGGTATCTTCATAAATAAAATTGATGTACGGGTTTTTTTCATTCGAATTAGGAACAGAAAGCGTGTAGTTATTCATTCGAACAATTGTTCCTTTGTTGTCCAAGGTTATTTTGGCAACCGATCCTTTGTCATAACTTCCTATCCAAATGTTTCCTTTTTTGTCTTCAAAAATTTCTTTGACATAATCAAAACCTTTGAGAGGCACTTTTTCGAATCGGTTTTCTTTCAAGTAAAAGATATAAACGCCTTGATTTTTAGTTCCCACCCAAACCCTTTTGAATTTATCTACGTGAACAGATCGAATTTCTTCTTCGGGAAGGCTGTTAGGATTATTTTTTTGATGTAAGAAAGTCACAAAAACATGGGTATCCATTTTGAAAAGTGTCAAGCCTTTTCGGGTTCCTATCCACAAATGATTGGAGGCTTCGTCTAATTCTAATACCGTAATATCATCGTTGTATAATTTGTTATTGCCAGGTGCCGAACTCATGTAATTCTTGAACTGATAACCATCAAACCGATTCAAACCAGAAAAAGTTCCAAACCACAAAAACCCTTTTTTGTCCTGCACAATATGCCTAACCGAATTGTGTGACAAGCCGTCATTATCGTTATAGTGCGTGAATTTTATGGGTTGCGAATGCGAATAAAATGCGATTAAACAAAGGAGTAATATAAAGGGATTTTGTTTCATAAAAATGGATTATAAATGCAAGTATGGTTTTTAGTCAAATTAAAGTTAACCAATTTTAATGATTTAAACGTTCTATCTGGTTCGTTTTCAAGTTCAATTTAAAATCATTGGACGGTTTTCCGCTGCTAGTTTTTTGAAATATTTTTGACCATAAAATTAGTTTTTCATCACTTGATTTTTCTAACTGTTTACAAACCATTTCATATTGTTTTAGTCTTTTCGAACCTATTGCTGGAATGGCTAATTCATCGGCATTTTTTAATCGGTAAAAATCGAAAATCATATCAAAACCTGTCCAAGATTCAAAGTCTTTAATTTCTAAATTATTGGTTACTAATTGTTTTTCAACTGCTGAAGTATTTTTGTTGATTTGCAATAAATCTTTGCCAGAAAGTTTTACGATAGATTCTAAAAATGCAACTGGAAAATCTTCTGGCAAAAACCGAAGACGCACCAATTCTTTTAAATGCCAGTTGGTAAATTCCTCATAATCTTTGGCTTTTAGAATGTCTTTGTTCCAAATATCGGGACTTTTTATGTTCTGCAAATGAGTATATTCTTCTTTATAAAAAGAAAACAAACTATTGAATTTTGGAACTTTGTTCACCACTACAGTTTCTACCTCAATAGCATCGTTCGAATTAATGGTAAGTATTTTATAAGCTGGCATATAAGCCGCCAACGAAGGCGTTTGAATATTGAACAACGTATTGCCTTTCTCTGTAGTTCGAACTCCAGTATCATTGATGTGCATGTGTCCGCCAAAGTGAATCTGAATTCCTGCATCGGCAAATAGTTGCGCCACTTCTTCGTTGGGAACTCTGGACAATTGCATTTTGTTGGAACCAAATAATAATTTCATTTCTGGGGAAGCATCATCATTAAAATCAACCATTGGATAATGGCTAAAAGCAATCAAAAATTTTCCTTTTTCTTTGGCTGCTGCCGAAACTTTTTTGATCCAATTGATTAAATGACTTTTGTAAATAAGGACATTATTATACCCAATACTCGCTCCCGAAAAATCATGCGGATCGTTCGGCAATCCTGATAATTTTTGATTGGGAACGTAGGCATTAGCATCAATTGCTAAAAGCCAAACTCCTTTAACAGGTTCGACCAAATAACTGGCATCTGGTAGCAATAAATTAGTGTTTTTTTACGGAATAGGTTCTTTTTTCGAGAACAGATTCGGCTAATGCTTCATCAAAATTATAGTTTTCATACTTGTAATGGGAGAAAGGCGTTTCCCAATACAAATAGTTTTTCTTTGGAAAAAATCCAAAACCTACCATTTTATTCAGGGTTTCCTTGTATCCCCAATTTTTTATATCTGCTGTAACAATAGGTTCTAATTGATTTTCTTTTGGTTTCAAATTCGTTTTAGAACTGCTAATAATTTGTTCTTTTCCATCTTTGCCTAAAAAATCAGTTTTAAGAGCTTCTTGCGCAAAAGGTTTTACAGCATCATGATTTCCTGTGGTTACAAAAAATGACATGCCTTTTTCTTTAGTGTATTGATCCAATATTTTTCGCAATCCACGAACATGAACTGGCTGTCCGTCGTCGCTAAAATCGCCAGGCAATACCACTTGTTTAATGCCTCTTTTGGAAATATCATTTAGAGCTTCTAAAAAAGCAAAGTAATTTTCATTGAAAATTCGGGTCGAATGCAATTGCGAACTCATGGTTCTTATATTGGCATATTCACCCGTTTTGGGATTTTTAATGCCTTGGTACGTATTGTCTTCAAATTTTGGAAAAATATCCTGCAAATGAACATCGGCAATGAAGGCTATTTTTATGACAGTATTTTTTTCTGTCTGTTGCGATTTACAAGCAGATACAGAAAGTAATAGCAATATAAAAAACGATATTCTTAACATCTCAATTTATTTTTTAATGCTGAATTTCCAACACTTGCTCTTCTAATTGCTTCTCGATATTTGATGAAATAACGTTCTTAAAAACAAGTTGTTTCTCTTTTTCGTTCGGAAGATTTATGGATTCCATTTTTAAGTTTTTGACATCATCAAATACAAATGCAGGTCTAAAATCAGCAGCATCCAATGTCAGTTTTATGTTTTTCATACTTATTCCATTGGCGTGTCTTACATAAAAACCATAGGCTGGTAATTCTCCAAACATTGAAAATTCGGGATACTCTTTGGCTACTTCTGGCACTTGATGTAGTCGGTTTAACGGAATATACGCCATTCCTTTTGAAGCTCTTCCGGGATAATTTATTTCAATATTTTCTAAAGTTACATTTTCAATAGCATAGCCTTCCAAACCAACAATTGAAGCTGGAAAAGGGTTGTGAAAAAAGTCAACTTCGGGTCCTCTTAAATCATAATTACTATCCGGGCGACCAAATGGAACTTGCACTTTTATGTTTTTGATATTTATATTTTTGATACTTCCCGGTTTATAGCCGCTTCTTTGTCCGATACGAATAAAAATAGCATTTCCTGTATTTAGGGCTTCTACATTTGAAACCTCAATATTTTCAATCTTGCCGCCATCTACTGATTCTATAGCAATTGCAGAACGAAAAGTATCATAGACTTTAATATCCTTGATGGTTACATTTTTAAAACCTCCGACAGAAGCTGTACCGAATTTTATAGCACTGGCACTAGATCGAATCGTACAATTGGCAATATAAACGCCATCATTGCAATAACCCGGATAATAGGATTTTAAACAAATACCATCATCGGCTGCGTTGATATCGCAATTGGTTACTTTGACATTTTTGCAATCGGTAATATCAATTCCGTCATTGTTCCAATAGGAACGGTTTACTATTTTGAGATTATCCAAAACAAGATTAGTACACAATTCGAAAGACAATCCCCAGCAGGAAGCTTCTCCTACTTTTAATCCTTCGACTGCAACGTTTTCACATTGCGAAAATCGAAATAATTTGGGTCTCATGGTTTCGCTGGGCCTGTTTCTTCGAAGGCTGTATTTGGGATCTACAGCAATTCCAGCATGATGCAAACTGTCAATATTTAAAGCTAGTTGTAACCCCTGACCATCAATTGTTCCTTTTCCTTGAAGTGCAATATTATTGGCTTTATGGGCTAAAATCAAAGCCATTTGGGAGTTGTCGTCTTTTTTTGGAGAGTCAGGTCTTCCGTCGAAAGCCATATTGAAGTAATCTTTGGAATTTGTACTTCCTAATAAAACCGATTCTTCTTCAAAATATAAGGTTACATTGCTTTTTAAGACAATACTTCCGGACAAAAATTTGCCTTTAGGAAAAACGACACGACCTCCTTTATTCTTAAAGGCGGCATCAATTGCTTTTTGGATGGCGATTGTATTAAGAGTCTTTCCATCTCCTTTTGAACCGTAATTGGTAATTAGAAAATCCTTTTGAGATTGGGTGCTTTTTTGTGCTTGGCATTCAAAACCAATTGAAAAAAGGCTTCCCATCAAGGCAATAAGAAACAGTTTTAGTTTAATTTTTGACATTCTATATTTTTTTAAATAGTATAAAATCAACAAACGCCAATTCAACTAAAACTGCTCTTTAGAGTTGTGCAAACGAGAACTTCTTACTTTTTTATGTAAGCTTCTAATTTATCCAAAGTATTCAGTTCTTGCTCTTTTGCGCTTGAAGAAATAATTTTTGTTGCTAACTTTTTTGTTGGTTTTGAAATCAATAAATACTGCGTTCCATCATCATCATTCTTTACATAATCTTTAGGATTGTACATAATAGCGGCTCCAATTTCTACAATCTCCGCAGCCACGTCTTCTGGGTGTTTTCCCCAAACGGCGATGTAATTGGCTCCTTTTTTAGTTCCGAAATCTTTAAAATAATTGATTCCTGTTACAAATTGTACTTTTTCTCCAGTCAAACTTTCAGCTTCAACTTTAGCTTCTCTTTTTCCTGAAAATACGGTTACACGAACCAAAATATCTACTTTTTTTCCTTTGTACGGTACTCCTCTTGAAATCATTTCCATCCAAGAAGTCGTTTCTGTTTTTCCCACACGAGCCAAACGATTCGTAACTGGATTCAACGGAACCACTTTTTCGCCGTCCCAAAGCTTTACTCCTCCTAAACCTACTGTTGATGCCACTTTGTAATAATCAGCTCCCCATCCTTCTTTTTGTTGTTCAGGAGTTGGATACCAACTTGCTTTTTTCAACTCTAAACCTGCTTTTGCTTTATTGTAAACGTCGATGGCTACTTTATCACTAAAATAGATTCTCAATGCCATCCATTCATTTTCGACTGCAGGTCCGTGATGCCCGATGGTTTTGTATAAATCTCCTGTTTCTGAACCAATATCAGTTAAATACGTTATTTTATCGGACTTCATATACAAACTAGTGTCTGTATTATTTTGAGCCAAACAAGTCGAACCAATCAGCAAAGCGGTTATTATTGATACTTTCATAATTTCAATTGTTTTTTTAGATTAATTTAATTTTCGTAAAAATAAAATAACCTTTCCACAATACACTAACATTTTAAATAATATTAAGAAATTGTCATTTTGTGTCTGAATGGTGTGTATCCTGTAATGTAAACATGCTCGCCAATGGTTCGCAAACTCCCCTGATGATAGGTGGATTCTTCGCTATCTAGATTTTGCACATTGAAATGTTCTACTTTTCCGGGTCCAAATTGTATCGTATCTGCTCCCACAGAAAGAGCTCCTGTGCTCGACTTTAGGAAATAATTCTTTTTTTCATCCAAAACTGCTCCTGTAATATTACTTCCTTCCTTAAAACACATTTCGATAGTTACTTCAACATTTAGCGGACCATCTACTTTAAAATCTAAACTCAAGCTACCATTATTTTCTGTGATTTCGATTACTGTAACTTGTTTTTTGACGTTGCTTTTGGTGCGGGAATCAAAGTCCATTTTGTTCCAGAATCGTCCATCTGCCGATTCGGATAATTTATAATCTCCATCCGATTTTCGAAATACTGCGGCGAGAGGTTGGTAATAATCCGCTTCTTTGGTTTCTGTCAAAATGTATGTATTGCCTTCTTTTATGATTCCGTCGCTGCTGAAATAACCCATTCTAAAAAACGAAGTCGAAAGTCGCATGTATTTTAATATGGCATCCCCTTTTCGATACATTAAAAAATTAGGATTGGAAGACCTTCCCGATACAATCATCAAAGGTTTGTCATTTCCGCCAAATAAAGTTACCGAAGTTTTTCCTCGCCTGATTCTTGCCAGATTTGAAACCGCAAAGAACTGTTCAAAATCATTTGCCACTTTTGCATCAACCGTAATTTGTTTTTGAAGTTCCTCATTTTCCATAAAAAACGCCAAGGAATTGGATAAAATATCGGTTGTAAATTCAGGGAGTTTTTCAATCGTGTTTACCATCTGTGTAAACATTGGATTACCAGTTCGAATTGCCATATAACGGTACTGTAAATAAAATTTAGTCACTTTCAAATCCATGAATTGATCCTGCCTTTTAGAATCAACTGTAACCATATCGCCATTGGGTTCTGTGTAATAAAAATAGGTCGTAAGATTTTTGTGGACTGGTTCTAATAATTGCGGTCTGTTTAACAATCTCGCCATCGTTATGAAGGCGTTATCAATAACGGCAGAGTAAATCCCGCTTCGTTCCGAATAATTTCCATCTTGATTAATATCAATTCCTTCAGCCAGCCATTGATCAATTCGTTGCACATATCTAACATCAGGATAAAGAGAATTTATGTTTGCCAAAGCAGCACAAATAACCCATCTGTGATTCGGCGTATGAACACCTCCAGTTGCCATAGCTTCTCCTGCATTCAGAATAAAATTTTTTAATTTCTCTTTTAGCGGTGTTACATCAATTTGTTTGTTAGCCTTCAAAATAGCAGCTGCTGGACAAATGTATTCTAAAATAAAAGCAGTGTCAGGTGGAGATTGTCGGTTGCCGCCTGCATCTAATGTTCCGTCTGCGTATTGTTCTTTTAATAAAATATCGATAGACTCATTCAGTTTTTCAACCAAAAGATTTGACTTATAATATTCAGATCTCGAATTACAAAACGAAGCAGTCATAACGGTTATCGAACCTGCAACAGCTCGAAAACTATTGAATTTTATAGTGGAATCAAGTGCAGCTTTATTCAATAGGACTTTAACTTTCGCATCGTTGTTCCAAACTAGCTTTTTCATTAATTCGACATCTTCTTTGGTGGTGCTTTTGTTTGACACCAAATCATTTGCAAAAACCAAATCACTGACCAAAGCTCCTGCCAATGTCAGACCCGATAATCTAATAAATTCTCCACGACTGATGTTTTTCATACTATACTTTTTGATGATTCAATTGAATAAGTTGTTCTGCTAAAAAAGTTATTTAAACACATAGAGAGATAGGTTTTACAGTTAAAAAAAGAATACAAAAAAGAAACTCATTTCTTTCACATAGCTATGTGTTTTTTAAATAAGTGAAACGTCTTCTTTTGAGTTTACAAAATCTATGTTTCTATGTGTAAAAATTAAATTTTACTTATCTACTACTTTTACTAATGTCCAATTGATTCCCAATGGGTTTTTAGTTATTTTACAGATTAAAGGAAAGGCTGGATTTTTCACAATCCACATTTCGGTTTCATCAATTTGAGCGATTACATGAAAGGCTTCTACTGTTTTTCCTTCAATTACCACATTATTATTTTGTTGATTTTTATCTAAATCATAAACAGTATTGTTGTAAATAAACTTATTATTTTTCAGCAAATACTGATAGGCCGATTGCGAAATCATAAAGAAAGTTTCTGTTGGTTTTAAGTTCAAAACGGGTGCAAATTCTCCTTGATTGAAACTTAATTCCGTTCCTTTTTTCAAGGCTTCGGATAAAGTTATGATGCTACTTTTTACGCCTCTGGTATCCAAATCTAAAACCAATTTATCGGTATCAATTTTTGAAGTCAGGGTTAACGTTCTGGTTTGACCGTGAAGCTTACAGACATAATGCAACTCGGTACTGTTTTTAAGTGTTGGAATATAATTTTGTGCCGTCACCATTTGAACTATTCCACAAAAAACAAGAGTTAGAATTGTCTTTTTCATCAGTTATTTATTTTGTTGGTGGTAAAATAGTCGTTCCCCAAGCGGATGGTTTTGAATCCATTTCTAGAATCAATTCTCCACCTTTCACGATATCATCGTGTAAAATCCAAGCTTGATTGAAAGGTTTTCCGTTTAAAAAAGCGGCTTTGATGTATTTATTTTTAGTACTCCATTTTTTAGTGCTAATCTTAAAATTTTTACCCGATTCTAACGCTAAAGTGGTTTCTTTAATTAATGGCGTATTCAACAAATAATAAGGCTGACCTGCATTAGGATATAATCCCATCATGTGAAATGCCAACCACGAAGACATCGCTCCCGAATCGTCATTGCCTGGTAAACCATTGCGAGAAGTATTAAAATTGTGAGTAATGATTTCTTTAATTCTGTCGCTGCTCAAAGAGGGTTTTCCAATCCAATGGTACATCGTTGGCGCTAAAAATGAAGGTTCGTTGGAAACATCATACAATTTAGCATCAAAAAAAGTATCCAATCTTTTTTGGAAAGCCAAATCACCACCCGATTTGCGAACCACTTCGGGAATGTCATGCGGAATACTCAACGAATATTCCCAAGAAGTTCCTTCGTAAAAATACACGCACCAATGGCAAACATACCAAGGCGATTCGGTGATAGTTGGTGTATATCTAAAAGTTGGTTTTTGAATTTTTGATTCGCCAAAAACCACCTCATCCAGCCAATTTCCCGCTGCATCTTTAGGCATAATAAAACCTTTCGAACCATTATTTTCATAATCGGAACGCCAAAGATTTTGCCAATAATCCGCTTGTTTGATGTATCTTTTATAAATTTCTGTATGATTCAAACCTTTGGCAACAGTTGCAATATTATAATCGTTGTAAGCATAATCGATGGTTCGGTTTCCAGCACGATCAATTCCATACGGGATATAACCTAGTTTTAAATATTCGTTTAATCCGCCTCTGCCCTCTTTTTCTGCATTGCCTCCAGGTGATACTTCTGCATCTTTAAGCATGGCTTTCAAAGCCAATTCATAATCGATTCCTTTTAGATTTTTCACAAAAGCATCGGCAATAACCGTTTCGGCATTCGAACCGCCTTGCGTACGACCGTTGTCATTCCCGCTTCTGCCTTCTGGCAAATAACCTTCTCGCTTATAAATATTCAGCATCGCATTGACAATTTCTACCTGACGCTTTGGATCGACTAATGTTATCAATGGACTGGAACTCCTGAAAGTATCCCAAATACAATAAAAATCATCGTAATAAGGTTCGTCATTAGTCCATAACGGATTTTCTCCAGTTCGGTTTACTGGCATAATCATGGTATGATACAAACCGGTGTAAAACATTTTTTTATAGTCGATTGAAGTGTCTTCGGAGAGTTTTATGCGGCTTAACAATTGCTCCCATTTGTTTTCTAAAGAAGCTAAAACGATATTGAAATTCCAATGCGGAATTTCGACTTCGATGTTATTTTTTGCTTTTAATTCACTCAAAAACGAGATGCCTATTTTGACATTGACTTCCTGTTTTCCATCATTGCCAAAAGAAAGCAAGGCTGCCGTTTTTTTTCCAGAATCAAATTGAGCTGATTGATTGCTGTAGAATTTCCCGTCTTTATAAGTAACATACTTTGCAATAGGCAGATCGAAAACCGCCCAAAAATAAACGGTATAAGCACGACCGTTGTTCCAGCCACCTCGAATTCGGCTGTAGCCTCGCACTTCAGTATCCGAGACTATTTCTATTTGAGAACCTACAAATTGTTGAGCTTCTCTTGCATTGGGTTCTGGATTTTCTCCCAAGAAAAAACCGGGGTCAATTTTTAAATCTTTGGAAGTATTTTTAGGATAGGTAATGCGGTAAAAAGATGCTTTTTCGGCTGTGGTAATTTCTGTTTTGATTTGATTTTCTTTGAAAACCGTTTGATAATAACCCAATTTTACGTTTTCTTCGACTCTGTGAGAAGTTTGGTCTAACTTATCTAATGTTCCAGAAAAAGGCATAATCTGGATGTTTCCGTATTTGGGTCCACCACCTGTTCCGCTGACGTGAACTTGACTAAAACCAGTGACTTCTTTTGGCATTGGTAACCAGCCACTATTGGGACTAACGGTGCAATCAGGACTTGGTTTTACCATTCCGTAAGGGCAAGAAGGACCAATAAAAACCCGACCATCACCCTCTGAACCAATCATTGGATCTACATAATTATGAAGTTGGTTTTGGGCATTAATTTCAATGGTACAACCTAATGCTATTCCTAAAAAAACTATGATTTTAGTTGATAGTTTCATTTGATTCTTTTGTTTTTTTGAGGGTTATTATACCTATTAAACCTCACCCCCAGCCAATCTCCAAAGGTCCAAAGGAGAGGAGTTGTTGATGTATATTGTATTCTAATCAAAAAAAGGAGAAGAAATTAAATCTTCCTCTCCTTTTTTATCAAAACCTATTTAAAAATTCAACTTAAATATTAATTAACATAAGCTGGATTTTGCTTCAAAGCAGGGTTTAATACCAATGCACTAGTCGGAATAGGGAAAACACGACGTTTCACATCAGTATCGGTTTTGAATCCCCATAATCCTTCGAATTTTCCAAAACGAATCATGTCGTTTCTGTGCCAACCTTCCCAAGCAAATTCACGAGATCTTTCTTTGTAAATATCTTCTAATGTTACCGCTGTCCATGGTGCTGAAGTAGTACGATTAGAACGAATTGTATTTACTAACGAAAGTGGAGAATCTCCTAAAGTAGCGGCTCCGCCACGAAGAATCGCTTCGGCTTTCATCAAAAGAATATCAGAATAACGGAATAATGGCACATCGTTATTTTGGTTACGACTGGTTGAAGTAGCATCTGGATAGAATTTAATGTTTCTATACCCAATATTCCAAGCAATTTCGTCGTTACCCAAATCTGTAAGTGCTACACTTTGACGAAGAACGATATTTGGTGTTAACTCTAAATGATATGTGATAGCTGTAGCTCCATCTGATCCTGTGTAAAACTGATCGTATCCTTTTTTAGTCGTTGAAACCATTATTGGAGTAACTCCATCAGCCAAATATTGTTTTCCTGTTAGCCATTGTCTGTTTCGAATATCGTTCGCATCATTTTGAAAATGAGCATAAAATTCAGGCAAAGTACTTCTAGGTGCACTTGGCGTAAAAGGAAGTCCGAATCTTGATCTCATAGAACGAGGCACATCATAACGAGCATGATACATCAATCCGCCACCACCAACAGCTGGATCGTAAGGAACCGCAAAAATAAATTCCTTCATTTGTGGTCCATTATTTGGATAAAACATTTGAAGATAAGATGCTCTTGGCTCGATATTATACAAACCAGACTTGATTACTTCATCGCAAGCAGCAATACATTCGTTGTTGCGTTGTGTTCCAGTATAAACCTGTGCATTCAAATACATTTTGGCTAATAAAGCATTAGCTGTTTGCTTGTTAGGTCTTCCGTAAGTTGCTATTCCAGAGGCTGGATTAAGGTTTGGAATTGCTTTTTTCAATTCTTTTTCAACAAAATTAAACACTTCTAGTCTTGATGATTTTGGTTTAGAACTAAAATCTCCATACAAAGTATCTAATGGCACTTCTCCAAAATTATCCATCAGTATGAAATAAGAAATAGCACGCATGGTCTTTAATTCAGAGATTAAAGTTGACTTTTCTGCGCCCGCAGGCATTGCTTCTTCTAAAATTGAAATGGCCTGATTGCTTTTTCCAATAACACCAGAAGACCAATTCCAAAGGCTTCCTACAATACCATTATCTACTGTCCAATCATGAAAGTGCATAGCAATGTAGTTTCTGTTATCAAACCAGTTCCCTCCTCTTGCTGGCAAAATAGCTTCGTCAGTAGATAAAGATTGTGACCACCACCAAGAGAATGAAAAATCACCTCGGAAAGCTACATAAACCGGACCTGCTGTTTGAATAAACTGCGTTGAGTTTTGAGGAAAAACCTCTGGAGTTAGTTGTGTCGTAATAGGCACATCTAAATTTTCGCAGGACCAAAATAAACCAACGGCTAGCATTGGAAGTCCAAAATATTTTATTATTTTTTTCATAATATTTACAATTATTACAATTATTATTTTGTTTAGAATATCACGTTAAAACCTAATAAGAACGATCTGGTTTTTGGATAAAAGTTATTGGAATCTACACCTGGTGCAGTACCTCCTTGTTCTACTTCGGGATCAATTCCGGTGTACTTTGTAATTACAAATAAGTTATTTACTGTAGTGTACATGCGTAAACTCTTGACAAAACTGCTAATATTTTTAAAGTTGTATCCCAATGTTGCGTTATCCAATCGGATGTAACTACCATCTTCGATGAATCTGGAAGAATAACGATAGGAGTTAAGATCATTAGGCGATTCGTTTGCCGCATCAACTAAAATATTCGTGGTCATGGCCGTAGAAGGTCTAAACAAATCGGCACGTGTAGCATTGAAAATTTTATTACCGAATACTCCTCTAACGAAAACACTTAAATCAAAATTTTTGTATTGAAAATTATTAGACCATCCCAACAATAATTTTGGTTGAGCACTTCCTTTATAATGATAATCAACACCGTTTAATGGAGTTGTGGTTAAATTTCCATTTTTGTCATAATATTGAGAAACGCCATTGGCATCTTTTCCAGCATAATCAAGAGTAAAGAATTGTCCAAGAGGTTTTCCTTCTTTAAAAATTTGTAATGTAGCTCCTGTTTGTCCGCCACCGTCAGGTTGTACTCTTCGGATAGAATCTCCACCGATGAAGAATGGATTGGTCAATTTTACAATTTTATTTTTATTGCTAGCTAAATTCAAATTAGTTGACCAAGTGAAATTAGCTGTTTTAACAGGCGTAGCTCCTAAAGAAACTTCAATCCCTTTGTTAGACATAATACCACCATTCGCTACAATAGAACCTACAGGAACCAATACTGGGTTTACTTGGTAATTGAAAATCATATCGGTAGTTTTCTTGTCGTACACATCAACCGAAGCTGTTATTATACCTTTCAACAAAGAGAAATCAACACCAAGATTGGTTGTAGCTGTTTTTTCCCATTTCAAATCTGGATTAGCCGCTTGTATTGGTCCATAAGCACCTACTTGCTGTCCGTTGTAATAAAAAGTTCCTGCGCTTCCAGAGATAAATTGAGCCGTGTAAGCATTGAATCCTGAAGAGTTACCTGTTACACCATAACTGGCACGCAATTTTAGGTCACTAAAAATGTTTTGATTTTGCATGAAATTTTCTTTGTCAATTCTCCAAGCACCACCTACTGAAGGAAAATAACCCCAACGATTATTAGATCCAAATACAGATCCTCCGTCTCTTCTTACTGTACCTTGTAGTAAGTATTTGTCATTGTAATTATAATTCACACGAGCAAATTCTGATATTAAACGTGTTTTTTGATACGCTTGACTGTCTCCAAAATTAACTACATAACCACTCACAGAAGTATAATTACTCAATGCCAAGTTATTGTAGCCTACATTATCTACTGGAAAATTTGTTGTTGTAGCCTGAAAACCATCTCCTAAAGTGTTTTCCTGCCATGAATACCCTAAAACAGCTTTAATTTTGTGATTGCCTATTTCTTTATCCCAATTTAAAAAACTCTCTATGATATTATTTGTGTTTTCATAGTAATTTCTTAATGCCGAACCATTTACACCAAAATTAACCAAAGATTTTGTTTGAGGTGGATCAGGATTGTTATAGAAGTTAGCACTATTGTATCGAGCATAATAACTATCATAAAACTCTCCGTGGGATGTGCTTAATTTTTGATGCGCAATGTTTAAGTTATACGTAAATCCGAATGGAAGTTTTACTTCTGTTGTGAAATTTCCAATAAGGTTGCTTGTCTTGGTTTCATCCGTTCCGTGCTCAATCAAAGCTACTGGGTTGAAATATCCTGTACTGGTGAAATTTTCGAAAAAAGTACCATCTGGATTTCTTACAGGAGAAACCGGAAGGTGATTGATCGATTGTAAAAGAACCGAATTACGTTGCGGAACATTCTTATATTTAGTAGTTGAATTAGTTACGTTCAAACCAAATTTTACTTTATCATTAAAAGCAGATTGCTCTACCGACAAACGAGCAATTACACGTGAGAAATCACTTTTCAACAGAACTCCTTCTCTTTCTATAGAAGTCAAACTAGCCGAGTATGTACTGTTTTCGCCTCCGCCACTTATGGCTAAATTATGGCTGCTTGAAAGTGCTGCTGACCTCAAAATTTCTTCTTGCCAATTGGTATTAGCTCCTTTATCATTTTCAGGTGTAAAATTCAAATTGTTCTTTGTAGTGAAAGCTCTCAATTGTGCAGCATTCATCATATCCAATTGATTGGAAACATTTTCGACACCAAAATAACTGTTATAAGCAATTTGAGCTTTACCTTTACTTCCCTTTTTGGTTGTTACCATAATTACCCCATTGGCAGCACGATTACCATAAATTGCCGTTGCAGCTGCATCTTTCAAAACATCAATAGTGGCAATGTCATCTGGTGAAATCATCGAAATATCAACTCCAGGAACACCATCTACTACATAAAATGGTCCTTGTGAACTATTCAAAGTAGAAACACCACGCAAAACTACAGAAGCAGTTCTTGTTGGATCGCCACTTGAAGAGATATTCAAACCAGCCACTTTACCTTGCAATAACTGACCCACATCAGTTAAAGCTCCTTTATTCATATCCTCTGCCTTAACAGAAGTTACCGATGTAGTGAGGTTTTTTCGAGATCCTTTTCCATATCCCATTACCACAACTTGTTCTAAATTAGTAGCACTAGAGGCGAGTTTAATTGTCAAATTTGATTTCCCAGCCACGTTAACACGTTGCTCTACGAATCCTATAAAAGAAACAACTAGTACGGCATTTTTATTGGAAACTGTGATTTTGAATTTCCCGTCCATATCTGTCCCAACACCATTTTTTGTACCACTTTCAATAATATTGGCCGCTGGTAAGGGTAAGCCTTGATCGTCTAAAACGACACCTGAAACTTGTGCATTTTGCGCCCAAGCATTAAATGTTAAGCCAAAAAATAAGGCTAACAATAAGAGTTTAAGTTTTTCCATATTGTATTTTGTTAAATAGTTAAAATAGTTAAATCAAAGTTAAATTAGTAGTTCGTTTTAAGAATGGACAAATTGCCCAAAAGCATGGATGTTTTATATAAACCCAATAAACACAGGCTCTCACAACTTCCATTTAGCAATAGATTATCAAAAAATCCATCTTACAAAAGCTTCCATTGCGGCATAATGTGCTAATCCAAGCTGATGGTATAAATGCGCTGTTTCTCTATTTCTATCTTCGGCTCGTTGCCAAAATTCTCTGCTGTCTGCTCCTTGAAAAACTACGCCGTCTTTTTGAGATTGGTGTTTGAAAATAGCTTTCCGCTTTTCCAATACTTGATCTGGTCCCATCGGTACTGCCATTTCAATTTCGTCAATTCCCCATTCTTGCCAAGCGCCTCTGTACAACCAAACCCAACAATCTTTCATAAAATCTTCGGTTTTCAATCGGTTTACAGCTTCGAAAACAGCATCCAAACAGACTTTATGAGTGCCATGCGGATCGGCCAAATCTCCTGCAACATAAATTTGGTGTGGTTTTATTTTGGCAATCAAATCCATTGTTAACTGAACATCTTCTTCGCCGAGTGGTTTTTTCTCAATGGTACCCGTTTCATAAAAAGGCAGTTCCATAAAATGAATTTGGCTGTCGGGTATTCCAACAAAATGGCAGGTGGCTTCGGCTTCTCCTTTTCGGATTAAGCCTTTGATATATCTCACTTCGGGAATATCTATTTCGCTGTTATTTTTATTTTCTAGAAACTTCACTGCTTTCTTGTAAATAGCATCTGCTTCAAGGCTTTGAATACCAAATTTATCATTGTAATCACATACGAAACTGGCAAATCGCAACGCTTCATCATCGGCTACAGCGATATTTCCAGAAGTTTGATACCCAATATGCACTTCATGACCTTGTTCGTGCAAACGCTTGAAAGTGCCTCCCATACTGATAATATCGTCATCAGGATGTGGACTAAAAATGAGTACTCGTTTTTTGGCAGGTTCGGCTCTTTCGGGACGTTTGCTATCATCAGCATTGGGTTTTCCGCCAGGCCATCCGGTTATCGTGTTTTGAAGTTTATTGAAAATCTTGATATTAATGTCGTAAGCTGGACCTAAATCAGCTAGCAAATCGCTCATTCCATTCTCAATATAATCGGCATCCGTCAACATTAATATTGGTTTTTTGAGATGTAAAGCCAGTCCCAAAACCGCTTTTCGGATAAGCGTTTCTGTCCAAATCACATTTTCGACCAACCAAGGTGTTTGAATGCGAGTGAGTTTTGAAGCCGCCGCTTTATCTAAAACAAAAGTCGTATTACTGTGTTCTTGCAAAAAAGTAGCAGGAACCTGATTCGTCACTGGACCTTCTACAGACGCTTTGATAATGTTCGATTTTCCTTCGCCCCACGCCATTAATATCACTCGTTTGGCTTCCATAATTTTTTTCACCCCTAATGTAATTGCGGTTCGAGGCGTGTTATTTAATCCCGAAAAATCACTACTTGCAGCTACACGAGTAATATGATCTAGGGCAACTAAACGCGTTTTCGAATTTTGCAACGATCCCGATTCATTAAAACCAATATGTCCATTACCACCAATACCTAAAATTTGCAAGTCGATACCGCCAAGTGCTTCAATTTTTGCTTCATAATTGCTACAATAATCACCAATTTCACTTTTCGTCAAAGTTCCATCTGGAATATGAACGTTTTCAGGCAGAATATCGATATGATTGAACAATAATTCCTTCATGAAACGCACATAACTATTGATGGAATCAGGCTCCATAGGGTAATATTCATCTAAATTGAAGGAGATTACATTATGAAAACTCAATCCTTCTTCTTTGTGCAAACGAACCAATTCGGCATACAAACTTTTAGGACTGGAACCTGTAGCCAAGCCCAAAACACACCACTCCTTTTTGGCTTGTTTTTCTTTTATTAAACCAGCGATTTCATTGGCTACCGATTTAGAAGCGAGTACTGGATTTTCAAAAACTACAGTACCAATATTCTCAAATCGCTTTTCAAAACTCGTTGCTTTGTCTATACTACTTTTTAACATTGCTTTTATTTTTTTTGATTATTTTTTTATGCAATTCTAATACACTTATTAACTTTCTCACAGGATATTCGCTTTTATAAGTTTCCGCCACAACCCGAGCGATAGCGAATAGGCGAAGCAATTACACTAATAAACACGAATTACAATTCGATTTTAATTACACGAATTCTTAAAAACAGATAGAATTTGTGCAATTCAATTTTAAATTTTGAAAAAAATTAGTGATAATCCGTGTAATTTGTGGCTAATTTTTCTTTTTTTAGAAGCTAATACTCTGGCTTTCGCACCATTTCGTTTCCCATTGTTTTATGGAATCTTTTACTTTTACCTCATCAAATGGAGTAGCATCGACTGCCGATTTTCGTAGGGCTTGCAAAAACATTTTCCATCTTATTAGGTAAAAATCTTTGTACATTCCACGCCACGATCTTGAGGCATAATCATTCAAATGTCCTTCGCCGCCCCAAAGTGTGATTAATGTTTTAGCATTTTTTACATACAATTTAGAATCATCAGCATTAGTTCCATAATCCGAAGCCGATTTCAACCAAGTATTCAAATTATTCAAGGGCTGATCTATCATTATTGCATCAATTTCCAAAGCTTGTTGCTCTATTTTTTTTAATAATTCATCTCCTTTTTTGGTGTCTTTCAATTGGTAAGCTGCTACGGTTTCCATCAATAAATCATCGATAATAAGAGAATTATAATGTCTGAAAGCCTCAATTAAATCATAATAAAACAAACTTTTTTTATCGAAATTTTTAGCTTCTTTTTTCAAAATAGCCAAGGCTTGTTTCAACTTTTGTTTATCGCCAGGATTTCCTTTAAAAGTTGTGATTTCGAGTGTTGGTCTTTTAAAAAACAAATAAGCCCCAGCTCTATCTTTCCACCAACGGGTTTCCCAATATTTAGTGCTGTAAACAGATTCAACCAACAATTGCCAAGCCTGAAAAACAGTAGCAGAAGGTTTTTTTCCGTATCGGGATTTCAAATATTTTTCTAACCAAAGATTCACTGTTTCTTTGCCTTGATTCCAAGGAAGGTCATAAATGTATTCGTAAACAATGGAATTATTATTCAAACCCTCTGGCATGACGCCATAGCCTACTACATTTCCTTTGTTAGGATTACTGGATAAACTTTTGAACTCATTTCTATAAAAATTCAAATCGCCATACACAGGGTTTGAACCTCCATAATTATGCACATAACCATACGTCCATTGTTTTCCGTAAAAAGCCTCTTGATTTTCCCAAACTTTATAGCGGTCATTGGCATAATCCTGAATCATCATTCGGTCGTTAGGTACTTTGCTCAAAAAAGCTTTGGTGGCTTCTTTCGTCCAAAATTCTTTGTTATCGCCAAAAAGCCAACCTTGCATCACCCAAGTTGCGCCAGGCGAAGCTTCATCAATGGTTTCGAATATGATTTTTCCGTAATGCGATAATTCCTCGTATTTGTTTTCTTCAGAAACAGGTGGTGTTATTTCGTTGAAAGAATCAGCTAAATAAAAATCTGATTTTCCATATACTCTAGTATAAATGGCGATGAATCTTTTTCCTAATTCTTTGAACAAAGGATCATTTGGATCTAATAAATACGTACTTTCAAAACCACCTCCAGACCAGGATTTCAATTCTTTTATCTTTGATTCTGGATGTTTTTCGGCAAATGCTTTTGGCACATATCCGCTGAAAGCTGGAACAACAGGATGCATTCCTAAAGCTCGCATTCTTTGCAATAGTTGTTTTTGAATAGCTGCTTTTTTCTGTATCCATTCTTGTGGTAATGGGCCTTCAAGGCTGTTGATATTTCCCATTCGTTGCCAAGGCAAAAATGCTGGGCCTGCAAAATGAGCTTCTAATTGAGTATTTGTTAACCCATATTCTTGCCATAATTCCTGCCAAACTATTTCTTGTCCTTCCAGAGCGGTAGGCAAATTGATTCCGTGCAACGCCATCCAATCTATTTCTTGTTCCCATCGCTTCCAATCCCACCATGGAGTGGTATAACCAAAGGTACAAGCATTCAAATATTCTCTGTACTTGAAAGAGGTACTTTCTTTTTTGGAATATTTAGGCCAAGTTTTAGGCAAATCGACTCTATTTCCTTCCCAACTAACCAAAACTGCTCCAATATCTTTTAGAAAACTATAAGCTGCATAACAAAGCGTTACATTAGAAGTTCCTTTAATTTTTACACTATTTCCTATTGTTTCTACTTCAAACGAATCAGAATTATTTTGATTTTTATTTTTGATGATAGCCAACTCGAATTCATTGGCACGATTACCGATAAGCCTTTCTAATACTTCCCTAGCACTTTTGGTATCGCTTCCATTTTGAGCATATATATTAGGCACCAAAAAAAATAGTAGTGCTACAAAAGCAACACCGTTTTTTAAAGATTTATCGTTTCTTATTTTAAAACCGCTTCTTTTCATATCAACCTCTATTTTATAAAATTATCAACAACCGTCTAGTTTAAAGGTAGTGCAAAAAAAGGGAGATTAGTTATAATTAATCTCCCATTCCAACCAAAATCAACTTAAACTAACTTTAAACCATAACTCATTATTTTTCATTAAAAGACTTAACAAATTGACTAAAACTTACATTTTAACCAGCACAATTAAATTAAATACTGAATCAAGAGTAAAATTATAAACAATGTATATTTTGGATATGGAGGAGTTATTCAAAACTATAGACATATTTTGCATCGCCCACACAATAAGGAAACAGGAGCAAAAAAAAAAGCAAAAAATCTAGATTCTTACTGATTTGAATTTCAGCGAAAATTATTATTCTTTCAAATTAATCATCAAAACCAATTGAGCATACAGTTCAGGATAAGTAGTTTTTAATGTTTGAGGGGTTTCGAAAAAATTCTCAAAAACAACTGCCAAGAATTCGAATTGATTCTCGAAAGCATATTCTCTAAAGTAGCCTATGTTCCGCAAATTCTCATCGTTAAAATATTGTGCGATTTTATTTAATCCGTCATAAAAAATAATAGCACTGGGTTCATTACTTTTCAAACAATGAAGGTGAAGTACATGCGAAAATTCATGAAAACCAAGGTTTATATTATCATTCTTGGTGGCATGTCCTAGCAAAAAATCCTCCCAAGAAAAAATAATAGCTTTCAATCGTGGATTGAACTCGCCTTTATGATAGTTTTGATTGGCATTCGAATAATACACTTTAGGATAAACCACGATAGTTTTGAATAAGCCAATGAGGTAATCCCGCATCCCAAAAGTTAGCTGAATGTAAGTTCCCGCAATAGTGATTTTTATTTCATCAGTAATAACTAATTCTTCTTTGCCAATAAATTTGTATTGAGTGATAAATGACTTAACACGATGCTCAAAATAAATTTTCTTTTTACTGGGTAGCTTTTTATAAAATGGAAATTCTTTTTCTAAAATTTGCTTTTGATGGCTAGTTAGTTTTTTTGGAATGAGGTAAAAATAAAGGTATAATGGTTTATTAAAAATCAAGATATAGGCAGGTTCTACTATTCTAAAGATAATGACTAAAAGAAACAGGAATCCAAAAAGCGATAAAACCAAAAACTGAAAAACCATAATTATAAACACTTTAGTAATGACATTCTTTTGCTTAAAAATAGTACTAAAAAACAAAAACGTTACAATAAATCGAAGTAAACTTGATTTTTTGCAACGTTTATGATTTGTGACCGCGACAGGGTTCGAACCTGCAACCCTCAGAGTCGAAATCTGATATTCTATCCAGTTGAACTACGCAGTCAATAGTCAATTACGAATTGTTTGAACGTAATTCGTAATTTGAAATTCGTAATTGTTTATACTAATAATTTCTTAACAATAGTAGAAATGGTTTTTCCTTCGGCAGTTCCGCCTAATTGTGCAGAGGCTAATCCCATTACTTTTCCCATGGATGCAATTCCTGATGCTCCAGTTTCGGCAATGATTTTTGCAATTATAGCTTCTACTTCAGCCTCGCTTAATTGAGCTGGCAAGAATTTTTCGATTACTGTAATTTGAGCCAATTCTGGTTCGGCTAAATCCAAACGGTTTTGTTCTGTAAATATTCTAGCACTTTCTTTACGAGTTTTAACCAATCTTTGAAGCAATTTTACTTCATCATCTTCCGAAATTTCTTCTTTTGAACCAGAAGCAGTTTGTGCTAATAAAAGTTCCGATTTGATAGCTCTTAAAGCTTCTAAAGCTACGGTATCTTTAGCTCTCATGGCGGTTTTAATTTCCTCCATGATTTGTGTTGATAAACTCATAATAATTTATGATTTTAGATTTATGATTTTAGATTACAGCATGTTTTAAAAGAAACTGAAAGTTCTTTTTTAAAATCCAGTGCGAAGATAAAAAAAATAACCCGAAAATTAAATCCAATTTTCGGGTTATCCTTATTTTGATTAACAGAAAATTAATCTACGTTATCATGTAAAAATGAATTATTAGAACGCAATTGTAAGTCGTCATTACTGTCTGTTCCTACTGATATTCTTGAATTCATACTGTTATTGTGTGAACTAGACAAATCAACTCCTAATCTTTTGTAGGCCGGTTGTTTTTCCATTTCGTCTATTCTAGAAACATTGCTATGGAATTTATAATTGAATTCCTTTAGTTTTCTTCTTCTTTCGTCAGCTCTCATTCTTGAGGTTTCATCAATAGTCATGTCCATTGGAGAAATATTTTCGAAAGCAGAAGTATCAACCGTTCTTTCTACTTGCTTCATTGTAATGTTCAACTCGGCTGGAATAACTTCTTCTACAACAGTTGCTGTAGGTTTAGAGTCTAATAGAGTATTCTCTAAATCAGTATATTCTTCTAATGAATATCGAATGATTCCACCGTCAGACAATTCCGTTACTGGTACAAATTGCACTGCTTCGTTTACTTTTATCTCACGAGTTTCATTCGTCAATTCAAACAAAACTTTGCTTTCTTCTACTTTAGCTACTGGCTCTGGTGTTGGTGTTGGAGCAGCAACTGGAACTGTATTAAAAAGTGGCAAATCAAATGAAAAAGAAGTTTGTTCTTGTTTTTCAACCGCTTTTGGTTGTACAGGAATTACTTCTTCTACTTTTGGAGCAACCACCATAAAATCAATCTCTTTTATAGGCGATACAATTTCGAAAGTAACATCTAAATTTTTGATAAATTCAGTCATTCCCATTAGCTCCTCATTGTCTACAGCGACAACTGGTGCTACTGGTGCAACAACTGCTACTGGAGCAACTATTTCTTCTTCCTCTAATTCGAAAACTACTCTTTCGGTTGTATTGACAATTGGAGCTTCAGTAACATTCATATTGAATGATGGAATGCTATTTTTGGTCAAATCATGCACAATTTTTTGTTCGTCTTCAAGAGCATGGATTATCTTTTTTGGCTCTACATTTACAATATCGTGTTGTTGTTCGATATCAAATCCTGTAGCAATAATAGTTACAGAAATAGAGTCTCCAAGAGATTCATCTTCCCCAACACCCATAATAATATTGGCATTGTGACCTGCTTCTACTTGAATAAAGTCATTGATTTCACCAATTTCATCAATCGTAATTTCATTAGAACCAGAAACGATGAGCAACAATACGTTTTTGGCTCCTGTGATTTTATTATCATTCAATAAAGGAGAATCTAAAGCCGCTGCAATTCCTTCTTTGGCTCTGTTCTCTCCAGTTGCTATCGCTGATCCCATTATAGCTGTTCCGCTATTGGCCAAAACAGTTTTAGCATCTTTTAAATCGATATTTTGGGTGTAGTGGTGCGTGATTACTTCGGCTATTCCTCTTGAGGCTGTAGCCAAAACTTCGTCCGCTTTTGAAAATCCAGCTTTGAAACCAAGATTACCATACACTTCTCTTAATTTATTGTTGTTGATTACAATTAAGGAATCTACTTGTTTGCGTAATTTATTGATACCTATTTGCGCTTGTTCTTGACGCACTTTTCCTTCGAATAAGAAAGGCAAAGTCACAATTCCAACGGTAAGAATATCTCTTTCTTTGGCCAATTGAGCAATTACTGGCGCAGCTCCCGTTCCTGTTCCACCACCCATTCCGGCAGTGATAAAAACCATCTTGGTATTGCTATCCAACATTTTTTCAATATCGGCAATACTCTCAATAGCAGATTGTTGTCCCACATCTGGGTTTGCACCTGCTCCAAGTCCTTCGGTCAAGTTTACTCCTAACTGAATTTTGTTAGGCACAGCACTGTTGTCCAAAGCTTGAGAATCGGTATTACAAACGATGAAATCAACACCTTTTATACCTTGTTTAAACATGTGGTTGATAGCGTTACTTCCGCCTCCACCTACTCCAATAACTTTTATTACATTTGATTGGTTTTTTGGTAAATCAAATGAAATGCTTCCAAATTCCGAGTTGCTCATCATCTTATTGGGTTTTATTTATTATTTATTTTTTTAATTCTGTATTTTATTTCTTTATTCTGCGTTGTCCAAAAAGTCTTTAATTTTGTCTAAATAACCTCCAAAAAACGAATTTCTAATTTTGGTTTCAGTAGGACCTGCAACAGTAGTTGTGCTTTTTACGTCTTCTTTCACTTCCTCTTGCACAAACTCCTCAATTTCTGGTTGTCTGTAAACTGGCGGTCTAGCAATGGTATTAGGTGCTTCTACCAAATCCATTCTGATGGCACTTTGCGTATTATTTTCGATACTATTCATTACTAATCCTACAGCTGTAGCATATAACGGACTTGATATTTCTTCGTCTGAGTTTCCTGCCAAATGCTCGTTTGGATATCCAATTCTAGTGTCCATTCCGGTAATGTACTCTACTAATTGCTTGATGTGTTTTAATTGTGCACCACCACCAGTAAGAACAATTCCTGCAATTAATTTTTTGCGAGGATCTTCATGACCATAATCTTTAATTTCGTTAAAAACCTGTTCAATAATTTCCACCACACGGGCATTAATTATTTTAGACAGATTCTTTAATGAAATTTCTTTTGGCTCTCTACCTCTCAATCCAGGAATAGAAACAATCTCGTTGTCTTTATTTTCTCCAGGCCAAGCTGATCCAAATTTTACTTTCAATAATTCTGCTTGCTTCTCGATGATTGAGCAACCTTCTTTAATATCGTCAGTAATTACGTTTCCTCCAAAAGGGATAACGGCTGTGTGACGAATAATTCCATCTTTAAAAATGGCTAAATCTGTTGTTCCTCCTCCAATATCAATCAAAGCAACACCTGCTTCTTTTTCTTCCTGACTCAAAACTGCATCTGCCGAAGCTAATGGTTCCAAGGTTAATCCAGATAATTCAATTCCTGAACTTTGGATACATCTTCCCACATTTCTGATAGAAGAAGCTTGTCCAACCACTACGTGAAAACTAGATTCTAATCTTCCGCCGTACATTCCGATTGGTTCTTTTATTTCAGCCTGACCGTCAATTTTAAATTCTTGTGGCAAAACATGGATAATTTCTTCTCCAGGCAACATCGCCAATTTATTCACTTGGTCAATCAAAAGCTGAATATCATTTCCTCCAATAACTTCCTCGGCACTGCTTCTGATAATATAATCACTGTGTTGAATACTACGAATGTGTTGTCCCGCAATTCCAACTACAACATCTTTAATTTTATAACCCGATTTTGTTTCGGCTTCTAATACCGCTTGCTGAATAGACTGAATAGTTTGAGTAATGTTGTTCACAACTCCTCTTGCCACACCTAGACTTTTGGATTTTCCAACACCCAAAATTTCTAGTTTTCCGTATTCATTTTTCTTGCCTATCATGGCAACAATTTTTGTTGTCCCAATATCTAGACCTACTGCAATATTTTCTTTTTCCATTATCTATTATTTAGTACACACCACTTGTTGCGAAAACCGGAGGTCAATTATTTTGTATTTGTAAAGCGAACTATCTAAAACTGCTTTCTGATAAAAAGCTTTATAATTATTAAATTTAGCTTTCATTCTTTTGGTTCCACCAAAATCTATTTGATAACCAAAGTTTCTGTTCTGCATTTTAACGCTACCATTCGACATAACTTGCACACCAATGATGTTTTTTTTCAAAAACGCATCGTCGTAAATTATCCGAAACAATTCGGTTAAATCCTCGCTGTTTTTCTTGTTTACTTCCCCAGAAACAAGCGGAACTCTAGCTGTAAAATTCATTGACAACGGCATCCTATCCCCTTTGTAATCAATATAGAAAGAATCCTCTCCGTCAAAAACTCTAGCTATAGGAGTTTTTTGTTTCACCACTGCTTTTAAGACCCCATCGATACTCACAAACACATCTGATTTTTCAATCATTTCGTGTGCGTTCAAAGCTTTTTCTAACTTATTCAAATCTAAGTTTTCTTTCTCTATACTTTGCGGGTCTATTTTATTTTCTATTAACAATTTATTAACCGTTTTTTCGTCAACAAAAGGAGCGTTTTCCCCCACAAAAACCACTTTAGAATTCGTGAGTTTTCTATTGCTATTTCGTTTTGAAGTAAACGAAAACAAAAAAATCACCAACGCAAACATCAGCAATAATCGAATGGTTGTCCATTTAAATCGTTTCATGTATCGCTTTTTTAATGGATGAAATCATTTCTCCAATATCACCCGCACCTATGGTTACAATAACGGTTGCGTCACTTTCTAAAATCGAGGATATCAACACCTCTTTTTCAACTAATTTTTTATGCTCATTAGTCATTTTATCCATCAACCATTGTGAGGTAATTCCCTCCATTGGTAATTCTCGCGCTGGATAAATATCCAACAAAATTACTTCGTCAAAAGCAGACAAACTTTTGGCAAAATCATCTGCAAAATCTTTGGTTCTACTAAACAAATGCGGTTGAAAAATAGCCAAAACTTTTTGGTTTGGATACAATTCACGAACCGCCTGATGCACGGCATTAATTTCCGTTGGATGATGCGCATAATCATCAATAAAAACCAAATTTTCAGTTTTAATTTGGTACGAAAATCGTCTTCTTATTCCTTTAAATGAAAGCAAGGCACTAGCAATGTCATCGTTTGGGAGACCGAAAGTTTTGGCCATTGCCAATGCCATAAGCGCATTCATTAGATTGTGTTTTCCAGGCAAACCAAAACCTATATTTTCTATTGTCTCTGATGGTGTTTTTACATCAAAAACATATTGACTATTTACTATTCTAACATTAAAGGCAGTAAATTGAGCTTCGTCATATACAGCACAAGTGACTCCGGGAATAGGCAATTGATTAGTAATAAATAATTTGCTTTTATCTTCTACTTTGTCTGCGAATTCCACAAACGAAGCTTCAATGGAAGCACTGTCGCCATAAATATCCAAATGATCGGCATCCATTGAGGTTACGCAAGCAATGTTCGGGTGCAAATGCAAGAAAGAACGATCGAATTCATCCGCTTCGACAACAGTAACCGTTTTTCCGCTTCCAATTAAATTAGAATTGTAATTTTCAACAATTCCACCCACAAAAGCGGTTACATCAACCCCGCTTTCGAATAAAATATGGCCAAGAATACTAGACGTTGTTGTTTTTCCGTGCGTTCCCGCTACAGCAAAACAAAATGTATCTTTGGTAATAATTCCCAAAACTTCAGCTCTTTTCTTTAACTGATAATTTCTTTCCAGAAAAAAATTCCATTGCGAATGTTGTTTTGGAACTGCTGGAGTAATAATGACCAATGTATTTTCTTTGTAGTAATCCGTTGGAATTAAATCAATTCGATCTTCAAAATGAATGTCGATTCCTAATTCCAATAGTTCTCTGGTAAGTTCGGTTTCGGTTTTATCATATCCAGACACATTTTTACCAATAGACTTGAAATAACGAGCCAAAGAGCTCATTCCAATTCCTCCGATTCCTATAAAATAAACGTTATGTATTTGATTTAGATTCATGTGTTCAATTAAAAATTACGAATTAAAAATTAAAAATTTTATTGGATTAATTATTCGATTTCATTTGTATCAAAAAAGCCATTGCTTTTAGTATATGTTTTACTTACACATTTAGTTCAATTTGTATTTTTTATTAATTTTAATTCGTAATTTTTAATTTTTAATTTTTAATTAATTTGACAATCTCGTCAACAATTTGTTTTGTTGCGTTTGGCAAAGCCAGTTGTTTTATATTTTCACTTAAATAATCTTGTTTTCCTTGATCTCTCAACAGAGCTTCAAAAACAAGACTGAATTGTGAATCCAATTCGGATTCTTTAAGCATTATGGCACCAATTTTATCTACAATAGCTTGTGCATTTTTAGTTTGATGATCTTCTGCTACATTGGGTGAAGGAATAAAAATCACTGGTTTTCCCACGATGCACAATTCTGAAACCGATGATGCTCCTGCTCTTGAAATAACAATATCTGCAGCAGCATAAACCAAATCCATTCTATCTATGAATGCCAAAACCTGTACTGTATTCGAATTGTATTTCTTGTAATCTTCGAAATATAATTTCCCACATTGCCAGATTATTTGAACATCTTCAGAAATAAACTTATCTAATTCTTTTTCGATTAGTTGATTCATTCTTCTGGCTCCAAGACTTCCGCCAAGAACTAAAAGTGTTTTTTTATCAGCGTCTAAATTGAAATATTTTTTAGCTTCTTCTCTTTTGCTTTCAATATCTATCAAATCCTGACGCACTGGATTTCCTGTTAGAATCATTTTTTCTTTTGGAAAGAAACGTTCTAGATTTTCGTAGGCCACACAAATTTTATTGGCTTTTTTGCTCAATAATTTATTCGTAATACCTGGAAAAGAATTTTGTTCCTGAATCACCGTTGGAATATTCAATGAATTTGCCATTTGCAATAAGGGTCCCGAAGCAAAACCACCTGTTCCAATGACTACATCTGGCTTGAATTTCTTAATAATTTTTCTTGATTTCCACAAACTACTGATTAATTTGAAGGGAAACATAGCGTTTTGCAAAGTCAATTTTCGTTGCAAACCCGCAATCCAAAGTCCTTCAATTTTGTAGCCTGCTTGTGGCACTTTTTGCATTTCCATTTTATTCTCGGCACCTACAAAAAGGAATTCAGCATCAGGGAAACGAGATTTCAATTCGTTAGCAATGGCAACGGCTGGATAAATATGTCCTCCTGTTCCACCTCCGCTTAATATGAATTTTAATTTTTTCATTTTTTCTATGAATTATTTATTCAAAACCGCATTCATTGGATTTTTAGAATTATCCTCAATAGAATAATTTTCAGCATTAGTTTCGTCCTGCACTTCTTCGTTTTCATCTTCTAATTGTTTGTCAATTAGTTTTTGAAGTGCTGCATCTCTTCTGGCTTTATCACTTAATTCTTGCGCAATTTCTTCTTCTTTTTTGGTTACATTAATAATGATTCCCAATGAAACAGAAACCATCCAAATGGAAGTTCCTCCACTACTAATAAATGGTAAGGTTTGTCCCGTAACTGGCAATAATTCCACTGCAACCGCCATATTAATCATCGCTTGAAAAATGATGGGAAATCCAACACCAACGACTAATAATTTTCCAAACAAAGAATTGGCTTTATGCGCTGCAATAATAAACCGGAAGAACAACAAAAGATACATTAATAAAACTCCCAAACCGCCAATTAATCCCCATTCTTCGACAATGATGGCGTAAATAAAATCGGAAGAGGATTGTGGCAAGAAATGTTTTTGAACACTTTTTCCAGGACCTAATCCGTAAATTCCGCCTGAAGCTATAGCTATTTTTGCTTTTTCGATTTGGTAATCGTCTTCGCCTGGTTTGTCGGTTGTGAAATTTTCGATACGGCTCGACCAAGTATTTACCCTGCTAAAAAAACGAGCATCTGGAAAAGCTTTGGACAATAAAACAAATAATGCCAATGCTGCGATTCCCATTCCAAGAATATATCCAATATATTTTATAGAATAATTACCAACGAAAGTCAACATTAAAACCATGGAAAACATTAAGGCTGCCGTAGAAAAGTTGGCTGGTAAAATCATTCCCAAGGTTATAAAAACAGGAATCCAAAGCTGGATAAATGATTCCTGAAAAGTATCTTCAACCTCTCGCTTTTTGGATAAATATCGAGCAACATACATCATCAAGACAATAAATGCTAGTGTAGAAGTTTGAAAAGTTATTCCAATAAAAGGCACTTGAATCCAACGGCTGGCATTGGCTCCAGCGATTACTGTTCCTTTGATTAAAGTATAGGCTAGTAGCAACCAAACGACAGGCAATCCAATTTTTGAAATCACTTTATAATAATGATAGGGCACTTTGTGAACGCCATAAATAATAAAAAATCCAATAATAATATGAGCCAAATGCTTGAGTAAATAGCTGATTGTATTTCCAGTTCCTCTACCTATGTAAGCCAAATTACTACTCGCACTAAAAACAGGCATAAACGAAAACAAGGCTAACAAAGCCACGAATGACCATATTACTCTGTCTCCCTTTAGATTGTTTACTAGTTCTTTCATTTTGATTTATTGTTTAAAGTTTTATTTTGTTTAAAAGTTTAAGGCTAAACAACTTTAAACTTTTAAACCTTAAACTTTTCTATAAATGTTTTACTGCTTTCTTAAACTGATTTCCTCTGTCTTCGTAGTTTTCGAATAAATCGAAACTCGCACAGGCTGGAGACAATAAAACTGTATCTCCTTTTTCGGATAATCGTTGTGCCATTTTCACGGCATCTTCCATATTATTAACCTCAATCATCATATCGACAACATTGCCAAAAGCATCAATAATTTTTCTATTATCAACACCAAGACAGATAATTGCCTTTACTTTTTCACGAACCAAAGACATTAATTCGTTGTAATCATTTCCTTTGTCAACACCACCCACAATCCAGACTGTTGGTGTATTCATACTATCCAAAGCAAAAAACGTAGCATTCACATTTGTCGCTTTTGAATCGTTGATGTATTGTACATTTTGAATTTTCAATACTTTTTCCAACCGGTGTTCCACTCCTTGAAAATTAGACAAACTCTCTCTGATGGTAGAATTTCGGATTTTCATCAATTTAGCCACAGATGTTGCTGCCATTGCATTTTTCATATTGTGCTTGCCTTCCAGTGCCATAGTTTCAGTTTCCATTGTAAATTCTTCTTCGTTGATGATGTTTGCTTCCATTGTTTTGTCTTTTATAAATGCTCCTTTTTCGAATGTTTTTGTTAATGAAAAAGGAATTAATTGGGCTTTTACTTTATTGTTTTTTAACCATTCCGTGCTAGCTTCGTCATCGGCATCATAGATGAGAAAATCTTCCTCGGTTTGGTTCATTGTGATTCTAAATTTCGAGTCGATGTACTTCTCATATTTGTAATCGTAGCGATCTAAATGATCTGGGCTTATATTGGTAATTATGGCAATATGTGGTTTGTAATCTATAATTCCGTCCAGTTGAAAACTACTCAATTCCAGCACATAACTATCGTATTTATCCTCGGCAACTTGCCAGGCAAAACTCTTTCCGATGTTGCCTCCCAAACCAACATTCAATCCAGCTGATTTTAGCAAATGATAAGTCAACATTGTCGTTGTTGTCTTTCCGTTGCTTCCTGTAATTCCTATTGTGATGGCTTTTGTAAACTGAATAGCAAACTCAATTTCTGAAATTACTGGAATTCCTTTTTCGACCAACTTCTTTACAATTGCCGATTTTTTTTCAGGAATTCCTGGACTTTTCATCACTACATCGGCATTCAAAATCAAGTCTTCGGTGTGTGTTCCTTCTTCCCAAGCGATTCCATTAATCAGCAAGACTTCTTTGTAATTGTCTTTTATTTTTCCAAAATCAGATACAAAAACATCATATCCTTTTTTCTTTCCCAGAATCGCAGTACCTACACCGCTTTCTCCTCCACCTAAAACGACTAACCTCATATTCTTTAGAATTAAAAATTGAGAATTAAAAATTAAAAATCACTGTGAAATTCAATCCTTAATTAATTTACATTTTCCCTTTTAGGGTAATTATGATTTTTGCTAGTATTTTACAAATTTCCTCTGCTTCAACATAAACGCTATCAAATTCGGTAACTGAAATATAAGCTGTCTCTTTTAATAATTTCAACCAATAAATTGTTTCTCTTGCTTCTTTGTATGAAATCTCTAGTTTAAACAAAAACTCTTTATCAGAACGCCCACCAATAGATTCTTCAATATTTGCTCCAATTGAAGTTCCACTTCTTAAAATTTGTTTACTCAAAACAAACTCCTTTTTTTTAGTGGTTAAATGTTTGTATAAATTAATTATCCTTACTGCAAAAAGAAATGATTTATCTTGAATTATATTCTCTTTCATATTGACAATTTTTAATTTTTAATTCTAAATTTTTAATTGATTCTATCTTAATTTTAGAGTTACGATGGATAAAATAGCCAGCATGATAGCAACAATCCAAAATCGAGTTACAATCTTACTTTCGTGATAGCCTTTCTTTTGGTAATGATGATGCAAAGGTGCCATCAAGAAAACTCTTTGTCCTTCGCCAAAACGTTTTTTGGTGTATTTGAAATAAAAGACTTGAATAACAACCGATAAATTTTCGACCAAGAAAATACCACACAATAAAGGAATTAACATTTCTTTTCGAACGGCAATAGCCAAAACCGCAATGATTCCACCAATGGTTAAACTTCCTGTATCACCCATAAATACAGATGCTGGATAGGAATTGTACCAAAGAAATCCGACCAATGCACCCACGAATGCGGCAATAAAAACCGTCATTTCTCCCGAATTGGGGATGTACATTATATTCAAATAATTAGAAAAAATAATATTTCCAGAAACGAAGGTAAAAATCCCTAATGCCAAAACTGATATTGCCGAAGTTCCCGCAGCCAATCCATCAATTCCATCGGTAAGATTCGCACCATTAGAAACCGCAGTGATGATAAAAATTACTACTGGAATAAAAATCAACCAAGCCCAATCCTGATAGCCTTCGCCTGTCCAAGCCAATACTTCTGCATAATCAAATTCGTTGTTCTTGAAAAAAGGAATCGTTGTTGCTGTAGATTTTTCATAAACAGGAGCTTGAGCTACAACTTCTTTAGTACTTTCTTTAAAAATATCAGTTGTAGAAGTGTCAGTACGAATGGTTACTGCTGGACTAAAATACAAAACCGTTCCAACGATTAATCCCAAACCTACTTGTCCAACCACTTTAAAAATCCCTTTTAAGCCTTGTTTGTCTTTCTTGAAAATTTTGATATAATCGTCAATAAAACCGATAGTTCCCATCCACAAAGTAGTTACAATCAATAACAAGATGTAAATATTTTGAAGTTTGGCAAATAAAACAACTGGAATCAAGGTCGCAAAAATGATGATTAATCCACCCATAGTAGGCGTTCCTGCTTTTTCGTTTTGACCCGCTAATCCTAGTTCACGAACAGTTTCACCAACTTGCTGCCTACGCAAAAAATTAATAACTCTTTTTCCATAAATAGTAGATAATAATAAGGAAAGCATAAATGCCAATGCTGACCTAAAAGTAATGTACTGAAAAACTCCTGCTCCAGTTACATTTAATGTTTTGTCTAAATATTCAAATAAATAATATAGCATGTTTTTTTGTTTATTTGGTTAGTCGGTTATTTGTTTAACTGGTTATGGACTTTGGATTAAACTTATTTTCCTAGTTGATTTAATAATTCTGTTATTGTTTCCAAATCGTCAAAATGATGACGTACGCCATTTACTTCCTGATAGGTTTCGTGTCCTTTTCCAGCAATCAGAATAATATCGTTAGGTTGAGCCAGTTGACAAGCGGTTTTTATAGCTTGTTTTCTATCAGTAATGGAAAGTGATTTTTTATAATTTTGAGGCGCAATTCCTTGTTCCATTTCGTTGATGATGACTTCTGGATCTTCATTTCTTGGATTATCCGAAGTCAGAATCACTTTGTCACTTAATTCCGTGGCAATCGAAGCCATAATTGGACGTTTCGCTTTATCTCTATTTCCACCACAACCTACAACTGTGATCAATTGTTCGTTTTTGGTACGGATATCGTTAATTGTTTTTAAAACATTTTCCAATGCGTCTGGAGTGTGAGCATAATCTACAATTGCAGTTATATTTGAAGCAGAAACGATGAATTGAAAACGACCTGAAACACTTTCTAAATCGGATAATAATCGCAATACTTCCAAACTTTCCATTCCTAATTCTACTGCCGTTCCGTATATCGCCAATAAATTATAAGCATTGAATGTTCCAATTAATTTTACCCAAACTTCATTTCCATTAATTTTCAACAATAAGCCTGATAATTGATTTTCCAAAATTTGTGCTTTGTAATCAGAGTATGATTTTAAAGCATAAGTCAGTTTTTTGGCTGTGGTATTTTGCAACATTACTGCACCATTTTTATCATCAATATTGGATAAAGCAAAAGCTGTTTTTGGCAAATGGTCGAAAAACGATTTTTTCACATCACGGTATTCTGCAAAAGTGGGGTGATAATCCAAATGATCGTGTGACAAATTGGTAAAAACACCTCCTGAAAAATGCAAAGCTTCGGTACGTTTTTGATGAATACCGTGTGAACTCACTTCCATAAAACAATACTCAACCCCAGCATCTACCATTTCATTCAAATAATGATTGATGGTAATGGAATCTGGCGTAGTATGTGTTGCTTTGTATTCTGTATCGTCAACCAAGATTTTTACAGTGGACAATAATCCCACTTTGAAACCTGCTTTTTTATACAATTGATACAACAAAGAAGCGATTGTTGTTTTACCATTTGTTCCAGTAATACCCACCAATTTCAATTTTGCAGAAGGTTCTCCAAAATAATTAGCAGCCATAAAAGCCAAAGCTTTGTTGGTATCTTTTACCTGAATGTAGGTAATTCCGTCCGCTATATTCTCTGGTAAGGTATCGCACACTATGGCAACAGCTCCTAAACTGATGGCTTTTTCGATAAAATCGTGTCCGTTTGAAATCGTTCCACGAATAGCCACAAAAATGTCATTGGCTACAATATTTCTAGAATCGAATTCCATTTTATGGATAGCAACATCTGTCGAACCTTTTACGGCTTCGATAGCGACTTTGTATATTATTTCTTTTAGAATAATCACGATAATTCTAATATTATGGTTGTGTTTTTAGCTAAATTTTCTCCTGGCTGAATGGATTGTTTTTTTACTTTTCCAACACCTATTACTTTTACTTTTACACCAAGATTCCCCAATATTGCAACGGCATCCATTCCTGACATTCCTTTAAGATTTGGTACTAATCGGTATTTCTTTTCTGATTTTTTATAAAATGTATTGTAATTTGCCTCTTGTTTTTGAACCACTCTATTGATGTTTCGAATTTCGTTTGTAGATGGAGCATCGGTAAAAATCTTTTGAGCAATTCGTTTGAAAACAGGACCAGCCACATCTGCTCCATAATAATTATTCAAAGAGGTATTGGGTTCATGAACCACAACTACACAAGAATATTTAGGACTTTCAGCAGGAAAAAACCCTACGAAAGACGAAATATAATGTTTGTCATTTCCGCCATTAGTTCCATAATTTGCTTGTGCTGTTCCTGTTTTTCCTGCCATCGAAAAATCTTTAGAATACAACTTGGCTCCTGTTCCTCTTTTTACCACATTTTGCAAAAGTGATTTCAACTTTTTAATAGTTGCATCGGAACATATCTTCGGATTGATGACTTGCTTATCGTATTTTTTTATGGTTTTATTCCACTCTTTAATCTCTGAAACGAATTGTGGTTTTACCATTTCTCCGTTATTTGCAACAGCATTATACAAAGTCAATGTTTGTAAAGGCGTCATGGCAACACTGTATCCAAAAGCCATCCAAGGCAAAATATTAGGATTCCAATTTTTATCCGTTGTTTGATGTACAATAGGTTTTCCTTCTCCTTTAAATGGTAATCCAAGAGGTTTATTTAAACCCATTTTATTTATTCTATCGATAAATTCTTGTGGGTCATTTTTATAATTTTCATAAACCGCCTGAACCAAAATCGTATTGGATGAAACTTCGAAACCTTTTCCTAGAGAAATTTTTCCATAACCGCCTTCATGCGAATCACGAACTTTGTCACCTCTATAACTTATAACACCACCACGGCTATCGTAAACCTTTGATGTATCGACTTTGTTATCATCCAAAAGCGCAATCATATCAATCAATTTGAATGTAGAACCCGGTTCGTGCGATTCGGCAACAGCATAATTTACAGTTTCATAATAATTGCCTGTTTTATCATCTCTTCCTAGATTAGAAATAGCTTTTACTTTACCTGTTTTGGTTTCCATAACGACTACACATCCGTGCTCGGCATCATATTCTTCCAATTGTTTTAATAAAGCGTGGTGTGCAATGTCTTGGATAAAAACATCGATTGTCGAAATCACATCGTAGCCATCTTGCGGATCTACTTCATTCACATCACGAATAGGTTTCCACTGTCCTTTGGCAATTTTTTGTTTTAAAACTTTACCATCTTTACCGTTAAGGTATTTTCTAAAAGCCCACTCAATACCTTTTCCATCAAGAGTTCCGCTTGGTGTTTTTCTTTCGTAGCCAATGGTTCTCTCGGCAATTTTTCCAATTGGGTGCTCTCTTACTGTTTTTTGTTCAACTATAATTCCACCTTTGTAAGGACCTAAATTAAACATTGGAAAACTCTTCATTTTCATGTATTCGGTATAACTCAAATCACGAGCTACGAGAAAATAGCGGTTTTTATTGGCTCTTGCTTTTCTAAATTCATTCAAGAAAAAACTACTTGGCTTTTTCAAAAGAATGGATAAGGAATCCGATAAAGATTTTACATTTTTTTCGAATGCTTCCGATTTTGGCGCAACAGCATCAAAACGAATAACATAATTAGGAATTGAAGTAGCCAACAAACTTCCATCGGCTGAATAAATATTCCCTTTATTGGCAGGAATTACAAAGTTTTTAACGGTTCTTTCTTTGGCTAATTTTCGATAATGATCGCCTTCTACCCATTGAATATTGGTCAATTTAACAGCAATCGCCATCGCCATCAAAAAGATGAAGAAAGCGACCAGATAAATTCTGTAGGATATGTTTTTATCTTCTACTGCCATATTTTTTGAAAAAAACTTTTTTCGACTACTTTTTTAACCTTGATTTTTGTTGGCGGAACAGTTGATGGAAAAATTTCTTTTGCCAACATTTTTTCAGAAACCGTCGATTCCATTCTTAATTTCATTAATTCTGAACGTCTATCTACAAATTCCGAACGTAATTCTTTTACTTCGTTTGTCAGCTCGTTAATCTTGAAAACTTTTTGTTCGAAACGCTGTGTATTCGCAATCATTATTATAGCCAGAACAATCAAAAAAACAATGAAACGCCAGTTTTTTATAGAGTCATCTTCGATAAGAAATCTTGCTTTTAATAGGCTATAAACTCCGTTTTTCATCATTACTATTTTTAACCAAAAAGACGCAAAGGCGCTAAATCATTTTTAATAAATTATATTTTCTCGGCAATTCTTAATTTGGCACTTCTTGCTCTATTGTTAGTTTTGATTTCGTCATTATCTGGAACAATCAATTTTCCGATGGTTTTGAATGGAACTGAAAAATTTCCAAAAAAATCACGTTCTGGTTCTCCTTCAAACATTCCGTTTTTGACAAATCTTTTTACCAATCGGTCTTCCAATGAATGATAGGAAATCACACTCAATCTTCCACCTGGATTTAAAATCTCTAATGACTGCTCTAGAAATTCTTTCAAAACATCCATTTCTTGATTGACTTCTATCCGAATGGCTTGATAAATTTGAGCCAAAACTTTATTCCGAATTCTTTCGGGTAAATATTTTGCCAAAATTTCTTTCAACTCATCAGTAGTTTTAATTGATTGATGTTCTCTAGCTTCGATAATAGTTCTTGACAAAGCGGGTGCATTTTTCAATTCGCCATAATCCAAGAACACTCTTCTCAAATTAGCATCATCATATTCATTGACTACTCTGTAGGCGTCCAAATCATTTTTCTGACTCATTCTCATATCCAATTCGGCATCAAAACGAGTCGAAAAACCTCTTTCTGGCACATCAAACTGATGCGACGAAACGCCTAAATCAGCCAAAATCCCATCTACAGATTTCACTCCATAAAAACGTAAAAACCTTTTTATAAATCGAAAATTCTCATTAATAAGCGTAAATCTTTCGTCTGGCAAAGCATTCGCCAACGCATCTTCATCTTGATCGAAAGCAAATAATTTTCCGTTAGGACCCAATCGATTTAAAATTTCCTTAGAGTGTCCGCCGCCGCCAAAAGTAACATCTACATAAACTCCATCAGGCTTGATATTCAAGCCATCTACGGTAGGATGCAATAAAACCGGATTATGATATTCCATTGTCGTCGTCATTTATATTACCCATTACATCTTCGGCTAAATCTGCAAAATCGATGTCTTGCCCATCAATTGATTTTTCGTATAAATCTTTGTCCCAAATCTCTACAATATTGACTGCTGATGAAAACACCACGTCTTTAGCAATACTCGCAAAAGTCACCAAATCTTTAGGCACCAATAATCGTCCTAAAGCATCAATTTCAACCACCTTTACTCCAGCAGTAAAACGACGAATGAAGTCATTATTTTTCTTCACAAATCGGTTGAGTTTGTTGATTTTTTGCATCATCAAATCCCATTCTTCCATGGGATACAACTCCAAACAAGGCTGAAAAACGGAACGCTTCAAAACAAATCCGTTTTGAAGTGAAGTAGCCAATTGCTTTTTCAAAGGCGCAGGTAGCATTACCCGTCCTTTAGCATCGACTTTACATTCATATGTTCCGACAATTGCAGTCAATTGAAATAAATTAAATAGTGATAAGCAAAAATAGAAATTTATTACCACATTTTACCACTATCTACCACTTTGTTGATAAGTTTTACCACTTCTAACCCTAAAAGCTTAATTTTAGGACAATCAAGGCGTTAACAGATTTTTAGGTCCACTGTTGAGAAGTTCGGGATTAAGGAAAAGATTATTAGAAAATAGAAAAGTTAAGCAAGAATCATTGTCTAAAACTTCCTATTCTTACAAATCGCTAGGACATTGCTTTCAATAAATAAAAATTACCTACAACTGATTATTGATACTTAACCCGTTGGGTGTAATTATTAAAAATAAAAGAATATTAAAAAGATATAAAATTTAAACATATAGAATCATAGAAAAAGAAGTTGCATAGCCAATCGCTTCGCCTATTCGCTATCGCTCGGGTCTTGAGTTCACATAGCGATGTTTTTCTTTAATAAAGTGAAACGCCTTTCAAAATTTACAAAATCTATGTTTCTATGTTTTTAAAAATCAAAAAATTTGAATTACACCCAACGGGTTATTTTTTTGTAAATGAATGCTATAAAAACTTCCTTTTTAAAACAAGACTTCTATCTTTGTAGGATTGAAAAAATCTGAAAACAATGGACAAGAACAGTAAAAGAAGAGAAGCATTATTATATCATGCCAAACCTACTCCGGGTAAAATTCAAGTAGTTCCAACCAAAAAACACGCTACACAACGTGATTTATCTTTGGCGTATTCGCCAGGTGTTGCCGAGCCATGTTTGGAAATTGCCAAAGACATCAACAATGTTTACAAATACACCTCAAAAGGAAATTTAGTAGCTGTAATATCCAATGGAACTGCGGTTTTAGGACTAGGAGATATTGGACCTGAAGCAGGAAAACCAGTAATGGAAGGAAAAGGATTACTGTTTAAAATCTTTGGAGGAATTGATGTATTCGATATTGAAATTCAAACCAAAGATGTTGAAGAATTTATTCAAACTGTTAAAAATATAGCTCCTACTTTTGGAGGAATTAATCTAGAAGACATTAAAGCACCAGAATCTTTCGAAATAGAAAGACGCTTGGTCGAAGAATTGAATATTCCAGTAATGCACGACGATCAACACGGAACAGCTATTATTTCATCGGCTGCATTGTTGAATGCTTTGGAATTAGCAGGCAAGAAAGCCGAAGATTTGAAAATGGTCGTTTCAGGAGCAGGTTCTGCGGCATTGGCTTGTGCGGATATGTATATTTTATTGGGTGTTAAGCTAGAAAATATTTTGATGTTCAATAGTAAAGGACTTTTGACGAAAGGCAATCCAGCTTTATCTGATTTGCAACAAAAATATGCTGTTGACAAGCCATCTATGACTTTGGAAGAAGCCTTGGTTGGTGCCGATATTTTCTTGGGATTGTCATCAGGCGATATCATGTCAGCGGAAATGCTTTTGTCTATGGCGGATAATCCAATTGTTTTTGCTATGGCAAATCCAAATCCAGAAATTGCTTACAACCTAGCTATTTCTACTCGAAAAGATGTGATTATGGCAACTGGTCGTTCCGACCATCCTAATCAAGTGAATAATGTTCTTGGTTTTCCTTATATTTTCCGAGGCGCATTAGATGTCCGAGCTACCAAAATTAACGAAGCTATGAAAATGGCTGCCGTTAGAGCTTTGGCAGCCTTGGCAAAAGAAAGCGTTCCAGAGCAGGTGAATATTGCTTATGGCGCTACGAAGTTGACTTTTGGTCGTGAATACATTATTCCATCGCCATTTGATCCTCGATTAATAACCGTTGTGGCTCCCGCTGTAGCAAAAGCCGCTATGGATTCTGGCGTAGCATTAAACCCTATTCAGGATTGGAATAAATACGAAGAAGAGCTCCTAGAACGAATGGGATCAGACAATAAAATGGTGCGATTGATAGCCAACAGAGCCAAAGATGATCCTAAAAAAATTGTGTTCCCTGAAGCAGAACATTTGGATGTATTGAAAGCTGCTCAAATTGTTTCGGAAGAAGGAATTGGTTTTCCTGTTTTATTAGGAAACAAAAAAATCATCTTGGAACTCAAAAAAGAACTCGGTTTTGATGCTGAAGTGGAAATTATAGACCCTAAAACTTCTGAAGAAGAAACTCGAAGAAATAAATTTGCTAAAGCCTATTGGAAAACCAGACAAAGAGCTGGGATTTCATTATATGATGCTCAAAGTTTAATGCGAGAGCGCAATTATTTTGGCGCAATGATGGTCAATGAAGGAGAGGCCGATGCTATTGTAACGGGTTATTCCAGAAGTTATCCATCGGTAGTAAAACCCATGTTGCAACTTATCGAAAGAGCACCGGGTGTTTCACTAGTAGCTACAACGAATATGATGCTAACCAGCCGTGGGCCAATGTTCTTGTCAGATACCGCAATTAACATCAATCCATCGGCAGAAGATTTAGCTAAAATTGCAATTATGACAGCAAATGCAGCCAAAATGTTTGGAATTACACCTGTAATTGCGATGATTTCATTCTCTAATTTTGGTTCTTCGACCAATGTTAGTGCTGCAAAAGTTAGAGAAGCAGTTGCTTATTTGCATAAAAACCATCCTGATATGATTATTGATGGTGAACTTCAAGCTGATTTTGCGTTGAATCCAGAAATGCTAAAAGCCAAATTTCCGTTCTCTAAATTAGCAGGAAAAAAAGTGAATACCTTGATTTTTCCGAATTTGGAATCGGCTAATATTACCTATAAACTCTTGAAAGAATTGAATAATGTGGATTCTATTGGGCCAATAATGTTAGGAATGGGAAAACCTGTTCATATCTTTCAGTTAGGAGCAAGTGTAGAAGAAATGGTTAATATGGCAGCAATTGCAGTGATTGACGCACAAGAAAAAGAAAAGAGAAAAAATAAAATCTAAAAAATAATTTCCCAATAACAGCACTTTTATTGAGCATTCGCTTTTAAAACCGAAGAAATTTTAAATAAAAAAACACCGCTGATTCGCTGATTCTCACAACATAAATTAGATAAAATTAACGCCGATTTTTCAATTAGTGCAATGAAACAGTTCTGATTTATTTTTAAAATCTGCGAATCTGCGGTAATTTTTTAAAGCGAATACCTTGGACTTCTATAAATTAAATAATAGTTTATAGAAGTTTTGTTATATTTGGACGATTTAAAATTTAGCGATGATAGCACATTTACAGGGAAAATTAGTAGAAAAATCACCTACACAAGTGGTTATTGATTGTGGCGGAGTTGGGTACCATGTGAATATTTCGTTGCATACCTATTCTTTACTTCCCAATACTGATTTTATTAAATTATTTACCCATCTTCAAATTAAGGAAGATGCACATACCTTATTTGGTTTTGTAGAAAAATCCGAGAGAGAAATTTTTAGATTATTACTTTCTGTCTCTGGAATTGGAGCCAGTATCGCTCGAACGATGCTATCCTCATTAGATCCCAAACAAATTGCCAATGCTATTGGTTCTGGAGACGTGGTTACGATTCAGTCTATAAAAGGAATAGGAGTTAAAACGGCTCAAAGAGTAATACTGGATTTGAAAGAAAAAATGTTAAAACTCTATGATATAGACGAAGTTTCGATGTCGCAAAGCAATACAAATCGAGATGAAGCGTTATCTGCCTTGGAGGTATTAGGATTTGTTCGCAAAACTTCCGAAAAAGTGGTAGAAAGAATTGTCAAAGAAGCTCCAGAGAGTTCGGTTGAATATATTATTAAGCAAGCTTTAAAAAACTTATAAAAGTTGAAAATACAATATTTTAAAAGAAACCAATTCGTGCGTAAATATTATACCCTACTGTTGGTTGTGTTTGGCGGATTTGTGTCACAAGCCCAAGTAGAACCAGTGGTTCAGGACACCACAAAGACAGGATATTCTACTGGTAAAATTCAAGTCAAAGACCCGCAAAGTATTCTTAAATCTTATACTTATGATCCTGTTACTGGAATGTATGTTTATGCTAAAACTGTGGACGGATTTCCAACTGATTATCCTGCCATTTTAAGTCCAAAAGAATACGAAGATTTAGCTAGAAAGATTGCGATGCGCAATTATTTCAAACAGAAATTAGACGCTATCGAAGGAAAAAAAGACGGAAGTGAAGAGGCTAAAAAAGATTTATTACCCAGATATTACGTAAAATCAGGACTTTTTGAAACTATTTTCGGAAGCAATACCATTGATGTAAAGCCAACAGGTTCTGTCGAAATGGATTTTGGTGTTCGTTATACCAAGCAAGATAATCCCGCATTTTCGCCTAGAAATCGATCTACAACTGCTTTCGATTTCAATCAAAGAATTAGCATGAGTTTGATGGGAAAAGTAGGAACTCGATTAGGAGTTAATGTCAATTATGATACCCAATCTACTTTTGCTTTTCAAAATTTAATCAAACTAGAATATACACCAACCGAAGACGATATTATTCAAAAAATTGAAGTCGGAAACGTAAATATGCCTTTGAATAGCTCTTTAATCAGAGGCCCTCAAAGTTTATTTGGAGTAAAAACGAAATTGCAATTTGGCAAAACATCCATAACAGGCGTTTTTTCAGAACAAAAATCACAGACTAAAACCGTTGTTGCCGAAGGAGGAGGAACGATTCAGGATTTTGAAATGTTTGCCTTGGATTATGATAGCGACCGACACTTCTTTCTTTCGCAATATTTCAGAAATAAATACGATTCCGCTTTAAGAGGTTATCCTTTTATTGATAGTAGAGTTCAGATTTCAAGATTGGAAATATGGGTAACCAACAAACAAAATCGTGTCAATGCAACTACAGGTAACAACCTACGAAATGTTATAGCATTACAGGATTTAGGAGAAGCGCAATTAACTGGATTGCAAGATAGCGAAGTGGTAGTTTTAAACCCTTCGGCAGGAATGTTTAATAATGCTCCAGACTCTCCTGCAGATAACTCCAATAATAAATATGATCCCACAAAAATAGGTCAAGCAGGCAGTTTATTAAACAATAACATTCGTGAAATTGCTACTTCTGGTTCTGGTTTTAACACTACGGTTAGCGAAGGAGCAGATTATTCGAAATTAGAAAATGCCAGAAAATTAACTGCTGCCGAATATACATTTCATCCGCAATTAGGATATATTTCCTTGCAACAAAGATTGGCTAATGACGAAGTTCTTGCAGTTGCATACCAATACACTATTGGTGACCAAGTATATCAAGTGGGGGAATTTGGAAATGACGGTGTAGATGCAACGGTTGTAACAGGAACTACGCCAGCAGACCAAGCTGTTATTTCACAAAGTTTAGTGTTGAAAATGCTAAAAAGCAACTTGACCAATGTTAAAAATCCAGTGTGGAATTTGATGATGAAAAATATTTATCAAATCCCAGGAGCCTATCAGTTGACACAAGAAAATTTCAGATTCAACATTCTTTACACTGATCCTTCGCCAATCAATTATATCACGCCAGTATTAGGAAGTGATTTTCCTTCGAATCCAACTGCTGGAAATGAAGTTGCGGAAACCCCTTTGTTGAAAGTCTTCAATTTAGACAAATTGAATTTCAACAATGACCCTCAAACTGGCGGTGATGGTTTCTTCGATTTTATGCAAGGAATGACTGTTGATACTCAAAACGGTCGCATTATATTCACTACCAAAGAACCTTTTGGAGAATTATTGTTTTCTAAATTGTCTATTGGAGGAGAAGATTATAAAAATCCAAGTTCCTATAACGCCAATCAAAGGAAATACGTGTTCCAAAATATGTATGCCGAGACACAGGCCAAAGCATTGCAAGACAGTGATAAAAACAAATTCCTTTTGCGAGGAAAATACAAATCTTCTGGTGGCGACGGAATTCCAATTGGGGCATTCAACGTACCTAGAGGTTCGGTAGTCGTTACGGCTGGAGGAAGAGTTTTAGTAGAAGGAATCGATTATAGCGTGAATTATCAATTGGGAAGAGTGCAAATTCTAGACCCATCATTGCAAGCATCGAATACACCAATTAGTGTGTCTTTGGAAAACAATTCAATTTTCGGACAACAAACCAAACGCTTTTTCGGAATTAATGTAGAACACCAAATCACCGATAAGTTTATGGTGGGAGCTACGTTTTTGAAATTGAATGAAAGACCATTTACTCAAAAATCAAGCTTTGGACAGGAATCAGTAAATAATAATATTTTTGGATTCAATACTAATTTTTCATCCGAAGTTCCTTTTTTAACTCGATTGGTCAATAAATTACCGAATATGGATACAGATGTACCGTCTAATATTTCGGTACGTGGTGAAGTCGCTTTTTTGAAACCAGAAGCACCAAAAGGAAATGCTTTTCAAGGAGAATCTACTATTTATGTAGATGATTTTGAAGGGTCACAATCTACCATCGATATGCGTTCGGCTTATGCTTGGAGCTTGGCTTCTACACCAACCAATCTAAATGCTAAAGAGCCTACAGATTATGAATTTAATGGTGCTGCCAATGATTTGACTTATGGTTTCAAGAGAGCTAAATTAGCTTGGTACACCATTGATCCTGTATTTTATACTCAAAAACCATCGGGAATTTCAAATGACGATTTATCTTTGAATAGTACTCGAAGAATTTTCAGCCAAGAATTGTATCCGCTTACGGATATTGCAGCCGGACAAACACAGGTCATAAACACCTTGGACTTGACTTATTTCCCAAGAGAAAGAGGGCCTTATAACAATAATTCGAGTTTTGCTACAGCTCCTAAAGATAATTTTGGAGGAATTATGCGATCTTTAAATTCAACCAATTTCGAACAAGGAAACGTAGAATACATTCAGTTTTGGGTATTGGATCCGTATGTAGGAGCTGGACAAGTTACCCCAACCAATACTGGGAAAATTTATTTCAATCTTGGAGAAATTTCAGAAGATGTCTTGAAAGATGGTAGAAAGCAATACGAAAACGGATTGGGAGCAGATCAAATCATGGTCAATCCACAACCACAATGGGGAGATGTTCCTGCTTCGCAATCGTTGATTTATGCTTTTGATACCGATACTACTAATCGTACTAATCAAGATGTTGGTTTAGATGGTTTGCCAAGTTCAAGAGAGGGAGCAATTTATAACAACTTTGCATCCGAACCCGATCCAGCTGCCGATAATTATACTTATTTCTTGAATACTTCTGGAAGTGTTATAAATAGATATAAAAATTATAATGGGCTCGAAGGGAATTCAGCGGTGAACATAAATGATGCCAATAGAGCTTCTACTTCTCTTCCAGATGTGGAAGATATTAATAGAGATAACACCATGAATACCATCAATGCGTATTATGAATATAGTATTGATATGAGGCCTAACATGGATGTTGGTCAAAACTACATTACCGATGTTAGAAATACACAAGTAACCATGGACAACGGAGCGGTTACTAATGCCAGATGGATTCAATTTAAGATTCCTATAGCTCAACCTGACAATACCATTGGAAATATCTCTGATTTTAGATCCATCCGTTTTATGAGAATGTTCATGACTGATTTTGATGAGGAAATCACCTTGCGTTTTGGTTCATTAGATTTAGTCAGAGGTGATTGGAGACGATACACCAGTTCATTAGATCCGAATGATTTGATTATAGATGATGATGGAACTAATTTAGATGTATTGGCGGTAAATCTTCAAGAAAACGACGATAGATGTCCTATTAATTATGTAGTTCCACCGGGTGTACGACAAGAACAATTGTATAACAATAATACGGTTATCGATCAAAATGAACAATCCTTGTCTTTGAGAGTTTCAGGCGACGGATTAGAACCAGAAGATTCAAGAGCTGTTTTCAAAAATGTGAGTGTGGATATTCGTCAATTCAAAAAACTGAAGATGTTTTTACATGCCGAATCTTTGCCAGGCGAAATTGCATTAAGCGATGATCAAATGATTGGTTTCATCCGTTTTGGGAATGACTTTACCCAAAACTTTTATCAAATTGAAATTCCTTTAAAGGTGACTTCACCTGGTGCCAATTGTGCTAAATTGAGTGCAGAAACAGTTTGGCCAGTAGAAAATGAAATCGATATTTCATTGGCATTATTAACACAATTAAAAATCTTATCCAAAAAAATAGATCCAAGCTCGTTACCGGCCGATGGAATTTATTATCAAAACGAAGATGAATTAGACCCTTCTTTGTCTGGAAAAGTAAATAAATTAAGATTGGGTATCAAAGGAAATCCTAATTTCGGATTGATTCGGAACTTGATGTTAGGGGTCAAAAGTGATGCCGATCATCAAGACACCAAAGGGGAAGTTTGGTTCAACGAATTACGTGTTGCCGATATGGATAATAGCGGCGGTATGGCAGCAGTGTTGAATGTGGATACCAACCTAGCTGATTTTGCAACCATTTCTGCTACAGGTCGAATGAGTACGATTGGTTTTGGCGCATTAGAAGAAGGACCAAACGAAAGAAGTCGTGAAGATGTAAAGCAATACAATATTGTTACTAATTTGAGTTTGGGTAAATTATTGCCTCCAAAATGGAGAATTACTTTGCCGTTCAATTATGCTATTGCCGAAGAAACGATTACTCCAGAATACGATCCTTTTAACCAAGATATTCGATTAAAACAGTTATTGGATAATACTACTGATGCTGCTGAAAGAGCTAATATCACCAATAGAGCTGTAGATTATACCAAAAGAAGAAGCATCAATTTTATTGGAGTAAGAAAAGAAAGAGGTGAAGAACAAAAACCACATGTTTATGATCCTGAAAACTTTACGCTATCGCAATCATATAATGAGGTAGAACGTCACGACTATGAAATAGAAGATTATGTAGATCAACAATCCAATACTGCTGTGGATTATGCTTATAGCTTTCAACCGAAAACAGTAGAGCCTTTCAAGAAAACAAAATTCATGAAGAAAAGCAGTTACTGGAAGTTGTTGAGCGATTTCAACTTTAATTATTTGCCTTCTAGTATTAATTTTAATACCAATATTAATAGACAATACAACCGCCAGCAATTTCGCCAAGTAGAGGTTGAGGGAATTGGAATTGATCCTTTGTACAGAAGGAATTTTGCTTTTAACTATCAATATGGTTTTAATTATAATTTAACCAAATCATTAAAATTAAACTACACTGCTTCATCGACTAATATTGTAAAAAACTACATGAACGAGTTCAATGAGCCAATTGATAGTTTTACTATTTGGGACAGTTATTTAGATGTAGGTACTGCTAACCAACACATGCAACAGTTGGTCGTGAATTATCAGATTCCAATAGATAAAATACCCGTATTTAGTTTTATCAAAGCCAATTATTCTTATACGGGAGATTACAGTTGGCAAAGAGCTTCAATTGCATTGTCGAGTTACACAGCAACAGACGGAACGACTTATGATTTAGGAAACACGGTTCAAAATGCTGCATCTCATACTTTGAATGCCACGTTTTCTATGGATACTTTCTATAAGTATATCGGGTTGACCAAAACGTCTCAATTGAAAGCCAAGCCCAAAACTGCGTTGCCAAAACCAGGAGAGAAAATTGCCAATACCAATGTTGCTGTAGCAAAAGAAAATACTTTTATGAATGGTTTGATTGGTGTTTTGACCAGTGTGAAAAATATTCAGGCGAGTTATATTAAAAACAGCGGAACTGTTCTGCCAGGATACACACCTAGTTTGGGATTCTTCGGTTCGTCAAAACCTACACTTGGATTTATTTTTGGTAGCCAGGATGATGTAAGGTACGAAGCCGCCAGAAACGGTTGGTTGACTACTTATCAGGAATACAACCAGAATTTTACACAAGTAACAAATGAAGTGTTTAAAACGACAGCCAATATCGATTTGTTTCCTGATTTTAAAATTGATTTGACGTTGGATAGATCGCTTTCTGATAATTATTCCGAACAATATGATGTTAGTACTAATGGTATCTATAATCCAAGATCACCTTATAGTTATGGCAATTTCTCCATTTCGACTGTTATGATTAAAACGGCATTTTCTGCAAGTGACGAATTTAGTTCAACAGCATTTGACGATTTTAGAACTAATAGACTAATAGTCGCTAATAGATTAGCTACAGCTAGAGGAATTGATATTACAAACCCTGGCAATATCGATGCCGAAGGATATCCAATTGGATTTGGAAAAAACAATCAAGCCGTATTATTACCAGCCTTTTTAGCCGCTTATTCAGGTGGCGATGCTTCAAGCACTTCGCTTGGAATTTTCAAGAATATTCCAATACCAAACTGGTCTATAAAATACAATGGTTTGATGCGTTATGCTTTTTTCAAAAAGAATTTTAAGCGTTTCTCATTGCAACAAAACTATAGAGCTTCCTATACTGTTAATAATTTTAGATCAAATTTTGAATTTGATAAGGAACCAGGCGGAGTGGATGCAAGCGGTAACTTTTTGAACAAAACCATCATGTCTAATGTCAATTTGGTAGAACAATTTAATCCATTAATCCGAGTGGATTTTGAATTGATAAATTCATTGAAAATCCTGACTGAAGTAAAGAAAGACCGAGCTTTATCGATGAGTTTTGACAATAATTTATTGACCGAAGTAAAAGGAATCGAATATATAGTAGGAATGGGGTATCGAATTAAAGATGTGGTTTTCTCCTCCAGACTAGCTGATAATCCTACAGGAATTATCAAAAGTGATGTCATTTTAAGAGCCGATATGTCATATAGAAACAATCAAACTATTGTGCGTTATTTAGATTATGACAACAATCAATTGGCTGGCGGACAAAATGTTTGGTCGCTGAAATTAACTGCCGATTATTCGTTTAGCAAAAACCTAACGGCTATTTTCTATTACGATCATGCTTTTTCTCAAGCAGTGATTTCAACCTCATTTCCGTTGACTAATATTCGTTCTGGATTCACACTACGATATAATTTTGGAAATTAATGAAATTTTATGCCAATCGTTCTGCTATTAAAGTTAGAAATAATACTTTTGAAAAATATTAAATATAAAACCAGAATTCCAAAATTGGAGTTCTAAAATCTAAAATTATTATGAGCATCCCAGCAAATTTAAAGTACACAAAAGATCACGAATGGGTAAGTATTGAAGGCGATATAGCCACAATAGGAATCACTCATTTTGCACAAAAAGAGTTAGGAGATATTGTGTATGTTGAAGTAGAAACTTTAGATCAAACTTTAGAAAAAGACGAAGTTTTTGGAACTGTTGAGGCAGTAAAAACCGTTTCTGATTTGTTTCTTCCACTAACGGGTGAAATTTTTGCCTTTAACGAAGAATTAGAAAGCACTCCCGAAAATGTAAATACTGATCCTTATGGAGCAGGTTGGATGATTAAAGTAAAAATCGCTGATCCAGCTGAAATCGAAACCTTGCTTTCTGATGAAGCATACAAAGAACTGATAGGTGCTTAAAAAAATATTTTTCTGCGCAGCGCTATTTTGGACAGGTGTAATCTTGTTTTTTTGTTTGATAAACGCAAATAAAATTAGGCAAATTGCTGTCCCTAACTTTGACAAAGTGATTCACGCCGGTTTTCATTTTGTGTTTACAGCACTTTGGTTTTTGTTTTTAAAAAAGAAATTGAATAGTGTCAATAGTTATAGACCATTATTATTATCATTGGTTTTATCATTCTTTTTCGGAATTCTAATCGAGTTGATGCAACGTTATTTTACAGTAACCAGAAATGCAGATGTATTGGATGTAGTTGCTGATGTGGCAGGTTCTTTAGTAGTTGTATTATTGGTTTTTTTGTTGAATAAATACAATGGCGTTGTAGATAAAATATAATTAAGAAAGCGGTATTTTGGATTTTAAAGATCAAAAGAATTGGGTCATAAGTATCGTTGTAAAAATCATAAAATACTCAAAATAAAAGTTCTGTTATTATTTGTTTGAGTTTTAAACTTTCAGTAGTAATCTTTGTCAAAGTTCAAAACTTTGACAAAGATGCTCAACAAAATCTAAAGAGTAATAATTGTAAGAAATTAAGTTTTTGTTTTTTTAATTTGACAAATCACTTCATTCAGAAATAACCACTTATTTCGTGGCAGAACCAAAATAAACAAACAAAAAAACTATGAAAAAAGAACTACTCACTTTATTTTTATCTTTTTACACTTTGATGGCTTTTGCACAAGAAGTGAACACAACGGTAAAAAAGCAAGGAAGTTCTCCTGAAAAATTTCCGGTTTTCCCTGATTGTGAAAATTTAGAAGCCAATTTGTTAGAAAAATGCTTCTATAATGAAGTGCAGGATTTTGTTTTTCAAAACTTTGTAGTACCTGAAAATCTTACTCAAAATAATTTTCAAGGAAACGTAAAAGTGCTTTTCGAAGTTGATGAAAAAGGGAGTTTCAAAGTGATTTATGTAAATGCCGCCGACGAAACTCTGATTCAAGAAGCCAAAAGAGTTTTTGGTAAATTTCCTAAAATAAAACCTTCTACTTATAATGGTAATCCAACTTTTGCGCAATACAATATAACAATTGCCATTCCACTAAAAAGTACGGAACAACTAGCCGAAGAAAAGCAGGTTCCAGTAGCAACTACAAAAAACACAGTTTCAAAAAAGCTCACTGAATTAGACAGTATTCCGTATCAAAAATTCGACAACCCGCAGTACAAAAGTAATTTGAATGTGCCATTTTCTCATAGTTTTTATGCTTATTTTGATGCTTCAATGAATCAAGTGGGAAGCAATAATCACACTGGATCAAAACCCTATACTTATACCGAAGTAGCTAAATATTATGATATTGCTGCCGAAAATGAAAAACTAAAGAAAAACAAATCCAGTTGGTGGGGACGAAAATTATGGAATGAAAATTTAGTCGAAATCAAAGGTGAAGATTACTGGTTTGTATTCAATCCGATTGTCGATTTACAAGTAGGAACAGCTTCTGGAAACAAACAGCAAAATACTTTTGTCAATACCAGAGGGGTCAATTTTAGTGCTGGTTTAGGTACACAGCTTAATTTTACAACAACCATTTTTGAAAGCCAAGGACGATTTGCTAATTATTATAATACTTATGCGAATACCTTAAAACCATCTGGAGGTAATCCAGCTATAATTCCAGGAATTGGAATTGCCAAAGAATTTAAAGGCGATGCTTTTGATTTTCCGATGGCAGAGGCAAACTTGAGTTATACTCCTTCAAAATTGATTAATTTACAATTGGGTTATGGTCGAAATTTTATTGGCGATGGATACCGCTCGTTGTTAGAAAGTGATGGAGCAAGCCCGTATCCATACTTTAAAATCAATACTACTTTTTGGAAAATAAAATACACCAATACTTATATGTGGCTCAAAGACGTGCGTCCAGAAGCTACTGTAGAAAGAACCTATTCCAAAAAATTCATGGCCAATCATTATTTGAGTTGGAATATTTCTAATAAATTCAATTTAGGACTTTTTGAATCGGTGATTTGGTCTAATACCAATGATAGAGGATTTGATATGTATTTTGTGAATCCAATTATTTTTTATCGTGCTGTTGAATTTGCAGCATCTGGAAGAACTGGAAACGCTCTTTTGGGATTGACCTACAAATACAAGTGGAACAATCAAGTGAATCTTTATGGTCAATTTTTAATAGACGAATTTTCTACAGAAGCCATAAAAGCAGGAAATAATAGTTGGAAAAACAAATTCGGATACCAATTGGGAGTTAAATATTTCAACGCTTTTCAGGTGGATAATTTATTATTGCAGTTAGAGTACAATCATGTGCGTCCGTATTTGTATTCACACAGTGACCCATTGACTAATTATGCAAACACCAATCAAAATATAGGTCATCAATGGGGTGGGAATTTCAAGGAATTCATCGCAATAGCTAGGTACCACAAAGGCCGAATTTTTGCCGATGGAAAAATAACCTACGGTGTTCGTGGCTTGGATTTTACAAATTCAGGAGCTAATTCTAATTATGGTGGTGCTATTTTTAGAGATTATGACGTAGAACGCTATGCTGATACTGGTGTAAAAGTAGGTCAAGGAAATAAAACTAATGTTCTTATTGCCGATTTTCAAGCAGGATATTTGATTAATCCAGTAACAAATTTGAAACTCTTTGGTAGTTTTATTTATAGAAATTTTGATCCAATGCAAAACACATTGACAGCCTTTAAGGAAAATACCTCTTGGTTCTCATTAGGAATTCGTTCGGATGTGTTCAATTGGTATTTTGATTATTAGAGATTTTTTCTACTCGATAAAATAGAGCCACAACTGTAAACGTTGTGGCTTTTTTGTATTAACAACAAACAAGAAGAATCGTAAAAAGAAGACCAAAGAAACCATTTCTACTCTTTTTTAACAAAAAACACTAAAATCCATAAAATTTGACAGCAAGAATTTTTTTTGATTTATTAAAACCTATCTTTGTGGCAATAGAAAAATTGCGATAAAACGTATGGAAAAATACTTTAAGAAAGAAGGCAGATATAGCTATTATGAAGCAGGAGAAGGAACTCCTATTGTTGTCTTACACGGTTTGATGGGCGGATTAAGCAACTTTGACGCTGTTGCCACCCATTTTTCTGAAAAAGGGTATAAAATTATTATTCCAGATTTGCCAATATATACACAAAGCATTTTAAAAACAAATGTAAAAGCTTTTGCTAAATATGTAAAAGATTTTATAACTTTCAAAGGTTTTGACCGAGTGATTTTGTTAGGAAATTCATTAGGAGGACACATTGCCTTATACCACACTAAAATGTATCCCGAAAAAGTAGCAGGACTTGTTTTAACAGGAAGCTCGGGACTTTACGAAAGTGCCATGGGCGATAGTTACCCAAAAAGAGGTGATTACGAATACATCAAGAAAAAAGCCGAAGCCGTATTTTATGACCCTGCTATGGCAACCAAAGAATTAGTCGATGAAGTTTATGCTTCTGTAAATGATAGAATCAAATTGATTAAAACCCTGACGATTGCCAAAAGTGCCATTCGACACAATATGGCAAAAGATTTACCGAAAATGCACGTTCAAACTTGCTTGATTTGGGGGAAAAACGACAGTGTTACGCCACCAAATGTTGCTGAAGAGTTTAACGATTTACTGCCAAACGCTACCTTATATTGGATTGATAAATGTGGACATGCCGCTATGATGGAACATCCAGAAGAATTCAATCGATTATTAGAAGATTGGTTGACACATACCCATTTGAAGGCGCATTAGACTTCTGAAAAGAATTAATTAAGTTAAATTATGAAAATTAATACCGCCGAATTTATCGTCAGCAACTCCGAGGTAGAAAAATGTCCGAAAGACTTTTTGCCAGAATATGCTTTTATAGGCCGTTCCAATGTAGGAAAGTCATCTTTGATTAATATGTTGACCAACCATAAAAATTTAGCAAAAACCTCCGGAAGACCAGGAAAAACGCAACTAATCAATCACTTTAAAATCAATAACAATTGGTTTCTTGTGGATTTACCAGGTTATGGTTATGCCAAAGTTTCGAAGAAAACCAAGGCTGTTTTTCAGCAATTTATTACGGATTATTTCGAAACAAGAGAACAACTGGTTTGCGCTTTTGTATTGATTGATATTCGCCACGAAGCCCAAACAATAGATATAGAATTTATGTCGTACATGGGCGAAAGCGAAATTCCTTTTTGCATCATTTTTACCAAAGCCGACAAGATTAGTAAAACCAAAATTGATTCGCATATTGCCGCTTACAAAAAACAAATGTTTGCTAACAATTGGGCTGAAATGCCTCAATACTTTGTAACATCAGCTACAGAATCTACTGGAAAAGAAATTGTTTTAGAATACATTGACGAAGTAAATCAGGAAGTTTTCAAAAACAATAGTGAGTTTTAAATATAAATTCCAAATAAAAAATTCCAAATTCCAATCACTCGTTTGGAATTTGGAATTTTTTATTTGGAATTTCCTTATTTCGTCAACTCTAATTTCTCTGCAAAATAATCACAAAAATCTTTCATGGTTGCCGACATTCTTTCGTCGCCAGTCGCACGATGAAAGGTTTCGGTCATAGACATTAACGTTTGATGAAAGAAAACTTTCATTTCGTCAACAGGCATATCTTTGGTCCACAATTCGATACACTTTGTAGATTTCTCATTGCTATCCCAAACCGAAAGCATAAAGGCTTTCGATTCTTCAGCATGAATTCCACCTTCGGATGCCGTCCACATTAATTTTTCGGGAACTCTATTGTCGTCTAATTCGATGCTTAACTTAATTTCTGATGTATTTGCCATTATTTTTTGGGTTTGTATTTAGATTTTTTAAATAGTTCTTTAGCATTCATTTTTAATAGTTCTTCTATTGGAATCTCGTTATTTTTCACAAAAGAACGAATCATTTGCCAGCCCATCCAAGCCCCTACTCTACCTGGTGATTCATTGTCAATTTCAAGATAAAATTTAGAAAATGGCGCTGGGTTTATAAATCGATTCGCTAATTTTGAATCAGCACTGTAGAGCATTTCTTTTTCCAAAAAATAACGCCACATATAGCTTTCGTTTTCTTCACACCATTTGATTTGTTCAGGTGTATAACCCATTTTTTCAGCGTCGGAATATTCAGGAATTAGCAGGTCTTTTAGATACAATTCTTTACCCGAATAAATCATTTGACCTAACAAACTATGATCCATCAAAGGCGGAATTTTACTATCTGCAAAACTCGAAACAACATCTGGCATCATTTGTTTTGGCTCGAAATTTTGCTTCAAATAATTGGGAAATTGATAAAATTTATGCTCTTTTCCTAAATACAATTCCAGTGAAATAATCAGCAAACTATCCGTATAAATCACTTTATTGGTATAATCCATTTCAGAGATTACCGTAATTACTTTTGGTGTTTTGGTTTTAGGAAAATTGTATTTTATGTGCTTAAAAAGGGTTTGTAATTCTTCTTTTTGTGGTTCAAAATTGGAATATTTTTTCTGAACTTCGGTATATAATTCTCTCCAAAGTGGATTTTGCATTTTTTCTAACCAAACTTTATCGTCATTTCCTGCTGGAAAGAAAAATGGAAATTCCTTTTTTAATTTACTCAAATCCTTTGGTGGAGTTTCAAAAAAAAGTTTATCAAAACGCTCTACTTGAAGAGCTACCGGAATAGATTCAACTTCTTTTTCTGATTTTGTTTTTTGGTCACAAGAAACAAACGCAACTACTAATGCAATTATAAAAGTTATTTTTCTCATTTTTATCTTTTTCAACCTCAATTATTTCACTTCTCGTAATTCTTCTCAAAGTTGGCTTAACTTCGATTGAAATGAATCAATACTGTGTTTAAAATTATTATTTTTGCAAATATACAATTCCTCCTTTTTATAAACTCAAAGAATTATGACTAAAAAAAGTACAGTCCAAGTTGAAAAAGTGAACTCTCATATTGTAAATTGGCTCAAAACTTATGCTGAAAACGCAAAAGTTAATGGTTTTGTTGTGGGGATTTCAGGCGGAGTCGATTCGGCAGTAACCTCAACACTTTGTGCACAAACAGGTTTGACAACTTTGTGTGTAGAAATGCCTATTCATCAAGCGCCAAGCCAGGTGAATCGAGGTCGTGAACACATCGAACAGTTGAAGAAAAGATTTCCAAACGTGATTAATGCTGAATCAGATTTGACTTCTGTTTTTGAAGAATTCAAAAAAGTTGTTCCTGACACAGGAGATATTGACAAAGTAAATTTGTCATTAGCCAATACTCGAGCTCGTTTGCGCATGAGTACACTGTATTATTATGCAGGAATTCATGGGCTCTTAGTTGCTGGAACAGGGAATAAAGTAGAAGATTTTGGAGTTGGTTTTTACACTAAATACGGAGATGGAGGTGTCGATTTGAGTCCAATTGCTGATTTAATGAAGTCCGATGTATATGCTTTGGGTGCGTTTTTGAAAATACCGACTTCTATTCTAGAAGCTTCTCCAACAGATGGTTTATTTGGCGATGACCGAACTGACGAAGATCAATTAGGAGCTAGTTATGACGAGTTAGAATGGGCAATGCGAGAAGATGAGAGCGGAAAAACAGCCGAAAATTTTACAGCAAGAGAACAAGAAGTTTTTAAAATTTATAAACGATTGAATACCAACAATCAACATAAAATGAATGCAATTCCAGTGTGTTTAATCCCTGAAAAATATAAGTAGTATTTTTCTATTGATTTTGTGTGTATTACAAAAATTAATCACTAACTTTGTTTTTTCAAAGAGATTAACAAATCTAAACTAAAAATTATGATAAAAGTATGTTTAGCAGATAATCACCCAGTAGTACACTTTGGAGTAAAATCTTACTTTAAAGATCATAGCGATATTTCGCTAGTTGCTAATGTGGGTAATTTTATGATGGTAAGAGACATTCTACTTACCAAGGAGATTGATGTTCTAATATTAGATTTAGAATTAGAAGGGCTTTCGAGTATTTTTGAAGTGAAAAACATTTTAAAAAACTTCCCAAAGACAAAAATCATCATCTTTAGCAACCTTTCAGAGCAAATTTACGCTCCAAACGCCATTAAAGCAGGTGTTGCTGGTTTTATCTCTAAAAAAGAAAAACTAGAAACTTTAGGTCAAGGAATTATAAAAGTAAATCAAGGTAAAATTATCATTGATGAAACGGTGAAGAAAAACCTTGCCTTAATAGCCAAACAAAACAAAAGCGAGCGTTTGTATAGAAAACTATCCAATCGTGAAGTAGAAGTTTTACGCTACTTGAGTGACGGTAAGAAAAACAATGAGATCTCTAAAATTTTAGATCTTAACGAAAAAACAATCAGTACTTACAAATTAAGATTGTTGCAAAAATTAAATGTTACCAATCTTGTAGATTTGGTAAATAAGGCAAAAACACTGGAAATAGTTTAATTACTATATCGCGACATCACTCTTCCTAATTTTTTAGAAAAAGAGTTGATTAGTTTCGAATAATCCATTGCCATAGACAAAGGCTCAATGTTATCAGAACCAGGTTCGGATGATATTGAGCCTTTTATTTCTTCGATAATTCGATCGACCAAATACCATCTCATGGTTAAAATCGTTTCCGAAACATATTGACTAATGGTATCATTTTTAGTCTTTGGAAAAATATTTTGCCCTTCCCAATTGTGCAAAGTAACTCTTTCGTCTTCCATCAAAATATCGGTTACTTCTTGAGCCAACTCGGGTTGCAAGTGCATTAAATATTGTTCGATATTAAAACTTTCATTTTGCAAATAATAATTAATCAAACCATTGAATATATCTCTAAACAAAGGATTTGCTAACTCTACCTCATCTTCTTGCAAACTCAAATAAATGCGCTGAAAAACTTTATACTGTTTCTTTTCAGTAATATTTACAATCTCACCTTCTTCATTGGCTTTTAAAAGTACGTCCTCAAATTCCTCTGTTTTATTTCCGTACAACAAAAGGATTTCAATTATTTTTCGTTCTAAACCATAGAGAATATCAATTTTTTGAACCTGAACTGGTGTATCATTTTTCACAACCTCAAAAGCTTTTTGCTCTTGTTTTTGTTTTTTCCCAACTTCAGCAACATCTTTTTGAACCAATTGCGCCAAAGTACTCACCAAAACCTGCTCGGAAATATCCATAATTCGTGAACATTCCTGAATGTAGATTTCTCGTTGAATTCGATCAGGAATTTTAGAAATACTCACCACCATATCCCGAATCAAATCAGCTTTTTTGATAGGGTCATTCTTGGCATCATTCATCAATAAAGATGCTTTGAACTGAATAAAATCTTTAGCATTTTCGTCTAAATATTTCACCAACTCTTCGTAAGGTGTTTTCTTGGCAAAACTATCAGGATCTTCTCCGTCAGGAAAAGCACAGACTTTTACATTCATTCCTTCCTCTAGAATCAAGTCGATTCCTCGAACAGATGCACGCAATCCAGCCGCATCACCATCAAAAAGAACGGTTATGTTTTTAGTCAATCGATTAATCAAACGAATTTGATCTGGTGTCAAAGCCGTTCCAGAGGAAGCTACTACATTTTCGATGCCCGCTTGATTGAACTGAATTACATCGGTATAACCTTCGACTAAAAAACAATTATTTTGTTTGGCAATAGCTTGTTTGGCCTGGAAAATTCCATACAAAACTTTGCTTTTGTGGTAGATTTCGCTTTCAGGTGAATTGAGGTATTTCGCTGCTTTTTTGTCATTGGTCAAAATTCTTCCTCCAAAACCCAAAACTCGTCCTGACATACTTTGTATCGGAAACATAACGCGACCTTTGAAGCGGTCAAACGGTCTATCATCTTTAGGAATGGTCAATCCAGTACTTTCTAGAAATTCTAATTTATAGCCTTTCCCTAATGCTTCTTTAGTAAAAGCATCCCAAATTTCGGGAGAATAACCCAAAGCAAATTTCTTTATCGTTTCGGCTGTAAAACCTCTTTCTTTGAAATAAGAAAGCCCAATCGCTTTTCCTTCTTCGGAATGTAAAAGGGTGTTTTGAAAATAATCTTTTGCAAATTCAGAAACCAAATACATACTTTCCCGAACATCTGTATTGGCTTTTTCTTCATCCGTTTGTTCGGTTTCCTCAATTTCGATATTATATTTTTTAGCTAAAAACCGTATCGCTTCTGGATAAGTAAAATGAGAATGTTCCATCAGGAAAGCTACGGCATTTCCGCCTTTTCCAGAACTAAAATCTTTCCAAATACCTTTGGCTGGCGACACCATAAATGATGGCGAACGCTCGTCAGAAAACGGACTTAATCCTTTGAAATTACTTCCCGCTCTTTTTAATTGTACAAAATCGCCAATAACCTCCTCTACTCGAGCAGTTTCGAAAACGGTGTCTATGGTGGCTTTTGAGATCAATTTATTTGAAAAAAAATTAAAAGATTGAAGTATTTTAAAGATTGTAAAATTATAAAATCTGAAGAAAAGAATTTATTTTTTTCTTTCGATGACATAATTCACCATTAAAATCAAAGCGTCTTTAAACTCTGATTCGGGATAATTATTTAAAAGCAAAAGTGCCTCTTGCTGGAATTCAGCCATTTTATTTTCGGCATAAAGCAATCCATTATTGTTTTTCACAAAAGCAATAACTTCTTTTACACGCTTTTTGTCTTTGTTATGGTTCTTGATAGAATTAATCAGCCAGGATTTTTCTTTAGAAGTACAATTATTCAAAACGTGAATCAATGGCAAAGTCATTTTTTGCTCCTTGATGTCGATTCCTGTTGGTTTTCCAATGGCTTCTTCAGTATAATCAAACAAATCATCTTTTATCTGAAAAGCCATTCCAATAAGTTCGCCAAATTTTCGCATATTCTCCACTTGAATTTCATCTTCAATAACTGATTTAGCACCCAATGCGCAACAAGCAGCAATTAATGTAGCAGTTTTTTTTCGGATGATTTCGTAATAAATAGCTTCTGTAATATCGAGTCTTCGGGCTTTTTCGATTTGCAACAATTCGCCTTCGCTCATTTCGCGAACGGCTACGGAAATAATTCTCAATAAATCAAAATCGCCATTGTCTATAGAAAGCAATAGTCCTTTGGACAATAAATAATCACCAACAAGAACAGCAATTTTATTTTTCCAAAGTGCATTAATAGAGAAAAAACCTCTTCGGCGATTACTATCATCTACCACATCATCATGAACTAGCGTTGCGGTATGAATCAGCTCAATAACTGAAGCTCCACGATAGGTTCTTTCGTTTACAATTCCTGCAGAAACCATTTTGGCAGTCAGAAAAACAAACATCGGACGCATTTGTTTTCCTTTTCTATTGACGATATAATAAGTGATTCTGTTCAACAAAGCCACCTGTGAAGTCATCGATTCATAGAACTTTTTTTCAAAAAGTTCCATTTCATTAAAAATGGGTTGTTTTATTTGAGTGGTAATATTCATTCGAGTCCAAATATACTGCTTTCCAAATAAAAAACAGCAACTATTTGACAAAGTAAGGTCTTTTTTTAAGCTTCTTTATTGGCCAATTGACCACAAGCGGCATCAATGTCTTTTCCTCGACTTCTTCTTACTTTTACTACAACATCTATTACTTGTAATGCTTTTATATACTCATTAATTGATTCTTCCGAAGCTTGTTGAAACTCTCCGTCATCAATAGGATTATATTCAATTAAATTGACTTTACAGGGGACATATTTACAAAATTTAACCAAGGCATCAATAGAAGCTTTATTGTCATTGATTCCTTTCCAAACCACATATTCGTATGAAACTTTACTTTTAGTTTTTCGGTACCAATATTCCAAAGCTTCTCTTAAATCTTTCAGAGGAAAGTTTTCACTAAAAGGCATTATTCGGGAGCGAATTTCATCAATTGCCGAATGTAAAGAAACAGCCAATTTGAATTTCACCTCATCGTCTGCCATTTTCTTAATCATTTTTGGAATTCCAGAAGTAGAAACCATAATGCGTTTTGGAGACATTCCCAAGCCTTCGGGAGAAGTTATCATCTCAATAGCTTTCATCACATTATTGTAATTCATCAATGGCTCGCCCATTCCCATAAAAACAATATTCGACAAAGGATGATTATAGTACAAACGACTTTCTTTATCAATAGCAATTACCTGATCGTAAATTTCGGCAGGTTCTAGATTTCGCATTCTTTTTAATCGAGCTGTAGCACAAAAATTACAATCCAAACTGCAACCCACTTGACTAGAAACACAAGCCGTTGTTCGGGTATCTGTTGGAATCAAAACACTTTCGACCACCAAACCATCGTGTAACCGAACTGCATTTTTCACCGTTCCGTCTTCACTTCGTTGCATCATATCTACCTTGATATGATTGATAACGAAGTTTTCTTCGAGCATAGAACGAGTCGCTTTCGCCACATTGGTCATATCTTCAAAACTATGGGCGCCTTTGCTCCACAACCATTCATAGACTTGGTTGCCACGAAAAGATTTATCGCCATTGGCTACAAAAAAATCACGTAATTGTTCTTTGGATAAGGCTCGTATGTCTTTTTTCTCGATTTGCATGGTGCAAATTTAATGACTATTTGTTGATTTATTTCATCAATTCGCATAAATGCTCGTGTGTACATTTGATAATTTGATAACTTTGACAAAAATTAAAAAAATGCACTTCATTTCCCAAGAACTAGAAAACTATATCGAGCAACATTCTGAAAGAGAACCAGAATTTTTAGCTGCTTTAAACAAAGAAACCTATCAAAAAATTTTGTTGCCACGAATGTTGAGCGGACATTTTCAAGGACGTGTTTTGAGTATGCTGTCTAAACTGATTCGCCCAGTAAATATTCTTGAAATTGGCACTTACACTGGCTATTCGGCGTTGTGTTTGTGCGAAGGCATGCAGGAAAACGGATCTCTTCATACTATTGACATCAAAGAAGAATTAGTTGATTTTCAAAGAAAACATTTTGACAAATCGCCTTGGGGAAATCAAATTACACAGCACCTTGGCGAAGCTGTGGATATTATTCCGACTTTAGACATGAAATTCGATTTAGTTTTTATTGATGCCGACAAAGAAAATTACATCAATTATTTTGAATTGATTGTTCCGAAAATGAACAAAGGCGGTATTATTCTTTCGGATAATGTTTTATGGAGCGGAAAAGTGGTAGAGCCTTTGAATCCAAAAGATGTTAGTACTAAAATACTACTGGAATACAATCTATTATTAAAAAATGATCCAAGAGTAGAAACTGTTTTATTGCCCATTCGTGATGGATTGACGGTTTCTAGGGTTTTATAAATTAAACGGGAAAATATTTGTTTTGTGTTATTTGGTACAATTTGAACATCAAAAAACCAAAAAAAGCACCAAATAAATAACCTGTAATTATATCACCTGGATAATGCAATCCGAGATATATTCGGCTGTAAGCGAAGATTAAAGGCCACAAAAACAGGAATCCAAAATATTGTATTTTTTCTCTTAATACAAAATATATAAATGTAGCAGCAGCCATAGAATTTGCAGCGTGACCAGAGAAAAAACTAAAGGATTTTCTAGCTTGTACTATTCGAATAAAAGAATTTATTTCAGGATTATTACATGGACGAAGTCTTTGAAAACCATTTTTGACCAAGTTTGTAATTTGATCGGTAAAAAATAACAGAACCGCAATAAACAAAATCATATACACCGTTTGCTTGCCTCCTATTTTCCTATAGATTACATACAATAGTAGTAAAAAAAGCGGTGTCCAATTGGATTGCTTCGTGATAAACAACCAAAGTCCATCAAAAGTTTCAGAACCTAAACCGTTTAAAAAAACAAATAATTGAGTGTCGAGAGATAAAATTTTATCCAACATTACATTTTTCGTTTAATTGGACCAATAGCATCTTCAATTTCTTCTTGAAGTTGATCAACTTGTGAAGTTGTACTATCCGATAGTATATTTTTAGCTTGACTAACTTCTGAAGTTAGAGTTTCCGAAACACCACTAAATGGATTTGTACTGCCCGTCAGACTGGATTTTACACTATCAATTTCGGAAGTAATATTACCAGTTAAATCTCCTAAAGACTTTTTATCGAAACCATTATCTTCGGCTCCTTTTTGGATTTCACTTTTAATATCGTTTGTGGCATTCTTGAGTTGTGCCATCGCTTTTCCCATAGTACGTGCGATATCTGGCACTTTATCAGAACCAAAAAGCATTAGAATAACAAACAAAATAAAAATTAATTCGCCTCCGCCTATTCCAAACATAATCTATTTTTTAAGTGACAAAGTTACAAAGATGTTGGCTTTCAAAATATTTTAATTAATAATTAATTAACGAAATTTGAATTATTTCATCATTTTTCGCTCAAAATGATGGCATTATATTTTTCTGCTAATCCTACCATCTCGAATTCTATTTTCGATTTGTTTTTCGTTTTCAAAACCGTGACAAAATTTTCATCATCTAGGATATAATATTGAAAACCTTTGATATAATCCGAAGGTATTTTGAGCGTATTAACGTAATATTCCTCTGCAAAAAGATTTTCTGTATTTTCTAACAAAACCATTTTCTTTTCAAGTTCTATTAGTTTTTTTGTCATCGCTGTTCGACCATTAATAGAATTTAACAAAGCATCCACATCTAGCGAACCAGCCAAAAGTCCAAGTAAATGAATGGGTTTGAAATCTCCAGCGGTGTACAATCTCCTTTCCATTTGGGTTCTTTGCTTGATTCCTTTAGGCGAAATTCCTAAATCGACAGCATTAATTTCAGGATGTTTATCAATAATTACTTCGTCGAGTTCTGTAGTTTTTGCTGTCATTTTTATATTTAAAATCACTGCTTTCAAATCTTTTTCTTCGATGATTCTTCGGTAATATTCCAAATTAACAGAAGAAAAAACCAATAAATCATCGGCTTTCGCCAAAATATAAAACTCCCCATTTTGGTCAGTTATCGTACTTTTTTCGTTCACTAAATTAACAACAGTAACTCCAGTAGCATTTCCTGATTCGACTATTATTTTTCCATGAATTAATTTCTCACCAGCAGTTTGACCAAAACTAATTTGACTCCATAAAAACAAAATAAAGAATGTAATTTTACTTTTCACTCGCAATTATTTTATTGTATTTGTCAGCTAATTCAATCATCAAAAATTCGATACTGGTTTTGTTTTTTGTCTTTAACACTCTCGTAAACGCAGTGTTTTCTACTACATAAAACTGAAATCCTTTGATATATTCTAAAGGAATTTTCAACTTATTCCTGAAAAAATCTTCTGAAAACATATTGTCTAACTGATTTATAAAAGACAATTTGCTCTCTACTACTATTTCTTTTTTGAGCATTGCCGTTCTACCTGAAATTGCGTTCAAAAGAGCATCTCCTCTTGTTGATTGAGCCGTGTATAATTTTCTTTCGGCATCAGTTCGATGTAACATTCCTGGTGATGAAATTCCCAATGCAACAGCATTTATAGCATTGTATCTTTTGACAACAACTTCCTTTAATTGAGTAATATTAGACTCCATTTTTACCAAAAATAACTCTCCTTGAAAATCTTCCGCCTTCAAAACAATCCGAACTTCTTTCAATTGCATGGAAGAAAATAAAAGAGTATCTCCTGGAATTGCTACAATAGAAAAGCTGCCATCATTTTCAGTTATGGTAGATTTTTCTGTTCTTAAATTAATTACATAAATACCTTCTAAATCAATCGCATTGGCATTAATTTTACCTTTCAAAACAGTTTTTACTGTTTCTTGAGCCAAGATAGAATTGACTAATATAAAGAAAAACAGGCCTATTTTTAGTTTCATTAAAGAGATTTCAGAATGTAAAAGTATCGCAATGACTTCCAAATTAAGTATTAAGGACTTGGTAAAAATATGTTAATTAAAAATCTTGATTGTATTATCTTTAACCAAAATTATTCATCAAATATGAAAAGCATTCTTATTGCCAGCACATCAACTCTTTACGGAGAGAAATATTTAGAGTATTTATTACCCGAATTAAGTATTCATTTTGAGCATTGTCAAACGATTTTATTTATTCCGTTTGCCAGACCAAGTGGTATTTCTTATGACGAATACACCTCATTAGCAGCTTTGGCTTTTTCCAAAATAAATAAAAAAGTAAAAGGCATTCACGAATTTGAAGATTATACTGCAGCCATAACTAATGCCGAAGGGATTTTTACTGGTGGTGGCAATACTTTTGTATTAGTTGACCAATTATACAAAACCAAAACGATGACTGTTCTAGCAAATGCAGTCAAAAATGGAATTCCCTATTTAGGAACAAGTGCTGGAAGCAACATTTGCGGACTATCGATGCAAACTACTAATGATATGCCTATTGTGTATCCGCCCAGTTTTCAAACATTAGGATTGGTTCCTTTTGACTTGAATCCACATTATATTGACGCAGATATTGAATCCAAGCACATGGGAGAAACTCGCGAAATGAGAATAAATGAATTTCACGCATTCAACAACATTCCTGTTTTAGGCTTAAAAGAAGGAAGCTGGCTCGATGTAAAAGGAGATATGATAACTTTGAAAGGCAATTTGACCGCTCGTCTTTTTAGAGCGAATCAAACGGCTGTCGAAATAGAAAGCGGAACCGACTTGAGTGATTTAAAATAAAAAAACCTCAAACTTTCGTTTGAGGTTTTGAGCGAAAGACGAGGCTCGAACTCGCGACAACCAGCTTGGAAGGCTGGAGCTCTACCAACTGAGCTACTTTCGCAGAATATAAATTTTAATTTGCTTTCAAAAAAACAAATAAAAACCCCATACTTTCGTTTGAGGTTTTAGAGCGAAAGACGAGGCTCGAACTCGCGACAACCAGCTTGGAAGGCTGGAGCTCTACCAACTGAGCTACTTTCGCATTACTGCGGTGCAAATATAGGCAATCATTCCGTTTATTTGCAAATTTTTTTTTGATTTTTTTCACTAAAACAGAAACTCGTTTGTAACCATTTTAAAACTAAATTGTTACCCCTCGACTCTTTTTTAATCAATACATTATTTCACTTAAAACCAATATCATTATTTATTATGTCCAAAATTTAAGAAACAGAAGCCAAAACTTCTTGAAAACTTCTTGAGGGATGGTAAATAAACAAACACGATTTATTTTTTATTGTATTGACAATATTATTCAAAACCTCTTTTGGAATTGCTGGACAACCTTGACTCCTACCCAATCTTTTGTTGCATTTGATAAACTCATTAGACACATAATCCGCAGAATGAATAACTACTCCTCTTTCTCTAGCATTATTATTGACCCCTTTTTCTAAACCATCCAGTTTTAAAGACATACCATGCTTGCCTTTATAAATTTCGCCAGTTGCATAAAAACCTAAACTGCTTTTGAAGGAGCTATTGGCATTGGAAAAACTGTTAGCGAACTCCTCACCAGTATTTCGACCATGTGCTACCAGGGAATTATACAAAATGGTGTTTGTACTCATATCAATTACCCAAAGCCTTTTTACATTAGACGACAAACTAAAATCGACTAAAGTTAAAATGTCTTTTTGAATTATTCCTTTCTCTTTCAAGGAATAAAAACCTTTCAAAGCTTCCTTGAAACCTTCAAGGCTAGGCAAATCAAAATTATTGGAATTTAAGGATCTGTAAATGGAATCTTCTTTTGAATCGAAAGTAGGTTTTATCTGGATAGCTGTTTGATTTTTGATTGAAGTTTCAGGGGTAGAGTAAACTTCAGGGTTAGAAAAAATCAAAAAGAACGAAAATAAAATAACGGGGAATATCTTATAAATCATTGACTTTATTTTAATTACACTTAAAACTTGGGGGCGTAAATATACAATAGAAACTCTTTGATAAAAAAAATTTAAGAAAAAAATAGGATTTAAAGCAAAAATTAAAACCTGAAAGACAGTTATTTAAACCCTAAATTTCTTGCTTTTTGTGTTAAATTAACTATTTTTGCTCAACCGTAATCATAATATATGCCGAAGCTTAAACCTTCAATTCTAATTATTTTGATTTTTTTTTATTTCAGTTCTTTTGGACAAAAAAAAATACTTCAAACAAAATCAACTTTAGAAAATATTACTATTGATGGAAAAAATAATGAAGAGGCTTGGAAATCAGCTCCAATAGCCACTGATTTTGTTATGTTTGAGCCTGATAATGGAAAACCCATAAGCGAAACAAAAAAAACAGAAGTAAAACTTCTTTATGACAATACAGCCATCTACATACTAGCCGAACTACATGACGATCAACCAAATAGAATTTCAAAAGAATTAACCAATCGAGATGTGTTTGGGATTTCAGATCATTTTTCAGTATCGATTAATGGTTTTAATGACGGTCAACAAGATTATAGATTTTATGTTAGTGCTGCAGGAGTACAAATGGATTGTTTAGCAACAGAAAATAATGAAGATTTTAGTTGGGACGCCATCTGGAATAGCGAAGTAACGATAACCAACTATGGATGGGTTGTAGAAATGAAAATCCCTTATGCTGCATTACGTTTCTCTAAAGCGGAGAAACAAACTTGGGGACTTAACTTTACCCGCGAAATAAAAAGAGACTTTCAAAAATACACTTGGAATCATGTAGATAATAAAATTGGCGCCATCATTACTCAAGAAGGAATTCTAGAAGGCATCAAAAACATAGATACTCCTACTCGCCTTTTTTTAATTCCATACACCTCTGGATATTATCAGCAAGACAAAATTACTTCCGATAAGACCTTTAAAGCAGGAATGGATATTAAATATGGCATAAATGATTCATTCACTTTAGATGCCATTTTGATTCCAGATTTTGGTCAAACTAAATTTGACAATGCTATTCTGAATCTAGAACCTTTTGAACAGCAACTTAACGAAAATAGACCTTTTTTTACAGAAGCAACTGATTTGTTTTCTAAAGGGGGATTATTTTATTCCAGAAGAATTGGTGGAACTCCAAGTAAGAACAGTATTTTACTGGAAGAAGAATTAAACCCTAATGAAGAAATTACAAATTTCCCAAATACTGTTGATTTAATAAATGCCGTAAAAGTTTCTGGACGAACAGAAAAAGGACTTGGTATTGGAATTTTGAACGCCGTTACCGAAAAAACATTTGCCACCATCACAAATACCACTACAAACACCTCTAGAAAAGAAGTAGTCGAGCCTTTGACTAGTTATAATGTTTTAGTTCTAGACCAACGATTCAATCAAAATTCTTCAGTTTCATTTGTCAACACAAATACCTTGCGGAATGGAGATTTTCGGGACGCTAATGTTTCTGCAATTTTATTCAATTTGAATACCAAAGCAAATACTTATAACCTGTTTGGCGATTTTAAAAACAGCTACATCAATGACATCGAAGATTATAGCGGTTATAAAGCAGCAATAAATTTTGCTAAAACTAGCGGAAAATACAGGTATTTATTTGCAACAAAATACATATCTAAAAATTATGATATTAACGATTTAGGAATTATTTTCTATAACAATTATCATTCATTTTACGGCGAAAACAGCTATCGAATATTAAAATCTAACAAAACATTTAACACACTCAACATCACACAAAACATCAATACTGATATAGACAATACTACTGGAAAAATCCAAGAGGCTTGGTATCAATTAACAACAAAGGGAACTACTGTAAAAAATCATTATTTTGAATTTTTTACACAAATTAATCCTTTGAATAGATACGATTTTTACGAACCACGCATCTACGGAAGATTTGTTTACATCCCAAAAAGCATTATTTTTTATGGGCAATTTTATTCAGACGAAACCAGACCTTTCCACTATGAACTAGAATTATCAACAGAACAATTTGACGAACAAAACAGAAATATTTATCGAATATATGGAGGTTTGAAATACCGATTTAACGACAAATTTTCTTTAAGTAACAACTTCCTTTACACCCGAATGACCAACGACAGAGGATGGATAGATTTTGACAATACTGATATTATTTTTGGACAACGCAATCGAGAAATATTCGAAAATTACTTTACAGGAAAATATGCCATTACCAACAAAATGAACTTCAATCTTACTGCTCGTTATTATTGGTCGTATTCCGAAAACAATAAGTATTTGACTCTACAAAACAATGGTCACTTAAACCCAAACAGCATTTATGCTGAAAACAAAAACAGAAATTTCAACTCTTGGAATTTAGATTTCTCTTACTCTTGGTGGTTTGCTCCAGGAAGCGAACTTGCCATTTTATATCGAAATTATGCCGTAGAAGACAGTGATTTGGTTCAAAAAAATTCACAAAAAAATTTAGATAATCTTTTCAAAAGCAACTTAACTAATATTCTTTCTGTGAGTTTGCGTTATTACATTGACTATAACTCCATAAAAAGGAAACACTAAAAATGAATTTATTATAGTAATTGTATATTTCTTTAATATGATTATTATTTTTTTACACTCAAATCAAAAAAAATACAATAGTAATTCAGAAGCACTTCAAATTTCAGAAATGCTTTATCTTTGCAAAAAAACTAATCAAAATGAACAAAAAAGTAATCCTTATGATTCTGGACGGTTGGGGAAATTCTCCTGACCCAAAAGTTTCTGCAATAGACAACGCCAACATTCCTTTTATCAATAGTTTATACACCAAATATCCAGTAGCTCAACTTCGAACTGATGGTTTGAACGTAGGTTTACCAGAAGGACAAATGGGAAATTCCGAGGTAGGACACATGAACCTTGGTGCAGGAAGAATTGTGTATCAAGATTTAGCAAAAATTAATTTGGCGGTAGCCAATAGCACTTTAGCCAAAGAACAAGTATTGGTGGATGCCTTTAACTATGCTAAAGACAAAAACGTAAATGTTCACTTTTTAGGATTAGTATCTGACGGTGGAGTGCATTCACACACCTCACATTTAAGAGGTTTGATTGACGCTACTCAAGAATATGGATTAGAAAAAGTATTCGTTCACGCCTTTACTGATGGTCGTGATGTGGATCCAAAATCTGGAGCGACTTATATCCAAAATTTAGAAGATTATATTGCAAATACTTCTGTAAAAATTGCTTCGGTAGTGGGAAGATATTACGCCATGGATCGTGACAAACGTTGGGAAAGAGTAAAAATTGCTTATGATTTGTTGGTAAACGGAACTGGAACACATTCAAAAAATCCAGTGGCGAACATTCAAGAAAGTTACGCCAACAACAAAACCGACGAATTTATTGACCCAATTATTGCCGTTGACGACAACGACCAACCATTGGCAACGATAAAAGAAGATGATGTGGTTATTTTCTTCAACTTTAGAACCGACAGAGGACGTGAATTGACCGAAGCTTTATCGCAACAAGATTTCCACGAGCAAAATATGCACAAATTGAATTTGTACTATGTTACGCTGACCAATTATGATGAAACCTATCAAAACGTAAAAGTTGTTTATAACAAAGACAACATTACAGAAACCCTTGGTGAAGTCTTGGAAAAAGCAGGCAAAAAACAAATCAGAATTGCCGAAACAGAGAAATATCCTCACGTAACCTTCTTCTTTTCGGGTGGTAGAGAATTACCATTCATTGGCGAAAGCCGAATCCTGAAAAACTCTCCAAAAGTAGCAACCTACGATTTGCAACCCGAAATGAGTGCTTTTGAATTAGCCGATGCTTTGGTTCCTGAATTAGAAAAAGGCGAAGTTGATTTTGTTTGTCTGAATTTTGCCAATGGAGATATGGTAGGACATACTGGAGATATGCAAGCAGCAATCAAAGCTTGTGAAGCGGTTGATAAATGTGCCGAAAAAGTGATTACTGTGGCCTTGGCCAATGGTTACACCACATTAGTAATTGCCGATCACGGAAACTGCGAAACAATGATTAACCCTGACGGAAGCCCAAATACGGCTCACACGACAAATCCTGTTCCGCTGATTTTAGTGGATAACGAATTAAAAGAAATTCATGATGGTGTTTTAGGTGATATGGCGCCAACCATTTTAGCCTTGATGGGTGTTGAACAGCCCGAAGCTATGACCAGACATTCGTTGTTGTAAAATCACAACCTATAATTTTTGAAAGCCACATCAATTTAATTTGAAGTGGCTTTTGTTTTTTTACTCCTTTAACAAATTATAAATATTACTTAAACATTAGTTAAAAAAAATATTTTTAAAAGTATTACTATTAGTTTTGCAATTAAAACAACCAACATGCAATCATTTTTATCGACTATACAAATTAAAGTCAATGAAAAAATATATGTAAAAGATCCTGAAACCTCTGTTTTAGGCAAAAAAATTGTGCAAGAAAGTGTGCTTTTAATTGATGAAATTGGTTTTGATACTTTTACTTTCAAAAAACTGGGAGAAAGAATAGGCTCTAACGAAAGCTCTATTTATCGTTACTTTGAAAACAAACACAAATTACTGGTCTATTTATGTTCTTGGTATTGGAGCTGGATCGAATACAAAATGATATTCAAAACAACTAATATTGACGACCCAAAAGAACGCCTAAAAAGAGCCATAATTGTAGTTACAGAGAAAGCTCTAGATGATCAAACTACAGCTCATATAAACGAAGCTATTTTGGGTAAAATAATCATTGCTGAATTTACAAAAACATTGCAAACTAAAGAAGTGGATCAAGAAAATAAAGAAGGTTTCTTTGCCATTTACAAAAGAGTAATCAATAGGATGGTAAGCATAGTAAATGAGGTAAACCCTGATTATCCTTATGCTAAATCCTTGGTTTCGACAATAGTTCAAGGAAGCTTGCATCAGCATTTTCTAACAGAACATCTAAAATCGATTACAAATTGTAACGAACCTACAGGAACAACTGACTTTTATCTTAACATTACCGAAAATATTTTAGGTTAACTTTACCAAAAAAAAAGAATAATATGACTCCTTTAAGACGTTTTTTCAACTTACTCAAACTAGACAAAAGAGATGTGTCTCAAATATTTTTCTATGCCATTTTTGCTGGAATAATAAGCTTATCACTTCCTCTTGGAATTCAAGCAATTACCAACTTAATACAATCAGGAAGAGTAAGTGCATCATGGATTGTTTTAATTATTTTAGTAGTTTTCGGGGTTGCCTTGGTGGGAATCTTATCATTAATGCAATTGCGCATCACCGAAAATTTACAGCAAAAAATATTTGTTCGTGCCTCATTTGATTTTGGAGCTCGTTTACCAAAAATAAAAACAAGCCAGCTCTACAACAACTATCCGCCAGAGTTAGCCAATCGTTTTTTTGATACTATTAGCATTCAAAAAGGAACATCAAAATTACTAATTGATTTTTCGGCAGCACTTTTACAAATAGTATTTGGCTTGATTTTACTGTCGTTATACCATCCTTATTTTATTATTTTCGGAATTTTATTGTTTTGTTTTTTATACTTCATTTTCAAGTTTTCTTATATATCAGGATTAGAAACGAGCTTAAAGGAGTCAAAGTTCAAATATAAAGTAGCCAGCTGGTTACAAGAAATTGCTAGAAATAATTTTAGTTTTAGAAATGAACTCAACTACAATTATGGTCTTCAAAAAAACAATAATTTAGTTGCTGATTATCTAAATTACAGAGAAAAACACTTCAATGTAATCAAGAGTCAATTCATACAATTGATTATTTTTAAAATTATAATCACAGCCAGCTTACTATTAATTGGTGGATTTTTAGTACTGTCGCAAGAGATGAATATTGGTCAATTTGTTGCGGCAGAAATCATTATTTTGCTAGTTATCAATTCTTCTGAAAAAATAATATTTGGTCTAGAAACTTTTTATGACGTTCTAACTTCTATTGAAAAAATAGGACAAGTTACAGATATGGAGTTAGAAGAAGAAAACACATTTGACAGCGATACTTGTTATGCTAATATTACCATAGAAACAGAAAACCTCTCTTTCAAATTCCCTGATTCAGATACTGAAATTCTAAAATCCATAACATTAAAAATTGAACAAGGAGAAAAAATAGTAATTGAGGGAGAAAATGGCTCTGGCAAAACTTCGCTAATTCGAATTTTATCAGGATTAATCCAAAAAACATCTGGTTCCTTTTTTATTAATGACGACACATTCAAAAAAATAAATCTGAAACAATATCGCTCTCAAATAGGAAGCATTACCCACGGCGAAACTCCTTTTGAAGGAACACTACTAGAAAACATTACATTTAATGACAAAAACATAAGTACCGAAGATTTAAAATGGGCCATTGAAGGCGTACAACTTTCAACTTTTATAAAATCGTTACCCAAAGGACTACAGACAAGAGTTTATCCAGAAGGAAAACAATTATCTTCTTCTAATGCACAAAAAGTACTTTTGGCGAGAAGTATCATCCATAGACCGAAAATTTTATTTTATGAAGACCCTACAAATAAAATGGACGAAAAAGTAGCCAATGAAATTATCGACTTCATCACTTCAGAAAAAAACAAATGGACCATTATTGTTTCATCTAAAAATCCATATTGGAAAACCAAATGCAATAGAAATATCATTATGCAAAACGGAACAATTCAACTGGATTCAAAAACTAAATAATCATGCTAAATATATCTGACAATAAAACAAAGTTACCAACTTTAGAACGCTTTGTAACAGTAAAAAACTTAAGCAACAGGCCTCATTACAAAATTTTAAATCAAATTATCGCAGGAGTTTCTATCATAGCTTTTGCATCTTTTTTCCTACCTTGGACACAAACCATTTCAGGAACAGGAAGTGTCACTACCTTGAAACCAAACCAAAGGCCACAATCCATACAAAGTGTTATTTCGGGGCGAATTGAAAAATGGTATGTCCAAGAAGGTGATTTTGTCAAAAAAGGTGATACTATCTTATTTATTTCTGAAATAAAAGAAGACTATATGGATCCTAATTTAGTAGCCAATACTAAAAACCAAATGGACGCCAAAAAACAATCATTGGAATCCTATGGTTCAAAAGTAACTACCCTTTCAGGTCAAATTCAAGCTATCGAAAGAGAAAAAACATTAAAACTAGAACAAGCAGAAAATAAAATCAAACAATCTGTATTAAAAATAAAGAGTGATAGTATTGATTTAATTGCTGTAAAAACACAATTACGAATTGCCAATACTCAATACAATCGTTCAGTTCAACTGAACAAAGAAGGACTAAAACCGCTAACTGATGTCGAAGAAAAAAGACTAAAGCTACAAGAAGTTGAAGCCAAAATCATAACCCAAGAAAACAAATACTTGACCAGTAAAAACGAATTGATTAATGCCAAGGTAGAAATAAACCGAATTGGAGCCGAATATGCCGAAAAAGTTTCGAAAGCCAATAGTGATAAATTCACCGCTTTGAGTAGTCAATTTGACACTGATGCTCAAGTAAACAAACTTCAAAATCAATACACCAATTACAGCATCCGCAACGGAATGTACTACATCAAAGCCTCACAAAATGGCTACATCAATAGAGCTTTACAATCTGGTATTGGCGAAACGATTAAAGAAGGAACGCCCATCGCAACCATAATGCCATCAGAATATGATATTGCAGTAGAAACCTTTGTTAATCCTATTGATCTTCCGTTGATTACCAAGGGAGAAAAAGTTAGAATTTGGTTTGATGGATGGCCTGCTATTGTATTTTCTGGATGGCCCAATATGTCATACGGAACTTTTGGTGGCGAAATTGTTGCTATCGAAAACTTTATTAGCGAAAACGGAAAATACAGAGTATTAATTGCTCCTGACAAAAACGAACACAAATGGCCTAAACAATTGAGTATCGGTGCTGGAGCACAAACCATCGCTTTACTAGACAATGTTCCAGTTTGGTTTGAATTATGGAGAACCCTAAACGGATTCCCTCCTAACTATTACAAACCAACAACAAAAACAACAAAAGACAAAAAATAATGAAACAGCTATTTTTAGTTTTCTTATGTATTGCATCGGCAGCAGCACAAAATGTTGTATCAAAGGAATTTGATTACAATGAATTTTTGGGCTACGTAAAAAAATACCATCCATTGGTCAAAAATGCTAATTTAGAAATTAGTAAAGCGCAAGCCAATTTGATGATGGCAAGAGGTGGATTCGATCCAAAAATAGAAGTAGATTTTAGCGAAAAACAATTTAAAGACAAAGAATATTACTCTATCCTGAACAGCAGTTTCAAAATCCCTACTTGGTACGGAGTAGAGATAAAAGCAGGTTTTGACAACAGTGAAGGCGTATATTTAAACCCTCAAAACACGCTTCCAAACCAAGGTTCAACTTCGTTAGGAATAACAGTTCCGCTAGGACAAGGATTATTAATCAATCAAAGAATGGCCGATGTTCGAAAAGCTAAAATGCAAATTCAATTGAGCCAAGCCGAAAGAAAACTTCAAGCCGTTGCAATTTTGTATGATGCCTCTGTAGCCTACTTTAATTGGAAAAAAAGCTTTGATGAAGTGATTTTGTATGAGCAGTATAATAAAAATGCACAAATTAGATTCAAAGGAATTAAAAATTTAATCCAGCAAGGCGACAAACCCGCAATTGATAGTATCGAAGCAGGAATAATTGTAAAAAACCGAACACTAAATCTGATTGATGCCCAGCTAAAATTGGCCAAAGCCAAATTAGAACTATCTAATTTTATTTGGTTAGAAAACAATATCCCATTGGAATTGTCAGACGAACTGATTCCAGAAACAGAACTAGAATTTACGATTCAAGAAACCTTAAAAACAAACGATTTACTAAATGCTGATTTTTCGATTACCAATCATCCAAAAATTAATGCCTTGCAAAGCAAAATCGACATTTTAAATGTGGACAAAAAACTAAAAGCCAACATGCTCCTTCCAAAAATTGACATTGGCTATTCTTATTTATCTGAACCTAGCTATTTTGACCAGTATCAATTTGAAAATTACAAAATTGGTTTGGATTTTTATTTCCCTTTATTTCTTCGCAAAGAACGTGGTGGCTTGAAATTAGCAAAATATAAAATACAAGAAACGGAATTTGCCTTGAGTCTAGAAAAAGTGCAATTGACCAATAAAATCAATGCTCAAAAAATGGAAATTGAATCTTTATTAAAACAAAAAGAATTAGTAAAAAGTTTAGCTCAAGACAATTCGATGATGTTAAATTCTGAAGAAAGATTATTCTCTTTTGGAGAAAGCTCTTTGTTTTTAATCAATACTCGCGAAAACAATTTAGTAAGTGCCCAACTTTCGAAAATTGCTTTAGAAAACCGATATTTTATCTCCAACTCCGAGCTCTTTAAAATAATGGCCAATTTGGATTAAATAATTTTAAAAATTGTATTTTTGCGCCTTATTTTACGAAAATGATAATCCAAAAAACAAGAGAAGAAATAGAATTAATGCGTGAAAGTGCCTTAATCGTATCCAAAACATTAGGAATGATTGCTTCCGAAATCAAACCCGGAGTAACCACTTTACATTTAGATAAATTAGCCGAAGAATTCATTCGTGATCACGGAGCTGTTCCAAGTTTTCTCGGACTGTATGGTTTCCCTAACTCACTTTGCATGAGTCCAAATGCACAAGTCGTACACGGAATCCCAAACAACAAACCACTAGAAAGTGGCGATGTGATTTCGGTAGATTGCGGTGCATTCAAAAATGGATTTCATGGTGACCATGCTTATTCTTTCGAGATTGGCGAAGTAGCCGAGGATGTTAAAAAATTATTGCGTGTTACCAAAGAATCTTTATACGTAGGAATTCGTGAATTAAAAATCGGAAACCGCGTGGAAGATGTAGGTAATGCTATCCAAAAATACACCGAAGCACACGGTTATGGCGTGGTTCGAGAATTAGTAGGTCACGGTGTAGGTCAAAAAATGCACGAAGATCCCGAAATGCCGAATTATGGTAAAAGAGGTCGTGGAAAATTATTTGTCGAAGGAATGGTTGTAGCCATTGAACCGATGATTAATATGGGAACCCGAAACATCAAGCAACTCAAAGACGGTTGGACAATTCTAACTGCCGACGGAAAACCATCTGCGCATTTCGAACACGATGTGGCTATCATTGACGGAAAACCAGAGATTTTATCGACTTTCAAATACATTTATCAGGCTTTAGGAATTGAAAGTAATGAGGAAGATGAGTTTAGAAAAGTGCCTTTGGTACTTTAAATAATTTCGCGAAGATTCGCAAAGTTTACTCAAAGATTCACAAAAACTCAAAAGTATTATGGTTAACGACAATTTAGAAATAAGTGAAGAATTAAATGCACTTTCATATAAAATTATAGGATTAGCAATTGAAGTTCATCGTCAATTAGGACCAGGTCTTTTGGAATCAGCATATCAACAATGTTTGTTTTATGAAATTAAAAAAGCAGGGTTAAAAGTTGAAAAAGAAATAACTCTTCCAATAATTTATAAAGAAATACAACTCGATCAAGGATACAGAATTGATTTACTTATTGAAGACAAATTAGTTATTGAATTAAAAACTGTAGAAAATTTTACTTCAGTTCATTTTGCACAACTACTTACCTATTTAAAATTAGGAAATTACCCTTTGGGATTATTAATCAATTATAATTCTAAAATTTTAAGAAACAATATAAAACGATTTATAAATTCAAGTCTTTAAAACTCGGCGAATCTCTGTGATTCCCTTTGTGTGACTTTGCGAAATAAATATGAAAAAACTTTTCAAACTCATCCTCAATACCATTCCTCGTCCACTATTAATTCGTTTGAGTTATGTAGCGCGACCAATTATTGCTTTTTCATTAAAAGGAACCAAATTCACAGATCCTATCGACGGAAAAAGTTTCAAATCGATGTTGCCTTATGGGTATGAAAAACAACGTAATAATGTACTTTCGCCAAGTACACTGTCCCTAGAAAGACATCGTTTGTTGTGGTTATATCTCAACGAGCAAACTGATTTTTTTACCGCTCCAAAAAAAGTATTGCATTTTGCACCTGAACAAGCTTTTTATAAAATGTTCCGCAAGCAAAAAAACTTGGATTATACCACAACCGATTTGTTTTCGCCTTTGGCAGATGTAAAAGCGGACATTTGTAATTTACCTTTTGAAGACAATCAATACGATGTGATTTTATGCAACCACGTTTTAGAACACATTCCAGACGATACAAAAGCGATGCAGGAATTATTCCGAGTTTTGAAACCTGGTGGAATGGCAATTCTTCAAATTCCGCAAGACTTGAAAAGAGATGTAACTTTTGCTGACGATTCCATTACCGATCAAAAAGAGCGTGCCAAAATATTCGGGCAATATGACCACGTTCGGATTTATGGACGTGATTATTTTGATAAATTGAGAAGCATTGGTTTTACCGTAATCGAAGAAGATTACACTAATAAAATCGCTCCTGAATTGGTCGAAAAATATTGTTTAGCCCAAGGCGAAATTATTCCAGTTTGTTATAAATAACTTAAAATTCAGCCAAGTTTTATTCGAAAATAATTTAGCAAAACATATTTCGTTATATTTACCATTCAACAATTACGATACTATGGTGGCTTCCTTTTTTCGAAAATTACTTTTGATTTTTATGGTTACTTCGGCTGTTGCACAAACAGAAACAGAAGTTGCGCCTCCTTATAATATCAAAACAGCAGCTTTTATTCAAAACAACAATAATGTGATTCCTGTTTTTGAATTAGGTGAAGGATTCCAATTTCAATTTGACGATTTGTTTGGTAACGAAGCCAACTATTATTACGAAATCGTTCATTGTGACTACAATTGGAAACCCACCGAAATTCCAAAAACCGACTATTTAAAAGGTTTCGACGGACAAAGAATTCAGCAATACGAGAATTCATTTAATACTTTACAAACCTATTCGCATTATCAATTACCCATTCCTAACCAGTTCACCCAACTCCTTATTAGCGGCAATTATATGCTGAAAATTTTGGACGAGCACAAAGATATTGTGCTTTCTAGAAAATTTATTCTCTATGAAAACGTAGTTACGATTCCTATGCAAATTCGCCGTGCCAGAACCGCTAACTATTTGGATTCCAAACACAATATTGAATTTTCGATACAATCGCAGGCGATAACTTTTCAAAACCCATTAAAAAACATAAAAGTAGTTTTGTTTCAAAACGGACAAATGAATTCAGCTATAAAAAATATTGCTCCTCAATATACTATTGGTAATGAATTAATTTATAAATACGATACGCAAACTCAATTTTGGGCTGGAAACGAATTTTTATATTTTGACAATAACGATATTCGAGCCGCTGGCAATACTATCTCTCGAATAGATTCAGGTACCGGAATTTACAATACTCACTTATATACCAACAATGCTAGAGCTAATTTTCCATATACTTTAAACCCTGATGCCAACGGAAACTTTGTAACAAGAAATATCCGTGGTGTAAGAAATGAAATTGAAGCCGATTATGCTTGGGTTTATTTCAGCCTTTCTGCACCAGCATTTATGTCTAAAAAAAGTATTTATGTTACTGGGATGTTCAATAATTACAGCCTATCGCCTGAATACAAATTGGATTTTAATGCCAAAACAAATACTTACGAAAAGGCAGTTTTGATCAAACAAGGATTTACCAATTATCAATACCAAATTGCTGATGACAAAGGCACTATTGATGGCGAAAAAGCCATTGACGGTAATTTTTGGCAAACCGAAAATGATTATACTATTTTGGTTTATTATCGTCAAAATAATGATCGCTACGAACGCGTTATTGGAAAAGCTACAGCAAATTCAAGCATAATTTCGAATTAAAAAAACATTTTTAAAAAACAGCAAAGCAAACCCATTTTTTTGTAAATTTGCGATATATTCAACTCATTAGTACTGCATTACTATGGTTTCACAAATAACAAGAGGTATCAAAATATCTGTTTTAACTAGTTTTGAAGGCACTTACTTCAAAAACTATAAAATTCATTTTGCCTTTAGTTATGAAATCACCATCGAAAACCACAGTAAAGATTCTGTACAATTAGTATCTCGTCATTGGGAAATTTTTGATTCGCTAAACAACAGAGAAATTGTAGATGGTGAAGGTGTAATTGGTAAAAAACCAGTTTTAAGGCCAGGCGAATCTCACACTTACAATTCAGGCTGTCTGCTTTCTTCACCTTATGGCGCGATGAAAGGTTTTTTTAATATGGTCAATTTCACCACTACCAAAAGTTTCAAAGTAATTGTACCAACCTTTCGTTTGTGTGCTCCTTTTGCTTTGAATTAAAGTTTTCTCAAACTCAATCATAATTCATTCCTTTTCAAACAATCCTTTGTACTTTTGTTAGTATGAAATAACGATTGTATTTTCTAATTCTTAAATTCAAAAGATATGCTCAAAGGATTTTTTAATGTACCAAAAGCCATAAACGAGCCTGTAAAATCATACGCTCCAAATTCTCCAGAAAAAAAAGCTGTTCTTACCGCTTACCAACAAATGTGGAAGGCTCAAATAGATGTTCCACTCTATATTGGAAGTGAAGAAATTAGAACTGGAAACACCCGAAATATTACCCCACCTCACGACCACAAACACATCGTAGGTGTTTATCATCTTGCCGAAAAATCCCATATCGAAAAAGCGATTGCTAACGCCTTGGATTCCAAAACAAAATGGGCTAGTATGGCTTGGGAACAACGAGCTGCCATTTTCCTGAAAGCTGCCGAATTGATTGCCGGACCTTACAGAGCCCAAATAAATGCTGCAACCATGATTGGGCAATCCAAAAATATTTATCAAGCCGAAATTGATGCTGCCTGCGAATTCATAGATTTCTTGCGTTATAATGTGGAATTTATGACACAAATATACAGCGACCAGCCCAAATCTACTTCCGATGTCTGGAATAGATTAGAATACCGTCCGCTGGAAGGTTTTGTGTATGCTATTACGCCTTTTAATTTTACAGCTATTGCTGCCAATCTTCCAGCAAGTGCTGCTATGATGGGAAATGTTGTGATTTGGAAACCTAGCGACAGCCAAGTTTTTTCTGCAAAAATTATTATTGATATTTTTAAAGAAGCTGGACTTCCTGATGGTGTTATCAACGTAGTTTTTGGAGATGCTTTGATAATTACCGATACGATTATTGAAAGCCGTGATTTGGCCGGAGTTCATTTTACAGGTTCTACTCACGTATTCAAAGATATTTGGGCAAAAATTGGATCCAATATTCACCACTATAAAACCTATCCAAGAATTGTGGGCGAAACAGGCGGAAAAGATTTTGTTGTAGCGCATCCAAGTGCTAATGTAAAACAAGTGGTTACAGGACTCATTCGTGGCGCTTTCGAATTTCAAGGGCAAAAATGTTCTGCTGCTTCTAGAGCGTACATCCCGAAAAGTCTTTGGACGGAAGTCAAACAACAATTAATTACGGATGTCAAATCGATGAAAATGGGATCGCCAGAAGATTTTGGCAATTTTATTACCGCCGTAATTCACGAAGGTTCTTTTGATAAATTGGCAAAGTATATCGACCAAGCCAAGAAAGATTCTGATATCGAGATTATCGTTGGTGGGAACTATGATAAATCCGTTGGTTATTTTATTGAACCAACCATAATTGTAACCACAAATCCAAATTATGTTACCATGGAAACCGAATTATTCGGACCAATTCTAACCCTTTTCGTTTACGAAGACGACCAATGGGAAGCTACTTTAAAACTTATTGACAATACTTCTGAATATGCTTTAACTGGTGCCATTTTCAGTAAAGACCGTTACGCCATCGAAGAAGCAACAGTCGCTTTACAAAATGCCGCAGGAAATTTATACATCAACGACAAACCAACGGGAGCTATTGTAGGAATGCAACCTTTTGGTGGAGCCAGAGCATCAGGAACCAATGACAAAGCAGGTTCGGCAATGAATTTATTGCGTTGGGTTTCGCCAAGAAATATCAAAGAAGTTTTTGTTACACCAGAAGATTATAGGTATCCGTTTTTGGGAGAATAGTTTTCGAGGTACGAGGTTAGACATACGAAGTTGGAAATTTAAAAACCCACAAGAATTGAAGTTTATTTGAATTCTTTTGTGGGTTTTTATTTTTTTATCTGAATTAAGCACCTAAAAAGGCAAATTATTAAAAAACATAATTTGAAATTGAGTTCTGCTGGAATTTTGCTGAATTTGTGACATTAGACCTGTTTCCATCTTAAAGTTTTTATTGAAACAGTAGCCAAGACCCCCATAAATACGATCTCTATCAAAATAATTGGACTTCGTATTAATAAAAATTTCATTATAAGCTGAAAGATAAATAGCATTCTTCTCCATTATTTTTTTATTAATTGGAACATTTAAAGAAAGAAAATAACGCAGACGCATCTTAAAATCTTCCTCAATAAAGCGTTGTTCAAAACGATAACGGTGCTGAATATTTACGCTACCAAATTGTTGTTTGGTTATAAATTGCTGAAAGACTCGGTGTTCATTTGTACTGAATTTATCATTCGTACCTGCTATATAAGGCTCTGAATGAACGTAAGCATATCCCAACAAAAGATTATTATTATTTTCAGTCAAATTATAACCAATTCCTGTTCTTAATAATAATTGCTCCAAATCACCAGCAAAATTAAAGTTGCGATATTGCACTTCGTTGTGAAAATTCCATCGATCGTTTATTTTTTGATTCCCGAAATACAGAAACCAATTTCCTGTATCTGTTTTTTGTGAATTAGCATTTGCTGATAAAAATAGTATCAGTAAAAAACAGAATGATTTTACCTTGTTTGCCATAGTTCCCATTTCAACTTTATATCCTTCTACTTAAGACTAATTAGCTACAAATTTCAAAGGCAAATGCACTACTTTCTTGGTTTCAAAAAATTCATCTTCGAAAAAATCGGCTAAATTATATTCGGTTGCTTTTGGAAAATCTTTTAATTCTTCGGTCAAATCACCACCTTTCAGATAGAGAATTCCATTTTTGAGTTCGTGTTTGTTTTGTTTCTTGATTTTGGTTTTTATCCAAGAAACAAAATCAGGCATATTGGTCACTGCACGACTCACGATAAAATCGAAATCACCTTTTACCAATTCAGCTCTTTTTTGTTCGGCTTTTACATTTTTGAGTTCCAACGCCTCGGCAACAGCCTGAACGACTTTTATTTTTTTGGCAATCACATCAATAAGGTAAAAACGAGTTTCCGGAAAAAGAATTGCTAATGGAATTCCCGGAAATCCTCCCCCAGTTCCAACGTCTAAAACGTAAGTTCCTGGTTCGAATTTGACAACTTTGGCAATTCCTAACGAATGCAAAATGTGTTTGGTGTATAATTCGTCAATATCTTTTCGGGAAATAACGTTGATTTTGGCATTCCAATCGTGGTATAAAAAATCCAGTTTTTCGAACTGTTCTTTTTGAATATCAGTTAAATAAGGGAAATGTTTTAGAATCTCATCCATCTTTTTAAATTTTAACAAAAGTACAGTTTTTAGTTTTGAATATTTAACTCAAATTAAGAGATTGAAAAAATTTAAATAATTATATTTGCTGGCTATTTAAAATTAACCATGAACAACGTTGCTCCTACATTTGCAAAGCAAGACAGTCTAAAGTTTTTTAGAACGCTTAACTCTCGAGTGAACAGCTACTTCAAAGAAAACAACATACCAAAAACTGGCAATTGGAAAATCCATTTGAAGACTGTAATTCTTTTTACCGTTTTTCTTGTGCCTTATTTTTTGATACTTACTTTACCAATGCCGTTTTGGGCGCACCTTCTTTTGACCTTTGTTATGGGAGTTGGAATGGCTGGAATCGGAATGAATGTAATGCACGACGCCAATCACGGTTCGTATTCGACCAAAAGCTGGGTAAATAAATTCATGGGCGGAACGATTTATGTTTTGGCAGGAAACGTCCACAATTGGCAAGTACAACACAACGTTTTACATCATACTTACACCAACATCATTGGTCACGACGAAGACTTGGAAGCAGGAAGAATTATGCGTTTCTCTAAAGAAGCAGAATGGCATAAATTTCACAAGTACCAACAATATTATGCGGTTTTTTTATATGGTTTATTGACTTTCAATTGGGCAATTACGACTGATTTTAAGCAAATGAGCAATTACATTAAAAGAAAATTGTCTTATGGCGAACCAAAAAGCCCCAAAATTCTTTGGACAACTTTAATTATAACTAAAATAATTTATTTAGCCATTTGGATGGTTTTACCAATGGTTCTTGGGATAGTGTGGTGGAAAGTTTTGGTTGGTTTTTTCGTAATGCATTATACAGCTGGATTGATTTTGAGTATTGTATTCCAATTGGCTCATGTTGTTGATGAAGCCGCTAATCCTGTACCCAACGAAGAAGGCGAAATGGAAAATACTTGGGCGATTCATCAATTGTACACCACCGTTAATTTTGCTCCAAAAAACAAAATCGTAAACTGGTACACGGGAGGATTAAACCATCAGATTGAGCATCATATTTTTCCACACATCAGTCACGTGCATTATGGAAAAATTGCAAAAATCGTTAAGGAAACAGCCAAAGAATGTCAGCTTCCATATTACGAATACAAAACAATGACAGCAGCTGTTGTTGCTCATTTCAAACATTTGAAAGAACTGGGAATGAAACCCGCTTTACAATAAAGTAGAAAATAAAACAGATTTATAAATCAAAATTTACATTTAATGAACAATTTGCTTTCAGACAGAATTAATAATTTAGCTACGTCACAAACATTAGCAATGGCTGCATTAGCCAGAGAATTAAAAGCTCAAGGAAAAGATATCATCAGTTTAAGTTTGGGTGAACCCGATTTTAACACACCTGATTTTATTAAAGAAGCGGCAAAACAAGCCATCGATGATAATTACAGCACTTATTCTCCAGTTGACGGTTACGGTGACTTGAAAGAGGCTATTTGCAGAAAATTCAAAAGAGACAACGGATTGGATTACAAACCATCTCAAATCGTAGTTTCAACTGGTGCAAAACAATCATTATACAACATTGCGCAAGTAATGTTAAACGATGGTGACGAAGTTATCTTACCTGCTCCTTACTGGGTTTCTTACTTTGAAATCGTAAAATTATCAGGTGGAGTTCCTGTAGAGGTTCCAACTTCTGTAGACACTGATTTTAAAATCACACCAGCACAATTAGAAGCGGCTATCACACCAAAAACAAAAATGATGTGGTTCTCTTCTCCTTGTAATCCTTCAGGCTCTGTTTACAGCAGAGAAGAATTAACAGCTTTGGCTAAAGTATTAGAAAATCACCCAAACATTATTGTTGTTGCTGACGAAATCTACGAGCACATCAATTTCTCTGGAACTTTCTGCAGTATTGGATCTATACCGGGAATGTTGGAAAAAACAGTTACTGTAAACGGAGTTGCAAAAGCATTTGCTATGACAGGATACAGAATTGGTTACATCGGAGCACCTGAATTTATCGCAAAAGCCTGTACAAAAATTCAAGGGCAAGTAACTTCAGGAGCAAATTCTGTGGCGCAACGTGCTACCATTACTGCTGTAGATGTTGACCCATCTGTATTGAACCACATGGTTCAGGCTTTCCACAGCCGTAGAGATTTAGTTGTTGGATTATTGAAAGAAATTCCAGGAATCAAAATCAACGTTCCAGAAGGAGCTTTCTACGTTTTCCCAGACGTTTCTTCTTTCTTCGGAAAAACATTAAAAGGAACTGAAATCAAAGATGCTAACGATTTATCCATGTATCTTTTGGCTGAAGCAAACGTGGCTACTGTAACAGGAGATGCTTTCGGTAATCCGGATTGCATCCGTTTCTCTTATGCTACAAGCGATGATATTTTGAAAGAAGCATTAAAAAGAATTAAAGAAGCATTGGCAGTATAAGCTAAACTTCAAATCTAAATATCAAAAGCCTCAAGATTTTCTTGAGGCTTTTTTTGGCACTAATTTTGATATAAAAGACACCTAATCAGCAAAAAACAGAATCCTAAATAAACGGTGATTTTTCGTATTTATGTGATTAAAAACTAACTAACCCAACATTATGAATAAAAAAACTACTCTAAATTCATTCCAAAAATTTTCCTTTTTTCTCTTTTTATTACTAGGAATTATTTCTTCGATGAATGCCCAACGTACTGTCGAAAAATTAAATCGTGGATTAGTTGCAACTCGTTTAAATTCGAATCAAGTCTATATCAACTGGAGAATGTTAGGCACTGAACCCACCAATGTAAGCTACAATTTGTATTGCAATGACAAAAAAGTAGCAGGAAGTCCGTTTGCCACCACTACAAATTTCACTCACGAAATCACAACCGACGAAACTTATTTTATTCGTGCCATTATTAATGGAACTGAACAACCCGCTTCAGAAAAAGCAACTGTTTGGGCAAACCAATATTTAGACATTCCAATGCAAATTCCCGCTGGTGGAATTTCTCCTGACGGACGTAATTATACCTATAGCGTTGGCGATTGTAGTACTGGCGATGTAGATGGCGATGGTCAATATGAAATTTTTGTAAAATGGGATCCATCGAATGCACACGATAATTCACACAAAGGTTATACAGGAAATGTATATTTGGATTGTTATCGTTTAGACGGTACACAACTTTGGCGAATTGATTTAGGAAAAAACATCCGAGCAGGAGCGCATTATACCCAATTTATGGTTTATGATTTGGACTCCGATGGAAAAGCAGAAATAACTTGTAAAACAGCCGATGGAACTACAGACGGAACAGGTACAGTTATAGGATCAGCTACTGCCGATTATAGAAATACGAATGGATTTATTCTATCAGGACCAGAATTTTTAACTGTTTTTAATGGATTAACAGGAAAAGCAATGGCTACAGCTGATTATTTACCAGCACGTGGCGGAAACGGCTCTTCTTGGGGAGATTCAAACGGCAATCGTGTGGATCGATACATTGCCGCTGTGGCTTATTTGGATGGAGAAAAACCGAGTCTCGTGATGGGACGTGGCTATTACACCAGACTAACCCGTGTGGCTTGGGATTGGCGAAACAACACCCTTACTAAAAGATGGATTTTTGACAGTAACGATGCTGCCAATGCGGGAGCTTATGGACAAGGTAATCATCAAATGAGTGTAGGCGATGTTGACGGTGATGGCAAAGACGAAGTATGCAACGGAACCAGCACAATTGATGACAACGGAACTCTATTATATGCCAATGGTTTAGGTCATGGCGATTCCTTGCACATGACGGATATGGATCCTGATCGACCTGGACAGGAAGTGTGGCAATGCCATGAAGTTCCTTCTAAATATGGCGATTATGGTCTTGAATTTAGAGATGCCAAAACTGGAAAACCATTATGGGGCGTTAAAGGCGAAGGAACTGATGTCGGTCGTGGTCTAGCATCCGATATCGATCCTCGTTACAAAGGCTATGAATGCTGGGGTTCTACAGGAAATTTATACGATTGTAAAGGCAATGAAATTGGAACCGTCAAACCCTCAATGAATTTTGCAATTTGGTGGGATGGCGACTTGAATAGAGAGCTATTAAACTCCAACAGAATTGACAAATGGGATTACACTAATGCAAAAAGCGTCAATCTACTAACTGCTGAAGGCTATAGATCAAACAACGGAACCAAATCGACTCCCTGCTTGAGTGCTGATCTTTTTGGTGATTGGCGTGAAGAAGTGATTTTCCGTAAAGTTGATAATACTGCTATTCGAATTTACACGACTAATATTCCAACCACACACAAATTATACACTTTGATGCACGATACTCAATATAGAGTGGCAATTGCTTGGCAAAACTCGTCATACAATCAACCTCCGCATCCAAGTTTTTATTTAGGAACTGATATGGCAACACAAACCAAACCAAATGTGGTTCTGGCAAAAAAACTTTAAATTCTATTTTAAATTATGAAATAACAATCAATTGAATAGAAAAAGGTATTATAACACAAATAAATTCAGTGTTAAAAACAATTATAGATTATAGTCCTGAATTAATAAAAAACAATAAAATCCTTCAAGTAAAAATACTTGTGCCTTTTTATTATAAAAAAGCATAACAGGACAGGACAGATTAGGTTATCTTTAAATGTATCTTTAGCCAATTAAAAATGCTATTAACCACCTATAAAACAACTAACTTCTTTAAACCAAAATGTTATGAATAAAAAAATCACTCTAAATTCATTTCAAAAACTTATCCTTCTATTACTATTTCTATTCGGAACATCCTATCAAATCAATGCTCAACGTCAGATTGAAAAACTCAACCGTGGATTAGTTGCTATGCGGTTAAATGCTAGTCAAGTTTATGTTGGCTGGAGAATGTTAGGAACTGAAGCTCCAAACATTAGTTATAATTTATATTGCAATGATGTAAAAGTAACAGGAAGTCCATTCACATCGACAACCAACTTTACTCACAGCGTCACAACTAATGGAACCTATAAAATTCGAGCCATAGTTAATGGTGTAGAACAACCTGAATCAGAATCTGCTACGGTTTGGGCCAATCAATATTTAGATATTGCTATGCAAATCCCTCCAAGTGGAACTAATCGAGATGGGGAAACTTATACTTACAGTGTAAATGATTGTAGTGTTGGTGATGTTGATGGTGACGGACAATATGAAATATTTGTAAAATGGGATCCATCTAATTCTAAAGATAATTCTCAACCAGGTTTTACTGGCAATGTTTATATCGATTGCTATCGTTTAAATGGAACACGCCTTTGGAGAATCGATATGGGAAAAAACATTCGAGCTGGAGCACACTACACTCAATTTATGGTGTATGATTTAGACTCTGACGGAAAAGCCGAAATGAGTTGCAGAACTGCTGATGGAACTATAGACGGAACAGGAGTAGTTATTGGCGATGTCAATGCCGATTATAGAAACACCTCAGGTAGCAAAACTTCAACAAGTACTTATGGTGCTGTTATATCAGGTCCTGAATTTTTAACTATTTTTAATGGAGAAACAGGAAAAGCAATGGCTACTACAAATTATTTACCTGCTCGTGGAGTAGTAAATAATACCACTTGGGGCGATAGTTACGGAGGGCGTTCGGAACGTTTTGTTGACGCAATCGCTTATCTTGACGGTGAAAAACCAAGCCTAGTAACTGGTCGAGGTTATTACACCAGACTAGTACGTGTAGCTTGGGATTGGAGAAACAACACCCTTTCTCAAAGATGGATTTTCGACAGTAATACTTCTGGAAATTCGGCTTATGCAGGACAAGGAAACCACCAAATGACCGTTGGTGATGTTGATGGCGATGGCAAAGATGAAATCAGCAATGGTTCAAGCGGAATTGATGACAATGGAGCAAAATTATATGCCAACGGATTGGGGCATGGCGATGCCTTGCACATGAGTGACATGGATCCAGATCGTCCAGGACAAGAAATTTGGCAATGCCTTGAAGAGCAAGCGAAATATGGCAATAATGGACTTGTTTTTTTAGATGCCCAAACAGGAGTCAAACTATGGGGAGTACCTACAACAGGTGATATAGGACGTGCTAATGCTGCAGATATTGACCCTCGTTACAAAGGATATGAAGTATGGGGTTCAACGGGAGGTTTATATGACTGTAAAGGAAACCAAATAACGACTTCAAGACCTTCAATAAATTTTTCTATTTGGTGGGATGCAGATTTGAATCGAGAATTATTAGATTCCAATAGAATCGACAAATGGAATCATCTTACAGGCAATAGCAGCAGGTTACTTACTGCAACGGAATATTCTTCGAACAACACTACCAAAGCAACACCTGCTTTAAGTGCCGACCTTTTTGGAGATTGGCGTGAAGAAGTAATATTCCGTAAAACAGACAATACAGCTATTCGAATTTATATTACCAACATTCCTACGACCCATAAATTATACACTTTGATGCACGATACACAGTACAGAGTCGCTATAGCTTGGCAAAACTCGGCTTACAATCAGCCACCACATCCAAGTTTTTATCTAGGAGTAGATATGGCAGCACAAACACAACCTAATGTAGTTATTGCAAGAGCCAATTTAGCTAACCAAGATTTTTCAAATACTAAATCTGCTAATGCGATTCTTTATCCAAATCCTACTAGCCAAACTTTTACAATAAAAGCCGAAGGACAATTTACCTATACTATTCATAACGTTTTAGGAGTAAAAGTAGGTTCTGGTAGAGGCGAAAACCAAGTAGAAGTTGGAGAAATAGCAACTGCTTCAGGACTATACATTATTACCGTTACATCTGAAAAAGGAACTTCATCTATTAAATTAATTAAAGAATAAAGTAACTTGAAATTCGAAATACCAACAGCCTCAAGAAAAAATCTTGAGGCTTTTTTATGGTTCTGTTACACGGAAAAACTAAAACAAACAACAATTTTCCAAAAAACCCCTCCCCTAATTAGAAATCTTGAATAATTTATAAGAACTTTGCAGACTTTAAGACAAAAAACTAAAACCTTAATAGTCTATTAATTATAAAATTATCATCCCATAGATGAAAAAGAAAATAGAAATACTCGCTCCTGCAAAAGATTTAATCCACGGAATGGCTGCCATCAATGCTGGTGCCGATGCGGTTTATATAGGAGCTCCTTTGTACGGTGCTCGTTCCAATGCGACCAACTCGATTGAAGATGTAGCAAAATTGGTGGAATACGCCCATTTATTCAACACACAGGTTTTTGTGGTAATCAATACGATTTTATACGACAACGAACTGGAAACCTGCCGTCAGATGATTTATCAATTGTACGACATTGGTGTCGATGCGCTGATTGTACAGGATATGGCGATTATGGAAATGGAGCTGCCACCTATCGTTTTGCACGCAAGCACACAAGCCAACAACCGTGATGCCAACAAAATCAAATTCCTGAAAGATGCCGGAATGAAGCGTGTGGTTTTGGCTCGTGAACTGAACTTACACCAAATCAAAGAAATCAGTGATGCGAGCGATGTGGAACTGGAATTTTTCGTGACGGGAGCGCTTTGCGTATCTTTCAGTGGGAACTGCTACATGAGTGTTGCCAATGGCGAACGCTCGGCCAACCGTGGTTCCTGTGCCCAAAACTGTCGCTTGCCATACAACCTCATCGATGGTCACGGCGATACTTTAATCAAAAACAGTCACTTGCTTTCCATCAAGGATTTTGATGTATCGGATCAAATTCCAAATCTGATTGAAGCAGGTGTCATTTCCTTTAAAATCGAAGGACGTCTGAAAGATATTGTTTATGTAAAAAACAATGTGTCTTACTTACGTCAAAAACTAGATGCTTTTCTGGAAAACGACAAGAGCGGTAAATACGAAAAAGCTTCTTCTGGAAAATGCACGTATACTTTCGAATCGGCTTTGAACAAAAGTTTCAACCGCGGTTATACCGATTATTTTGTCAACGAAAGACACCAAGCCATTGGTTCCTGGGAAAGTCCAAAATCCAAAGGGCAATACATTGGTAAATTAATCAAAACAACCGGAAACGCTTACGAAATCGAAAACGGAGAATTCCTAAACAATGGCGACGGACTTTGTTTCATCAACGAAAACAACGAAGCCGACGGAATTTATGTCAACAAAGTCGAAAACGGCCTGGCATATCCAAATGTATTGAAAGAAATCAAACCTGGAACTTTCATTTACCGCAACAACGACGCTGCTTTTATCAAAATTGTAGAACGCGAAGACAGTGCGGTTCGAAAAATCAGTACGACTTTATTGTTGTCCGAAAACGAAAATGGTTTTGAACTCATCGCTACCGACGAGGACGGAAATGTAAGCACCGTAAGTTTGGTTCATCCAAAAGAGAGAACCAAAAACAACGAATCTATCGAAGAGAATTTCAAAATTAATTTGGCAAAAACAGGTTTCACACCTTACACCGCCGATGAAATTACGATTATGTTCTCGGAAAACTGGTTCCTTCCTATTTCTAAAATCAACGAAATGCGAAGAACGGTTTTCGAGCAATTATCTGAAATTCGTCTAGCCAATTACAAGCGTCACGAACACCAATTGGTCAAAACATCACATCCTTATCCGGAAACCAAACTGGATTTTATGTACAATGTTTCCAATAAACTGGCTCGTAAATTCTACGAACGCCACGGCGTTACCGAGATAGAAAAAGCATTCGAATTGCAATGGGATCCCGGAAAATCACGTGTGATGACTACCAAATACTGCATCAAATACGAACTGGAAAAATGTCCAAAGTATCATAAAGACACGATGGAAACCAAACTCAAAGAACCTTTGGTATTGAAACAGGGCGAACTGGAATACAAACTCAAGTTCAATTGCAAACCCTGCGAAATGGAAATTTGGGAAAAAGATGCCGAATTTGAAATCGAGGAAGACCACTTCCACTAAAAATAGAAACCGATGCTTTACTACAAAAAAGGCATCGGTTTTTTTATTAAATTTGCTTTGCCTGTTCGCCTTTTCAGGGTCGGGTGGGCGTAGCCACAAGGGTCGGGCTTTCCGTTATAATCTTATGTTTTTAAAGAAAAAACAAAAGGATTTCCACTGCAATCCCTCACGGAGAAGATATTCAGCACAAATAAGTTTAAGTTAAATATATATGAAAACAAAAATCACATTTATTATTTTAGTTTTACTTCTGATATCTTGTACTAAAAAAGAAGACACTAACTCTTTCCAATTTGAAAGCTTTACATTTTCTTATGCTGGTTTAAATCACGACAATTCTATAAAATTCACAAAAAGTGATACTGTTTACTTTCAAAAAAAATATCCTGAACCAAAGGAAAATTTTTATGCTATACTCAAAAAAAATGAAAGAAATGAATTGAATAAACTTATACGTCAATTAGATTACAAAATATATGATAGTATTTATGCGGAAAATAATCTACAGGATGGACAAAGCTATCTCTTAAATTTCTCTAAAGACAAAACAAATAAATGGATATTCATTTATGGAGATAATGCTCCTGAAAAAATTTATGCCTTCATAAAATCATTGGGAGAATTTAAAACTAAACTCAAATTTATCCCAACTAAAAAAAATATCAATTTTGGATATTTAAAATACAATTTATCTCCACCGCCGCCTCCACCCTTAAAAATTGATTCATTAAAATAAAAATCAAACCTATAAAAGATTGACAATTCCTTTAAAAAAAACAAAATGCCTCTAATAATAGACAATCTCTCCAAACACATTACGCTGACTCCCCAAGAGCAGGAACTCTTCTTGTCTAAAACAGAAATCCATCAGTACAAAGCCAAAACTATTTTGCTTAATGCTGGCGAAGTTTGCAAGACTTCCTATTTTGTGAATTCGGGTGTGTTGCGAAGTTTCAACATCAACGATAATATTGTAGAACACGTTTTGAGTTTTGCCTGCACTGGCTGGTGGATTAGCGATATGTACAGTCTGCTTTCGCAAAAACCAGGAAATCTTTTCATTCAGGTTTTGGAAGATGCTGAAGTGGTTTTGTTGTCTAAAGAAAATCAGGAAATCTTGTTTTACGAAATCCCAAAACTCGAACGCTTCTTTAGGATTCTAACCGAAAACTCACTGGTAGCGCATCAGGAACGATTAATGGATAATTTGAGCTTAACAGCCGAAGAACGCTTTGAAAAATTCTGCAACAAACACCACGATTTGATTCAGAAAGTTCCACAAAAACAAATTGCCTCCTATTTGGGCGTAACTCCCGAGTTTTTCAGCAAAATGAAAAGTAAACTTTTGAGGAAGTAATCAGTTAACAGTGTTCAGTGTTCAGTCCTAATGAAACTGAAAACTGAACACTGAACACTGAATACTTTTTTTCTTAATCTAGGTTAAGTGCCTTTTGCTTACATCTGACGTAAATTTGTATAACAATAATCACAAAAAATATACATTATGGCAACTACAACAGTTTTACACAAAGCAGATACAAGAGGACACGCAGATCACGGATGGTTAAACGCTTATCATAGTTTTAGCTTTGCAAGCTGGTACAATCCAGATAGAATTCAATTTGGAACTTTACGCGTTTTAAACGATGACACCGTGGCTGGTGGAATGGGTTTTGGCACACACCCACACGACAATATGGAGATTATCACTATTCCATTAGAAGGTGATTTGGCTCACAAAGACAGTATGGGAAATGAATCTACCATAAAAACGGGCGATGTACAGGTAATGAGCGCCGGAACCGGAATTCAACACAGTGAATTCAATCCAAATGCAAACGACCGTACTAAATTGTTTCAAATCTGGTTGTTTCCAAAAACCAGAAACGTGGAGCCTCGCTACCAGCAAATCACTTTAGATACTACGGAACAAAAAAACAATTTTGCGCAAATATTATCTCCAAATCCAGATGATGCAGGAATTTGGATTCATCAAGATGCTTGGTTTCATTTGTCCGATTTCGAAGCGGGATTTGCTAAAACATACGAATTAAAAAAAGAAGGAAACGGTCTTTATGTTTTTGTAATTTCAGGAACAATCAACGTTGACGGTCAGGAATTGGAAACTCGTGATGGTTTAGGAATTACTGATTTCAAAACTTTGGACTTCAAAGCAAGCACTGATGCGAAATTCTTATTGATGGAAATTCCAATGAAACAGTAAGTTAAGATGTTTCAATCGTCTCTTCGAGTGATTTTGAATAGTAATGCGACAGCTTTACTATTTAAAATTGTATCGAGAAGCCTATAATGTGAAGTTCTCGATACATTTTATTAAAAAAGCTATCGCATTTTCAATAAAACACTCGAACCGACGGATCTCTCAACTTTAATTACAATAACAAACCAATTATGAACGAAGAAGTACAATTAGAAATAAACGACAGAAAAGGTTTTTTCTACATCGAAGTGGATGGCAAAACAGAAGCAAAAATGACTTTCGTATTTGCAGGCCCCAATAAAATTATCATAGATCATACCGAAGTAAACGAAGGCAACAACGGAAAAGGTTTTGGCAAAAAAATGGTAACGAAAGCTGTTGAATTCGCTAGAGAAAAGGACATTGCAATTGTTCCACTTTGTCCTTTTGCGAAAAACGTTTTCGATAAAACTCCTGAATTCGCAGACGTTTTGTAATAATTTTGATTAAATTTAAAGTATGGAAAATCTATTAGAAAACGATCTTACGGGAAACATTAGTTCGCAAAAATATTTATGCACGATTACGTGGAGAAAAGGTTCGTTTTTTATGGATGAACCCACAAGCATTGGCGGACAAGATTTGGGTCCTGATCCCTACACAGCGCTCTTATCTTCGTTAGCGTCATGTACTTTATCTACTTTGCGAATGTACATTGACAGAAAAGGATGGGATATTCCGGAAATCAATATAGCTCTGAATATGTCACAAGAAAACGATGCCGAAGTGACAACAACTATTAGTCGTACGATTAGTTTTCCTGCTACTGTTGATATAGAGATCAAAAACAGACTATTAATTATTGCCGAAAAATGCCCCGTTTCTAAAATACTAAAAAACAGAGTAGTCATCAACACCACTATTTAATCATGGATGCAAAAGATATCAAAAAAGAATATACGAATGGCGAAGTAACCATCGTTTGGCAAGCTGGAAAATGCACGCATTCTGCCAATTGTGTTAAAAACAATCCCGATGTTTTTCACCCCAAAGAAAAACCTTGGATTTTGCCCGAAAACTCCACTTCTGAAAAGATTATGGAAACCATAAACAAATGTCCTTCGGGCGCACTGACATTTTATAAAAATCAATCTGAATCATAATTTTTTTTAACTCATTCAAAACCAGATATTAAAATCTTAATATCTGGTTTTTTATTTCTTAATCTAGGTTAAGTGCTTCACTCCTATTGTCGCTGTAAATTTGTCTTATCAAAATGAAACAAATAAATTATTAAACAATAAAAAATAAAATTATGGCAACTACAAAATGGGCAATTGACCCGACACATTCAGAAATTGGTTTTAAAGTAAAACACATGATGTTTACTAATGTTTCAGGTACATTTGCTTCTTACGATGCAACCATCACTACTGAAGACGATAACTTCGAAAATGCAAACTTCGAATTCTCGGCTAATATTGATTCTATCAGCACCAACAATACTGACAGAGACAATCACTTGAAAAGTGGCGACTTTTTTGACGCTGAAAATCATCCAAAACTAACTTTCAAAGGAACTTCTTTTACTAAAGATGGAGATGATTACGAATTGACAGGAGATTTGAGTTTAAGAGGCGTAACAAAACCCGTAAAATTGGCTGCTGAATTCAGTGGATTGATGAAAGACCCTTGGGGAAATACCAAAGCAGGATTGAATATTTCTGGCAAAATTAACCGTAAAGACTGGGGATTGAACTGGAATTCGGCTCTAGAAACTGGTGGTGTTTTAGTAGGCGAAGAAGTAAAATTAAACATCGAATTGCAATTGATTAAACTATAAATCAATTTCAAAACTGATTTTCGTTTCATACAAACGGCTAAATTTCTTGATGAAGTTTAGCCGTTTTGCTTTCGTTTTATCTTTTCTAATAAATCCTAAAAAAGTACTATTTTTGCAAACGGTTTTTAAATTCCTTTTGGGAAAAAATTTAAACTTTTAAACCTTAAACTTTTAAACTAAAATAGATGAAAGCATACGTATTTCCGGGTCAAGGCGCACAATTTATAGGAATGGGCAAAGACTTATATGAGAATTCAGAATTAGCAAAATCACTTTTCGAACAAGCAAATGAAATATTGGGTTTTCGCATCACAGACATTATGTTTGAAGGCACTGCCGAAGAATTGAAAGAAACCAAAGTGACGCAACCAGCTGTTTTCTTGCACTCGGTTATTTTGGCTAAAACCTTGGAAGATTTCAAACCAGAAATGGTTGCAGGTCATTCTTTGGGCGAATTTTCAGCCTTGGTTGCCAATGGCGTTTTGTCTTTTGAAGATGGATTAAAATTGGTTTCGCAACGCGCATTAGCAATGCAAAAAGCCTGTGAAATCAAACCTTCTACAATGGCAGCAGTTTTAGGATTGGCTGACAATATCGTTGAAGAGGTTTGCGCTTCGATTGACGGAATTGTGGTTGCTGCCAACTACAACTGCCCAGGACAATTGGTAATTTCAGGAGAAACTACAGCTGTAGAAAAAGCTTGCGAAAAAATGAAAGAAGCAGGAGCAAAACGTGCTTTATTATTACCAGTTGGTGGGGCATTTCACTCGCCAATGATGGAACCAGCCAGAGAAGAATTGGCAGCAGCTATTGAAGCAACAACATTCTCTGCTCCTATTTGTCCAGTCTATCAAAACGTAACAGCATCTGCCGTTTCTGATGCTGATGAAATCAAGAAAAACTTAATCATTCAATTGACAGCTCCTGTTAAATGGACGCAATCAGTACAACAAATGATTGCTGATGGAGCGACTTTGTTTACCGAAGTAGGTCCAGGAAAAGTATTGGCGGGATTAATTGGGAAAATCAATAAAGAAGCTGCGACAGCGAACGCTTAATTAGTAGTCAGTGATCAGTTTTTAGTGATCAGTTAGAAACAGAATCCTCATGAACTTATGTTTGTGGGGATTTTTTGTTTTCGGTCACAATACGAAATTAGCTCATTCTTGCTATTTGTCACGCTGGAAGCGTCTCTATTAAGATGCTCGTTTGTTGAAACGCTTCCAGCGTGACAATTGGAATAGACTATTAGACTTTACAAATACAAAATCGGTATAAATGCAAAAAATCCTAAATTACCAACTCGATAATTTAGGATTTTTTTGTTTTACTGATCACTAAAAACTGAACACTGATTACTGTTGTCTGACTTTCTGCTCCCATTTCCAAGCACTTTCCATGGCTTCGTCTAATGTAGATTCGGCTTTCCAACCTAAAACGTTATTGGCTTTATCCGTATTGGCGTAAGCCGAAGTGATATCACCCTCTCTACGATCTACGATTTTATATGGTAATTTTTGTCCACTAACTTTTTCGAAAGATTGAATCACTTCTAACACAGAACTTCCAGTTCCAGTTCCTAGATTGAACGTTTCTACTTTCTCCAAATTCTTTTTATCTAACAAACGTTTTAAAGCAATTACGTGGGCTTTCGCCAAATCGACTACGTGAATGTAATCGCGTACACAAGTTCCGTCTGTGGTTGGATAATCGTCACCGTAAACGGATAATTCTTTTCGCAAACCTAATCCTGTTTGAGTGATAAACGGAACCAAATTTTGGGGAACTCCCAAAGGTAATTCTCCAATTGCGGCAGATGGATGCGCTCCAATTGGATTGAAATAACGCAACAAAATCGCACTAATATTGGTTACTTTTGCTGTATCTATAATAATTTCTTCGCCAATTTGCTTGGTGTTTCCGTAAGGCGACATGGCAGCTTGAACCGGAGCATCTTCAGTAATTGGCATTTTTTCGGCTTGACCATAAACGGTACAAGACGAACTAAAAATAAAACTAGCTTCTGGTAATTCTTTCAATTCCTGAAGCAAATAAACCAAAGCATTGATGTTGTTTTCATAATACAACAATGGATTGCCTACACTTTCGCCAACTGCTTTCGAAGCTGCAAAATGAATCACTCCCGAAATATCTTGATGTTTTTTGAAAAATTCCTGAACTTTTGATTTCTCACGCAAATCCAATTTTTCGAACACTGGTTTTTGGTTCGTAATAGATGTAATCCCATTTACAACCTCTTCGGATGAATTCGAAAGATCATCTACAATTACTACTTCAAAACCTTGATTTTGTAATTCAACAACAGTGTGCGAACCGATAAAACCTAAACCTCCTGTAACTACTATTTTCATTTTCTATTTTTTTATGATGGTAATTTAAAAGCTTGTCTGGCAATGAGTAACCATTTGTTTTTTTGCTTTTGCCAAACTAACAGTATCCCAATTTTTATATCTTTATCAACTCCGCCATCTTTCGTATGTGCTGCTAAATTATGTCGAACGATTGCCACATCGCCCACCATTTCGATGGTTTGGTTTTGAAACTCAATCGTTACAAAATCAGATTCGCCATTGGCAATTTTTTCTATAAAAATAGCTTGGTTTTCAATTTTTCCGCTAGAATGTCCGTAGCTTAAAGCAGAAGAAGTTAATTCCTTTAGCTTTTTCCCATCGGCATCAATCATCGCTTGTCGCAAAGTTTCCACACGAGAAGCAACAGCAGTTTCTTCTTTTGATTTAGAATCGTTTTGAGCTAAACCTGAAAATTGAAAAAAAACTAGCGTAAAAATTGTAAAAAAGTATTTCATTGAATTATTTATTTAAAAATTCCAAAACGCTGTTTGTAATGAATTGTATTTGCTCATCGTCTAATTCAGTGTGCATTGGCAAAGCAATTACTTCTTTCACCAATTGATTGGTTACTGGAAAATGGTCTTCTTTATAGCGAGAATCCGCATACGCTTTTTGCGAATGCAACGGAATTGGATAATAAATAGCACAAGGAATTCCTTTGTCTAACAAATGTTGCATCAAAGCATCACGATCAGCATCAATAATTCGCAATACATATTGATGAAAAACGTGACAGTCACAAATATCACAAATACTTGGCGCGATGATATTTTTGTGTCCATCGAAAGCTAATGTATATTTTCTAGCAGCATTTTGGCGTGCCGTGTTGTACTCATCCAAAAATGGTAATTTCGCATTCAAAACTCCAGCTTGAATACTATCCAAACGGGAATTAACCCCAACCACATCGTGGTGGTAACGCTCGTACATTCCGTGGTTTACAATTCCTCTAATCTTGTGTGCTAGAGCATCGTCATTGGTAAAAATCGCCCCACCATCGCCATAACAGCCTAAATTTTTAGATGGAAAAAATGAGGTTGAACTTACATTTCCAATAGTTCCTGCTTTCTTTTTTGTTCCATTCGAAAACTTACAGTTAGCTCCAATAGCTTGTGCATTATCTTCAATTACATATAAGTTATGCTCGTTTGCAATTGCCATTATTGCTTCCATATTTGCCGCACGACCAAACAAATGAACAGGAACAATAGCTTTAGTTTTTGGGGTAATCGCACGTTTAATCGCTTCGATAGAAATATTCATATTGTGCAAATCAACATCAACCAAAACAGGTGTCAGTTGCAACAAAGCAATTACTTCAACAGTTGCTGCAAAGGTAAAATCGGCAGTAATAACCTCATCGCCTGGCTTTAAATCCAAGCCCATCATAGCAATTTGCAAAGCATCGGTTCCGTTAGCACAAGGAATTACATGTTTTACATCGAGATATTCTTCGAGATTTTTTTGAAATTGATGAACCAGTGGTCCGTTAATGTAGGTATTGGTATCCAAAACTTCTTGAATAGAAGCATTAACAGTATCTTTTATTTTATCATATTGACTTTTTAAGTCAACCATTTGAATTTTTTTCATTTAATCTTTTATATAAAGTTCTTTAAAAACAAATCTTACTCTGTTTTAAATTTTAGAACAAAAATAGGGATTTTAGCAGAATGATTTTATAGATAATTAAAAGAAAACGTATTTTAGCCCCACAAATTTTTTGATATGCTTTTTCTCTACAATACAATCGTTCAGATTGCGAATATTTCATTAAAAATCATCGCCCAATTCAGTCCAAAAATCAAACTTTTTGTTGATGGCAGAAAACCTGTTTTCGAAATTTTGAAAGCAAAAATTAAATCCGAAGACAAAACAATTTGGTTTCACGCTGCCTCACTTGGTGAGTACGAACAAGGCTTGCCAGTTATCGAAAAAATAAAAGAAAAATTTCCGAATCATAAAATCGTGATTACTTTTTTCTCGCCTTCGGGTTATGAAGTTAGAAAAAATAATACTGTTGCCGATGTTACGGTGTACTTGCCTTTGGACACGCGAAAAAAAGCTCAAATGTTTTTAAAATTAGTTCATCCCGAAATGGCATTCTTCATCAAATATGAATATTGGCCGAATTATTTGAATGAACTTCATAAATTAAAAACTCCAACTTATTTGATTTCGGGAATTTTTAGAGAAAATCAAATGTTCTTCAAATGGTATGGCGGATTTTACAGAAAAGCTTTAGAAACATTCACTTATTTTTTTGTACAAAATGAAAGTTCAAAAAAACTACTACTACAATTAGACAAAACCAATGTAGCCATTTCTGGAGACACCCGCTTTGACCGAGTGGCTGCTATTTTAGAGAAAGACAATTCATTGGATTTTATTGAAAATTTCAAAAACAACACTTTGACCATTGTTATTGGAAGTTCGTGGCCAAAAGACGAAAGTTTATTAGTGGATTACATCAATCAAACCTCTGAAAAGGTTAAGTTTATTATTGCTCCACACAATATCAAACAGGAACAAATTCAAGAATTAAAAAATTCAATTTCAAAAAAAACAGTTTTATTTTCGGAAATAGGAGCAGGTCGCGACCTATCCCTACAAGATTTTGACGTTTTCATTATCGACACTATCGGAATCCTAACAAAAATCTATAGTTATGCTGATATTGCTTATGTTGGTGGCGGTTTCGGACATCCAGGCGTTCACAATATTTTAGAACCAGCCACTTTTGGAGTACCTATCGTTATTGGTTCCAATTACTCTCACTTTGCAGAAGCAACCGCTTTAGTGAGTATGCAAGGATGCACTTCTATCGACAGTAAAAAAGAACTTCATGATGCTTTCTCCAACCTAATCAATAATGATGATATTCGAAATGAAAAAGGACATATTTGCAGCACTTTTGTACAAATGAACAAAGGTGCAACAACTATCATTATGAAGAATATTTTATAACTATTTTTCGCAATCTTATTTTTTATTTACAATAGAAATTCAAAATTAAAATCGAAACAATCTTTGAACAATTTAATTTCCAAACCTAAACTAACAGTCTCAATTTCAATTCAAAAAGGGTTCATTGAGATTAATTTTCTAAATAATTACGAAAAAATTTAGCAAATGACTTATTTGAAACATAGATTTATAAAAAATCGTGCGACACAAATGAAGATTATTTTTCAAAAAAAATATAAAAAAATATTTTACCTATTAAAAAATTTATATCTTTGCCCCGAATTAATAATTAACCTTTTATAATTAAGTAAGATGAAAAAAGTATTTTTAAGTTTAGCTGTTGTTGCTGTTTTGACTGTTGTATCTTGTAAAAAAGAAACTCCTGCTACTGAAGGAGAAGCTGTTGATACTACAGCTGTTGCTGTTGACACTACTGCTGTAGACACTACTGCTGTTGCTGTTGATACTACTGCTGCTGCAGTTGACACTACTGCTGCTGCAAAGTAATTCTCAATTACAGAAAAAAATAAGCTACGCATTGCGTGGCTTTTTTTTTGCACCTATCCCAAAATTTTAGATCAAAAAAACTTGATTCTAATTCATTTTGTTTTTAAAACCAAAGTACTTCTTCTTAATTTTTCCAATACAGAGATTTAAAATCTCGTCATTAATTCAAGATTTAAAAAATATCTATAAAATAAAAAAAACCGCAAAGAATTAAAAATTAATTCTTTACGGTTTTCTTTGTACTCAGAGCGGGACTTGAACCCGCACGAACATTGCTGTTCACTGGATTTTAAGTCCAGCGTGTCTACCAATTTCACCATCCGAGCATTCTCTATTTTCTTTTGAAGTATATTATCTAATTTTTAGAAAAAATTAATTAAATACACCACCATCCGAGCATTTTATTTTCTTTTGAGGAATATTGTTTAATTTTTTTAGAAAAAATCAATTTAATACACCAACATATGAATATTATATGGTTTGAGCGAAAAACGGGGCTCGAACCCGCGACCTCGACCTTGGCAAGGTCGCGCTCTACCAACTGAGCTATTTTCGCGTTTCATTCTATTAAGAACTCAATACTTGTTCGGTATTGCGGATGCAAATTTAAGACATTAATTCAATTACACAAGCCTTTTTGATAAAAAAAATCAATCAATTTTATAACCTTCTGATAACCCAAACTTTAAAAACAATAAAATTATTTTTTGGTCAACATTCTTTTGATTTCATTGAGTTTCATCAAGGCTTCCATTGGTGTAATCGTGTTGATGTCTAAATCCAATATCTCTTCTTTGATTTCTTCTAGCAAAGGATCATCCAGATTAAAGAAACTCATTTGCATTTCGTCCTTCGATGATTTAATTCCGTTCAAGGCTTCACTGGAATGGTCTTTCTCCAATTTCTTCAATAGCTTTTGTGCTTTCAAAATCACGATTTGAGGCATTCCCGCCATTTTTGCCACGTGAATTCCAAAACTATGAGCACTTCCTCCTTTTACCAATTTTCGAATAAAAAGCACGGTGTCTTTTAACTCTTTTACCGAAACATTATAATTCTGGATTCTAGATAACGATTCACTCATTTCATTCAATTCGTGATAATGTGTGGCAAAAAGCGTTTTCGGTTTTGAAGGATGCTCGTGTAAAAATTCTGCAATTGCCCAAGCAATAGAAATCCCATCATAGGTACTGGTTCCCCTTCCAATTTCGTCCAACAGCACTAAACTTCTATCGGAGATGTTATTCAAGATGGAAGCCGTTTCATTCATTTCGACCATAAAAGTAGATTCTCCCATAGAAATATTATCCGAAGCTCCTACTCTAGTGAATATTTTGTCGATAATTCCCATTCTCACACTATCTGCTGGAACAAAACTTCCCATTTGAGCCAAGAGCACAATTAAAGCGGTTTGACGCAAAATAGCCGATTTTCCAGACATATTTGGCCCCGTAATCATTATCAACTGTTGCGTTTCTCTATCCAAGAAAACATCATTGGCAATATAAGGCACGCCAACAGGTAATTGTTTTTCGATAACAGGATGCCTTCCGTTTTTAATTTCTAATTCGAATGTTTCGTCTAATTCTGGACAAACATATTTATTTTCGATAGCCAATTGCGTAAACGAACACAAACAATCCAATTGTGCTACCAAATTGGCATTCATTTGAACGGGTTTGATATAAGTCGAAATCCAACTCACTAATTGTTCGAAAAGCTCTACTTCTATCTTGTAGATTTTTTCTTCGGCACCCAGAATTTTGGTTTCATATTCTTTTAATTCCTCGGTAATATAACGTTCGGCATTGACCAAAGTTTGTTTACGAATCCATTCTGTTGGCACTTTATCTTTATGTGTATTTCGAACTTCGATATAATATCCAAAAACATTATTAAAGGAAATTTTCAAAGAAGAAATTCCCGTTCTTTCGGATTCTCTTTTTTCAATTCCTTCCAAGAATTCTTTGCCTGAAGTTGAGATGGCCCGTAAATCGTCCAGTTCTTCATTAACGCCTTTGGCAATCGCATTTCCTTTGGCTACAGCCACAGGAGCATCTTGATTCAAGACCGTTTTTATTTTTTCACGTAATAAATCGCAACTATGCAGACTGTCGCCAATGACTTTCACGGCTTCTTGTGGACTTTGCAAAGCCAAGGTTTTTATCGGAATAATGGCATCTAGTGATTCTTTCAGATAAACCACTTCACGCGGAGAAACTTTTCCAGCAGCAATTTTCGAAATCAAACGCTCCAAATCGGAAATTTGCTTGATTTGCTTTTGAATATTTTTCAACACCTCCTGATGCTCTTTCAAATAAGAAACCACCTGATGACGACTGCTTATTTTGGCAGCATCTTTCAAAGGCAAAGCCAACCAACGTTTGAGCAAACGCCCACCCATTGGCGAAAGCGTTTTATCAATTACATCCAAAAGCGTCACGGCATTAGGGTTGTAACTGTGATACAATTCGAGGTTACGAATCGTAAATCGATCCATCCAAACGTAGGCGTCTTCTGCAATACGCTGAATTGCTGTGATGTGTTGTACTTTATTGTGTTGCGTTTCGGATAAATAATACAAAATCGCTCCCGAAGCAATGATTCCCTCCTTCAATTCTTCGACACCAAAACCTTTCAAAGAGGTCGTCTGGAAATGTTTGGTCAAGGTTTCGAAAGCGTAATCTTCTTTGTAAATCCAATCTTCGAGATAAAAAGTATGAAAATCGTCTCCGAAGGTTTCTCGGAAATCATTTTTATTATTTTTGGGAATCAGAACTTCACTTGGATTGAAATTTTGTAATAATTTGTCAATGTATTCAGCATTTCCTTGCGCAGTCAAAAATTCACCTGTAGAAACATCCAAAAACGAAATCCCGATGGATTTGTTGGCAAAATAAATGGCTGCCAAAAAATTATTTGTTTTCGATTGCAAAACCTCGTCATTCATCGAAACACCTGGAGTGACTAATTCCGTAACACCACGTTTTACAATGGTTTTGGTCATTTTAGGATCTTCGAGCTGATCGCAAATCGCTACACGAAGTCCTGCTTTGACTAATTTTGGCAAATACGTATTAATGGAATGATGCGGAAAACCTGCCAAAGCCGTTTCTGTCTCGGAACCTGCTCCTCTTTTGGTCAATGTTATTCCCAAAATTTTGGAAGCACGAATGGCATCTTCACCAAATGTTTCATAAAAATCTCCCACCCTAAACAACAAGCAAGCATCAGGATATTTCCATTTGATTTCGTTGTATTGCTTCATTAACGGCGTTTCCTTGACCACTTTTTCTTTTGACGACAAAATGTATTTTTTTTTAATTTAACAGAAAGCGAATTTATAGATTTTATAGGGAATAATTACACTACTCACATTTTAAATACATTTAAGAAAAAATTAAGGCTGTGTTATAATTTTTTCTATAAATTTGTTCTTTGAATTAAAAAACAAAACAATGAAAAAAATCATCACACTATCAATAGCCTTATTGGCATTCAGTTTTTCGAATGCTCAAGAAACCTCTAAAAATAAAAAAACTACTAAAAAAATCACTTCTACCAAAACTGCTGTAGCCAGTCCGAAAGTAGATGGTGCGGGGATGGTTTTCGTGTCTGAAACTATTGATTATGGTACTGTAGCAGCAAATTCAGACGGGAAACGTGAATTTGTACTTACTAACAATGGTAACAAGCCATTAATTATAACTAATGCTGTAGGTTCTTGCGGATGTACAGTTCCAACTTTTCCAAAAGAACCAATTGCTCCAGGTGCAAAAGCGGTTATTGGAGTAAAATACGACACTTCAAGAGCTGGTCAACCGTTTAATAAAACAGTAACAATTACTTCAAATGCTGCTGGTATTCCTTCAAAAGTACTTACTATTAAAGGAACTGTACTTGCTGCTGATGCTCCAAAAAGTTAAATATAAAATTATATTATAAAAAAAAGCTTCCTATATTCGGGAAGCTTTTTTATTTAAACCCATTTTCAAAAATCCATGAGAAAATTAGAAAATAGCGAACTAGAACGAAAATCTGTTGAAGATTTTAAACAATCCGAAAAAACGCCAATCATCATTGTTTTAGACGATATCCGAAGTTTGCATAATATCGGTTCTGTTTTTAGAACTGCAGATGCTTTTTTAATTGAAAAAATTATTCTGTGTGGCATTACCGCAACACCTCCCAACAAGGAAATTAACAAAACAGCACTTGGCGCAACTGACACTGTTACTTGGGAACACAACGAAAATGTTTTGGACGTTATCCAAAATTTAAAAAACGAAAAAGTTACTGTACTTGCCATTGAGCAAGTAGAAAGCGCCGTTTTTCTTCAAGATTTTACTGTTGAAAAAGATAAAAAATACGCCTTGGTTTTCGGAAATGAAGTTTTCGGAGTTTCACAAGAGGCTGTAGCTATTTGTGATGGTTGCATCGAAATTCCTCAATTAGGAACGAAACACTCTTTGAATATTTCTGTGAGTACTGGAATTGTAGTTTGGGATTTATTCAAAAAAATGAAATGGAATTTATAACTTTTGAATCTTTTCATTCAAAAAAATAACTAGAAGTGTTTATTTTTTTATCTTACATGATTTTTTTAAAAGAAATTAAGCCAATATGAAAAAATTCTTTTTTCTTTTCATTCTTTTTTCTTCCTTTTTGGGACAGGCTCAATATACACCTATTCCAGATTCTAATTTTGAAAATGCACTTATTCTTTTAGGCATAGATAGCGGTATGATTGACGGTCAAGTACTGACAAACGACATAAACACGATAACCAGTTTAGATGTAACAAACTCAAACATCACAGATTTAACAGGAATTGAGGCTTTTACTAATTTAGAAACTCTCAATTGCGCTTTTAATTCATTAACCACATTAGATTTAGGTGGAAATATTCATTTGAAAATTTTGAATTGTACATTGAATAAAATCACTAATCTTGATGTTAGTAACAACATAAATTTAGACAGACTTTCTTGCTTTGAAAATCAATTATCGAATTTGAACATTAGTACAAATATCAATTTAACTTACCTCGATTGTTCTGACAATAACTTGGCTAGTTTAGATTTAAAAAACAACCTTCTTTTAGTGGATTTATTCTGTCTTTCGAACAACTTAACCAGTTTAGATTTGTCAAAAAACAATAATTTGGAGGATGTATGGTGTCAATCTAATAAATTAAAATTTTTAGACGTTTCCAAAAATACAAAGCTAACAAGGTTATATTGTTTCAACAACGAATTAGTTTATTTAAACCTCAAAAACGGAAATAATTTTGCGATAAATAATCCATCAGCTCGTTTTTTTAACAACCCAAAACTAGAGTGTATTCAAGTAGATAATGTAGCCTATTCCAATGTGGTTTGGACTGCAAAAGATGCAACAGCAAGTTATTCAACAGCTTGCCCTAATGTTCCTCCAATAGTTAACGCTGCTGGGAATCAAATTTATTGCCCACAAACTAGCCAAAAAATAGCAACCTCTTTTGATATTGTCGATCCAGACGATGCGGTAACTGATGCGGTTTACATCCAAATTTCTTCGGGTTATGTGAATGGACAAGATCTATTAACACTTGTTAATCCTAGTTCGCACCCAACTATTAAATCCGTTTGGGATGCCGGAACAGGAAAACTCACTTTATCAAGTTCTACATCAGGAACATTAGTTTCTTATCTGGATTTTATTGCTGCTGTAAAAGATGTTGAATTCAGTAATTCATCAGCAACACCATCAGGAACTCGTAATTTTTCTATTAGTTTAGGACAAGCCAATTATTTACCCTCAACAGGACATTATTATCAATATGTTTCTAATTTAGGCATTATTTGGACAGATGCAAAAGCAACCGCAGAGGCCAGTACTTATTATGGATTAAAGGGGTATTTAGCCACTCTATTGTCTCTAGACGAAGCCAAACTAACTGGCGAGCAAGCCTCTGGGGCTGGCTGGATTGGTGGAAGTGATGCTGAAACAGAAGGGGTGTGGAAATGGGTCACAGGTCCAGAAGCAGGAACTATTTTCTGGAACGGAGTTGGCAACGGAAGTACACCCAATTTTGCTTTTTGGAACACTCAAAATAACGAACCCAACCAACGAGGAGACGAAGATTATGCACATATTACAGCTCCTGGTGTTGGAATATTAGGCTCTTGGAATGATTTATCCAATGCGGGACAAACAAGTGGTAATTTCCAACCCAAGGGTTATATTGTAGAATATGGTGGAATGCCAGGAGATGCAATTCTACAAATCTCGGCAAGTACTACAATTAGTATTCCAAGAATCGTTAGTACTACACCTGACTCTAAATGTGGTTCTGGAACTGTAACCTTGCAAGCAACTGCAGATTCTGGTGGGATTATAAACTGGTACAACACTTCATCAGGAGGAACGGTATTGCATACAGGAAATTCTTTTACAACTCCATTATTGACTACTACAACTTCTTATTATGTAGCAACAGGTTGTGGCTTGACCCGAACTCCTATTACAGCGACAATAGATGAAATCCCTACTATTATTTCAACAAATTCAGGTGTTTCTAGATGCGGATCGGGAACGTTAACACTTACTGCAAATGCTAGTACAGGAAGCATTAATTGGTATGATGTTCCTAATGGAGGAAATGTACTAGGTACAGGAATTAGTTTTACAACTCCAATTTTAAACAGCAACAAAACCTATTATATCGAAGCTGTTAATAATGGTTGTAGTAATAGTACTCGAACCGTAGTTAACGCTTTAATTTATGCCTACCCAATAGCATCAGACCAAGAAATAATCAAATGCAAATCAGAATCAATTAATTTGGATGCAGGCATTTCTGGAATGACTTACTTATGGTCAACAGGCGAAAAGAGTCAAGTAATTACAGTGACAAATTCTGGAATTTATACCGTTATTATTACCAGTCCATCACCCGAAAATTGTAGTACCACAAAAACAATTACTGTCACCGAAAATAATATTCCCGAAATAGATTATGTAGAAGTCAAAGAAACTACTGTCACTATCCACTTAAAACAACAAGAACTGTATTATGAATATTCGGTTGATGGAATTTATTATCAAAGTTCGAATGTGTTTTTCAATGTTCCAGGTGGATTACAAACGGCTTATGTTCGTGAAGTCAACTTTTGTGGTTCTGACGAGCTGGATTTTGTTGTTTTGATTACGCCATCATTTTTTACTCCAAACAATGATTCTTATAATGATGTTTGGGAAATAAAAGGATTATTCAGTTATGCAAATGCACAAGTCAGCATTTTTGACCGATACGGAAAATTGATTACTACTTTAAACGTCAATAAACCAAGTTGGGACGGAACATTTAACAATTATCCATTACCTTCTGATGACTATTGGTATATTTTAACCGTTGACGGAACTGAAAAAAGAGGACATTTTTCACTAAAAAGATAATCAGCTAGAAATTAGTGCCATTTATTTTATATCTTGATTCACTATTTGTTTTAAGAAATTAATTCCAGCATGAAAAAAATATTTATTCTTTTTACTATTCTATCCTCTCTTTTGAGTCAAGCCCAATATACTGCAATACCAGATGTAAATTTTGAACAAGCTTTAATTGATTTAGGAATCGATAGTGGCACAATCGATGGAAAGATCCTTACTGCGAGTGTTACCAATTTAAAATCTCTAGAAGTTCCTGCTAAAAACATTTCTAGTCTATCAGGGATTGAAGCTTTTCTTTCTTTGGAAAATTTGCAATGTGCCAGTAATAATTTAACAAGTTTAGACCTTTCTAAAAACACTAATTTAACATTCCTGATGTGCAGTGGCAATAGTTTTTTATCAACTTTGGACCTTTCTAAAAATATTAATTTAACTGAATTAATTTGTAACGGTTGTAATTTAAATAGTTTAGATATTACTACAAACACAAATTTAAAGCGTTTGCGTTGTGAAGTTAATAAAATCTTCAGTTTAGATGTTTCTAAAAACACTGCTTTAACTGAAATACATTGCGATAGAAATCAAATAAGTGTTTTAGATGTATCCAAAAATATTAATTTAGACGTATTAAATTGTTCGGAAAATCAACTTACTTCTTTAGACTTGAACACTTCTTTATATTCTTTAAATTGTAGTGAGAATCAATTAACAAATTTAGATGTTACTAAAATAACTGCTTTAACTGTACTATCTTGCTCTAAAAATCGAATAAGTGTTATAGATGTTTCTAAAAATATTAATTTAACTGATTTAGCTTGTGGTGCTAATCAATTAACAAATTTAGATATTTCAAAGAATACTGCTTTAACTTGGTTATTTTGTAGAGAAAATCAACTAACTAGTTTAGATGTTTCTAAAAACCCTAATTTAACCGGTCTAATCTGCAGCAACAACCAACTAACGAATTTGAATTTAAAAAACGGACAGAACACAAAATTTATAATTAAACTTATAGATTTTAAATCCAATTCAAATCTAACTTGCATCCAAGTTGACCATACAGGATACTCCAACTCTAATTGGTCTTCATATAAAGATGCCACAGCCAGTTACTCTGCCAATTGCAGCAAGGCAGCCGTAACAGCAACAGGTGATCAAACGTATTGCCCAAATACCGCTTTAAATATTGTAGAAACATTCAATATTTCATTCGATCCTTTAGACCCCTACCCAAACACTGATGGGATTTTCATTCAAATTTCTTCAGGTTATGTTTTAGGAGAAGATCAGCTAATTTTAGCAGGTTCTCATCCAACGATTGCATCAAATTGGAATTCGACTGAAGGGAAACTTGTATTAACAAGCAGTAATGGTACTAAAATTCCTTATACTGATTTTGAATCCGCAATAAGGGATGTTCAATTCACTAACTCTAATACTTCTCCATCAGGAATTAGAAATTTCTCTATAACATTAGGAACAGGTCAAATGAGCTACTTGCCTAGCAATGGGCATTATTATGAATATGTAGCCGATTTAGGGATTAATTGGACAAAAGCCCGAGACCTAGCTACCGCGAGTAATTTTAATGGCCTACAAGGCTATTTAGCTACATTAACAGCCGCAGACGAAGCACAATTAGCAGGAGCACTATACACTGGAGCAACATGGATTGGTGGTAGCGATGTAGTAACAGAAGGTACTTGGAAATGGGTAACGGGTCCCGAAGGTCTTGCCAATGGAGGAACTGGAACTACTTTCTGGATTGGAAAAGGCAATGGAACAACAACTCCTCCATTTAATTACGCTAATTGGGATACCTCTAAAAATCAACCTAATGACTCTAAAAACAGTGAAGATTATGCACAAATAACAGCTCTCGCTCTTGGACATCCTGGTACTTGGAATAATCAGCCTGAACAAGGAGATCTTTTTACAACTTCTAACTATTACCCTAAAGGATACATTGTTGAATACGGAGGAATGCCAGGCGACCCCATATCAATTCAAATTTCGGCAAGTACTAAAATTACGATTCCAAAAATCATAAGCGTAACTCCAAATTCTACTTGCGGTTCAGGAAGCTTACTGCTTCAAGCCACTGCAACAGATGGCGATGTAGATTGGTACACCACTCCAACAGGAGGAACATCAATCTATACTGGAAATTCATTTACAACTCCAAACCTCAGTGTAACGACTTCTTATTATGTAGATGCTGCGAACGGAAATTGCTCCAATGGACCAAGAACGGAAGTTATTGCTACTATGAATACGCTACCGATAATCACAACCACTCCAGCTTCACGTTGCGATACAGGATCCGTAACTCTTGAAGCCGCTGCCTCTTTTGGAACAATCAATTGGTATGATGTGGCAACAGCTGGAACTCCAATAGGAACTGGAACTTTATTTACAACGCCAAATCTTACAACCACAACAACCTATTATGTTGAAGTAACATCCAATGGATGTACAAACCCAAGAATTCCTGTCGTAGCAACTATTTATCCTATTGCTACTTTGAATGAAGAAATCCTTTTATGCCAATCAGAAACCATAACATTAGATGCCTCCATTTCAGGAATGGAATATTTATGGTTTCCTGGAGGCGAAACTTCACAAACTATTGATGTTTCTAATATTGGTGATTATAGTGTAACTATTAGTTCGCCTTTGGTCAATTGCGATTCGAAAAAAGACTTCAAAGTAATAGAACATCCGGAACCGATACTAAAACAAATAATCGTCAAAGAAAACTCAATAACTATACAATTAGAAAATCCTCAAAATTATTATGAATATTCAATTGACGGGGAATTATTTACTGAATCTAATCAATTTTCGCGAATTCCAAGTGGACAATACACCGCTTTTGTTAGAGAAAAAAATGGTTGTAATTTAACACAACAAGATTTTACTATATTTAGCATTGCAAAATATTTCACTCCAAACAACGATGGGATTAATGATGTGTGGGAAATAAAAGAAATGCAGCATTTTCCGAATTCAACTGCTTCTATTTTTGATCGTTATGGTAAATTATTAGCAACTTTAAATGCTTTAAAACCCAGTTGGAATGGCAACTACAACAACAATCCCCTATCCGCGGATGATTATTGGTATGTTTTAAAATTAGAAGATTCCAAACCTGAAATAAAAGGACATTTTTCACTAAAAAGATAATCAACTAGAAATTAGCCGTTTATTTTCTCCTGAATCTGATTTAATATAAATAAATAATCTTCCTGATTTTTTACAAAATCTTTATCCGAAACATCAATTACTAAAACATTCAAGTCAGTTTGCGATTTGATATAATCCAGATAACCAGTATTGATTTTATCCAAATAAGAACCTTCGATGTTTTGCTCATAATCCCTACCTCGTTTCTTGATATTTTCTAGCAAACGCTCAGAATTTTGATATAAAAAAACATACAAATCAGGCTTTGGCATTTCTTTATAAATAATATCGAAAAGCGTTCGATACAATCGATATTCATCATCGGTAAGCGTGATTTTGGCAAAAATCAGGGATTTGAAAATATGATAATCGGCTACAATAAAATCTTTGAACAAATCAAATTGAGCTAAATCGTCTGACAATTGCTGGTATCTGTCCGCCAGAAAAGACATTTCGAGGGAAAAAGCATATCGTATTGGATCTTCGTAAAATTTGGGCAAAAAAGGATTGTCGGCAAAGCGTTCTAAAACGGTTTTGGCATTAAAATCTTCGGCAATTTTTGTAGCTAGTGTGGATTTTCCCGCTCCAATATTGCCTTCAAAAGCAATGTAATTAAATTGATACAACGGAATTTTATCCAATGGATTTTCTAGATTTTGAACCCTCGAACAATCACTTTCGTCTGGAGAAATTTCCAGTAACTCTGAAACATTTTTCTGAAAAACAGGATGTTTCCAATCCAGATTTAGGTCTAGCATTGGCAACAAAACAAACTTTCTATTCTGCATCAAAGGATGTGGAATTTGAAGATTATCAGAGTCAATAATGTCTGAATCGAAAGTAATCAAATCAATATCAATAATTCGAGATTGATAACCCGAACCGTCGCCACGAATGCGTCCCAATTGCCTTTCGATGTTCAAAACCTGAACTAAAACTTCGTCTGCCGAAGCATAAGTGTGAATCAACAATGCACAATTATAAAAAGCTTCACTCTGAAACCCCCAAGATGGCGATTCATACAGTCTGGAAACCTTAATTACAGTTCCCACTTGCTGATGAATGAATTGCAAACAAAGTTCAATATTCCGAAGGCGATTGCCCTGATTGCTTCCTAAAGATAAAACGACCTGATGTTGTGATTTCATATTAAGCACAAATTAACTAAAACAATTTTAGAATAGAACTATATTTGAATGAGGTTTTAAAAACATAAATTTGTAACGCATCCATACTTTTGGCTACTTATTAAAAAAATATAATTATGAAATTTTTAGGAAATGTACTCGCTACCGTAGTCGGTTTATTTGTTTTTTTGATGTTGTTCTTTTTTGGAATTGTTTTCATTGCCACTATTTTCAGCAGTGATTCCGAAGTGGTAGAAGTAAAAAACAACTCGGTTATCGAATTGGACTTAAAAGACATCCAAAACGATTATGCCGGAAAATACAAAGACCCTTGGATGGAAATTTTCTCCGAAGGCGAAAGCGTAGGACTTTCGGACATTATCAACGCTATTGAAAAATCAAAAACGGATGATGCCATCAAAGGGATTTCTATTTTAAACAATGAATCCGAATTGGGAATTGCCCAACGAAAAGCCTTGCGAGATGCTTTGGAAGATTTTAAAAAATCAGGCAAATTCGTCATGGCTTATGCCAATTCCTATTCGCAAAAAGAATACTATTTGAATTCTGTTGCCAATACCGTTTATCTTAACCCTGTGGGTGATTTTGACTTTAAAGGTCTATCTGCTGAATTGATGTTTTTTAAAGATTTACAAGAAAAAACAGGAGTAAAAATGGAAGTCATTCGCCACGGAAAATACAAAAGCGCTGTTGAGCCTTTCTTGCAAAATGAAATGAGCGAAGCCAACAAAGAACAAACCTTGGCTTTGTTAAACTCGGTTTGGAGTTCCGTTCTTGAGGATATTTCGAAAAGCAGAAAAATACCTGTAACTAAACTCAACCAAATTGCCGACGGTCTGCTTGCTCGAACTCCAGCAATGGCAAAAGCTAACAAATTAGTCGATGTTGTAGCCTATGAAGATGTGTATCACGATGCTATTCGAAAAATTTTAAAAGTTGCCAAAGACGAAGATTACGAAAAAGTAAGCATTTTAGATTACACCAAAAAAGCAGTTACTACTTCAGAATTGTCCGAAACCAAAGATAAAATTGCCGTTATTTATGCTCAAGGCGAAATCATGAGTGGCGAAGGCGATGTGAATACGATTGGCGAAATTTCGATGCGTCGCTCTTTGATAGAAGCTAGAAAAGACGAAAACACAAAAGCGATTGTACTTCGAATTGATAGTCCAGGTGGAAATGCGTTGACATCGGATTTGATTTGGAGAGAAATTGAATTGACCAAAAAAGTAAAACCAATAGTCGTTTCGATGGGCAATTATGCGGCTTCTGGCGGATATTATATTGCTTGTAATGCGAATACCATTTTTGCAGAAAAGAATACCATTACTGGTTCTATTGGAGTTTTTGGAGTACTTCCAAATTTTACTCAACTGGCAACGAAAATTGGCATTCATACCGAACAAGTAAAAACAAACGAAAATGCTGCTGAATATAGTCCATTTTTGCCAATGGATGAAAAGTTCAAAGCCGTTACTTTAGAAGGTGTTGAACACATTTATAAAACCTTTGTAACACACGTTGCCGAAGGTAGAAAAATGAGTTTCGCACAAGTAGATGCTATTGCACAAGGAAGAGTTTGGTCAGGTGCCGAAGCTTTGAAAATTGGATTGGTGGATAAAATTGGTGGTTTAGATGATGCCTTAAAAGAAGCCGCAAGATTGTCCAAAATTAAGGAATACAGCACTCAAAACTTTCCAGAATATGAAAAAGACATGAATGACGTTTTAGGAAACTTTCCTTTTTCGAAATCGAAAGCTTCGTTTGTAAAAGAAAAATTAGGAGAAAAAACCTATCGATTGATGGAACAAATTAAAAGAATCCAATCACAAAAAGGCATTCAAGCCAAAATGCCATTTGAGATTATTATCCATTAAAACACAATTAATATCCAGAAAACTCCGTTTAAACGATTGATTAAACGGAGTTTTTTATAGCACTCATTTGATGTATCATTTGCAAAAACTATTTTTATAAAAAACACTAGGCATCATTTTTGCCAACCTACCAGAATTTAAAGAAAATAAATTATGACAAAGAAAATTTTAATATCCGTTGGAATTATAATTGTGCTATTGATAGGCACTTTATTTGCTGCTCCTTTTTTATTCAAAGATCAAATAAAAGCCAAAATTACCGAAGCCATCAACAAGAAAGTAGATGCTAAAGTATCCTTTGCAGCAGCTGATTTGAGTTTGTTTAAAAATTTTCCGAATGCGAATGTTACTATTGAAAAATTGCTCATCATCAACAAAGCCCCTTTTGAAGGTGATACTTTAATTTATTTGGGGGAATTGAATTTGAAAATGTCCATCAAAGAATTATTCAAGGGAGAAAATGAAACGATGAATATTGACGGAATAACTTCTAAAAATGGATTGATTAATATCGTTTTCAACAAAGACGGAATTGCCAATTATGACATTGCCTTGAAAGATGACAAACCTTCTGCCGAAGAGGAGAAAAGCAAACCATTGGCATTGAAAGTTCAGAATTATAAAATCGAGAATTTCAAGTTTCGTTACATCGACGAAAAGTCGAAAATCAAAATGGTTATCGATAGTTTGAATCACGAGGGTACGGGAGATTTTGCTGCTCAAAAATTAGATTTGAACACCAAAACTACTGCCAATGTATCTTTGGATATGGACAAAGTCAATTATATGAAAAATATTCATTTGACTTTAGACGCTGTTTTGGGAATGGATTTAGAAAAAAGCAAATATACTTTCAAAGAAAACAAAGCTTTAATCAATCAATTGCCATTGGAATTTGACGGATTTATTCAAATGGTGGAAGCAGGACAAGAATATGATTTGAAATTCAAAACACCTACTTCCTCTTTCAAAAACTTCTTGGGATTGATTCCGTCCGCTTATTCATCGAGTTTAGACAAGGTGAAAACGACTGGCGATTTTACGATAGTTGGTTTTGCAAAAGGATTGTATTCGGACATAACGGTTCCGAAATTCAACGTAGAAATTGCCTCTAACAATGCTTCTTTTCAATATCCTGATTTGCCAAAATCGGTTCGTAATATTGTAATTGACACTAAAATCATCAATGAAACTGGGGTTTTGAATGACACTTATGTGAATCTAGACAAATTGTCTTTTGCTATTGACCAAGACGTTTTTAATGCCAAAGCCAATATTAGAAACATTACCGAAAATGCCTTGGTAGATGCCGCCTTGAAAGGAATTATCAATTTAGGAAATTTATCAAAAGCGTATCCAATAAAATTAGACAAACCATTATCTGGAATTTTAAAAGCTGATGTTACGACCAAATTCGACATGCAATCGGTAGAAAAAAGTCAGTACGAAAACATTAAAAATGCGGGCATGATGGGTTTAACAGGTTTTAAATATGCGGATGAAAACGGAAAAACAATGACGATTAGTAACGCTTTGATTTTGTTTAATCCAAGTCAGGTAAATTTGAAACAATTTAACGCAACCACAGGAAAAAGTGATTTGAGCGTAACTGGAATTTTAGAAAATTTCTATGGTTTTATGTTTAAAAACCAAGAATTGAAAGGAAATTTCAACATGAGTTCGAATCAATTAGTAGTTAGTGATTTTATGACCACAGGAGAACCTGCAAAAGCTAAAACAGCAGAAGAATCAACAGAAACTACCAAAGCAACTACCAAAAAAGCAGATGCTATGAAGATTCCTGCTTTCTTGAATTGTACGCTTACGGCAAAAGCCAATACGGTAATTTATGATAATTTGACTTTGAAAGCCGTATCAGGAAAATTAATTGTAAAAGATGAAAAAGTGACTTTACAAAATGTAAAAACTTCTATTTTTGGCGGAACAATTGGTTTAAATGGTGCTGTTTCTACCAAAGAAAAAACACCAGTTTTCAATATGGATTTGAATTTGAATCAGGTAAATATTGCCGAATCTTTTACGCAATTGGATATGTTGAAAAAAATTGCGCCCATTGCTGGAATCATCAACGGAAAATTAAATTCGACTATAAAACTGAACGGAAACCTTGACGCTACCGAACTAACACCTGATTTGAAAACACTAACGGGTGATTTATTAGGACAGTTACTTTCCACTACCGTAAGTGCAAAAAATTCGACTTTGTTAACTGCTTTGACTTCGAATATAAAATTTATTGACATGAGTAAAGTCAATTTGAATGATTTGAAAGCGGCTGTAACATTTAAGGATGGAAAAGTAAATGTAAAACCATTCAACATTAAATACCAAGACATCAAAGCGACTATTGGTGGAACTCATGGTTTTGACCAAAGCATGAATTATAATTTAAAGTTTGACGTTCCTGCGAAATATCTGGGTACAGAAGCTAATGCTTTGATTGCGAAACTAACTCCTACTGATGCTGCTAAACTAGAGAACATTCCGATAAACGCCATGATGACAGGGAATTTTAGCAATCCGAAAATTGCAACCGATATGAAAACGGTAGTTACTAATTTGACGAATCAATTGGTAAAACAACAAAAAGAAAAATTAGTTACTAAAGGAACTTCGGCAATTACAGATTACATCAATAAAAATAAAAAACCTACAGATACTACAAAAGCAGCAACTCCAACAACAAAAGAAGAAGTAAAAACAAAGGCTAGTGAATTATTAAACGGGCTTTTCAATAAAAAGAAAAAAACGGAAGAACCGAAAACACCTTAAAATTTTATTTGACTATAATTAAGAAGCCTAAAAATATTTGCATTTTTAGGCTTTCTTTTTATATTTCAATTCGTACCACATAATACCCTTCAGAACCACGAATATTCAATATCTATTTTCTTTTTTTAGTCCAAAACAGATTAAAAAAATTATTATTTAAAATTACAAATAGCATCAAAAAAACAATTGAAAGAACAATCATTTCATATTTAAAGTGTTTCCTGTAGCTTGTAAAAGAAAAAATAACAAACCAATTTGTTCCCAAAATTAAAAAAGGAATAGAAAAAAAAGTTTTAACCAAAAGTTTTTCAGCCAAATTTTTCAGAAATATCAAAATCAATGTACAAATAACAATAGGTAATACAAACCTAAATTGTAGTACCCTATTATTAGAGCTTTGGTATGCAATATCAATATCTTTAATTTCTAAATATGTTAAAATAAAATTTATAACTATTAAAAAAAAGATTAAATATTTCATTATTGGTTTTGCTCTTTCTTGCATAAGACATACTGATTATTTACAATTTATAATTGTTTTCCTTTAGATTAGTTATACATTAATCTTTACCACATACCCTTCAGAACCCCGAATATTAAAAACAGTACCGTCTTGAAAAATGAGGTATTGCCCTTTTATCCCCATCAATTTTCCTTGAAAATTAGGTGTTTTATCTAAACTCAAACTCTTTATTTTAGTTGGATATTCTAAAACAGGAAAGTGCATTTCATATAAATCATTTTTCTCTGGATAGAAATAGTCCTGAACCTCGGCTGGAATCCAATTTTGAACTTTCAATTTTTCAGCTATTAAATCGATTTGTTCTACATCATTTTGCAACATTTTGCGCCAATTGGTTTTATCTGCAAAATGATTTTTCAAAGCAACTTCGGTAATTCCTGCCAAATAACGATTGGGTACTTCTACAATCGAAATGGCTTGGGTTGCGCCTTGGTCAATCCATCGGGTTGGCATTTGCGTTTTTCTTGTTACGCCTACTTTTACTTCGCTTGACAAAGCTAAATATGCAATATGAGGTTGCAATTGTACTTTCTCTTCATACACTAAATCCCGATCTTGAATCCCTAAATGTGCTGTGCTTAATTCGGGTTTCATAATCCAATCGCCTACGGCTGGACTGGAATAAAAACAATCGTAACAAAATCCCTGACGGAAAATTTTCTTCTTTTTACCACAATTCAAACATTGGTAACCCACAAAATTAATTTCCAAATTTTTATTGAGTAATTGATTCATATTCAAAAAACTACTATCAAAAACCAAGTAATATTGAATAGGATTTGCAAATTCAGTTTGCATTTTGGTAAGTACGCCTTCGTAAGTCATTTCAGAATTTAGATTTTCGATTTTCGATTACAGAATTAGAAAATGAAATTTCCAAAACTTTAAAAAAAAATACTATTTTTGATAAAGTTGTAAAGTTAGTCTTTGTTGCTCTTTTTACAAATCTAAAATCAGAAATCTAAATCAGAATGGCCATAATAAATTCGCTTGCTTCTTGGGTTCTCAAACAAAGAATCCATCAAATAGAACTTTTCTTGAAGTACCCGAACGAAGTTCAGGAAGAATTGATGATGAATTTAATTCGAGCCTCTGAAAATACGGTTATAGGTCAACAATACGATTATGCTTCAATCACTTCTTATGCGACTTTCGCCGAAAGAATTCCTGTTTCTACCTACGAAGATTTACAGCCATTGATTGAGCGTACTCGCAAAGGCGAACAAAATGTGTTGTGGGAAACGCCTATAAAATGGTTTGCCAAATCCAGCGGAACGACCAATGCCAAAAGCAAATTTATTCCCGTAAGCCCCGAATCATTGGAAGATTGTCATTACAAAGCAGGCAAGGATTTGTTGTGTATGTATTTGAACAACAACGAAGATTCTGAAATGTTTACAGGAAAGAGTCTTCGACTTGGCGGAAGTTCCCAAATTTATGAAGACAACAATACTTCGTTTGGTGATTTATCCGCTATTTTGATTGAGAATATGCCACTTTGGGCAGAATTTAGCAGCACACCAAATAACAAAATATCCTTAATGAGCGATTGGGAAACCAAAATTCCCGCCATAATAAATCAAGTCCGAAATGAAAATGTAACTAGTTTTGCAGGAGTCCCTTCTTGGCTTTTGGTTTTAATGAATAAATTACTCGAAGAAACAGGCAAAGGAAATTTATTGGAACTTTGGCCAAACTTGGAAGTGTATTTTCATGGTGGTGTCAATTTTGAACCTTATCGCGAACAATACCAAAAAATACTACCTAAAAAAGATTTCAAATACTACGAAATATACAATGCTTCCGAAGGTTTTTTTGCCATTCAGGATTTGAATTATTCCAGCGATTTATTGTTGATGTTGGATTATGGCATTTTCTACGAATTTATTCCAATGGATACTTTTGGAACTCCAAATCAAAAAACGATTCGATTATCGGAAGTGGAACTTTTTAAAAATTATGCTATTATAATTACTACTAATTCTGGTTTGTGGCGTTATATGATTGGCGACACCGTTCGTTTTACTTCTTTGAGTCCGTATCGCATTCGGGTAACGGGCAGAACCAAACATCACATCAATGTTTTTGGAGAAGAATTAATGGTCGAAAACTCGGATCAAGCCATTGCCAAAGCTTGTCAAATTACTGGAACCGAAATGGTAGATTATACCGTTGCGCCTGTTTTTATGAAAGACAAAGAAAAAGGCGCTCACGAATGGATGATAGAATTCAAGAAAAATCCAACTGACCTTGCTCTCTTCCAAAAAATATTGGACGAAACGTTGCAATCTTTAAATTCGGATTACGAAGCCAAACGTTATAACAATATGACATTAAATCCATTGATTATAAACTTGGCAAGACCCAACTTGTTTTACGACTGGTTGAAGGAAAATAAAAAATTAGGGGGACAACATAAAATCCCGAGATTGTCAAATGATCGAGATTATTTGGAACAATTGAAAAGTATGCAATCTGTTGTGCATCAATAAAAAATGTTTTTTCAGGGTTTAAAAAAACTGAAGATAGTATCTACAATACTCGATTTACCTGTGCCAAACATTTCTCATAATACGATTCTTTGGTAGAAGATATCATCACGCCGCCATGAGTTGCTGAATGAATAAATTTTATTTCGCCATCGATAACTTCTACCACCATTCCTACATGATTAATACGACCTCTACCACCTGTTCTAAAAAAAATTAGATCCCCTTTTCGAGCATTTTCTGTGTCAATTTTAGACCCATAAGAAGCCATTTCTATAGATGACCTTGGCAATTTAATATCATAAGCACTAAAAGTAAAATACATCAATCCCGAACAATCAAAACCATCCTTTGTGGTTCCGCCAGAGCGATAACGTGTTCCCATATTTTCTGATGCTTTAGAAATTAATTGATCTACAAATGTCACATCATAAACACCAATATTTGTCTCAACTACCTCTTTATTTACCGATTCTTCTTTAGCAACAACCACTTCTTGAACAGGTATTTTTACTTCCATTTCCTTTGAAGTTCGAATGGCAAGCGTAGATCCAACCAATAGTTTTTTTACAATATTAGGATTTTGTTTTTCTAATTCAGCAACTGTAAGTCCGTATTGTTTGGCAATTCCGTACTTGGTTTCTTTTGGCAAAACTTGGTGGCTGATTTCGATTTCTGGTTTTTTATCATCGCCATTGGGTTGTGGAGAAACTGGAATTTTAGGCACAACTTTCGCTTCTTTTTGGACAACAGTTGAACTCGAATTCAATTCTCCTTTTCCTGGAATAATAATTTTTTGTCCAACTCTTAAAGTTTTATTGGCTAATGTTGGATTGGCTTTTTGCAAATCAGAAAGCGTAATTCCATATTGTTTGGCAATGGAATACAACGATTCTTTTGGTAAAATTTCGTGAGTGATTTCAGTTTCTAATTGCTCTTTGACTACAACAGGAATTACTTTTGGTTCTTCAATTTCCTGTGTCTTTTTTTCAACTTTAATTTCTTTTTTGTCTTCTATCAAACTCAAATTTACTTCTTCTTTGACAGGAATAATAATCTTTTGACCTGCTTTTAAGGAAGTAGTTTCTAGTATTGGATTAGCTTTTTGTAAATCGGAGAGTTTGATTCCGTATTTTTTTGCAATCGAATACAAAGATTCTTTTGGCAAAACTTCATAAGTGATTCCTTCGGTTGGAACTGCTATTTTCTCTTCTTTTTTTGAAGCTAAAACTATTTCTTCTTTTATACTATTTTTTTTAACTTCAATTGGCTTTTTAGCTTCAATTGGCTTTTCCGATTTTACAATCGTTTCTAAATTACCGGAAGTTGTTTGAGGAATTTTTATGATTTGCCCAATTTTCAAACCTTCTTTTTCTAGGCTAGGATTGATTTTATAAAGTTCTTCGAGGCTTACTTTGTATTGTTTTGTAATACCATAAACGGTTTCTTTTGGCAATACTTCATGTTCTTTTTCGGAACTATTAGAAGAAACAGTAATTGAAGATTTGTTGTGATTTTTTGTTTGAGTCGGAATTAACAAAACCATTTTATATTTAATTCCGTTTATGGCATCAGGATTTAGTTCATAAATTGATTCTGCTTTTATCTTATAATGTGCTGCTATTTGACTGATGGTTTCTCCTTTCAAAACAGTATGCTGTTTGTATTTTTCTTGCGAAAAAACACTCCAGCTACTTAAAAAAACCAACAAAACTAAACACCTATAATACTTCATAAACTCCTTTTAATTTTTAAACTTTTTCGCTTACATTTCTTTTAACGGTCACACTTCAATCACTTCAAACATTGAATTATTGTTTTACTTTAACGATAAAACCCAACAATAAAGTATAGTCCAAATACAAATTTAAGTTATAAATACAGAAATCGCAATTTTTGAAGCACTCTTTATAGTTCATTTAACAAAATTACCACCAAAAAAAATGCTCTGTTTTTCACAAAGCATTTTGAAAAGAAACAAATCAATTGAGTTAAGCATTAGCTTCAGCTGCAATTAAATTCAATGCTGAACCAGCAACGAACCAACCAATTTGACTGGCATTATAGGTATGATTTGCCAAAATAACATCTTTAGAACCATCGGCGTGAATGAATTCTAATGTCAATGGTTTTCCTGGAGCAAAATCAACTAAATCCAAGAAATTAATAGTATCATCTTCCTGAATTTTGTCATAATCTGCTTCGTTAGCAAAGGTAAGACCTAGCATTCCTTGTTTTTTCAAATTGGTTTCATGGATACGAGCAAAAGATTTTACCAAAACTGCTTTTACTCCCAAGAAACGAGGCTCCATTGCAGCGTGTTCACGAGAAGAACCTTCACCGTAATTATGATCTCCCACAACAACTGAAGGGATTCCAGCTGCTTTGTAAGCACGAGCTACAGCAGGAACAGCATCATAAGCACCTGTCAATTGATTTTTAACTGAATTAGTTTTATCATTGAAAGCATTTACAGCACCAATCAACATATTGTTGGAAATATTATCCAAATGCCCACGGAAACGCAACCAAGGACCAGCCATAGAAATATGATCTGTAGTACATTTTCCGAAAGCTTTAATTAGCAATTTTGCTCCTGTAATATTTTTTTCATCCCAAGCTTCAAAAGGTGCTAAAAGTTGTAATCTATCGGAAGTTTCGCTTACCAAAATTTGAACCCCAGAACCATCAGCAGCTGGTGCTTGAAATCCTGCGTCTTCTACAGCAAAACCTTTTTTAGGTAATTCATCGCCATAAGGCGCAGTTAATTTCACTTCTTCTCCATTATCATTAATCAAAGAATCAGTTATAGGATTAAAATCCAAACGTCCTGAAATAGCTAAAGCAGCCACCATTTCTGGTGAAGTTACAAAAGCGTGAGTGTTTGGATTTCCATCGGCACGTTTAGAAAAGTTACGATTAAACGAGTGAACGATGGTGTTTTTCTCTCCTTTATCTGCTCCTGCTCTATCCCATTGCCCGATACAAGGACCACAAGCATTGGTAAATACTTTGGTTCCCATTTTTTCGAAAGTAGCTATGATTCCGTCTCTTTCGATTGTATATCTAATTTGTTCCGAACCTGGATTGATACCAAACTCGGCTTTAGGACTAATTCCTAATTCAACGGCTTGGTTTACGATAGACGCAGCACGAGCCATATCTTCATAAGAAGAGTTGGTACAAGAACCGATTAATCCCCATTCTACTTTTAATGGCCATCCATTTGCGGCAGCTTCTGTTTTCATTTTAGAAACGGGAGTTCCTCTGTCCGGAGTAAAAGGACCATTAATATGTGGTTCTAATTCCGAAAGATTGATTTCGATTAATTGATCAAAATAAGATTCTGGATTAGCATACACTTCTGGATCAGCAGTTAAATAAGATGCTACTTCATCCGCAGCATCTACTACATCTTGGCGACCTGTTGCAGAAAGGTATCTTCTCATCGATTCATCGTAACCAAACGTAGAAGTAGTAGCTCCAATTTCGGCTCCCATATTACAAATAGTTCCTTTTCCGGTACAAGACATCGAAGTAGCTCCTTCACCAAAATATTCTACAATTGCTCCAGTTCCTCCTTTTACAGTAAGAATATCAGCTACTTTTAGAATTACATCTTTTGGCGCAGTCCAACCAGATAATTTTCCAGTTAATTTCACCCCTATTAATTTTGGAAATTTCAATTCCCAAGACATTCCCGACATTACATCTACCGCATCAGCACCACCAACCCCAATAGCTAGCATTCCTAATCCGCCAGCATTCACCGTATGGGAATCGGTACCAATCATCAAACCTCCAGGAAACGCATAGTTTTCTAAAACGATTTGGTGAATGATTCCCGAACCTGGTTTCCAAAAACCAATTCCGTATTTATTAGATACAGAAGAAAGGAAGTCAAAAACTTCTTTGGATTGGGTATTGGCTACAGCTAAATCTTTTTCTGCTCCATTTTTAGCTAAAATCAAATGATCACAGTGCACTGTTGTTGGAACTGCAACTGTCTTCTTTCCAGCGTGCATAAATTGTAACAAAGCCATTTGAGCCGTTGCATCCTGACAAGCGACTCTATCTGGAGCAAAGTCAACATAATCAGTTCCTCTTTTAAAAGTTTGAGTAGGCTGCCCTTCCCAAAGGTGACTGTATAAAATTTTCTCTGTTAAAGTTAACGGACGACCCACAATTTTTCGTGCTGCATCCACACGACTCGTCATGTTGGCATACACTTTTTTAATCATTTCAATATCAAAAGCCATAATTTATATATTTATTTTGTTATCCTAATTATTTAATTATCACAAGTTACAAAAAATAGACTACAAAAAAAAGCCTGAATCATCAGAATCAGGCTTTTAAACTATAATTAACTAATTATGTGAATTATTTAACTAGTAATTTATGAGAAGGCGCAAATTTAGTAAGATTGATTCCTTCTACAGCTGTTTTATATTCTTCTATTGTTGGTGTTCTACCAAGAATTGTAGATAATACCACAACTGGGGTAGAAGAAAGTAAGGACTCTCCTTTTTTACCTTCAGTATCTTCAACAACTCTTCCTTGGAAAAGACGCGTAGAGGTTGCCATTACGGTATCTCCTTTCGCAGCTTTTTCTTGGTTACCCATACAAAGATTACAACCTGGACGTTCTAAATACAACATCTTTTCATAAGAAGTACGTGCTGCAGCTTTAGGTGCGTTATCGTCAAATTCGAAACCAGAATATTTTTGTAAAATTTCCCAATCACCTTCTGCTTTTAATTCATCAACAATATTATAAGTAGGAGGAGCTACAACTAGTGGTGCTTTGAACTCAACTTTACCGTTTTGCTCGTCAATATTTTTAAGCATGTGAGCCAAGATTTTCATATCTCCTTTGTGAACCATACAAGAGCCAATAAATCCAAGATCTACTTTTTTGTCTCCACCATAGAACGATAATGGTCTGATGGTATCGTGCGTATATCTTTTAGAAACATCGGCATTATTGACATCTGGATCAGCAATCATTGGTTCAGCAATTTGATCTAAATCAACAACAACTTCAGCGTAATATTTGGCATTTGCATCTGGTCTCAAAGCTGGTTTCTCACCTGAAATAATTTCAGCGATTCTCTTATCAGCAATGGCAATCAATCCTTTAAGAACCTGATTTTTATTATCCATTCCTTTATCAATCATGATCTGGATTCTACCTTTCGCCATCTCTAGAGATTCAATTAAGGTATAATCTTCAGAAATACAGATAGAAGCTTTTGCTTTCATTTCTGCTGTCCAATCTGTAAATGTAAAGGCTTGATCCGCATTCAGCGTTCCTAAATGAACCTCAATAATTCTTCCTTGGAATACATTCTCTCCACCAAATGTTTTAAGCATTTGAGCTTGTGTAGCATGCACTACATCACGGAAATCCATGTATCCTTTCATGTCTCCTTTGAAAGTTACTTTTACAGATTCTGGAATTGGCATAGAAGCCTCACCAGTAGCCAATGCAAGAGCAACAGTTCCTGAATCAGCACCAAAAGCAACACCTTTTGACATTCTTGTATGAGAATCACCACCAATGATGATAGCCCACTCATTTACAGTAATATCATTCAATACTTTATGAATAACATCCGTCATAGAGTGATAAACGCCTTTCGGGTCACGAGCTGTAATCAAACCGAAATCGTTCATGAATTTCATCAATCTAGGAATATTTGCTTTGGATTTATTATCCCAAACAGAAGCCGTGTGACAACCTGATTGGTAAGCACCGTCAACAATTGGAGAAATCACAGTAGCAGCCATAGACTCTAATTCCTGTGAAGTCATAAGTCCAGTTGTATCTTGTGAACCAACAATATTTACAGTAACACGAACATCTGAACCAGCGTGTAAAATTTTACCTGGAGTTGTCCCAACCGCATTTTTATTAAATATTTTTTCAACAGCAGTAAGACCTTGTCCTTCAATAGAAACTTCTTTTGAAGGAGCATATACTGGAACAATATCAATACCCAGCGTTTTTGAAGCAAATGTTTGTAATTTTTTTCCAAATACAATTGCGTAAGAACCACCCGCTTTTATGAATTCAATTTTTTGAGGAGTAAATGCCTTGGAAATATCAATTAATTCTTTGTCTCCGTTATAAAGTTTTTTAGTTTTTGTATTGATCGTAAGAACAGTACCTGTAGCAACAGAATAAACTTCTTCAAGAATAGGATCACCACTTTCGTTAAGAAGAGGTTTCCCATTTTCGTCTAATTTTTTAACCCAGTTTTTAAGATCAAGACCAATACCTCCAGTAACATCAACAGTTGTTAGGAAAATTGGAGAAATACCATTTGTTCCTGCAACAATTGGAGCAATATTAATAAACGGAACATACGGACTTGCTTGTTTTCCTGTCCAAAGTGCCACGTTATTTACACCTGACATTCTGGATGAACCCACACCCATAGTACCTTTTTCGGCGATTAACATCACGCTCTTATCCGGATTTGCAGTTGCTAAAGCTTTGATTTCAGCTTGTGCTTCAGGAGAAATTAAACATTTTCCGTGCAATTCACGATCTGAACGAGAGTGTGCTTGGTTTCCTGGAGAAAGTAAATCAGTTGAAATATCTCCCTCGCCAGCAATGTATGTAACTACTTTAATTTCTTCTGCAATTTCAGGCAGTTTAGTAAAGAACTCCGCTTTAGCATAACTTTCTAGGATATCTTTTGCAATTTCGTTACCATTTTTAAAAGCTTCAGCCAAACGATCTGTGTCAGCCTCATAAAGGTAAACTTGTGTTTTCAAAACTTCAGCGGCTTGTTTAGCAACAGCAACATCATTTCCTAAAGCTAAATCAAGTAAAACTTTGATAGAAGTACCACCTTTCATGTGAGACAACAACTCTAAAGCAAAAGCAGGCGTGATTTCAGCAACTACTGATTGACCTAAAACAATTTCTTTCAAAAAATTGGCTTTTACATTTGCAGCAGGAGTAGTTCCAGGAACAACATTATAAATAAAGAAGTTAAGAGAATCTGCTCTATACTCGTTATTCAAATCTTTAATTTGCGCAATGATTTCGCTTAATAATTCAGCACCATCAATTGGTTTTGGGTGAAGACCCTGACCTTTACGCTCTTCAATCTCTTGGAGATAATCCTTATAAGTATTCATAATAGAAGTCTTTTCAGTGTTATATGACTAATTTACCTTGATTAATTCAAAATCTAAAAGCCAAAATATTTAGTTTTTTATTGTTTTTTTAGTTTTGCAAATTTAAAGCATTTATGATGAGAATTAAAAAGATTTTAGAACAAGATAGCAATTGAAGCATTATAATTACAAATAAATGAAATTATGTGATTTTTATTGAAATATTCTAAATATCAGATTGATTATTTATCTAATTACCACTTAATAAGACAAAAAAAGAATTTGCTTTTGATTTATTTAGTTTGTTTTTACAAATCATAATATCAAATATCTGATTTTAAAATTGAAAAAACATCAAACCAAGAAAAACAAGTATTTACATCAGCTTATCAATAATCATTTCTTCGGTAATTCCTTCTGCGTCTGCTTTGTAGTTTTTAATAATTCTGTGACGAAGAATTCCAGTTGCTACTGCTTTTACATCTTCAATATCTGGCGAAAATTTACCCTTAAAAGCCGCATTGGCTTTGGCTGCCAAAATTAAATTTTGCGATGCTCTAGGTCCTGCTCCCCAATCCAAATAATTTTTCACAAATTCGTTTGACAAAGCATTATCTGGACGAGTTTTACTAACCAAACTTACCGCATATTCAATCACATTATCCGCAACAGGAATCCTGCGAATCAAATGCTGAAAATCTATAATTTCTTGAGCTGTAAACAACGGATTAATTGAATTTTTATCATCAGAAGTTGTTCTTTTTACCACCTGAACTTCTTCTTTAAAAGAAGGATAATTCAATTTTATAGCAAACATGAAACGGTCTAATTGTGCTTCTGGCAAAGGATAGGTTCCTTCTTGTTCAATTGGATTTTGTGTTGCTAATACAAAATAAGGCAAATCTAATCTATAGTTATGACCTGCAATAGTAACAGAGCGTTCCTGCATGGCTTCAAGCAAAGCCGCCTGTGTTTTTGGAGGTGTTCTATTGATTTCGTCCGCTAGAATAATATTCGAAAAAATGGGTCCTTTTATGAATTTGAAATGACGGGTTTCATCTAATATTTCGCTTCCTAAAATATCTGAAGGCATTAAATCTGGCGTAAACTGAATTCTTTTAAAATCTAAACCCAATGCTTGAGCCAACGTGTTTACCAGCAAAGTTTTGGCTAAACCAGGAACACCTACTAAAAGTGCATGTCCTCCAGAGAAAATGCACAATAAAATTTGATCAACGACAGCATCTTGACCCACAATAATTTTTGCAATTTCTTTTTTTAGTTCATTTCTTTTGTGAACTAAACTCTGTATAGCTGCTACATCTGACATAAAATATTTTAGATTTTAGAATTAAGATATTAGATTTCTAATCCGCAACCACTGAACACTCAAAACTGAATACTGAACACTATTTCTTAAGCCAATTATTTGTAAAAGTACAATCTCTGTATTCTCCGTTAATTTTGATGTAAGTATCTTTAATCTTATCATCAAACCACTTCCCAATGGCTTTGATTTGCTTTTCTTTTAATGCCAATTCTTTTATTTTAGTATAATCCTTGGCATAATCAGCGGTATGCTCATTAATTCTATTGGTTACAGTAATTAATTTGTATTTTTTCTTACCCGATTGATCTTCATCCAACAAAGGCGAAGAAATTTCATTTTCTTTCAAATTGGAAATCTGACTGTACAAAGTAGGCTCCATTTTGGTCAATTCGAAACGAGTATCTTGGGTTCTTGGATTAATCAAAACACCACCATTAGTTCTGGTTTCTTTTTCATCCGACATGGTTTTTGCAGCTTTATCAAAAGAAATTTCTTTATCTTCAATTCGCTTTCTAATCAAAGTAATTTTATCTTTAGCTTCTTTCAAATCGTCAGAAGTAACAGCAGGAGTCAATAGAATATGACGCAATTCGACATCTTGACCTTTAATTTTTTCTACATAAATAATATGAAAACCAAAATCAGTTTCAAAAGGTTCTGAAATTTCTCCTTCGGCAAGACTAAAGGCTACTTCTTTAAATTCTTTTACGAATTGTGTTTTTCGGTTCATTTTATAGTAACCTCCAGTAGCTCTTGAACCTGGATCTTGCGAATACAAAACAGCTTTAGTAGCAAAACTAGAACCTCCTTCTTGAATTTCTTTTTTAAATTCTTTCAGTTTATTAATCACCTTTTGTTTCTCGGCTTCCGAAACTTTTGGTGTTATAACAATCTGTGCTACTTCCATTTCTGCTCCAAAAACAGGAAGCTCATCTTTAGGTATGGCTTTAAAGAAATTACGGACTTCTTCTGGAGTAATTTCTACGGCATCAACAATTTTCTTCTGCATTTCAGAGGTCAACTTTTGTTCTTTTAAAACATCAAAAAAGTAGGTTCTAAAATCTTCTTCTGAACTTTTTTTATAATATTTTACTACTTTTTCCATAGAACCTATTTGCTCCACCATATAATTCAATCGTTCTTCCATAGAAGTCCTAACCTCTGCATCCGTAACTTTCAAACTATCTTGTACCGCTTGATGAGCATACAATTTATCTTCCATTAATTTACCTAGCATTTGGCATCTTGTTATATCTTTAACAGAACCTCCTTGGCTTGAAATTTCTAAATACGATTTATCAATATCCGAATCCAAAATAATGTAATCTCCCACTTTAGCAATAATACCATCTACTTTCAACTTCTTGCCTGTATCAACTTTTTTGACAGTATCAACTACACTTTCTTTTATTATTTCTTGTGCTACAGCAAAACTGCTTGAAAAAAGCAAAAGAAAAAACACAAGTGCAATTTTAGTAGTAACGAACTTCATTGGTATTGATTTTAAAAGCATTATTTTGAAATTTTATTTTATTTATAAATTATTCAGGAAACCAGCGCAAGATTAAAATACTAACCTCCAATTAATCGAAGGCAAATATACGCTTTAAGAATCAAGAAATAGAATTGTTTTAACGGCTAGAATAGCATTAAATTATAGCTGTAAAAATAACAATTCAAATACATAATACAAGTTTCCGAGATAGTATTAACATAAATTTATAGGCGCAATTATTTTACTTTGAAAAGAATCAAATACTTTTATACCAAACTTATTTCAAATGGCAAAAACTTACACTTTTATTCTACTACTACTTTTTATTTCACAACTTGGATTTTCACAAACTGAAAAAGAAATAAAAGGTAAAATTATTTGTAACTACACTCCTATTCAAAACGTCGAAGTACTAAATTTAGCGAGTCAAAAGACATCTATTTCCAATGAGAATGGAACATTTTCTATTTTAGGAAAAACGGAAGACATTCTTGTTTTTGTTACTAAAAGATACGATTACAAAAGCTTTGTCTTAAAAGAAGATGACTTCAAAAAGAAAGAAATCATCATCGAATTAACACAAAAAACAGAACAATTAGATGAAGTTGAGATTTCAAAATCACCAATTAAAACATCTGGGTTTTACAGCAAAGAAGCTGCAGATGAAATAAATTTAAGAAAAGCAAACAGTCCAAAACCGATAGGTGTTTATGATGGGTCTTTAGCAAATAGTGCCGACTTAATTCAAATTGGAAAAAAAATATTAAAATTATTCAAAAAAGAACAAGAAACAACTACGGATAAAGATTCAAAAATTGAATTCAAAGAGTTAGCAGCAACCTCATTTACTCAAGATTATTTCAACAAAACACTGCAATTAAAATCAGAAGAAGTAAATCTTTTTTTAGAATATTGTGATGCTGACCCTAAATCAAAAATCATCATAGAAAATTCAAATCCCTTGAGCTTAATGGATTTTTTATTTGATAAAAATGAAGAATATAAGAAATTGAAAAAGTAACCAATAAAAAAAAGCTGTCAAAATTGACAGCTTCCGGTTTTATCAAAAATTCAATTAAGAATTTTATTTTTTCATATTTTCAATAAATTGATCAAACAAATAGGATGAATCGTGTGGTCCTGGACTTGCTTCTGGATGATACTGTACAGAGAAACAATTTTTGTCTTTCACTCGCATTCCTGCAACAGTTCCATCATTCAAATGAAGGTGTGTAATTTCCATATCTGAATTATTATCCAACTCTTCTTTATTTACAGCAAATCCATGATTTTGAGAAGTGATTTCTCCTCTTCCAGTAATGATGTTTTTCACAGGATGATTAATTCCTCTGTGTCCGTTGAACATTTTATAAGTAGAAATTCCATTTGCCAAACCAATAATTTGGTGTCCTAAACAAATACCAAATAAAGGCTTATCATTAGCCAAAATTTCTTTGGCAACTTCAATAACCCCAGTTAATGGCTCTGGATCACCAGGCCCATTGGATAAGAAAAATCCATCTGGATTAAATTCAGCTAAATCTGAATATTTTGAATCATAAGGAAATACCTTAATGTAACAATCTCTTTTGGCAAAATTACGAAGGATATTAGTTTTAATTCCTAAATCTAAAGCTGCTATTTTATAGGTTGCATTTTCATCTCCATAGAAATAAGGTTCGGTGGTAGAAACTTTAGAAGCCAATTCCAAACCTTTCATATCTGGAACTTTTGCTAAAGCCGCTTTCAGTTCTTCAATTGGAGTTCCATCAGTACAAATTACCGAGTTCATTGCTCCATTGTCGCGAATGTAACTTACCAATCCACGAGTATCAACATCAGAGATACAGATCAAGTTTTGTTTGGTAAAATAATCTTCCAAACTTCCTGAAGCATCTTCACGAGAATAATTGAAACTGAAATTTTTACAAACTAACCCTGCGATTTTTACATCACCTGATTCTACTTCTTTGTCATTTACTCCGTAGTTTCCAATATGAGCATTAGTAGCGACCATAATTTGTCCGAAGTAAGATGGGTCAGTAAATATTTCCTGATAACCCGTCATACCAGTATTAAAGCATACTTCGCCAAAAGTAGTTCCTGAAATTCCAATAGATTTTCCGTGGAAAATGGTTCCGTCACTTAATAAAAGTATAGCGCTTTTTCTTGTTGTGTATTTCATTCGTTGGTGTCTATTATTTTTTTTATGATCTAATGAAGTGCAAAATTCGTTTCGTCAGTAGTCAAATTTTTTGCAAATTTAATTCTTTAAAACAGTGGATGCAATGTTTTTTGAAAAATTTATATTTATTGAAGAGTTTATTATGAAAAATCAAAAGCACAAACTATTACGAATAATCTTCATAGTAAATTTTAAAGTTCTAAAAAATCAAAAAAAAAGGACAAACTAATAAAAGTTTATCCTTAATTTTTATAGAATGATTATTTTCATAATTATTCAGCAGCCTCTTTTGGAGTTTCAGGTTCAGCAGCAGGACCTTCTGTTTCAGCCACAGGAGCTTCAACAACATCATCTGCTTTTTTAGCTTTTCCACCACGACGGCTTTTTGCTTTTTTAACTTCTTTTTTACCTCCGTTGTAAAGCTCATTGAAATCTACTAATTCGATCATTGCCATATCAGCATTATCTCCTAAACGATTTCCAACTTTAATGATACGAGTGTATCCACCTGGACGGTCACCTACTTTAGCAGCTACGTCTCTGAACAAATCAGTTACAGCATATTTGCTACGTAAGTATCCAAAAACGATACGACGGTTGTGAGTCGTGTCAGATTTAGATTTTGTAATTAATGGCTCAACAAATTGTTTAAGCGCTTTAGCTTTTGCAACAGTTGTATTGATACGTTTGTGCTCAATAAGAGAACAAGCCATATTAGCCAACATAGAACCTCTATGTGCAGTCTGTCTGCTTAAGTGATTGAATTTTTTTCCGTGTCTCATGACATATTTTTTTTATCTTCATCTTGCTATAATCCACCCTGGACAGCAAAATATGAAGTAATTTATTCTTTATCTAATTTGTATTTTGCTAAATCCATTCCGAAGTTCAAATTTTTAATCGCCACTAGTTCATCTAGTTCCGTTAAAGATTTTTTACCGAAATTACGGAATTTCATTAGGTCATTTTTATTGAAAGATACTAAATCTCCAAGTGTATCAACTTCAGCAGCTTTTAAGCAATTTAATGCTCTTACAGAAAGATCCATATCAACAAGCTTGGTTTTAAGCAATTGTCTCATGTGTAATGACTCTTCGTCATACGATTCTGTTTGTGCAATTTCGTCAGCCTCAAGAGTAATTCTTTCGTCTGAGAACAACATAAAGTGGTGAATCAAAACTTTAGCAGCTTCAGTAAGGGCATCTTTTGGATTAATTGAACCATCAGTTTTAATTTCAAAAACTAATTTTTCGTAATCTGTTTTTTGCTCTACACGGAAATTTTCAATAGCATACTTAACATTTTTTACCGGAGTAAAAATAGAGTCAGTAAATATAGTTCCAATTGCAGCATTTTGTTTTTTGTTCTCTTCAGCAGGAACATATCCTCTACCTTTTTCGATTGTTAAATCGAAGTGTAGTTTGATTTTAGGATCTAAATTACAGATTACAAGTTCTGGATTCAAAACTTGGAAACCTGAAATAAATTTCTGGAAATCACCAGCTGTTAATTGATCTTTACCAGTAACTGAAATAGTAACTGATTCATTATCTATATCTTCGATTTGACGTTTGAAACGTACTTGCTTAAGATTAAGAATAATTTCTGTAACGTCTTCAACAACTCCTGAGATAGTAGAAAACTCATGATCTACACCTTCGATGCGTACCGATGTGATTGCATAACCTTCTAATGCTGAAAGCAAAACTCTTCTAAGTGCGTTACCAACTGTCAATCCGTAACCAGGTTCTAAAGGTCTAAATTCGAATTTACCTTCAAAATCGGTTGAATCAATCATGATAACTTTATCGGGCTTCTGAAAATTAAATATTGCCATAAATTTCGACTAAGTCAATTATTATTTGTTGTACAACTCTACGATTAATTGTTCTTTAATGTTTTCTGGAATTTGAAGTCTAGCTGGTACAGAAACGAAAGTACCTTCTTTTAATTCATTATTCCAAGTAATCCATTCATAAACATGACTTGAATTTGACAAAGAACGTTCGATAGCTTCTAATGATTTAGATTTTTCACGAACTGCAACTTTATCACCAGGTCTAAGGTGGTAAGAAGGAATATTAACCACTTCACCATTAACGGTTACGTGTCTGTGAGAAACGATTTGACGAGCACCTCTTCTAGAAGGAGCAATACCCATTCTAAAAACTACGTTGTCTAATCTTGCTTCACATAACTGTAATAAAACTTCACCAGTAACACCTTTAGTAGCTGATGCTTTTTTGAATAAACCTCTGAATTGTTTTTCTAAAATTCCATAAGAATATTTAGCTTTTTGTTTTTCCATTAATTGGATAGCAAATTCAGATTTTTTTCCTCTTTTTTTAGCCATCCCGTGTTGTCCAGGAGGGTAATTTCTTTTTTCGAATGCTTTATCGTCTCCGAAAATTGCTTCGCCAAATTTACGAGCGATTCTTGTACTAGGACCAGTATATCTTGCCATTTTAAATTGTTTAAGATTGAGATTATGAATTCAGGTCTGATCCTTCAATAATCGATATTCAATCTAGGTTATACTATAATTTGTTTTTGAGTATTAAACTCTACGTCTTTTTGGAGGACGACATCCGTTGTGAGGCATTGGAGTAACATCAATGATTTCAGTCACTTCAATTCCACCGTTATGCAAAGAACGGATAGCAGACTCTCGTCCGTTTCCTGGTCCTTTTACATAAACTTTTACTTTTTTAAGTCCAGCTTCTAACGCTACTTTACTGCAATCTTCTGCTGCCATTTGAGCTGCATACGGAGTGTTCTTTTTAGAACCTCTGAAACCCATTTTACCTGCAGAAGACCAAGAAATAACATCACCTTTCTTATTTGTCAAAGAAATAATGATGTTGTTAAAAGTGGCACTAATATGAGCTTCACCCGTTGATTCAACGATAACTTTACGTTTTTTTGTAGTTGCTTTAGCCATATTACTTATTATTTAGTTGCTTTTTTCTTGTTAGCAACAGTTTTTCTTTTACCTTTTCTTGTTCTAGAGTTGTTCTTCGTTCTTTGTCCTCTTAATGGAAGACCAGATCTATGACGAATACCTCTATAACATCCAATATCCATTAAACGTTTAATGTTTAAAGAAACTTCTGAACGTAGTTCACCTTCAATTTTGAAAAATGATACAGCATCACGAATTGCTCCGATCTCGTCATCATTCCAATCTTGCACTTTTGTATCTTGGCTAACTTGAGCTTTCTCTAAAATCTCAATTGCTCTACTTCTACCTATTCCGAAAATGTAGGTCAAAGCGATAACTCCTCTTTTGTTTTTTGGGATATCTACCCCTGCTATTCTTGCCATAACTATCCTTGTCTTTGTTTAAATCTAGGATTCTTTTTGTTGATTACGTATAATCTGCCTTTTCTTCGTACAATCTTGCACTCGGCACTTCTTTTTTTAACTGATGCTCTTACTTTCATTGTGAATATCTTTAATATCTATAAGTAATTCTTGCTTTTGACAAATCGTAAGGGCTCATTTCTAGTTTCACTTTATCACCGGGTAATAATTTGATGTAATGCATACGCATTTTTCCAGATATATGAGCAATTACTATATGTCCATTTTCTAACTCAACACGGAACATTGCATTTGACAATGCTTCAATGATTGATCCGTCTTGTTCTATTGCTGATTGTTTTGCCATAAGATTAAGCTACTGCTTTTCTATTTTTACCACTTTTCATTAATCCATCATAATGTTTATTCAACAAGTATGAATTGATTTGCTGAATAGTATCTATTGCAACACCAACCATAATGATTAATGATGTACCTCCAAAAAACATTGCCCAAGATTGTTGAACATCCATAACACTAACTACAATCGCTGGGAACACAGCTATCAGCGCCAGAAATAAAGAGCCTGGAAATGTGATTAAAGACATCACTTTATCAAGAAATTCAGAAGTTTCAACTCCTGGTCGAACACCTGGAATAAAACCACCACTTCTTTTTAAATCGTCAGACATCTTATTAGTAGGAACTGTGATTGCAGTATAGAAGAAAGTAAATACAACTATTAAAGTTGCAAAAACAAAATTATACCAAAACCCGAACATATTACTAAAAGCACCAACTATTGATTGTGCAGTATCTGCTTTTGATAAACCTGCAACAGCAGCAGGAATAAACATAATTGCCTGAGCAAAGATAATTGGCATTACACCAGAGGCATTTAATTTCAATGGAATCCACTGTCTGTTACCACCCATCATATCTTGTTCAAAATCCCCTGAAGTAGTACGACGTGCGTACTGTACAGGTATCTTTCTCACTGCCATTACTAACAGTATACAAGAAATAATAACTAATAACCAAACAATAATTTCCACAACTAACAACATTAGTCCTCCATTATTGTTTGTAACTCTAGCAGCAAATTCCTGTATAAAAGCTTGTGGAAATCTAGCCAAAATACCTACCATAATTAACAGAGAAATTCCGTTACCGATTCCTTTGTCAGTGATTTTTTCTCCTAACCACATGGCAAAAATTGTACCTGTAACTAGAATAATTACTGAAGAAAATAAAAATTCAAATGAATCAAAACCTAACAAGAACGCACTACTTGGTATTGTTCTATATAGATTATAAATGTATCCTGGTCCTTCAACCAATGTTATACCTATTGTTAACCAACGAGTAATTTGATTGATTTTTTTTCTACCACTTTCTCCATCACTCTGAAGTTTTTGTAAATACGGAATCGCAATTCCCATTAACTGAACAACAATTGAAGCAGAAATATAAGGCATAATACCTAAAGCAAAAACGGAAGCTTTTGAAAAAGCACCACCAGTAAACATATCCAGAACTGAACCAATTCCTTCTTTAGTTTGTCCAGCTAATCCAGTCAATTGCGTAGCATCAATACCAGGAAGAGTAACATGAGCACCAAAACGATACACTAAAAGAATACCTAATGTAATTAGAATTCTATTTTTTAGCTCCTCGATTTTCCAAACATTAATTAGCGATTCAATAAATTTCTTCATCTTAATCGGAAAATTAAAGTGTTACAGCTTCTCCACCAGCAGCTTCAATAGCAGCTTTTGCAGTAGCAGTAAATTTGTGAGCAGTTACCGTTAATTTTGCTTTCAATTCTCCTCTTCCTAAAATCTTAACGATCTCATTTTTAGTAGCTAAACGGTTAGCAACATAAACAGTCATATCAACTGCATCTGTAACAATACCATTATCCACTAACAATTGAAGTGTATCAAGATTCACACCTTCGTATTCTTTACGGTTGATGTTTGTGAAACCAAACTTAGGCACACGTCTTTGAAGTGGCATTTGTCCACCTTCAAATCCAATCTTTTTAGAATAACCAGAACGAGATTTTGCTCCTTTGTGACCACGTGCAGCAGTACCACCTTTTCCAGAACCTTCTCCTCTACCCAATCTTTTATTTTGATTGTGTGTTGACCCTTCAGCCGGTTTTAAGTTACTTAAATTCATAACGTATTTGTTATTTAGCTTCTTCAACAGAAACTAAGTGTTTAACTTTATTTATCATTCCAAGGATAGTTGGATTTGAATCGTGTTCTACAACTTGACCCATTTTACGAAGACCTAAAGCTTCTAAACCTCTTTTTTGAGAAAGAGGACAGTTGATTTTGCTTCTTACTTGTTTTACTAATAATTTAGCCATAATTTCCTTGAATTAACCTTTAAAAACTTTTTCTAAAGAAACACCTCTCTGTTTTGCAACAGTATAAGCACTTCTCATTTGTAATAAAGCATCAAAAGTTGCTTTAACCACGTTGTGAGGATTTGATGATCCTTGAGATTTTGACAACACATCATGTATCCCAACAGACTCAAGTACTGAACGAACAGCACCACCAGCAATAACTCCAGTACCATGAGAGGCAGGAATTAAAAACACACGTGCTCCACCAAATTTTCCTTTTTGCTCGTGAGGAACTGATTGTCCATTCAAAGGAATCTTAACTAAATTTTTCTTTGCATCTTCTACTGCTTTCGCAATTGCTTCAGAAACATCTTTAGATTTTCCTAATCCGTGACCAACTACTCCATTTTCATCACCTACAACTACAATAGCAGAAAAACCAAATGCTCTACCACCTTTTGTAACTTTAGTAACACGATTTACACTTACCAAACGATCTTTTAATTCAAGACCAGTTGGTTTTACTAGCTCTACATTCTTGTATTTACTATTAGACATACTATATTAGAATTTAAGTCCAGCCGCTCTCGCGCCTTCCGCTAATGATTTAATACGACCGTGATATAAATAACCTCCTCTATCAAAAGTTACTTTTTCTATCCCAGCTTTTAACGCTTTTTCTGCAACTAGTTTTCCAACTGCTGTTGCAACTTCTACGTTTGTACCGTTTCCTATTTCTTTTTCTCTTGAAGAAGCAGCTAATAAAGTAACTCCATTTACATCATCAATAAGTTGAGCATAAATTTCTTTGTTACTTCTAAATACAGAAAGTCTTGGATTAGTAGCAGTACCACTAATTGTTTTTCTAATTCTGAATCTGATTCTCTGTCTTCTTTCAGGTTTTGTTAATGACATAATGTTATTTTTTACGCTGATTTACCTGCTTTTCTTCTTAATACTTCACCTACAAACTTAACACCTTTTCCTTTGTATGGTTCTGGCTTACGGAAACCTCTGATTTTCGCAGCAACAGCTCCTAAAAGTTGTTTGTCAAATGATGTTAATTTCACGATTGGATTTTTACCTTTTTCAGATATTGTTTCTACTTTAACTTCTGGAGCTACTTCTAAAACAATATTATGAGAAAATCCAAGAGCTAAATCTAATTTTTGTCCTTGATTAGAAGCTCTATAACCAACTCCTACCAATTCTAATTCTTTAGTAAAACCTTCAGTTACACCAGTAATCATATTATTGATTAAAGATCTGTACAAACCATGTTTTGCTCTTTGGTCTTTGTGATCAGATGATCTGTCCACTTGAACTTGATCTCCTTCAACTGTTACAGTAACATCTGAATATTCCTGCGTTAGTTGACCATTTTTTCCTTTTACTGTAATAATACCATTAGCAACTTCAACAGTTACTCCGGCAGGGATTACAACGGGATTTTTACCTATTCTTGACATCTCTTATAAGTCTTTTTAATTAGTATACGTAACAAATTACTTCACCACCTACATTTAATTGCTTTGCTTGTTTTCCAGTCATAAGACCTTTTGAAGTTGAAACGATAGCAATTCCTAATCCGTTAAGGATTCTTGGGATGTTAGAAGAACCTGCATACTTACGTAAACCTGGTTTACTAATTCTTTGGATATCTTTGATTACAGACTCTTTAGTATCTTTATCATACTTCAAAGCGATTTTGATTGAACCCTGAACGGTGTTGCTCTCAAATTTGTAACTTAAGATATATCCTTGATCAAATAAGATCTTAGTTATTTCTTTTTTAAGATTAGATGCTGGAATTTCGACAACTTTGTGGTTTGCAGCCACAGCGTTTCTAACTCTCGTCAAATAATCTGCAATAGGATCTGTATACATATGTATAAAATTGCGGCTATGGTTTTCGTGAGATACTCATCAAACGAACCTTTAGCCAGTTAAATTATTTTTTGGATTGCAAAAGTACAAACTTTTTTTCAGATTACCAAGATGCTTTTTTAACACCTGGAATTAATCCATTATTTGCCATTTCACGAAATGTTACACGTGAAATACCAAATTGACGAATATAACCTCTTGGTCTTCCTGTTAATTTACAACGATTGTGTAAACGAACTGGTGAAGCATTTTTTGGTAATTTTTGCAAACCTACTGAATCTCCAGCTTCTTTCAAAGCTTTTCTTTTTTCAGCATACTTTGCTACCGTTCTTTCTCTCTTCACCTCGCGGGCTTTCATTGATTCTTTAGCCATGTCTTAATTCTTTTTAAAAGGTAATCCTAATTCAGCCAATAGTGACTTTGCTTCCTTGTCTGTTTTTGCAGAAGTAACAAAAGTAATATCCATACCTGAAATTTTGTTTACTTTATCAATATCAATTTCTGGGAAAATGATTTGCTCCAAAACACCAAGGTTATAGTTCCCTCTTCCGTCAAAACCAGTAGCTTTAATTCCACTGAAATCTCTAACACGTGGCAAAGAAGAAGTAATCAATCTGTCTAAAAACTCATACATTCTTTCTCCGCGCAAAGTAACTTTTGCTCCAATAGGCATACCTTTTCTCAATTTAAAAGACGCAACGTCTTTCTTTGAAATTGTAGCTACTGCTTTCTGTCCAGTGATCTTTGTTAACTCCTCAACCGCATAGTCAATAAGTTTTTTATCAGATACAGCTGCACCAACTCCTTTACTCAAAACGATTTTTTCCAATTTTGGAACCTGCATTACGTTTGTGTAACCGAATTCTTCTTTAAGAGCAGAGATAACTCTACTCTTATATTCTTCTTTTAGTCTAGGTATATATGCCATTACTATAGTACTTGATTAGATTTTTTTGAAAATCTTACTTTCTTATCTCCTTCAACTCTAATTCCAACTCTAGTTGTTTCCTTTGTTTTAGGATCAATTAGAGAGATGTTAGAAATTTGTATAGAAGCTTCCTTTTTTACAATACCACCTTGAGGGTTTTTTGCACTTGGTTTCGTGTGTTTTGAAACCATGTTTACACCTTCAACAATTGCTTTGTTTTTCTCTTTGTACACACGTAAAACTTTACCTTCAGCGCCTTTATGGTCACCAGCGATAACTCTTACAATGTCACCTGATTTTATTTTTAGCTTTATCATCTTAAAATAATTAAAGCACTTCTGGTGCTAATGATACAATTTTCATGAATTGTTTTTCACGAAGTTCTCTTGCTACTGGACCAAAAACACGAGTCCCTCTCATTTCTCCTGCAGCGTTCAAAAGGACACATGCATTGTCATCGAAACGGATATAAGAACCATCAGCTCTTCTCACTTCTTTTTTGGTACGTACAACAACTGCAGTTGAAACAGCTCCTTTTTTAACGTTTCCGTTTGGAGTTGCATCTTTTATAGAAACTACAATCTTGTCACCAACAGAGGCATACCTTCTTTTGGTACCTCCTAAAACACGGATAGTTAAAACTTCTTTTGCTCCCGTGTTATCTGCTACTTTTAGTCTTGATTCTTGTTGTACCATAATTATTTAGCTCTTTCTAAGATTTCAACTAATCTCCAACATTTTGATTTACTCAAAGGACGCGTTTCGCTAATTCTTACAGTATCTCCAATGTTACAGTCGTTTGTTTCGTCATGCGCAACAAATTTCTTTGTTTTCAACACGAACTTACCGTATAATGGGTGTTTTACTCTAGTTACTTGAGCAACAACGATGGATTTATCCATTTTGTTTGAAGTAACAACCCCAATTCTTTCTTTTCTTAAATTTCTTTTTTCTTCCATCTTTCAGCAGACTACAATTATTGTAATTCTCTTTTAGTAAGTTCTGTAGCTAATCTAGCAACCGTTCTTCTTACACTTCTAATTTGAAGTGGATTCTCGATTGGAGAAATAGCATGAGCCATTTTTAAGTCGGCATAAACCTTCTTAGTTTGGTTAAGTTTTTCTTGCAACTCTACTGCAGAAAGATCTTTTATTTCTGATTGTTTCATAATATATAATTAATTATGCTTCGAAATCTCTAGCAACAACGAACTTTGTTTTTACTGGTAGTTTTTGAGCTGCAAGACGTAAAGCCTCTTTTGCAACTGACAATGGAACTCCTCCAACTTCAAACATAATTCTTCCGGGTTTAACAACGGCAGCCCAATACTCAACTGCTCCTTTACCTTTACCCATACGTACCTCTAAAGGCTTCTTAGTAATTGGTTTGTCTGGAAATATTTTAATCCATAATTGTCCTTCTCTTTTCATAAAACGAGTTGCAGCGATACGTGCAGCTTCGATTTGACGAGAGGTTAAGAACATTCCATCTTCATGTACAGATTTAATACCAAACATTCCATTAGAAAGTTCATGCCCTCTTTGAGAGTTCCCTTTCATTTTACCCTTTTGTACCTTACGGTATTTTGTTCTTTTAGGCTGTAACATTTTACTTTAATTTAAAAATTTACTTTCTTTTACGAGCGTCTGGTTTTCCACCTTTATTAAAAGTTTTTCTGTCTCCTCTCGGAGCATCTCCACCTTTACCACCACCAGTTCCAGATTGTTTTTTATCCATTCCTGCAAGTGGAGAAAGATCTCTCTTTCCATAAACTTCACCTTTCATGATCCATACTTTGATACCCATTCTACCGTAAGTAGTATGTGCTTCAGCCAAAGCATAATCAATATCAGCTCTGAAAGTTGATAGAGGAATTCTTCCTTCTTTGAAACCTTCTGAACGTGCCATCTCTGCACCATTCAAACGACCAGAAATCAAAACTTTGATACCTTCAGCGTTCATACGCATAGAAGCAGCAATAGCCATTTTGATTGCACGTCTGTAAGAAATACGGCTTTCGATTTGACGACAGATGCTTGTAGCAACTAGATACGCGTCAAGTTCAGGTCTTTTTATTTCAAAGATGTTGATTTGAACCTCTTTGTCAGTAACTTTCTTGAGTTCTTCTTTCAACTTGTCTACCTCTTGACCACCTTTTCCGATAATAATACCAGGTCTAGCAGTAGTGATAGTAACGGTTACAAGCTTCAAAGTTCTCTCGATGATTACTTTTGATACACTAGCTTTTGATAAACGAGCATGTACATACTTTCTGATTTTATAGTCTTCGGCTAATTTATCACCGTAGTCATTTCCACCATACCAGTTAGAGTCCCATCCTCTGATGATACCAAGTCTATTTCCAATTGGATTTGTCTTTTGTCCCATCTTTAATTATTTTGCTTGTGTGTTATCATTAATAGCCCCTAACACGATTGTTACGTGGTTTGAACGTTTTCTAATTCTGTGTGCTCTACCTTGTGGAGCTGGACGAAGTCTTTTCAACATCATTCCACCATCTACAGTGATAGTTTTTACAAATAAGCCTGCTTCTTCTAAACTAGCTTCACTATTCTTTTGCTCCCAATTATTGATAGCAGATAATAATAGTTTTTCTAATTTTCTTGAAGCTTCTTTAGAACTAAATCTTAATATATTTAGTGCTCTTTCTACCTTCTGACCTCTTACTAGATCTGCTACTAAGCGCATTTTTCTAGGTGAAGTAGGGCAGTTATTCAATTTTGCAAAAGCTAGTGACTTATTAGCCTCTTTTCTTGCATCAGCTGTTTCTCTTTTACGAACTCCCATTGCTTCTTATTTTTTACCTTTATTTTTTGCTCCAGCATGACCTCTAAAAGATCTAGTTGGTGAAAATTCTCCTAATTTATGACCTACCATGTTTTCTGTTACGTAAACTGGTACAAATTGACGACCGTTATGAACTGCGATAGTTTGTCCAACAAAATCTGGAGTAATCATAGAAGCTCTAGACCAAGTCTTAACCACTCCTTTATTACCACCTGCAATGTTTTCTTCAACTTTCTTTTCTAACTTATAATGAACGAAAGGTCCTTTTTTTAATGAACGTGCCATATCTTATTATTTCTTTCTACGTTCTACAATGTACTTGTTACTCGGGTTTTTCTTAGAACGTGTTCTATAACCTTTAGCAGGTATACCGTTTCTAGAGCGTGGATGTCCACCAGAAGAACGACCTTCACCACCACCCATTGGGTGATCGACAGGGTTCATTGCAACAGGTCTTGTTCTCGGTCTTCTACCTAACCATCTTGTTCTACCTGCTTTACCAGATACAACTAATTGGTGGTCTGAATTAGAAACCGCACCAATTGTAGCCGAACAAGTCAACAAAATCAATCTTGTTTCTCCAGAAGGCATTTTGATTGTTGCATATTTTCCATCTCTTGCCATTAATTGAGCAAATGTTCCAGCAGAACGAGCAATAACTGCTCCTTGTCCTGGTCTCAATTCGATACAAGAAATTACAGTTCCAAGCGGAACTCTACTTAATGGTAATGTGTTCCCAATTTCAGGTTGAGATTCTGGACCAGAAACTAATTTCTGACCAACTTTCAATCCGTTTTGAGCAATAACATAAGTTTTCTCTCCATCAGCATAAGCCAACAAAGCGATAAACGCAGTTCTGTTTGGATCGTACTCAATTGATTTAACTGTAGCTGGAATTCCATCTTTAGTTCTTTTGAAATCAATAATACGATATCTCTGCTTGTGACCACCACCCGTATAACGCATGGTCATCTTTCCTTGACTATTTCTACCTCCAGAGTTTTTTATCGGCGCTATCAAAGAGCGTTCCGGCTTATCAGTTGTAATGGCGTCATAACCATTCACAACTCTAAATCGCTGACCTGGGGTAATAGGTTTTAATTTTCTTACTGACATTTTATCTTAGATATTGTTGTAAAAATCAATTGTTTCTCCTTCTTGTACTTGCACAATTGCTTTTTTGATTGCATTTGTCTTTCCACTGATAAGACCACTTTTAGTGTATTTTGTAGTTCTATCCGGCCTTACGTTCATCGTGTTAACTGAAACGATAGTTACTCCATAAGCAGCTTCAATAGCTTTCTTAATTTGAACTTTGTTTGCTTTTTTGTCAACAACGAATCCGAAGCGATTTAAAACTTCACTTTCTTTGGTTACTTTTTCTGTTACTATAGGTTTAATTATGATGCTCATATCCTATTATTTGCTTAAATTTTCTTCAATTACCTCTAAAGAACCCTCTAAAAGCACTAAAGTATTAGTATTTAAAATATCATAAGTACTTAATTCAGAGCTACTTATAACATTAGACGCCTTTAAATTACGAGACGACAAATATACATTTTTATTCGAATCGCCCAACACAAATAAAGATTTTTTATTCTCCAACTCTAAAGCTTTCAAAACGTTAATGAAATTTTTAGTGTTTGGTGTTTCAAAATTGAAGTCTTCAAGAACGATAATATTCGACTCTTTTGCTTTAATTGAGAAAGCAGATTTTCTAGCCAATCTTTTCAAGTTTTTATTCAATTTGAATGAATAACTTCTTGGTCTTGGTCCAAAAACTGTTCCACCACCTTTAAACAATGGATTTTTTGCACTACCCGCACGAGCAGTACCAGTTCCTTTTTGTTTTTTAATTTTACGAGTACTTCCGGCTACTTCAGCTCTTTCTTTAGCTTTGTGCGTTCCTTGTCTTTGATTAGCAAGATATTGCTTAACATCAAGGTATACTGCGTGATTGTTTGGTTCTATACCGAATACTGAATCAGAAAGTTGAACTTTTCTTCCAGTATCTTTTCCATTGAAATCTAATACTTTTGCTTCCATTACTTCTGAATGATTACATAAGAGTTGTTATGACCAGGAACACATCCTTTAATAACAAGTAGGTTCTTATCAGCCACTACTTTTAAAACTCTAAGGTTTTGAACTTTTACATTATCTCCTCCCATTCTTCCAGCCATACGCATTCCTTTGAATACTCTAGATGGATAAGAAGAAGCTCCTACAGAACCTGGCGCTCTTAAACGGTTGTGTTGACCGTGAGTTGCTTGTCCAACACCACCAAAACCGTGACGTTTAACAACCCCTTGAAAACCTTTACCTTTAGATACACCTTGTACATCTACAAATTCTCCTTCTTCAAAAATAGACACATTAATAACGTCTCCTAATTTTTGTTCGCTTGCAAAATCTTGGAATTCAACGACTTTTTTCTTAGCTACAGTTCCCGCTTTCGCAAAGTGACCAATGGCCGCTTTAGTGGAATGTTTCTCGTTTTTGTCATCGAAACCTAGTTGCAACGCTTCATACCCGTCAACACCTTTGGTTCTGACTTGGGTAACTACACATGGTCCAGCTTCAATAACAGTACAAGGAATGTTTTTCCCGTTCTCGTCAAAGATGCTTGTCATGCCAATTTTTCTTCCGATTAACCCAGACATAAATATTAATTATTAATTATTAAATACAAATATAGAACGCAGCTTTTAAGCAAGCTTTATTTTTTTGGTGGTGCAAAAGTAAACATTATTTGCACACAAACCAAAAAAATATTTTTCACTTAAAAACAGCGCCCTTTTTTACTAGTAAGCTAACTAAACTTTGATCTCTACTTCAACTCCGCTAGGCAATTCCAACTTCATCAAGGCATCAATAGTTTTTGATGAAGATGAATAAATATCAATCAATCTCTTGTATGACATTACTTCAAATTGCTCTCTCGCTTTTTTGTTAACGTGTGGAGAACGTAGTACAGTAAAAAGTTTTTTGTGAGTTGGTAACGGAATTGGCCCTGTAACAACTGCACCGGTAGTTTTAACCGTTTTTACAATCTTTTCAGCAGACTTATCTACCAACATATGATCGTAAGATTTTAGTTTTATTCTGATTTTTTGACTCATTTTCTTAAAGATTATGCGTTTCCTTTTGCTTTTTTGATAACCGCTTCTGAAATATTAGAAGGCGTTTCTGAATAGTGTGAAAATTCCATTGTAGATGTTGCTCTACCAGAAGACAACGTTCTTAATGTTGTTACATAACCAAACATTTCTGATAATGGCACATCTGCCTTAATAGTTTTTGCACCATTTCTATCCCCCATATCATTTACCTGACCTCTACGACGGTTAATATCACCTACGATATCTCCCATGTTTTCTTCCGGTGTAATAACTTCCATTTTCATGATAGGCTCAAGAATAACTGCACCAGCAGCTTTAGCCACCTCTCTATATCCCATTCTAGCCGCTAATTCAAAAGAAAGTGCATCAGAATCCACAGGATGGAAAGACCCGTCTAATAAAGTAACTTTTAAACTATCCACTTGGTATCCTGCTAAAGGACCAGTTTTCATAGCTTCACGGAAACCTTTTTCTACAGAAGGTATATATTCTTTTGGAACGTTTCCTCCTTTTACCTCATTCACAAACTGCAATCCAACCGGAACTTTACCATCAACTTCTTCAGCAGGCTCAAGTCTAAATACGATATCACCGAATTTACCACGACCTCCAGATTGTTTCTTGTAAGTTTCTCTGTGTTGAGCAGATTTTGTAAAAGCTTCTTTGTATTCAACTTGAGGCTCACCTTGGTTTACTTCAACTTTGAATTCACGCTTCATTCTATCAACCAAGATATCCAAGTGAAGCTCACCCATACCTGAAATAATTGTTTGACCTGAAGCTTCGTCAGTTCTAACTGTAAAAGTTGGATCCTCTTCAGCTAATTTAGCCAAAGCCATACCCATTTTATCTACGTCAGCTTTAGTTTTAGGCTCAATAGCAATACCAATTACTGGAGCAGGGAATTTCATAGACTCAAGAATGATTGGGTGTTTTTCATCACACAATGTATCTCCAGTTTTGATATCTTTAAATCCAACAGCAGCTCCAATATCTCCAGCCTCAATATATTCGATTGGATTTTGTTTGTTAGCGTGCATTTGGTAGATACGAGAAATTCTTTCTTTGTTTCCAGAACGAGTATTCAATACATAAGAACCAGCATCCAATCTTCCTGAATAAGCACGGAAGAAAGCCAAACGACCTACGAATGGGTCAGTAGCAATCTTAAATGCCAAAGCAGCGAATGGCTCTTTTACATCTGGTTTACGCAAAATTTGAGTTTGATCTTCTTCAAGCAATTCAGCATCATCTGGGTGAATTCCAGAAATACCTTCTTTATCCATTGGAGATGGTAAATATTTACATACTGCATCTAACATAAATTGAACTCCTTTATTTTTGAAAGATGAACCAGCAATCATAGGAATGATAGCCATATCCATAGTCGCAGCTCTTAATGCAATATTAATCTCTTCTTCTGTGATAGAATCCGGATCTTCCATGTATTTATCAAGCAAGTTCTCATCATAATCAGCAACCGCTTCAATAAGAATATCTCTGTATTCTTTTACTTCATCAACCATATCCGCAGGGATATCGATAATATCAAAAGTAGCTCCTTGTGTAGCATCATGCCAAACAATAGCTTGATTTTTAACTAAATCGACAACACCTTTAAAATCATTTTCTTCACCAATTGGCAAAGTGATTGCAACAGCGTTTGATTTCAACATATCTCTAACTTGTTGACATACATTCAAAAAGTTAGAACCTTGTCTATCCATTTTATTAACAAATCCCATACGTGGCACACGATATTGATCTGCTAATCTCCAGTTAGTTTCTGATTGAGGCTCAACACCATCAACAGCACTAAATAAAAAAACCAAACCATCAAGTACACGCAAAGAACGGTTTACTTCAACTGTAAAGTCAACGTGTCCTGGGGTATCGATAATATTAAAGTGATATGATTTTGAATCTGGTAAAACTTTACCTTGTTCAGTTGGAAAGTTCCATTCACAAGTTGTAGCTGCAGAAGTAATTGTAATACCTCTCTCTTGCTCTTGTGCCATCCAGTCCATTGTTGCAGCACCATCGTGTACTTCACCAATTTTATGTGATTTTCCTGTATAGAATAAAATACGCTCTGTTGTTGTTGTCTTACCAGCATCAATGTGAGCAGCAATTCCTATGTTTCTTGTATATTTAAGATCTCTAGCCATTTCTTAAGAATTAAAATCTAAAGTGAGAGAAAGCTTTGTTAGCCTCTGCCATTTTGTGAGTATCCATTCTTTTTTTCACAGCAGCTCCTTCTTCTTTAGCCGCAGCTAAACATTCTGAAGCCAATCTTTGAGCCATTGATTTTTCGTTTCTTCTTCTTGAATAAAGAATCAACCATTTCATAGCCATAGAAATTTTTCTATCTGGTCTAATTTGCATTGGAATTTGAAATGTAGCTCCACCAACTCTACGACTACGTACTTCTACGTGAGGCATAACGTTTGTTAAAGCATCTTTCCAGATTTCTAATGACGTTTTTTCGTCATTTTGCTTTTTAGTTTCAATGATGTCAATTGCATCATAAAAAACTTTAAAAGCTGTTGATTTCTTACCATCCCACATTAAGTTGTTCACAAAACGCGTTACCAATTGGTCATTAAACCTTGGATCTGGTAAAAGTGGTCTTTTCTTTGCCGCTCTTTTTCTCATTTCTTCTTTTTTTTGTTATTGATAATAATTTCTATAATTAAAATCAAATAACTAGTTTAGATTTACTTTTTTGCTTCTTTTGGACGTTTTGCACCGTATTTTGATCTACGTTGTGTTCTTCCTGCTACACCTGAAGTATCAAGCGCACCACGAACGATGTGGTACCTTACTCCTGGTAAATCTTTTACTCTTCCGCCTCGCACTAATACTATCGAGTGCTCTTGTAGATTATGTCCTTCTCCAGGGATGTAAGCATTTACTTCATTTCCATTTGTCAAACGTACACGCGCTACTTTACGCATTGCAGAGTTTGGTTTTTTTGGAGTTGTAGTGTAAACACGTGTACAAACACCTCTTCTTTGAGGACAAGAATCTAAAGCAACCGATTTACTCTTCTTAGTGATCTGAGTTCTTCCTGTTCTTACTAATTGTTGAATAGTTGGCATAGTTAAATACTAAAAATTACTTGTTTATAAAATTCCCGCTTTTTACGGGGTTGCAAATGTAGAAATTTTTTTTCAGTAAACAAACCATAATCAATTAATTTTCAACAGAAGTAAATATTTGTTTATTAGCAAAATACAAAACAACCTAAACACTATTCTTATCCAAATCAAAACAATACTTCCAGAGTCATGCCGTTACCTTTATTTATACTCTAAATTTTATAGCAAAGATTAGATATTTGCATTACTTTTATTAAAATTTTATTAATTTGAAACCTTTCCTATTCATTCTATTATTCCTAAACTTTGTACTCAATTGTTTTGGACAAAATTTTCAATTACAAGTAATTGGAAATTCTGATTACGAAAACAAAATAATTGATTCGCTATTGTACAACCCTAAACACAAAAGCATAAAATCACTAACGGAAGAAATTAATTTAGTTTCAGAAAAATTATCAAAAAAAGGTTTTATCGAGAATCAAGTATCAGAAACCGTTAAAAAAAACGATTCAAATTATATAGCAAAATTAAATTTGGGCGAAAGAATCAAATCGATACATATATATATAAGTAGAAATTCCGTAGTTTTTGATTTAGTTGCATTTGACAAAACAAAAGACACCTTGATAATCCCATATATAGAAACCGAACCCTTTTTAAACAAGACACTAATCAGTTTAGAACAGAAGGGTTTTGCTATGGCGAAACTAAAATTAACCAACATCCAAAGAAAGAAAAATTTACTTTATGCCGATTTACAATTTGAATCCGGACCACAAAGACAACTAAACACCATTGTTGTTAAATTTGCTGATAGTAATAAAAAAAATAATTTCCCTAAAGGACACTTAAAACAGATTAATCGTAAATACAACAATAATTTATTCAATCAAGACATCGTTAAAAACATTTACAATGATTTTGAAAAATTCAGATTTGTAAATCAAATAAAATATCCCGAAATTTTATTTACCAAAGACACCACCAAAGTATTTGTTTATTTAGAAAAAAGAAAATCTAATAATTTTGATGGCTTTGTAGGCTTCACCAATAATGATAACAATAAATTAGTCTTTAACGGTTATCTAGATCTTACATTGGAAAATGCCCTAAAAGCCGGAGAACAGCTTTCACTTAACTGGAAAAGCGACGGAAACCAACAAACGACTTTCAAAGCTAATATTGACATCCCTTACTTATTTAAAAGTCCAATAGGAGTAAAAGCTCAAATTTATATTTTTAAACAAGATAGTATTTTTCAAAACACAAAAACATCAATTGATTTAGGCTATCTACTGGATTACAACACTCGATTTTATTTAGGGTATCAAGCTACAGAATCTAGCGACATTCAAAACACCAACAACAACACCATCAGTGATTTTGAGAATTCTTTTTTGACAACCAATTTAGAATACACAAAACTAGACAACACTCATTCTACGTTCTCAAAAAAAACAAATCTTTCACTAACTCTAGGAACTGGAAAAAGAACAAAAAACGGATTATTTGAAACAACTGGAGCTGACAAACAAATTTTCATCAACATTAATGCGATGCATAACTTCTATTGGAACAAAAAAAACTGTATTAACATAAATTATCAAAATTATTTCTTAAAAAGTAACAACTATATTATTAATGAATTATATCGATTTGGGGGAACCAACTCTATTCGAGGATTTGCAGAAAACAGTTTACAAGCTAATTTCATGACGGCTATCATCACAGAATACCGGCATATTATTTCATCCGAATTATTCATAAACACCATCATGGATTATGGCTATTACGAAGACAAAAGCACAAAAACTAGAGAAAATCTGGTAGGTTTAGGCTTTGGCATAGGAATTAAAACAAGAAATGGATTACTAAAAATTGCTTTTTCAAACGGAAAAACGAGCAATCAAAAGTTAAAATTTGAAAACACAATCGCTACCATTAGTTACAATATTAAATTTTAAGCCTCAAAAAAACACATAATATAACATTTTAACTTATTAATGTTAAAACATCAATTTTAATATGCACGCATAAAATAACGTTATAAATATTAGGAAAGTTAACAAATTATTAAGAATTTTGTTTTACTAATTCAAAATATTTAAACATGAAACTAAAGTTCAATGGATTCTTAGTACTATTCGCAGTACTTATGGTGCAAATAACATTTGCGCAAGAAAGAGTTGTCACAGGTGTCGTTTCTGATAATTCAGGATTGCCTCTTCCAGGCGTGAGCGTATTAGTAAAAGGAACTCAGACCTCTGCGCAATCTGATTTTGATGGAAAATACTTCATCAAAGCAACACCAAGCCAAGTCTTGGTATTTAGCTTCATTGGGATGAAAACCCAAGAAGTTACTGCTAGTTCATCTCAAATTAACATTAAGTTACTATCATCTGAAGAACAATTAAGTGAAGTTGTTGTAACTGCAGTTGGTATCAAAAGAGAGAAGGCCTCTATTGGATCTGCACAAACAACAATCAAATCTGAAAAACTAAATCAAGGCGCACAAACGAACGTTGCCGACGCTCTCAAAGGCAAGGTTGCTGGGGTTGTTATAAGCAATGCTTCAACAGACCCTGGAGCTTCTTCAGGGGTTATTATCAGAGGTTTCAGCAGTATGTCTGGATCAAATCAACCTTTATATGTAGTAGATGGGATTCCAATTAATGATGAATCAAACTTTTCTGACGCACTAACTGGTGGCTACGATTTTGGTAGAGGCTCTGGAGACATCAACCCAAATGATATTGAAACATTAACTGTACTTAAAGGAGCTTCTGCAACGGCACTGTACGGATCAAGAGCAGCAAATGGAGCCATTATCATTACAACAAAAAAAGGTAAATCAGGAAAAATTTCAGTTGATGTTACAAGTACAATGTCTTTTTCTGAAATTTTAAGAACCCCTAAATACCAATCTACTTTTGGTCAAGGATGGGATGGATCACATTATCTAATTGAAAATGGTTCTTGGGGACCAAAATTTGACAACCAACCAAGAGTTTGGGGTAATGTCGTTGACAATTCTCAATTACTAAAACCATTTTCTTTTCAAAAAGATCAATTAGAAAACTTTTTTGACACTGGTATTTCTAAAATAAATTCGATAGCAATTTCAGGAGGAAGCGAAAGTTCTACAGCTAGACTATCCTACTCAAATACGCAACAAGATGGGATTTACCCAACAGATGCTGATTCATTCGGAAGACACACATTAGCATTAACCGCTAGCACTAAAGTAAATAAATTCTCTTTTTCAGGCAATTTAAATTACGTAAAAACAAGTGGTAGTGGTGTAGCTACAGGACAAGGACTTAGCTTAATGAACAATCTTATGCAAATTCCTACTGATATTCCAATAACAGAATTTAGAGACTATAAGGGAGCATTTCACAATATAGACAACTACTACACCCCTTACGGAATTACAAACCCTTATTTTACTCTGAATGAAGACGGTTCAGACTATAGTAAAAATCGTGTATATGGATCAGTTGATGTTTCTTATGAAATCAATAAATGGTCTAACATTACCTACCGATTTGGATTAGATCATTCTAACGATTTATTAAAAAGATGGGTTGCTAAAGTAGATGCTTCACCTGGAAGTCCAAATGATGGTTCTTCAACAGAACAAGCAGGATCTTATGCGGAAATTAGCCAAACCTTGAGTCAATACAATCATGACATACTATACAGTTTAGATTTTGATTTGGGTAGTAATTTCAAACTTGCCTCTACATTTGGATGGAATATGAATGAAAGACATGAATATTTATCAGACGCTAGTGTTGGTAGTCAAGATATAGCTGGTTTTCATTCCTTCAGTAATTCATCTCAAAACCCTACTGTTACTTCTGAAATAAGCAAAAGAAAGTTATACGGAATTTATAACTCAAGTACTTTGTCTTATGATAATCAATTATTCCTTACTACAAATATCAGAAATGACTGGTATTCTACCTTACCTAAAGAAAATCAGTCTGTATTGTATGGAGGCTTAAATACCAGTTGGGTATTCACTAATACTTTTCCAGCGATTAAAAAAATCATATCCTATGGTAAGTTAAGAGCAGGATATGGAGAAACTGGAGTTGACACAGCTCCTTATCAGATTGGTTCAGTTTATGTTGCTGGAACTACCGACAATCAAGGCTTTGCAGAGTTAGCTTTTCCTTTAAATGGAGTTAACGGTTATGAAGTAGGAAATAGAGCCGCAAACCCGTTCTTAAAACCAGAAATTAGAAAAGAATATGAAGTTGGAGCTGAACTTTCTTTTTTCAAGAGTCGTATCAATTTAGATTTTGCATACTATAACGCAAAGGTAGAAAATCAAATTTTATCACTTCCTTTAGCCCCAAGTAGTGGATATACCTCACAAACTGCTAACATAGGAACATTATCTAACAAAGGTATTGAAGCTTTATTATCGGTTCTTATCATTAAAAATTCAAACAATGGATTCAATTGGACTACTACTCTCAACTATGCTAAAAACAATACAATCCTTGAAGAGTTAGATCCAAGAATAGCACAAGTTTCATTAGGAGGATTAAGTACTACATCGTTTATTGCAAGAGAAGGTCAACCTGTAGGGCTTATATACGGAAGTGTTCCTTTGAGAGATCCTAATGGAAACATTGTTGTAGATTCAGATGGAATACCTGTTGCGTCACCTGACAAAGAAGTGTATGGTGATACTCAGTACGATTATACTTTAGGTGTTGGAAACACATTTACATACAAAAATTTTACACTTGATTTTAGTTTCGACATTCGTCAAGGCGGTTTAATGTATTCAAGAACTGCCGAAATCACAAGATTCACAGGAAACTCAATTACAACAACCTACAACGATCGTAACCCGTTTATTGTTCCAAATTCAGTAGTAGCAAATACTGACGGAGCAGGAAATGTAACTTACACTCCAAATACAACTCCTGTTGATAACGAACACATGGATAATTATTATTCAGCAGTAGCTTTAGATAGAGAAAATGTAATCGATAAATCATTTGTGAAACTACGTGAAGTTGTATTAAGCTACAATTTACCTTCAAATATACTTAAAGGAACTGGTCTTAATAATTTAACGGTATCAATTATTGGTCGTAACTTATTTCTATGGACTCCTGCAAGCAACCAATACATTGATCCTGAAGCATCAACATTCGGAACTGATTTAGAAGGACAATTTGGAGAATTCAGCGCAAACCCTTCAACTAGAAGTCTTGGATTTAGTCTTAAAGCTAACTTTTAATTAAAAAATTATGAAATCAATAAATAAACTATTTTTAGTGCTTTTAACAGGAATACTTTTTTCTTGCGAAAATCAGCTAGACATTAATACTGATCCCAATTCTCCAACTGAAATCACACCAGGTCTAGCACTTTCAGCAGCACAAGCCTCACTCATAACAGTTACAGGCGGAGATTTTTCTAACCTTGGAGGCTTTTATGCTCAATACCACACACAAGCACCTACAGCAGGTCAATACGAAACTATTGATCAATACAATATGGACACCTCTTATGCCAATAGAACTTGGACAGAACTGTATGCTGGTTGTATCAACGATTTAGAATTCGTAATTACTGAATCCAACAAAACTGGCGACACTGGTGGTGTACTTATTGGTACAGCTTTGAAAGCTTATACATTTCAACTTTTAGTAGATGTTTTTGGTGATGTTCCTTATACTGAAGCCCTACAAGGGGTAAATAACATTACACCTAAAACAACTGAAGGAAGTGTCATTTACTTGGATTTAATCGCTAAAATTGATGCAGCATTAGCAAGTTACAAAGCCAATCCTGTTACCACTTCAATAGGCAAACAAGACAATATTTACGAATCAGATATGGATCAGTGGGTAAAATTTGCAAATACACTAAAATTGAAAATGTATTTGAGAATGGCTTATACTTCTCTAGCTAATCCTACAAAAGTGAACACACTACTCGCTGAAAATGATTTTTTAGAATCTGATGCCAAATTTTCAAATTTTGGAACAGGATTGAATCAAAGAAATCCTTTTTACGAAGTACAAATGATTTTTTTGGGAGATGTAAACAATGTAGCTAGTAACTCCCTTTTTGAATTTTATAATATAAACGAAGACCCTAGATTAGAATCAGTATTTAGAGCAAATTCTGCAGGGGCTTATTTATCAATCTCTCAAGGATCAGGAGACACTTTCAATAATTTAGCTAGCAATTATTCTAGACCTAATATCAAAGCTGACACTCCAGTCTATTTATTGACAGTTGCTGAAAGTAACTTTCTACAAGCAGAAGCTTTAATTCGTTACGGAGGAGGAGCTGGTGCAAAAGCAAAATACGAAGAAGGTGTAAAAACTTCTTTTGAAACTTATGGCTTATCTAGAGCTTTAGCTACACCTTTTTTAGCCACAGGAGGTGTTTATGAATATATTTCTGGATCGGGTATCGAAGCGACTGTAAGACAAGTAATTATTCAAAAATGGGCTTCATTGGCATACATCAATAACATGGAAGCCTACATAGAAACTACAAGAACTAAATTTCCTGAAATAGTTACAAAAGCAAGTGCAAACTATGCTTTAGGAAATAGAATTCCATCTGAAATATCAGTACTTAGTGGAAACACAGTTCCAAGCATATTATACTACCCTGATAATGAAACTGAAAGAAATCCAAATATCAAACAACATTTGAATTTGACTCAAAAAGTATGGTGGGATAAAAAATAAATTAAATATTTAAAATAAATAATTATGAAAAATATAAAAAAACTATGTTTTCTGGTTTTATCTATAACTACATTGATTTCGTGTAGTAACGAACCAGAAATAGGATCAACGATAACTGTATATCCCATTATCACTGTTTCTGGAACTAATCCTTTTTTTGTTCCACTAGGGACTACATATACAGACCCAGGCGCTACAGCAAAAGCTGGATCTACAACAATTCCAGTTACAACAGTTGCAACTGGAAAATACAGAGGAACTAAAACTTTAGATACTAGCAAAGCAGATGAATATTTAGTAACCTATACAGCTACAAATTCAGACGGTTTTGACGCTAACGCATCTAGAAAAGTAATTGTATATAAAAATGGAGATTTAGTAAATAGTATTGAAGGTCTTTATACTTGTACAATTAGCAGAAACGGAGTTACTCCAAGTGATGCTTACAGAAACATCAAATACATTCACATCTGGAAAAATACTGATGGCACATACGGAGTATCTGATTCTTTTGGAGGTTGGTATGAATATGGAAGAGCAATTGCTGATTCTGAAACACCCGGAGGTATAATAAATGCAGTAAATATTTCTACTAATACATTTACATTCCCAGGCACATTAACTAATTCATATTTTGGAGGTTCTGCCACAATTACAAGTTTAACAGTAGATGCTGCAAGCAAAAAAGTAGTACTTACTTGTGTATGGAATACAGCAGCCCCAGTTACTGTCTATACTTTTGTAGCAACACTAACTCAAGTTCAACCTTAAAACAAACAAGATGAAAAAAATAATATCTAAAATAGCGTTTGTATCTATACTTATTGCTGGCCTAATATCTTGTGAAGACAATGGCTATGAAGAATACAAAAAAGGTAACACTCCAAGTGTTGCAATGAATGGCGAGTGGTATATAGATATCAGTGATGAATCTGGAGACATTTTAGTACAACATGCCATGCATAAAACCTTTGATGCAAATGATGGAAAAATGTATATCAATGATGCAAAATTAGGATGGTGGTTAAAAGGAAAATTAAATGTAAATCCTACCGATTTGACATTTAATGTTACCAAAGAGGCAAATTTGAATGATCCTGGAACAACTTTCACAATTACTGAAGGGAAAATTATAAAAAATGCAGCAAAATCTAAAACAGGTGTTATGGTGGATAGCATCTACTTTGTTGCAGAATTTAGCTATGATCCTGGGGTAAAATACATCCACGCAGGACACAGAAGAACAGGATTTTTAGAAGATGATTTCTAAAATTTAATCTTAAAACATTTCTCAAAACCATCCCGCATCTCGGGATGGTTTTTTTTATATCTTTGCGCCATGGAAAAAGAACATTTAATATTCGGAATACGGGCCATTATTGAGGCAATACAAGCAGGAAAGGAAGTAGATAAAGTATTTATACAGAAAGAAATATCAGGCGAATTAATGAAAGACTTAATGAAGGTAATGAAACGTGCTAACATTAACTTTTCTTATGTCCCGGTAGAAAAACTAAATCGATTAACTCCAAACAATCATCAAGGAGCCGTAGCCTCCATTTCTCCAATAGGTTTTATCGAATTAGAACAGTTAGTAGATGCTACCGTTGCTTCTGGAAAAGTACCTTTGTTCTTAATTTTAGATCAAATATCTGACGCACGTAATTTCGGTGCTATTATTAGAACCGCTGAATGTACCGGTGTAAACGGAATTATAGTTCAAAAAGCTGGTTCTGCTCCAGTTAATGGTGACACTGTAAAAACGTCAGCTGGTGCTGTATTTAATGTACCTATTTGTAAAGTAGAACACATTAAAGATGCTATTTTCTACCTACAAGGATCTAGCATAAAAACTGTTGCTGCTACCGAAAAAACAGACCAAAACATTTATGACATTAATTTAAAAGAAGGTGTTGCTATCATCATGGGATCAGAAGATAGAGGAATAAATCCTTCTGTACTGAAAATTGTAGACGAAAAAGCAAAACTTCCAATGTTTGGAACAATTGGTTCGCTAAATGTTTCTGTGGCTTGTGGTGCTTTTTTATACGAAGCAGTTAGACAAAGAGTCTAAAATTTTAGAATTTAGATTTCAAGAAATATAGAAAATGAATTAAGACTATGGTTTTGATTCATTTTTTTGGTTTAAGACAATCTCGTAATTCACAGGAAGATTAGAAGAAAAATAGGATTGTATTTCTTCATCTGGTTCAATGACTGGAAGATTCACAAAATTACCATTTTCGTCAAAACGTTGCATAAACTTATCTTGCATCGGATCATAATCAGGATGTTCCCAATCGTATTTGATTATTTTTTTATATTCGGGCGTTTTGTAAAATAACGAAAGTGCAAAACCAGTAATAAATCCTGCCAGATGTCCTTCCCAAGAAATCTTATCTTCAACCTTAGGGAATACATACCAAATCAAACCACCATAAACCACAATAACAGTAAGTGACAAAGCCACTAATCGATAATATTTGGTTTGAATTCCTTTGAAAAAAATAAAACTAACCAAAACATAAATTAGTCCACTTGCTCCAATGTGATAACTATCTCTTCCTATTATCCAAGTTATTAATCCTGAAAATAAAATCCCATAGCCAATAACAGCAAAAGATTGTTTGGCATAAAAAAAACGCAAAGCTGCTAATAAAATCAATAATGGAATCGAATTATTATAAAGATGCTGAATATCTGCATGAATAAAAGGACTGAAAATAATACCCTGCAAACCCGAAAATGTTCTTGGAAAAATTCCGTTTTCATCAAAATCAAAATCAAATTTGATTTGCAACCAATAAATAAACCACAAAAACCAAACAAAAAAAAGCGGTATGGCGATTACAGAATTAGAATATTTGAATTGATTGTCGTCCATTAGAAATTTTAGAGTTTTGACTTTAAATTTTAGATTTATTCAAAAATGTATCCAAAAGTAATTTAGTGCTATTTTGTCATATATAAAAAAAGAAAATAGAATAAAGAGAAAAGAAGATAGAGTCAATAGCTTCAAATAAAAACAGTAATTTTACAACAGTTTTTTTTTGATTTCAGATTGAAGAATAACAATTTTAGATTTTAAAAAAATGCAAGCACCACTAGCCGAACGCATACGCCCGCAAAAATTAGAAGACTACATCAGTCAATCGCACTTGGTGGGTCCAAATGGCTCTTTGACACAACAAATTGCCAAAGGAATTATTCCCTCATTATTATTTTGGGGACCACCAGGAACAGGCAAAACGACTTTGGCACAAATCATTGCACAAGAATCAAAACGTCCTTTTTATATTTTGAGTGCTATTAACTCGGGTGTAAAAGACATTAGAGATGTAATTGACAAAGCCAAACAAAGTGGTGGACTTTTTACAGCCAAAAATCCAATTCTATTTATAGACGAGATTCATCGCTTTAGTAAATCACAACAAGATTCTTTGTTGGCAGCTGTCGAAAAAGGTTGGATAACACTGATTGGAGCTACGACAGAAAACCCAAGTTTTGAGGTCATTCCCGCTTTATTATCACGTTGTCAGGTTTATATTCTGAATGCTTTCACTAAAGAGGATTTGGAAAGTTTACTATATCGAGCAATGAAAACCGATGCGTATTTAGCTTCTAAAAACATTAAACTAACTGAAACAGAAGCACTATTGCGACTTTCAGGTGGTGATGGGCGCAAACTATTAAATATTTTTGAACTGGTCGTAAATGCTTCCGCTGAAGACGAAATTAACATCACCAACGATCGTGTTTTTCAACTAGTCCAACAAAACACCGTTTTGTATGACAAAAGTGGTGAACAACATTACGACATTATTTCAGCATTCATCAAATCCATTCGAGGGAGCGACCCAAACGGTGCGGTTTATTGGCTGGCAAGAATGATTGAAGGTGGCGAAGATGTAAAATTCATCGCCCGACGAATGCTAATTTTATCCAGTGAAGATATTGGCAATGCTAACCCAACTGCTTTTATTATGGCTAACAACACTTTTCAAGCTGTTGCAACAATTGGTTACCCAGAGAGTAGAATTATTTTGAGTCAATGTGCTATTTATTTAGCCACTTCTCCCAAAAGTAATGCTTCGTATTTAGCCATCGGAAATGCGCAACAGTTGGTCAAACAAACTGGAGATTTGCCTGTTCCAATTCATTTGCGAAACGCACCGACAAAATTGATGAAAGAATTGGGTTATGGAGATGAGTATAAATATTCACACGATTATGCTAATAATTTTGCCGAGCAAGAATTTCTTCCTGACAACATTTCAGAAACTGTTTTCTACAATCCAGGCAATAATTCTAGAGAAAACAGTACTCGAGAATTTCTAAAAAACCGCTGGAAAAGTAAGTATGGATATTAAATTAGACGGCAGTTAACAATTAGCAAGTTACAGATTTAATGTAAAAAAAAACAGATTCCAGATTAGAGGTTTAACCTTCTTAATCTGAAATCTGAAATCTGAAATCTGAAATCTGAAATCTGAAATCTGAACTAAAACTTAACCGAAACTTTTTCAGAAACTAATTTATCGTCTTTGTAATATTCAAAAAACCATTGATTGTCTTTGGCATTTAGAGTACCTTGAACACCGTTCTTTATAGCAATAAAAGAGTCTGCTCTAGAAGTTTTCAATAATTTCATCACCACTTTTGGCGTTTTATCAATTAATTGGAAACCATTTTCTGTGGGTTGGGCGTATAGCAAATTCGGATCTGTTACTGAAGCAACAGGAGGTGAAACAACTACTGGAACGACAGCAACTGTTGGCACAATTGCTACAGAAGGCGACACGGATTTTGTATTTAAACTTACGCCTCCATTGTAATTGTATTGCAAATCATTAACAAATACAAAAGCATTATTTAACGATTCTTTATAAGCCGATTCAAAATCTTTTTCTCTACTTTTTCCAATTTCAGACTGGAAAACAAGTTTATTATTACAATCTCTGAAAGTGACAAATAATTTGGTTACCATAAAAGAATTGTCTTTTTTTACATCTATATACAACAAACTACATCTATCATTCAATTCAGCAGGAATTTGTTCATTGTTGTAATAAGCCGAAAACCCTGCTTTTTCCAAATTATACTTTGTCAAAGTTTGCAGTCGATATTGATTTTCAACATTTTGAAAATCATATTTAGTGGGTATAATTACTGCTTTATAATCATTAACCGATTGCGAAAAAGTAATGAAAGAAGTGAGAATAATAAGGAGCAAAAATTTAATTTTCATAATTATAAATATTTTTTAAGTTCTAATAAATGGTTTATTTGCTTGATACTTTCTGGAGCTTTTATTTTTTTGTCATTAAAGAAAATAGCATCTAAACCTGCATTCAAAGCACCATTAACATCAGCATCCAGACAATCACCAATCATAATACAATTTTCTTTAGATGCTTGAGCCCAATTAATAGCATAATCAAAGATACCACTATTTGGCTTTTTAACGCCTGCTAAATCTGAATTTGTTATTGTATTAAAATATCCCGAAAGGGCTGCATTATTTATTTTTTTGTCCTGCACATGGGCAAAACCATTGGTAATAATATGCAACTTATATTTTGGTTTCAAATACTCTAAAACTTCTATTGCCCCATCAAAAAGATGGTTATTATCGGTTAGAAATTCAATATAATCGTTGGCAATTTGATGAATATCTTCGTCAGAAATGGCAACATCCAAAGCATCGAAAGAATATTTTAATCTATTGTAACGCAATTCTAGATGCGTAATTGCATCGTTCTGATACAACTTCCAACAGGCTTGATTGATGGGAATGTATTTTTCTGCAAAATCCCGACTATCAATTTCTGGAAATCTACTCTTAAAAATTCGATGAAAAGCCAATTCAGAATTTCTATCAAAATCCCAAAGAGTGTGGTCTAAATCGAAAAAAACGTCAGTTATATTGGTGGTCATTATATTTATTTATTTTTATAAAATATCTGTATCCGCAAAACTAAAATAACCGTTTTCGGTAATAATTACGTGATCCAAAACAGAAATATCTAGTGTTTGTCCAGCAGCTTTGAGTTTTTGAGTCAATTTTTTGTCTGGTTCACTTGGGTTCAAATTCCCCGAAGGATGATTGTGACACAAGATGATTGCTGTTGCTCCCAATTCCAAAGCAACTTTAAAAACCAATCGAGTATCGGCTACCGTTCCTGTAATCCCTCCTTTGCCTTGCTGCGATTTCGAAAGTACTTTATTGGAATTATTCAAATACAAAACCCAAAATTCTTCATGAGGCAGTTCTCCAATAATGGGCTGCATCAATTCGAAAATCATTTTACTGGACGTTATCTTCTTCAATTCAACAGCCTCTTCTGCTCGTCTTCGCCTTCCCAATTCCATTGCCGCAATAATCGAAATCGCTTTGGCCTCACCTATTCCTTTGAAATTCATCAATTGCTGAATAGTTAATTTTCCTAAGGCATTTAAATTATTGTCCACACTCGCCAAAATTCTTTTGCTTAAATCTACCGCCGATTCGTTTCTATTTCCAGAACCAATCAAAATCGCAATTAATTCGGCATCGCTCAAAGCACTTCTGCCTTTTAGCATCAGCTTTTCACGAGGTTTATCGTCTTCTGACCAATTGGTTATGGGAAAATTAGTTTGTTCCAAATTTTGTCTTCATTTTAATTACTTATACTACAAAAGTAAAATTAGCGTTATTTGATTAAAGATAAAAATATGAAGCACTTTTATTTATTTCTAATCCTAATTTCGTTCCTTACTACTAAATCAAAAGGACAAATACAAACAACAACAAAACCCTTTTCCGCCAAATTATCCGATGCTGCTATTGCCATCATTAACCCTAATATAATATATGACCCATCTTATTTTTCGATACCCTATCCTAACGGAGATATTCTTAAAAACAAAGGCGTTTGCACCGATGTAATTATTAGGGCTTATCGAAAACTTGGAATTGATTTGCAAAAAGAAGTTCACGAAGATATGAAATCACATTTTTCAGAATATCCCAATTTAAAAAAATGGGGTATGAGCAAAACTGATTCGAATATTGACCACAGAAGAGTTCCTAATCTTGAAGTTTACTTAAAAAGAAAAGGAACAAAATTACCTGTTTCAAAAAACGCAAATGATTATAAAACTGGAGAAATCGTTACTTGGATGATTAATGGAAAGCTTCCTCATATCGGCATCATAACTAACCGAAAATCTGCTGATGGCAAGCGAAATCTTATTGTACACAATGTAGGAAACGGACAGGTTTTAGAAGATTGTTTGTTTAGTTATGTAATTGTGGGACATTTTAAATATGTGAAATAAAATATTTCATTTTTTTTCTCATACAAACACTACGTTCCAAACCAATGTAAGGTTCATAATTATCAACAATAGAATACCCTACTTTTTGATATAAAGCGATAGCTTCTACTTACTTGTATAAAGTTTCTAAAATGGAATAGGAATATCCTTTTTGAGATGCCAAAAACTCTAATTCATATAATACTTTTTGAGCAATCCCCTTCTCTCTAGCTTCTGGCAAAACAAACATACGTTTAATTTCTATAGTGTTTTTATCGTATTCCTTGAAACAACCACAGGCAGCAACATTTTTATTGAAATAAATCAGAACCACATTGGAATTAAATTCTATCACATTATTTCCCCAGTAATTGGTTTTCAATTCCGGATATCTATCCCATAAATAGGCATCAAAGGCAGTATATAATTTTATAAAATCTTTATTCTCGCTAGTCGTTTTAATAATTCCTATACTATCACTCATAGAATCGCTGTTATTCAATCAATCCTTTTACCTCATCAAAATTCAATCCGCCATAATTCCCTGAACTCATCAATAACAAAGCTGAATTCTCTAGATTTTGACTGAATAAAAATGTTTTAAATTCTGCAGGATTGGTATAAATAATCAAATCTTCTCTGTTGAATGATTGAGCAATTTGCTCATAAGTCACTTCTTCCAATTGCTTGATTTTTACCGCATCCGGCGAATAGAAAACTACGGCAACATCGGCATATTCTAATGCCCCTTCATATTCTTTCAAGAATTCGGCATTCAAACTACTGTAAGTGTGCAATTCCAAGCAAGCTACTAAAGTTCGGTTTGGATATTGTTCTTTCACTGCTTTTGTCGTTGCCGCTACTTTGCTTGGTGAATGCGCAAAATCTTTGTAAGCCACTTTTCCTTTTCCTTCTGCAATTTTTTCCAAACGTTTAGAAGCTCCTTTGAAACTCGCAATGGCCTCGTAGAAATCAGCTTCGTCAACGCCCATATTCTGACAAATCCATTTGGCTCCAGCTAAATTATTCAGGTTATGTGCACCAAAAACTTCGATAGGCATTGCTCCTTCTGGAGTTTCTAATAAAGTAACCCCATCTTTCACTTCATATTTTGGCGTAGTGTAAGGAATTTTTCGGATTGGATTTGTCGCTGCTTCTGCCACACGCTTTACTTCTGAATCTTCTTCATTGTAAACTAAAATTCCACCATTGGTAATTTTAGCAATGAAAGTTTCGAACTGTTCTACATAGAAATCGTAAGTTGGAAAAACATTGATATGATCCCAAGCAATTCCAGAAATCAAAGCAATATTGGGCTGATACAAATGAAATTTTGGTCTTCTGTCTATTGGCGAAGACAAATATTCATCGCCTTCGAGAACGATAAAATCATTTTTCTCAGTAAGATGAACCATAGTATCAAAACCTTCGAGTTGTGCGCCCACCATATAATCTACTTCAATATTATGATAATGCATCACATGCAAAATCATAGAAGTAATGGTTGTTTTTCCGTGAGAACCTCCAATAACTACACGGGTTTTATTTTTGGATTGTTCGTATAAGAATTCCGGATATGAATAAATTTTTAGTCCTAATTCTTGTGCTTTTAGCAATTCTGGATTATCGGCTTTGGCATGCATTCCTAGAATTACAGCTTCAATATCTTGGGTTATTTTTTCCGGAAACCAACCCATTTCTGCTGGCAAAATTCCTTTTTTCTCCAAACGAGTTTTTGATGGTTCAAAAATAGCATCGTCACTTCCTGTAACCTGATATCCTTTATTATGTAATGCCAAAGCCAAGTTGTGCATTGCACTTCCGCCAATGGCGATAAAATGAGTTCTCATATATTAAATTTCAATTTTTAAACCAAATTCAAACTTGAAATTTGGGCTTTTAGATTTGATTATTTTTTGTCGAATTGTTGTTTTAAATCCTGTGCCTTTTTGGGGTCTTTTAATTTTTTCAAATATAAATTATATAATGCTTGAAATGTAATTTTCGATTTACCAATTTCATTTGCTTTGATATAATTTTTTTCAGCCGCTGTGTATCTTTCAAAATATTCATCAATTTGACCTCGGGACAAATAGCCGTCCACGGGAGATAATTTCAACAATTCGTTCGAATATTTGATGGCTTTGGATTCACTTCCACCTACAATCGCAGGAAGATTAATATACAACATCACTAAAGCCCAGCGGGCTTCAATGTGTTTTGGATTTAATTCAATAGCTTTTTCGAATGATGCTTTAATCTCGCTAATCATACCAAGAGCCTTGAATTTATTGGATTCTTTGGCTTTCATCCCCAATACGCCACCATATTTAAAATAATAATTGGCTTCAGAAGATTTCAATTGTTTGAGTTTTTTATAATAAACAATGGCTTTGTCCCACGATTGATTATTTCCTGCGATATCTCCCAAATATTCTAACGTCTTCAAATGAGAAGGATTCTGTTTTAAAAAAATTTCGAAAATAGGTTGCGCTTGATCGTATTTTTTTTCTTTAAATAATTGTTCGGCTTTATCAAAATTGGTTTGCCCCAAAATCAATAAAGGAAACAACAAAAAGAGGATAAGTATTTTTTTCATTCTTCAAAAATAAGGAAATGTGAAAAGTTTCATTTCTTTTTAAGTAAAAATTAGTACTTTTAGAAATAGCTTACTTTTTAAATCTTTAATTTTTCATCAAACAAAAGCAGTATATCAACCTCTCGATGAGCAACTGGATTACTTATAGAAGAGATTTTTATCTAAAATTCATAAATTTATTCCCATAAACACAAACACATTTTTGAAGCAAGCTGCTATTTTTTTTTGTTTATAACAAACTCAATCTTAATACTAAAGAAACACTACCCTAACACTAGCCTCCTACTTTCGTAAAAACTTTTTATGAAAAGGAAACGAAAAATACCTTTAGTAGTCATTAGCGATGTTCATCTTGGCACTTATGGCTGTCACGCCAAAGAATTACTGCAGTATTTAAAATCAATCAATCCACAAACCTTGGTTTTAAACGGCGACATTATTGATATGTGGAACTTTACCAAACGCTACTTTCCTGCATCTCATATGGAAGTGTTGCGCTATATCATCAAAATGTCCAATCTAGGAACTCGTGTGGTTTACATAACTGGAAATCACGACGAAGCCTTACGCAAATACTCCGATTTTATTTTAGGAAATCTAGAATTAGTCGATAAACTAATCTTGGAATTGGACGGAAAAAAAACTTGGATTTTTCACGGTGATGTGTTCGATTCTTCTACAAAAGGATATGCCAAAATACTAGCCAAATTGGGTGGCAAAGGATATGACTTACTGATTTTGATGAACAGTTTTATCAATTGGATTTTGGTTGCTTGCGGAAGAGAGAAACGAAGCTTTTCGAAAACCATTAAAAACAGCGTAAAGAAGGCCGTTTCCTTTATTTCTAATTTTGAAACTACTGCAGCCGAAATCGCCATCGAAAAAAAATACAGCTATGTAGTTTGCGGACACATTCACATGCCAAAAATGAAAGAAGTGGAAAACGAAAACGGAAAAGTATTGTATTTAAACAGTGGCGACTGGATTGAGAATCTTACTGCATTGGAATACAAAAAAGAAAAATGGAAAATTTACCAATATGATAAATCACAATACTTAAACCAAGACACCAAAGAAGATGCTGTTATCAATGATATTGTTGCTAAAATTTTATCCTAAAAAATTCTCTTCTAATTAAACAGAAATCCATGAAAATATTTTATGCCATACAGGCAACAGGCAACGGTCACATTAGTAGAGCTACACAATTGTATCCTTATTTGAAAAAATTTGGTGAGATTGATTTCTTGTTGAGCGGGAATAATGCCAGCTTGGATATTGACTTACCCATAAAATTTAGAAGTGCTGGTTGTAGTTTGCATTACAGCAAATGTGGTGGATTGAATTATTGGGATATTGTAAAAAACATTCGCCCTCTTCAAATATATAAAGATGCCGAAGCCTTGCCTTTGAAAGATTATGATGTGATTATTAATGACTTTGACTCGGTAACTTCACTGGCTTGCAAAATGCAAAAAGTACATTCGGTGCAGTTTGGACATCAAGCGAGTTTCGTTTCTGAAAATACGCCAAGACCAGATAAAAAAAGTATCATGGGCGAAATGATTCTGAAACATTATGCGCCTTCACCAAAGAATATTGGTTTGCATTTTGAAAAATACGATTCTTTCATCCATCCTCCTGTTATCAAAGACGAAATAACGCAGGCTGAACCCAAAGACCTCAAACACATCACAGTTTATTTGCCTTCTTTCCAAAAAGATTGTCTGGAAAAAGCATTCCATAAACTTTCGGATATTCAGTTTCATTGGTTCCTGAATGATGTACCTTTCAAATACACCGAAGGCAATATTACCTATTATCCTGTCAATCAAAAACTCTTCAACAAAAGTTTAATTAATTGTCACGGAATCATCACTGGAGGCGGATTCGAAACTCCTGCCGAAGCTTTACACCTTGGTAAAAAAATATTAAGCATCCCTATCCGTGATCATTACGAACAAGAATGCAATGCAGCTGCCTTAAAACAATTAGGCGTTCCTGTTGTGTATGAAGTGGGCGATGATTTTGATGCAGTGATAGAAAACTGGCTAAAATCACCCATAATTTATCCTAAAATGGAAGCGAATAATATTCCTGAAACCTTACAGTTTTTATTTGATACGTATCGGGATTAATTCTTGCTTACTCAAAGTTAATTTGTCATTTCGACGAAGGAGAAATCTCATTAGTTGCTCTCGTTATGTGATTTCTCCTTCGTCGAAATGACACATTGATACTGTTTTATAAACGAAAAGGACTCTATTTCTAGAGTCCTTTTCGTTTATAAAATTTCAACTTTTAGTCATTCAGCATTTTCCAAAGTTTATCTTTTAAATCTGTCAAACCTTGTTGCGCAACAGATGAAATAAACATATAAGGAATATCTTTGAACTCTTTGTCTAATTGTATTTTCAATTCTGCTTTTAGTTCATCATCAAGCATATCACATTTTGAGATTACCAAAAGACGTTCCTTATCAAGCATTTCAGGATTGTATTTTGTCAATTCATTCACCAAAATATCATATTCCCCTTTGATATCCGGCGTATCAACTGGAACCAAGAACAACAACGTCGAATTTCTTTCAATATGTCTTAAGAAATAATGACCAAGCCCTTTTCCTTCGGCAGCACCTTCAATAATTCCAGGAATATCAGCAATTACAAAAGACTGAAAATCTCTGTACGCCACGATTCCAAGATTTGGTTTTAAAGTCGTAAAAGGATAATCAGCAATTTTTGGTTTCGCCGAAGTCAGAACAGACAATAAAGTTGATTTTCCTGCATTTGGAAAACCTACCAAACCTACGTCTGCCAAAACTTTAAGTTCTAGAATCACGTCCATTTCCACACCAGGTAAACCTGGCTGGGCGTATCTTGGTGTTTGATTGGTCGAGCTTCTAAAGTGCCAGTTTCCTAGTCCTCCTTTACCTCCACGAGAAAGAATTTGTTTTTCGCCATCTTCCGTAATTTCGAACAATACTTCTCCAGTTTCTTTGTCTTTCACAACAGTTCCTAACGGTACTTCAATGTACTTATCTTCTCCATCAGCTCCTGTGCTTCGGTCACCTCCACCATCTCCGCCATGACCCGCTTTGATATGACGGGCAAATTTCAAATGAAACAAAGTCCAAAGTCCTTTATTTCCCACCAAATAAACGTGTCCTCCACGACCACCATCACCTCCATCCGGACCACCATATTGGATGAATTTTTCTCTATGCAAATGCGTAGATCCTTTTCCTCCCTTTCCAGAAGAAACAAATATTTTAACGTAATCTACAAAATTTCCTTCTGTCATTTTTTTTAGTATTCAGTTTTCAGTTTTCAGTGATCAGTTTGCTTACTGAACACTAAAAACTGACCACTATTTTTACAGTTTTAAGGCTTTCACCGCCACTTTATCAATCTTCACGCCATCCATATCAATGACTTCTAACTCAAATTTTTGCCAAATCAACTTCTCTCCCTCTTTTGGAATACGGGAAAGTTCAGTCATTATTAATCCACTTACTGTGGTTACTTCGTAGTCATTGATTAATTCATCCAATTCGAAATAGGTCAGGAAATCATGTAGTGAATAATGTCCGTCCACCATCCAAGTTCCGTCTTCTCTTTCGATTAATTTGAAATCATCTTTATAAAAATCAGAAGCATCACCAACCAAAGCTTCCAAAATGTCATTCAAAGTAATTATCCCCTGAAAAACACCATATTCATCCGAAACAAAAGCATAATGAATTCCCGATTTTTTGAACTGTTCCAATGCTTTGTAGGCCGTGGTTTGTTCCATCATAAACGGGGCTTCAGTCATAATTTCGGGCAAATTGAAACTGCTGTTTTCAAAATGAGCGAAGATATTTTTCAAATTTACCACACCAACAATATCATCGTGATTTTCCCCATAAACTGGATAAATTGAATGCAATTCCTTAAGCATATATTCCTTAACTTGCTCTTTATTAGAATGCAATGGCAACAACACCACCGATTTTCTGTGGGTCATCAAGGAGTTTATTTTTCTATCTCCAATATGAAAAACACGTTCCACAATATCCTGCTCAATTTCTTGTACTTCTCCACCTTCTGTACCTTCTTTGATGATGGCTTTGATTTCTTCTTCGGTTACTTTACCGTCGGCTGTGGGTTTTATTTGTAAAACATTCAATAAAAAATCAGTCGAACTGGTCAATAACCAAATAAAAGGCGCAGTAATAATCGAAACAATTTTCATAGGCAAAGCCACCGCTTTGGCTATGGCTTCGGGATGATTTAATCCAATCCGCTTTGGCAATAATTCTCCTAAAACCAAAGAGAAAAATGTCAAAACTACTACCACTACTCCAACAGCAATTGAATCTGCAAAAGGGGTAAATGTTGGAATCGTTTTTATGAAATTCTCAACATCACTAGTTATTTTATCCCCAGAATAAATACCCGTCAAAATTCCGATAAGCGTGATTCCTATCTGAACTGTGGATAAAAATTTATTAGGTGAATTGGCCAGATCCAATGCAATTTGGGCATTTTTGTTGCCTTTTTTGGCGGAGGTTTCCAATCGGTTTTTTCGTGCCGAAATCAATGCGATTTCCGACATAGAAAAAACACCATTTAAGAGAATTAAAAAGAATATTATTAAAACTTCCATAGTTGATTAGAAAACGTATGTTCCTTATAAACTTTCGATTACAGTGCTCAAACGCTCTGTAATTTCAGCTATAGAACCAATCCCATTTACTGGATAAAATTTATTTTGATTTGTATAATACTCCATCAAAGGAGCAGTTTTTTCATTGTATTCTTGGTAACGATTTCTGATTTTTTCTTCATCCTGATCGTCTATTCTTCCGCTGGTTTTTCCTCTTTCCAATAGACGGGCAACCAAAATTTCATCGTCTGCTTCTAGGGCAATTGTAGCTGTAATACTTTGGTCTTTTCCTGCTAAAAAAACATCCAAAGCCTCTGCTTGAGCTATCGTTCTTGGAAAACCATCAAATAAAAACCCTTTGGAATCAGGATTTTTAGCAACCTCATCTTCTAACATTTTGATTGTTACTTCGTCTGGAACCAAATCTCCTTGCTCGATATAAGACTTTGCTAACTGACCTAAAGCGGTATCATTTTTCATATTGAAACGAAAAATATCACCTGTTGAAAGATGTGTCAAATTGTATTTTCCTTTTAAAAACTCTGCTTGAGTTCCTTTTCCTGCTCCTGGTTTCCCAAATAAAACAATGTTAATCATTTTTGTAATTGTAAGTTATGTAATGTATTAGTTTATTATTCTTTCAGTTGATATATTTCGGGTAAATTTCTACCCAGCCCATCGTAGTCTAAACCATATCCCACGATGAATTTATTTGGAATTCTAATCCCGATGTAATCAATCTTAATATCTTGTTTATAAGCTTCTGGTTTGAAAAACAGGGTTGCTATTTTAAAACGCTTCACATTTTGACTTTTAATTAAAGCCTTTAAAGCCACCAAAGTGTTTCCTGTATCGACAATATCTTCAATCAAAACCACCGAGCGACCAGATAAATCTTTGTCTAAACCCAGTAATTGTTTCACCTCATTTGTAGAAGTTGTCCCTTCATAAGAAGCCATTTTAACGAAACTCACTTGACAAGCTCCTTTATAATGTTTCATAAAATCGGACACCACCATAAAAGCTCCGTTCAAAACTCCAATAAAAACAGGTGTTTCTTCTGCAAAATCATCTTCTACCAATCGCGCTATCTGGGCAATTGCAAAATCGATTTCCTGTGCAGAAACAAACGGAACAAATTGTTTATCGTGGAGTTGAATCACTTTTCAGATTTAAAAATAATTGGCAAAGATAGGGATTTCACTTTTGACAATTGATAATTGATTTGTACTTTTCAATCAAAATTAGAATGGATGAATCCTGATTTCCAAAAAAGATTAGATTCTGTAACCGGATACAAAGACAGCAGGCAAAAATGTGCCGATGAAGTACTGGAAAATCCAGAGCTTTTCCCTGAATTGGTTCAGCTTTGTTTCCAAACTTCCAACAAAAACATATCCAAAGCTTGTTGGGTTTTGGAATTGGTTTGCTATGAAAAACTGGAGTGGATTCAAGAGTATTTGGATTTTTTCTGTCCCAATATCAAAAACTTAACTGATGATGGCGCTCTTCGTTCTATTTCGAAAGTTTGTCTCTTATTGACTATTTTTCATTTCAAAAAAGCAGCAATTATACTTTCCGAAAATCAGTTGCAACAAATCACTGAAACTTGTTTCGATTGGCTAATCAAAGATACTAAAGTCGCTTCGAAATGTTATGCAATTCGTGCATTACATTTATTAGGTAAGCATTATGATTGGGTTTATCCAGAATTGAAAATTATTTTAGAAAAGGATTACATTCATCATTCTGCCGCTTATAAAGCCGTTGGAAAGGAAATTTTAAAGAAAATAAACCATCAAAAATAATTATTACGTACATTTGCAAAAAATACACGTGCTATGAATACTAAACTCACATTATCGTTAGAAAAAACGGTTATTGAAGATGCTAAAGCCTACGCTAAAGGCACTGGTCGAAGTTTGTCTGAAATGGTCGAAAATTATTTTAAAAGTTTGGTTGCAAAATCCAATAAAGACTATAATAACAATGACGATGAGATTGATCCAAGCCTAAAAAAATTGGTTGGAATTATTGAATTACCACCTGATTTTGACATTAAAAAAGCGAGAGATGAGCACTACAAAGAGAAATACGGTTTATGAAAAATATTTTTATTGACATCAATATTTTAGTAGATGTATTTGCTAATAGGGAACCATTTGTTCATAAATCATTAGCAATTTATAATTTGGCTACTAAAAGAAAAATAAAATTATATTCCTCTTCAAATACCATCACAACATTACATTATATTTTAAAAAAATCAATTTCTGAAGAAAAAACAAGATTGGCACTAGAGCACGTTATTGAATATGTATCTATTATTCCAGTAGATATCAATATCATCAAAAAAAGTTTAAAATCAAATCATAAAGACTTTGAAGATGCTATTCAAATCATTTCAGCACAGTCCATTAATGACATGGATTGCATCGTCACAAGAAATTTAAAAGATTACAAAAATGCCGAAATAAATGTACTTTCTCCTGATGATTTTTTAAATACTTTAAACTAAAACAACTATTACAAGATAATGACACGAGCAAAACGACTGCATTTGACCGTAAAAAAAACAATAACTACAACAAATGAATTATTTCTCTTCTGATTTTAAATTAGGCATTCTTGGTGGCGGACAACTAGGCAAAATGCTGTTATCTGACACCCGAAAATTTGACATACAAACTTATGTTTTGGATCCAAGCGAGGAAGCCCCTTGCAAAATTGCTTGCAATCACTTTTTTCAAGGCGATTTAATGGATTTTGAAACCGTTTATAATTTTGGCAAACAAGTCGATGTTTTGACTTTCGAAATTGAATTGGTCAATCTGGAAGCATTGGAAAAATTGGAAAACGAAGGCAAAAAAGTATATCCTTCGCCAAAAACCTTGAAATTGATTCAAAATAAAGGAATCCAAAAAGAGTTTTATGCCAAAAATAATATTCCAACAGCACCTTTCGAAAAATTTGAAAATCTCGAAAATCTAAAATCTAATGTCACATCGAGCGCAGTCGAGATGCCTTTCGTTTGGAAATGCACTGAATTTGGTTATGACGGAAATGGTGTAAAAATTGTTCGAACACTGCAAGATTTAGATAATTTACCCAACGTAGAATGTATTGCCGAAGAAATGGTTCCCTTCAAAAATGAATTGGCCGTTATCGTTTGTCGCAATCCGTCAGGTGAAATCAAAACTTATCCTGTTGTCGAAATGGAATTCCATCCCGAAGCCAACCAAGTGGAATATGTAATTTGCCCTGCTCGTATCGACGAAAAAGTTGCCGAAAAAGCCAGAGCCATTGCATTGGAAGTTTCTAAAAAATTTAATCACGTTGGTCTTTTGGCAGTAGAAATGTTCCAAACAGAAAGCGATGAAATTTTGGTAAACGAAGTCGCTCCGCGCCCTCATAATTCAGGACATTACAGCATCGAAGCCAGTTATACTTCGCAATTCGAAAACCATTTGCGTGCCATTTTGGATTTACCTTTAGGAAATACAAATAGCAAAGCCGTTGGAATTATGGTCAATCTTACCGGAGCCGAAGGTTTTTCTGGAGATGTGATTTATGAAAACATCGAAACCATTTTAGGCTGGAATGGTGTTACGCCTCACATCTACGGAAAAAAACAAACACGTCCTTTCAGAAAAATGGGACACGTTACCATAGTAAATGAAGATATTGTCGTAGCGAGAAAAATTGCAGAGGATGTAAAGAATACAATAAGAGTGATTGCATAAATGGATATATTAGATTTTATTATAAATTTATTGAATCTTACTGATTCAGAAAATCTTGTAAAAAAAAATTGGAATATTTTCTCTGATAAAAATGAATATTTAGGAGAAAGAATAATTAGCTTTTTTCTTTCATTTTATTAATTGCACTTTATCTATTTCTAATAACATTTACATTTTATATAATCTATTATTTATTTTTCAAATAAAAACAATAAAAACAAATGAGCAAAGTAGCCGTAATAATGGGAAGCATATCCGATATGCCCGTAATTCAAGAAGCAATTGACATCCTGAAAGGATTTGATATAGAAACAGAAGTCGATATTGTTTCGGCACACAGAACACCCGAAAAACTATTTGATTTCAGTAAAAACGCCCACACACGCGGTATTTCGGTAATTATTGCAGGTGCTGGCGGGGCGGCACATTTACCTGGAATGGTAGCCTCGATGTCACCGCTTCCAGTAATTGGGGTTCCTGTAAAATCAAGTAACTCTATCGATGGTTGGGATTCAGTTTTGTCAATTTTACAAATGCCAGGAGGTGTTCCTGTCGCAACTGTTGCTTTAAATGGTTCTAAAAATGCAGGTATTTTGGCCGCTCAAATCATCGGAAGCTCGGACAAATGCGTTTTAGACAAAATCATAGCTTACAAAGAAGGATTGAAAGCAGCTGTAAATAAAGCAGCAGAAGGTTTAAAAAAATAAAAAAAAATTCACGGAGATTCACAAAGCAAACACAAAGCTTCGCAAAGAATAATTCAAAAAACTTTGCGAAGCTCTGTGTCTTTTTAGCGAAACTTTGCGTAACACAAAAACACTATGAGCGTATTAACACAACATTTCGACACCAAACACAATACTGCACCATTTTCGCAGATAAAATTAGAAGATTACAAACCCGCTTTTATCGAAAACATCGCTGTTGCAAAAGCAGAAATTGATGCTATAATCAATAATCCTGAAACTCCAACTTTCGAAAATACTATCGAAGCTTTGGATTTTTCCGGTCATGCTTTGGACAGATTATCTTCAATTTTCTTTAATCTGAATTCGGCGGAAACCTGCGAAGAAATGCAAAAAATTGCTCAGGAAGTTTCGCCTTTATTGACTGAATTTAGCAATGATATTACCTTAAACGAGGATTTATTCAAAAGAATAAAAGCCGTTTACGAGCAAAAAGACAGCCTTAATTTATCTCCGGAACAAGCCACTTTATTAGACAAGAAATTCAAAAGTTTCTCCCGAAACGGAGCTTTGCTTTCTGAAGATAAAAAAATAAAATTGCGTGAAATCGACACGGAATTAGCGAAACTAAAACTGACTTACGGCGAAAATGTTTTAGCAGAAACCAACAACTATCAATTGCATATTACCAATGAAAGCGACCTAAAAGGACTTCCGGAAGGAACTATTGAAGCGGCAAAATCATTGGCAAAAAGCAAAGATTTAGATGGCTGGATTTTTACTTTGGATTTCCCAAGTTATATTCCGTTTGTTACTTATGCGGATAATCGTGAATTGCGAAAAGAAATGGCTATTGCTGCGGGTAAAAAAGCATTTCAGAACAACGAATTCGACAATCAGAAAACCACATTAAAGATTGCCAAATTGCGTTTTGAAAGAGCCAATTTATTAGGCTATGAAACACATTCTCATTTTGTTTTAGAAGAAAGAATGGCACAAAATCCGGATAAAGTAAAATCGTTTTTGAATGATTTATTAGCCAAAGCCAAACCTGCAGCCCAAAGAGAATTTGCAGAATTGACTGCTTTCGCCAAAGAACTCGACGGAATTGACCATTTAGAGAAATGGGACGGAGCTTATTATTCTGAAAAATTGAAGCAAAAATTATTCAATTTGGATGATGAAAAACTGAAACCTTATTTTCAATTAGAAAATGTTCTTAACGGGGCTTTTACTGTTGCTAATAAATTATTCGGATTGACTTTTACCGAAATATTCGATATTGATAAATACCACGAAGAAGTTACTACTTATGAAGTCAAAGATGAATTTGGCAAACTGGTGGCTATTTTCTACGCCGATTTCTTTCCAAGAAAAGGGAAACGAAATGGTGCCTGGATGACTTCTTTCAAATCACAATATATTAAAGATGGTATAAACGAGAGACCGCATATTTCTAACGTTTGCAATTTTACCAAGCCAACAGAAACCAAACCATCATTACTAACATTTAATGAAGTGACGACTTTATTCCACGAATTCGGTCACGGATTACACGGAATGTTGGCTAATACTACTTACCCAAGTTTGTCTGGAACATCTGTTTATTGGGATTTTGTGGAATTGCCGAGCCAGGTAATGGAAAACTGGTGTTACGAGCCAGAAGCTTTGGCTTTGTTCGCCAAACATTATGAAACAGGTGAAATCATTCCACAGGAATATGTAGAAAAAATCAAGGAAAGCGCGAGTTTTCAGGAAGGAATGGCAACCTTGCGTCAAATTAGTTTCGGATTATTGGATATGGCTTTCCACAGCAACAATCCAACTGAAATTACCAATGTAAAAGCTTTTGAAAGAACCGCTTTTGAAGGCACAACTTTATATCCTGATGTAGCCGAAAATTGTATGTCGGTTTCCTTTTCTCATATTTTTCAGGGAGGCTATTCTTCCGGATATTACAGTTACAAATGGGCCGAAGTTCTGGATGCCGATGCTTTTGCATATTTTCAAGAAAAAGGAATTTTCAACAAAGAAGTGGCTACCAAATTTAAAGACAATGTACTTTCTAAAGGCGGAACTGAATTGCCAATGGAATTGTACAAACGTTTTAGAGGACAAGAACCAAAACCGGATGCTTTATTGAAAAGAGCGGGGTTGATATAATTAAATTTTCAGTATATGAAAAAATTAGTTTTACTATTACTTATTGTAATTATTTGTAGCTGTAAATCAGGTGCTCAAAATGATTTTGATACTATAATTCACTATTCAATTACTGATGAGAAAGCTTTACAAAATGAAAATAACAATTCATTCAACAAATTATATAGCGGATTAGAGGCTTCAAAATCAATTGAAAAAGACTTTGAAAAAAAATTAATTTCGTATGGTTATGTAAAAACTATTGTTCCAAAAGATAAAACATCAGCAATATGCCAAACCATTTCAAATGATATTAATTTAAAATATCACGAAGTAGCTTGCATTCCAATGTATAGAGATATATTACTATTTCAAAAAGACAATAAAACAAAAGCTATTTTGAAAGTTTGTTTTGAATGTGGAATGAATGCTCTGTCTGGAAAATTTGAAAGTAATTTTAACTATAAAGAAACTAATATTATGAGTAATTACTATCCTTTATATAAAACTCTTTATAACGAATAAAAAAACAACTTACAATTGCTTTATGTTAGTAGTATTGATTTAAAAGATTACAGAATCTAGATTTTAGAACGCATAAAAAGCCGAAATAGAAATACTTCGGCTTTATTTTTAAACAAACTTTCATTTATTTTTGAAAGTTTAAAAATTTTTACTTACATTTGTTTCAACAAAAGGAAATAAAACCAAAATGGAATTCAAAGAAGCAAAAAATAAATTCGTACAAACCTGGGGAGCTTTAGGTTCTCAATGGGGAATTAACAAAACCATGGCGCAAATTCATGCTTTGTTGATGGTATCAGGCGAAGCTGTTTCGATGGAAGAAGTTATGGAAGAATTGCAAATTTCTCGTGGAAATGCCAGTATGAACTTAAGAGCCTTGATGGATTGGGGAATTGTTTACAAAGAATACAAAGCAGGTGAGCGTAAAGAATTTTTTACAGCCGAAAAAGATTTAGACGAACTGGCTTCTAAAATTGCAAGAGAGAGAAGCAAAAGAGAAATCAAACCTGCTCTTAAAATTTTAAAAGAAGTTTCCTCGATTGAATCGAAAGATACTGTAGAAGAAAAACACTTTGTGGATCAAACCACTAAACTGTATGATTTTGTTTTGAAAGCCGATAATATGTTGGACAAAATAACAGAATTCAAGGAAAACTGGTTGGGAAAATTGATTATAAAAATAATGAAATAAAAAAATTTAATCAAAACTTTCATTTTTTTCTGAAAGTTTAAAAATAAAATATTATGAAAACTTTAGAAAACCAAACTTTGCTTTATGATGAAGATTGCCCGCTTTGTAGCATTTACACAACTGGCTTTATAAAAGCAGGAATGCTTGATGAAAATGGCAGAAAATCATATTGTCAATTAAGTAACGAAGAACAAAATTTTATTGATGTAAAACGTGCTTCAAACGAAATTGCGTTGGTAGACAACAAAAACAAAACGGTTCTTTACGGAATTGACAGTCTCTTGAAAGTAATTGGAAATTCATTTCCTTGGATGGAGAAAGCTGGAAACATCAAACCGATAAAATATCTTCTTAAAAAAATGTATTCTTTTGTTTCTTACAACCGTAAAGTGATTATTCCGAGTAAAATAAATCCAGATATAAAACTGCAATGTGTACCCACTTTCCACTGTAAATTTCGTTTTTTATATATTGCTTTTGCAATCACAATAACTACTATCATACTTTATCAGTTTTCAGAATTGATTGCGAATCTACCAAAAGCAAATTTTAGCAGAGAATTGATTCTTGCAGTAGGACAAATTGTTTTTCAAAGTTTATTTTTAATAAAATTCAACAAAGAAAAAATATTGAATTACGCAGGAAATTTAATAACAGTTTCTTTAATAGGCTCACTAATTTTGATTCCTTTATTGATTCTCAATAATTTTATAAATCTTCCTGAAATGTTAATTCTAGGCTGGTTCACAATAACTGTTTTAATCATGTTTGCAGAACATTTTAGAAGAATAAAACTGTTAGAACTTCCTTTTTATCTCTCTTACACTTGGGTACTTTACAGAATAATTGCTTTATTATTTATTTTAAATTTATAACTATGAAAAAACTCATCATCGCAGCAGGAACAGGCTTTTTAGGAGAAGTTCTAATCAACCATTTCAAAGATAAATTTGAAGAAATTATTATCTTAACTAGAGGAGAGTCTAAAACTAATGGCAATATCAAATATGTAAACTGGAATGCTAAAACTTTTACTGGTTGGGAAACAGCATTAGAAAATGCCGACGTTTTAATCAATCTTGCTGGAAAATCTGTGGATTGTCGTTACACAGAAAAGAATAAGAAAGAAATTTTATTGTCTCGTATTCAAAGCACCAAAATTCTAAACAAAGCGGTTTTGAATTGTAAAAATCCACCGAAACATTGGTTGAATTCATCAACTTCTACCATCTATCGTTTTTCTTTGGATAAACAAATGGATGAAATAGATGGCGAAATTGGAAATGATTTTTCGATGAACGTTGCTCAATCTTGGGAAAAATCTTTTTTCAAAACAGAAACTCCCAAAACCTTAAAAACAGCTTTGAGAACTTCTATCGTTTTAGGCAAAAATGGGGGTGCTTTTATTCCATTGAAAATTTTGGCAAAAGTAGGTTTTGGCGGAAAACAAGGAAGTGGCAATCAATTTATCAGTTGGATTCACGAAGAAGATTTTGCCAATGCTGTTGATTTTATCATTCAAAGAGAAATGACCGGAGTTGTCAATATTGTTTCTCCAGAACCAATTCGAAATTTTAATTTTATGAAAAAACTCCGAAAAGCAGTTGGTTTTCCTTTTGGTATTCCAATTAATACTTTTTTGTTGAAAATTGGATCTTTTATCATTCGAACAGAAACCGAATTAGTTTTAAAAAGTAGAAATGTGATTCCAAAACGACTGTTAGAAAATGGATTCCAATTCAAGTTCGGAAATATTGATAACGCATTTCAAAATTTATTAAAAAAATGACAACAATCCATCTCACAACAACAATCCAAGCTCCAATACAAACCGTTTTTGATGTTTCTAGAAACATTGATATTCATCAGCAATCTGCCAGCAAATCAAATGAAATCGCCATTGCTGGTGTAACTTCTGGATTGATAAATCTAAACGAAACCGTAACTTGGAAAGGAAAACACTTTGGATTTTATTTAACTCATAAAAGCCGAATTACAGCCATGACTTTTTACTATTATTTTGTTGATGAAATGGAGGAAGGAAAATTCAAAACTTTCAAGCACGAACATTTTTTTGAAGAAAAAAATGGAATTACCATAATGACAGATCAACTGCACTATGAAACTCCGTTTGGTATTTTTGGAAAATTATTTGATTATTTGTTTTTGAAAAAGCATCTGACTCAATTCCTTTTAGAAAGAAACAAGGTTCTGAAAAAAGTCTGTGAAACTACATCTTCAAAAACTCCCTAAAATTATCGGCAGTTACTATAGTAAAACTCCCCGTATAATTATCTAAAAAAGGCTTGGGTAACTTGGCTTTTTTGACTTTCCATTTAATTTCAAAAGCATTTACTTCGTCGGCTACAACCTCTACATAATCTACTTCTTGTTGTTGTGTAGTTCGCCAAAAATAAGGTTTAGCATTTCTGTTTTCATAACTTAACAATTTCATTCTTTCAGAAATTAAAAAATTTTCCCAAAGTGCTCCTTTGTCTTGTCGAAAATCTAAAAAATTAAAATTCCCTATCAACATATTGCGAACGCCATTGTCATAGAAATAGATTTTTTTATTGGCCTTAATTTCATTTCGATGATTGCGACTAAAACTGTTCAATCTAAAAATCACGAAACTTTTCTCCAATAAATCAATATAATTACTGACCGTATTTTTATCGACACCTACCAATTGGGCAATTTCATTATAACTTACCTCACTCCCTATTTGGAAAGCCAAAGCCTGCAAAATTTTCTCTAAAACTTCGGATTTTCTGATTCCAGCCAAACTCAAAATATCTTTATACAAATAACTCGACACCAGATTTTTCAGGATTTCATATTCGTTCCCTAAATTATTAATGACATCAGGATACATTCCATACAACAACCGTAATTCCAATTGCTGTTGAGCTTTCATATAGCCTACATTTTTCTCAAACTCATTCCACGAAATCGGATACAGATGGTATTCAAACTTTCTACCCGTAAGTGGTTCTTGAGTAACATGATTAATATCAAAAGCCGACGAGCCGCTCACAATCACCTGAACATCCTTGATTTGATCTACAATTATTTTCAATTTCAAACCAATATTCGGAATGCGTTGTACCTCATCAATAAAAACATACTTATAATCACCAATAATATTTTTAAGCGTTTCAGTATTAGCATTCGATAGTGTTTCCACAACAACGGAATCATCTCCATCAAGAAACAAAAAAGGAATTCCTTTCAATAAGCTTTGAACCATAGTCGTTTTCCCTACTTGACGTGGCCCAACAAGCACAATAACCTTTCCTTTATTGAGTCTTTCTTCAATATTTGATATTAAAAACCTGTCTATCATCTTTTTAATTTTAAACAAAGATATATAAAAATATTTATATTCACCAATTTAAGATGTTATTCAGTGATTATATTCACCAATTTAAGGTATTATTCAGTGATTATATTCACCAATATTAGTATTTTTAAAATAAAAACACCATAAACCACCAAAGAATAGGTACGCTTTCAGCCCAAAAAGAAGTATAGTATTTGGAGCGTTTTTCATTGGCGAAAGCCAAGAACAAAGATGTAATAATCGCAATGATAATAACCAATAATAAGTGAGTGATATTAGAATTAAAATTACTATTCAGAAGTTCTAAAGCACAAAAAATCAACAATAGAAAATATCCCAAATTTTTAGTCCGTTTCACTCCTATTTGTTGCGGAACGGTTTTTAAATGCGGATCATCATGAGTTAAATCAAGGATTTCAAAAATAAGTATCAGTACAAATACGAGTATAAATCGTTGGATACTTTTGAGATAAAAATCGGAAGTTATTGCAATGCCTGAATCTATAATTGGTAATACCAAAGTCACTCCCACCCAACACAAAGACACAATATAAATTTTGACACCCGCCCAATTTCTAGCATTTTTGCGATTTGGAAAAAAAGGCAATGTGTATAATAAAGTCAGAGACAAAACTCCTATAGAAACCATTTGCGTTAAACGTTGCAATTGAAAAAAATAAAATCCAGTAGCTAAAAAAGATAAAGCACTAAACAAAATAATAAGTTTCAAACTGGTACGAAATTGGACTTTATTAGTTCGGGCGAAGCTATCGTATTTCACAAAATTATAACCAACAATAGTTCCAAAAAAAGCAAAATTGGCTATGGGTTTATCTTCTGGAATATGAAACATAAAACAGGTCATTTGCACCAAAGAATATACCGACAAAGCCACGTGAATACTGCTTTGAATATAAAAATCGAATACCTTTTTTAAAACTTTCATCACACAAAAATAAGCAAGGTTGTTAACAAGTAGCAACTTTAGTTGAAAGATTCCTAAAAATCAATTCCTTGAAGCCGATTTCTTTTGAATATTCTCCGTAAATTTGCACCACGAAAAATACAACCTTTTTTACAGCTACATGAAAACAGACGCTTTTGCTTTAAGACACATAGGTCCAGAGGAATCAGACTTACAACATATGTTGAAAACAATAGGAGTTGACTCGATAGAACAACTCATCTATGAGACCCTTCCGGATGATATACGTCTAAAAGAACCTCTAAATTTAGATCCCGAAATGACGGAATATGAATATTTAAAACATATTACGCTTTTAGGAAGTAAAAATAAAATGTTCAAAACCTACATAGGTTTAGGTTACAACCAAGCCATTGTTCCTGCGGTTATTCAGCGAAATGTCTTTGAAAATCCGGGTTGGTACACGGCTTACACGCCTTACCAGGCCGAAATTGCGCAAGGTCGTCTGGAAGCAATTTTGAATTTCCAAACGATGGTTATCGAATTAACCGGAATGGAAATCGCCAATGCTTCACTTCTTGACGAAGGTACTGCTGCAGCTGAGGCTATGGCATTATTATTTGATGTAAGAACCAGAGAGCAAAAGAAAGCTAATGTTTGTAAATTCTTCGTTTCTGAAGAAATCTTACCACAAACCTTATCGGTTTTACAAACCCGTTCTACACCAATTGGAGTAGAATTAGTAATAGGAAATCACGAAAATTTCGACTTTTCTGATGAATTCTTCGGAGCTATTTTACAATATCCTGGGAAATTCGGTCAGGTAAATGACTATACTGCTTTTATTGCAAAAGCTGCCGAAAACAATATCAAAGTTGCTGTTGCCGCTGATATTTTAAGTTTAGCCAAATTAACACCTCCGGGAGAAATGGGCGCTGCAGTAGCATTAGGTACGACACAACGTTTCGGAATTCCGTTAGGTTACGGTGGGCCTCATGCGGCTTATTTTGCTACCAAAGAAGAATACAAACGCTCGATGCCAGGAAGAATCATCGGGGTAACTGTTGATACTAATGGAAACCGTGCGTTACGTATGGCATTGCAAACACGTGAGCAACACATTAAACGTGATAAAGCCACTTCAAACATTTGTACTGCACAGGTTTTATTGTCCGTAATGGCTAGTATGTATGCTGTTTATCACGGTCCAAGAGGATTAAGATACATTGCAAACAAAGTACATGCTTCAGCGGTGACTTTAGCAAATACCTTAGCTAAATTAGGATTCGAACAAACCAATACTGCTTTTTTTGATACTATTGTTATAAAAGCAGATGCTAAAAAAATAAGAGAAATTGCCGAAGCAAACGAGGTAAATTTCTTTTATCCAAACGAAAATTCAGTTTCTATTTCATTGAATGAAACCATCGGTTTTGCTGATTTGAATAAAGTAATTTCTATTTTTGCTGCTGCAAAAGAACTGGCAACCATTACAATTAGCGAATTATCCGAAACGAATCATTTCCCGGAAAGCTTAATCAGAACTTCAACATTCTTACAACACGAAGTTTTCAACAGATACCATTCGGAAACTGCTTTGATGCGTTACATCAAAATGTTAGAGCGTAAAGATTTGGCATTAAATCACTCAATGATTTCGCTAGGTTCTTGCACGATGAAACTAAATGCCGCTGCCGAAATGTTGCCATTAAGTTCTCCAAGCTGGAATAGCATTCACCCATTCGCTCCATTGGATCAGGCAAAAGGATACCAAAAAATGCTTTCTAAACTGGAGGAATACCTAAATGAAATTACAGGTTTTGCAGCTACCACTTTGCAACCAAACTCTGGTGCACAAGGAGAATACGCAGGATTAATGGTAATTCAGGCGTATCACCAATCAAGAGGCGATCATCATAGAAATATTGCCTTGATTCCAGCTTCGGCTCACGGAACCAATCCAGCATCGGCAGCGATGGCAGGAATGAAAGTCGTGGTTACTAAAACATTAGAAAATGGAAACATTGACGTTGAAGATTTACGCGAAAAAGCCATTTTGCACAAAGACAACTTATCATGTATCATGATTACGTATCCATCCACTCACGGTGTTTACGAAAGTGCTATTAAAGAAATCACTCAAATCATTCACGATAATGGAGGTCAAGTGTATATGGATGGTGCCAATATGAATGCACAAGTTGGATTGACCAATCCAGCCACTATTGGTGCTGACGTTTGTCACTTGAACTTACACAAAACCTTCGCTATTCCTCACGGTGGCGGTGGCCCTGGTGTTGGTCCTATTTGTGTAGCACCACAATTAGCGCCATTTTTACCTACAAACCCAGTAGTACCAACAGGAGGCGAAAGCGCCATTACGGCAATTTCTGCTGCACCTTGGGGCTCAACATTAGTTTGTTTGATTTCTTATGGATACATCAAAATGTTGGGTGCGGAAGGTTTAAAATCATCAACAGAATACGCTATTTTGAATGCCAATTATATCAAAGAAAAATTAAGTGGTCATTACGAAACTTTATATTCTGGAGAAATGGGTCGTGCGGCTCACGAAATGATTTTAGAGTGTCGTCCGTTCAAACAAAAAGGAATTGAAGTAACTGATATTGCAAAACGTTTGATGGATTACGGTTTCCACGCTCCTACGGTTTCTTTCCCAGTAGCCGGAACTTTAATGATTGAACCAACAGAAAGTGAAAACTTAGAAGAATTAGACCGTTTTTGTGAGGCGATGATTTCAATCAGAAAAGAAATTGAAGCTGCATCTATCGAAGATTCGAATAATGTTTTAAAAAATTCTCCTCATACTTTAGCGATGCTAACAGCTGAAACATGGAATTTTCCATACTCTAGAGAACAAGCTGCTTTCCCATTAGAATATATTGCTGAAAACAAATTCTGGCCTTCAGTTCGCAGAGCTGATGATGCTTTTGGAGATAGAAATTTAGTGTGTAGCTGTGCGCCAATTGAAGCGTATATGGAAAGCTAAAAATTTTAGAATTCAAATTTTAGAACCCTTTCAGAATTAAAGAAAACTGAAAGGGTTTTTAATAGTTAATATTATGAAAGACATTGAAAACCAAGAAGACCTCTATTCACTCGTTGATGAATTTTATAAAAAATTATTATCAGACGACAGGATAAGCTACATTTTTACTGATGTTGTCAAAATTAAAATCGAAGAACATTTGCCTATTTTAGTGACTTTTTGGTCGCAAGCTATTCTAGGAACAGGTGGTTACACGAATAATTTGACTCAAATTCATTTAGACATTGACAAACAAGAGCATCTTACTCCTGAATTATTCAACATTTGGATCAATCATTTTAACGCTACTGTTGATGAAAATTTCGCTGGCGAAAAAGCAGAAAGAATAAAAACCCAAGCTTTGAGTTTATCCACAATTCTTCAAATAAAAATTCACCAACAAAACGCATAGCGGTCTAAAACAACTCTCTTAATATAATTATATGCCTGCATAATAAATTTATCATTTATTATCTATAAATTAGCCTACTTTTTACTAAAATTTACAATGAAAATAAAAATAACAGGAATAGGAAGTTACATTCCAGAAACTACAGTTGCCAATACCGATTTTAGCGATCACGTATTTTTAAATGAAGATGGAAGTGCTTTTGCTTATCCAAATGAAGTGGTGATAGGAAAATTCAAAAGCATTACTGGTATCGAAAAAAGACGTTATGCAACTCCCGATCAAAACACTTCGGATTTGGCTTATTTAGCTTCTTTAAAAGCGATTGAAAATGCTAAAATAGATCCTGAAACTATAGATTATATCATCTTTGCACACAATTTTGGCGATGTAAAACACAATACAAAACAATCGGATATTATTCCAAGTTTAGCCACTCGTGTGAAGCAAAAATTACAGATAAAAAACCCAAAATGCGTCGCTTATGACATTCTTTTTGGCTGTCCAGGCTGGATTGAAGGTGTTTTGCAAGCCAATGCTTTTATCAAATCAGGCATGGCCAAAAAATGTTTAGTTATTGGAGCCGAAACTCTTTCGAGAGTGGTTGATCCGCACGATAGAGATTCTATGATTTATTCTGATGGAGCTGGAGCCACAATCATTGAAGCTTCGGATGATGAAACAGGAATGCTGTCATACGAAAGTGCCACTTACGCTCTTGATGAAGCTGGTTATTTATTTTTCGGAAAGTCGTACAATCCTGAATTGGATGAAGACACGCGTTACATCAAAATGTATGGTCGAAAAATTTATGAATTTGCATTGAGCCAAGTCCCTGCAGCCATGAAAAGTTGTTTAGACCAAAGTGGATTAGGTATTGATGACGTGAAAAAAATATTGATTCATCAAGCCAATGAAAAAATGGACGAAGCTATTATTCAGCGTTTTTATAAATTATACGACAAAGCCGTACCCAAAGATATTATGCCAATGAGCATTCATGAATTAGGAAACAGCAGTGTTGCCACCGTTCCTACTCTTTTGGATTTATTGGTGCAAGGAAAAATAGAAAATCAGGAATTAAAAAAAGGCGATATTTTAATTTTTGCATCCGTTGGAGCAGGGATGAATATTAATGCTTTTATTTATAGATATTAAAAAACAAGTACAGGATTTAAGGGAATGAAGTTTAAACTTTTAAACCCTTAAACTTTTAAACCCTTAAACTTTATCATGTACGAAAAAACATTTCCCAATAAAAGATTCAAACACACTTTAGAATTTTTACAAAAGCACGTTTCCACTTCCGAAACTATTTTTGATTTAGGCGTTCCAAATCCTTTTTCTAAAATAATGGTCGAAAACGGATATACCGTAAAAAATACCACGGGAGAAGACATCGACAACAATCAAACGGCTTTGCAAAACGAAGAGTATTCTGTTTTCACTGCTTTTGAAATCTTTGAACATTTGTTGAATCCTTACACGGTTTTAAAAAATGTAAAATGCGATAAATTGCTAATTTCAATTCCTTTGCGTTTGTGGTTTTCATCCGCTTATCGCAGTAAAACCGATATGTGGGACAGACATTACCACGAATTTGAAGATTGGCAATTGGATTGGCTTTTAGAAAAAACTGGCTGGAAAATCATCGCAAGAGAGAAATTTACGCATCCTGTAAAGAAAATTGGTTTTAGACCATTATTGCGATTTTTCACACCAAGATATTATATAATTTATGCGGAAAGAGCATAAATTATAAATTACAAAAATCAAATTATAAATTCCAATTCTCAAGTGAACTAAAAAATAAATTCCAAGGAAAATTTGGAATTTGGAATTTAAAAAATTGGAATTTAAAAAATGAAATACTACATCGTCATTCCGTCTTACAACGAAGAAGCCCTTATTCCTTTGACCTTGCAATCGTTGATTACGCAAACTATTTTGCCTTCAAAAATTGTCGTGGTTAATGATAATTCTACGGATAAAACGGCCGAAATTGTTTTGGAATTTGCCAAAGAAAATCCTTTTATCACTTTGGTAAACAAAACTTCGGAGAACATTCATTTACCAGGAAGCAAAGTCATTCAAACTTTTCAAAAAGGGTTTGAAACTTTGGACGAAAATTATGATTTGATTGTAAAATTGGATGCTGATTTAATTTTCCCATCTAATTATTTTGAAACAATTATCAACCATTTTCAATCCGATTCGAAAATTGGAATGGCTGGCGGATTTTGTTACATCGAAAAAAATGGCGACTGGGTTTTAGAAAATCTAACTGACAAAGACCACATTCGAGGTGCATTGAAAGCCTATAGAAAAGAATGTTTCCAACAAATAGGAGGCTTAAAACCCGCTATGGGTTGGGATACCGTGGACGAATTGCTTTGTAAATACTACAATTGGAAAGTAGTTACCGACGAAAGTTTGCACGTAAAACACCTCAAACCAACTGGAGCGAATTACAACAAAACGGCTCGTTATAAACAAGGAGAAGCTTTTTACACCTTGGGCTACGGATTTTGGATTACAGCAATTGCCTCGGCAAAACTGGCAATGATGAAGAAAAAACCATTGCTCTTTTTGGATTACATTCAAGGATTCTGGAAAGCAAAATCAGCCAAAAAAACAATGTTAGTTAATTCCGATCAAGCTCAATTCATTCGAAAATACCGTTTGCAAAAAATGAAAGAGAAATTGTTTTAACATTTCTTCTCTTTAGTAATTCAAAAACAAAGTCTGAAATTCCAACAAAATAGAGTATTTTTGCGTAGTTGTGTTTTTTGTGAACACTTCTAAATGTAAACTGAATACTCAAAAAAATGATGCTCATTCGCTATTTATCCCAAATTGGAAAATACTTCTTAATGTGGAAAGAAATCTTCAGCAAACAGACCAAATGGTCTGTAATGAGAGGACTTATTTACAAAGAAATTGACGATTTAATTATTGATTCTCTTGGTATTGTGGCTTTCATCTCTTTCTTTGTGGGAGGAGTTGTATCTATACAAACTGCTTTGAATTTAACTAATCCATTAATTCCGAAAACTCTTATTGGTTTTGCCACTAGAGAATCGGTTATTCTGGAATTTGCACCCACTTTTATTTCAGTGATTATGGCTGGAAAAATGGGTTCTTTCATTACCTCAAGCATAGGTTCTATGCGAGTTACAGAGCAAATTGACGCACTAGAAGTAATGGGAGTGAATTCGTTAAATTATCTGGTATTCCCAAAATTAATTGCTATTCTTTTGTATCCGTTTTTAATTGGTATTAGTATGTTTCTGGGAATAATTGGTGGATATATTGCTGCGGTTTATGGCGGTTTTGGAGCTAGTTCTGATTTTATTGGTGGTTTACAAATCAATTTCATTCCGTTTCACATTACCTATGCTTTTATCAAAACTTTTATATTTGGAATTTTGCTAGCTTCGATTCCATCTTTTCACGGTTATTACATGAAAGGTGGCGCACTTGAAGTAGGAAAAGCAAGTACAGTTGCCTTTGTTTGGACCTCGGTAACCATCATTTTGGTCAATTATATTTTAACTCAATTACTCTTAACCTAATGATAGAAATTAAAAATATAGAAAAATCATTTGGTGAAGCCAAAATTCTAAAAGGAGTTTCCACCGTTTTTGAAACTGGAAAAACGAACTTGATTATTGGTCAAAGTGGTTCTGGAAAAACCGTTTTACTAAAATCATTATTAGGCATACACACTCCAGAAGTAGGAACAATTTCCTTTGACGGTAGAATTTATTCGGAACTGGATTCGGATGAAAAAAGAGAATTGCGTACCGAAATTGGAATGCTTTTTCAAGGAAGTGCCTTATTTGACTCGATGACAGTAGAAGAAAATGTTGCTTTCCCATTGCGAATGTTTACAAACGACAATAAAAAGAAAATCAAGGAACGAGTTGATTTTGTTTTAGACAGAGTTGCTCTTGTTGATGCTCACAAAAAACTACCATCTGAAATCTCGGGTGGAATGCAAAAAAGGGTTGCCATTGCTCGTGCTATAGTAAACAATCCAAAATATTTGTTTTGTGACGAACCCAATTCAGGATTAGACCCGAACACTTCCACTTTGATAGACAACCTCATCAAAGAAATTACCGAAGAATACAACATTACCACCATAATCAACACCCACGATATGAACTCGGTAATGGAAATTGGAGAGAAAATTATTTTCTTAAAAAACGGTTTAAAAGAATGGGAAGGAAATAAAGAAGAAATTTTCACAACCGACAACAAGGCCGTTGTAAAATTTGTTTACTCCTCTAATTTATTTAAAAAAATAAGAGAAGCTTATTTAAAAGGTTAAAAACAAACTGCCCCCAAATAGCTTCTAACTCTTTGGAGGCAGTTCATAACAAGAGCCTTTTTGTGGTTACTAAACCTAACGAAGCTTGCTTAATTTTTCTTTTGATTCGTTAATATCTTCTTCGATTTCAACAATTTTTAATTGTTGTTTTGAAATTTTGACATTACTTTTTTCAATGTCAATTGAAGAAATTTTCCCTCTTGATTGTGACTTTTCCAGTTTGGATTGCATTTTATCTAAATCCTTTTTGGCTCTTGATAATTTTTCTTGATTTTTAGTTACTGCCTTTTCAGCCGAAGCTAATTTTCTTTGTTTTTTTTCAAAATCATTTTGCTCCTTCTTTAATTTATCTTGTTCTTTTTCTAATTTTCGTTCTGCTTTTTGCCTTTGCTTTTCTAATCGTTCTGCATCTTTAAGCGCTTTTTTATTTTCTTTCAATTCATTTTCCAAAACGCTTTTCTCAATAGTTTTTTGATTTTGCAAATCAATTGAATTCATAGGCGGATTTTGAGGTAATTCTTGAGCCATAAAGCTTTGAACACTCAATAAAAACAAAGCTATAATTGCTAATTTAGTTTTCATGTTGTTAATTTTTATAATTATATATTGTTGCAAGGTAAAAAAAAACAACTTCGGATTAATTACATAATAATGCGTTTAACTTACAAGATTTTTGGATAAAGTAAAGATCAAACTACCGGAAGAAAAAGACATAAAAAAAAAACTCCTTAATTGCTTAAGGAGTTTTTTTGTGGGCGATGAGGGGTTCGAACCCCCGACCCCCTCGGTGTAAACGAGGTGCTCTGAACCAGCTGAGCTAATCGCCCTTTCGGGTTGCAATGTCTTGCGTTATTGCGAGTGCAAATATACATCCCTTTTCCGTATTTACAAGTAAAATAATGAAAAAATTATAAAATTTCTGCAACAACAAAGGTACTGCCTCCAAGATAAATGAAATCTGATTTGGAAGCATTTTGCAATGCCTGATGATAAGAATCTGAAACAGAATCAAATACTTTACCTTTTAATTCAAATTGGGATGCTTTTTGTTGTAGCATTTTAGCATCTAGTCCACGAGGAATATTGGGTTTACAGAAATAATAAATGGCATTTTTAGGAAACAAAGGCAAAATTTCAGCTAAATCTTTGTCGTTTACAACACCTAAAACAATATGTAGAGTATCAAATTTTTCTTTTTGGATTTGCTTCATCACGATTTCCAATCCATTTTTGTTATGGGCTGTGTCGCAAATAATTTTTGGAGATTCACCTAATTGTTGCCATCTGCCTTCTAATCCAGTATTTTTTATGACATGCAACAAACCAGATTTGATATTAGCTTCGGTAATTTGAAATTGCTTTTGTTCATTGATAACAGCTAAGGTTTGAATAACTGTTTTCTTATTGTGTTCCTGATAATCGCCAATTAAATCCGATGGATAGGTTTGTGAAATTAATTCTGATGAAAAATAAATTTCAGAATTATTTTCCTTGGCTCTCGTTTCGAAAACAGGTTTTGTTTCAGTAGTATATTCGCCAATAACAACTGGAATTTCAGGTTTGATGATACCTGCTTTTTCAAAAGCAATTGCTTCTAGCGTATTTCCTAGAAATTGAGTATGATCTAATGCAATATTCGTAATTACTGAAACTAGCGGTCTTATAATATTAGTAGCGTCTAATCGTCCGCCCATTCCCACTTCGATAATGGCAATATCTACTTTTTCTTTGGCAAAATAATCAAAAGCCAAACCAACGGTCATTTCGAAGAAACTCATATCGTTGGCTTCAAAAAAAACTTTATAGGTATTGATAAAATCACAGACAAATTCTTCCGAAATTTCGATACCGTTAATCTTGATGCGCTCTCTGTAATCTCGTAAATGAGGCGAAGTGTATAAACCAACTTTATAACCCGCTTCCTGAAGTATCGATGCCAGCATGTGCGAAGTAGAACCTTTTCCGTTGGTTCCAGCCACGTGAATACATTGCAATTTTTGCTCTGGATTGCCCAAATGATTGGCGAGTAAATGCGCATTGGTTAAATCTTTTTTATAAGCCGAAGCACCCTGAAGTTGGTACATGGGGAGCTGATTAAACATCCAGTTGGTAATTTCTTGATAGTTCATTTTTGAATAAAATAGGAGTGGATTGAAATATTTTTCGATTTTTTTAGTTTAATTGTACATCGAAAAGTATCTTTATTGCAAATTTGAAATATTTTTTAGAATTAATGAGTAAAATAATAATTTATGTTTAGTTTAATACAATTACAAGCCGACACTATCGCCAATGCTGCTACAGGAGCAGTAGTAGAAAACATCGCTCCCACTACCGAAATTTCGGTTTTACAGTTTATTTTAAAGGGAGGTTTTTTCTTGATTCCAATTGCTTTCTTATTATTTTACACTTTTTATTTGATTATAGAACGTTATTTATACATTCAAAAAGCATCTAAAATAGAACCTCTTTTGATGAGAGACGTTAGAGATCAATTGAATTCGGGCAATTTAGAAATAGCGAGATCTATTGCCGAAAGAAGTAATTCTTCATCAGGAAACATCCTAAAAGAAGGAATTTCGGTTATTGGAAGACCTATTGTTGAAATTGAATCGAATATGGATCGTGCTGCCGATATCGAAATTGGCGAAATGGAAAAACATTTAGGACACTTGGGACTTATTGCTGGTATTGCGCCAACGCTAGGATTCGTAGGAACAATTTCGGGAGTTATCAAAATTTTCTATAGTATTTCCGTAACCGAAAACATTAGTATCGGAAATATTTCTGGCGGATTGTATGAAAAAATGATTAGTAGTGGTGCGGGATTAATTGTGGGTATTATTGCTTATAGTGGCTACCATATTTTGAATGGAAGAATTGATAATTTTGCGTTGAAAATTCAAAAGCAAATATTAGAGTTTGTAAATATTATCCAAAAAGCATAACGATGTCTATAAAACGAAAAAGAAGATTCCACGCCGAAGTCGCCACGTCTTCATTGAGTGATATTATGTTTTTCTTGTTGTTGTTTTTCTTGATTATATCTACTTTGGCCAATCCAAATGTGATTAAAATGACTTTGCCAAAAGCCAAATCCAACGAAAAAACCAACAAACAATACATTAGTTTGTCCGTTACTGAAGACAAGAAATTCTATCTCGACAAAGAACCTGTTTCCTTCGAAGAACTAGAAACGACATTAATGTCAAAAATCAGTTCCGAGAAAGACCAAACCGTTATTGTTCGAATTCCGTTCAACCTGCAAGTACAGGATTTGGTAGATGTGTTGCAAATAGGAGTAAAAAATAATTTGAAATTTGTGATTGCAACCAGCCCGAAATAATATAAAGTATTCCAAATAAAAATGCCTCAAAAAATTATTATTTGAGGCATTTTTTATTCATGTAAATCCGTTTAATCCGTGTCCCAATTCCTTTAATTCAAATTGAAATTATAGACAATCTTGCCCACTTGTTTTTCTGGAGCATCACTACTAGCATCCCATTTGGTATTCATGGCAGCAATTTTGGCTTGTTCTAATAAACAGCTTGCGGTATTGGTAGAACCTTTTATTCCTGCAACAGCACTAACCGTTCTTCCATTTCTGTCCACTGAAACCTCTACCACTACTCTGCCAGATTCGTTACAAGTGTATTTTGGAGCTGGTTTAGAAATTGCTTTTCTGTTGCCTAACGAATAACCGCTTCCGCTTCCAGAACCGCCACCATTTCCAGAGCCATAACCACTTCCTGTACCAATTCCGTTGCCCGTTCCGTTTCCGCCACCAGAACCGCCACCAGAACCGCCTGTTCCATAATATCCGTTAGAGCTTAAACTTCCGTTGGCTTTTCCTTTGTTTCCAGCGGTTTTATCATCGCCATCACCGCCTTTGTTAGAACCTCTTAAAATATTTGACATAATATCATCAGTATTTTTAGAAACTTTTGGTTTTTGTACCACAACCGGTTTCGGCTCTTCTTTTAAAACAGGAGTAGGTTTTGTTGGTTTTTCCTTTTGCGGAATCACCACAGTTTCCTCATCGGAATTGTCTTGTGATATAATCGATTCGTCAGGAGTTGCTTCTCTGGGTGTTTGTTTGGCTTGATTTTGAACATCCAAAACCTCACTTTTATAGTTGGCTCCCGAACCCAAATCGCTGTCACCGAAATTCACAGTAACACCGCCGCCACCACCACCGCCAGTTAATTCTTCCAAGTTTGCTGGAGGCCAAAATCGGATAAAAAATAGAATCAATAACAGTATTCCGTATAATGCGGTAGTAATCATTATTGATTTTCTTTGGTCTGAAGAAATGGTGGTACTCATTGGTAATTTATAAAGCGTATTAGTTCTAAAAACGTTGAAATGTACTAAAAATTGTTGGCTAATAAAATGTTATCGATTCATTTTTAAGACAAATTTCAGACTTACAAATCCGATTAATCCTGCTATCAACGAGGAAAGCAGTATAATAAATTTGGCATTATTGATAATAGTAGCATCTTCAAAAGCCAATAAAGTTACAAAGATTGACATTGTAAAACCAATTCCACCCAAAAAGCCCACACCAATTATGGATTTCCAATTCAAGTCGCTAGGAAGTTTACAAATTCCTGATTTTACGACTAATAAACTCAAGGCGAAAATCCCAAGCGGTTTTCCAATGATAAGTCCCAAGGCAATTCCGATGCTGTAATGTTCGGCTAAAACTTCGCCCATATTCGAACTCAAAACAATAGCCGTATTCGCCAATGCAAAAATGGGCAGGATTACAAAAGCAACAGGCTTGTGTAAAAAGTGTTGTAAAATATAAGAAGTAGAAAAATGATTTCCGTTTCCAAAAGGGATCGCAAAAGCCAATAAAACCCCAGTAATAGTTGCATGAACACCTGAATTTAACATAAAATACCACATTACCACACCGCCAATTAAGTAAGGGATTAAGTTTCTAACTTTTAATCGGTTGAAGATTAATAATAAAGCAAAAACTCCTAAAGCTATTAAAAGATTGTTCCAGAAAATGGTTTTGGTATAAAATATGGCAATGACTAAAATGGCTCCCAAATCGTCAATTACGGCTAATGCAGTTAAGAATATTTTCAGCGAAACAGGAACTTTATTACCCAACAAGGATAATATTCCCAAGGCAAAAGCGATGTCGGTTGCCATTGGAATTCCCGCTCCCGATTGTGTGTTTGTACCAATATTAAAAAACAAATACAAACCAGCAGGAATGAGCATTCCGCCAATGGCTCCGAAAATAGGCAAAAGTGCATTTTTAATATTCGATAATTCGCCTTGATACACTTCTCTTTCTAATTCTAAACCAATCAATAAAAAGAAAATGGTCATCAATCCATCGTTAATCCAATATTCGATAGCTTGTCCAGCAAAAGGAGTGTGCCAAAAATGAAGATAAGATGAGCCAAACGCTGAATTTGCAATTACTAATGAAATGATGGTGCAAGCTATTAAGATTAGTCCGCCAGCCTTTTCACTTTCGAAAAAATCCTTGAATAATTTTGATGTTCTCATTTTTTATTTATTTCGTTTCAGAATAAATTATTCCTGAACTATGATCCATTTTTGCCCCTGTTACACTGCTCAAAACATTGATTTCATTTCGCAATTTTAAAACGCCGAGCAAGGCAAATATCAAAGCTTCTTTGAATTCTAATATTTTTGGATAAGGAATGATAATTTCCATTTCAGATAAATGTGATTGAATACGTTCGATAAGAAAATCATTGTAAGCACCTCCACCAGTTGCGAGCATTCTGCCATTTTTTTTTGGCAAAGCCAAAGCGGTTTGCAAAGACAAGTGTTCGGTAAATGTACGCAATTTATCTTCGATGGAAATTTTGTAGCTTTCTATTAAAGGTAAAACAATGCCTTTTACAAATTCAAAACCCAATGATTTTGGAAAAGTTTGTTGGTAGAAATCCAAGGCATTTAACTCATTTAATAAATCAAAATTGATTTTTCCTGTTCGAGAAATTTTGCCTTTGTCATCATAATTCAACCCTAGTTGATTGGCATAATAGTTTAAAACGGTATTTACTGGAGAAATATCAAAAGCAATTCGTTTGTCATTTTCTTCGAAAGAAACATTCGAAAATCCGCCCAAATTGATGCAATAATCATATTCTGAAAATAAAATTCGGTCTCCAATTGGAACTAAAGGTGCGCCTTGACCACCCAATTGTACATCTTGAACTCTGAAATCGCAAATCACCGTTTGATGAATTAAAGTAGCAATTTCGGGTAAATTCCCAATTTGCAATGTAAATCCATTTTGGGGTTGGTGCAAAATCGTGTGTCCGTGAGAACAAACAGCGTCGAGATTTTCAATTGTATGCTTTTCGATAAAAATCGAAATGATATTTGCTAGAAGTATGGTATATTCCTGATTTAATTTTTCGAGCTGATTTTTCGAAAAATCTACTGCCGATTTTAATTGGTCGATCCAATTTTGGCTGTAGCCAATGGTTTCAGTTTCAAAAATTTCAAAAGTCCATTTATTATCAATTAATTGGAATTTTACGTGTGCTAAATCAACGCCGTCGAGCGAGGTTCCAGACATGACTCCAATAACATTATACTGTGTTTTTTCCATTGCTCAAATTTACGAATCAAAATGGAAACTAACCGTTAAAATTAATTCTTGCTGCTTTTTTTAGTGACTGTCTTTTTTTGATTCTGTTTGTATTTGAAATTTTATATATATTTACCCTAGCTTATTTCATCCTAATGTACGAAGAATTAAAATATTGGTATTTGCGTGATCACAAATTGTTTCGAACATTGAGTTTTGGACAAATCAAGCAATTGTGTATTATCACAGGTTTTAAAAAAGCACAAAAAGGAGAAATTATTTATTTTTCTTCCTCGGATTTGCCTCGGATTTTTCTATTAAAAAAAGGAAATATCAAAATTGTGGCTGTCGATGAGGATGGAAATGAAACCATAAAAGACATTATTCAAAAAGGCGATTTGTTTGGCGAATTGACTTTGGAAACCGACAATCAAAGCAATGAGTACGCCAAAGTCCTTTCGGATGATGTAGCGATTTGTAGTTTTTTGATGTCGGATTTTGAAGATTTATTGTTGCGAAACCCCAATTTAGCCTTGACCTACACCAAGTTTTTGGGTTTGAGAATGAAACGCATAAGAAACAGTTATTCGAATTTGATTTCTAAAGATGCTAAAACCAGACTATTTCAATTTCTAAAAGATTGGGCTGAAAGAGAAGGAAAAAAAGAAGGTAATACAGTGGTTCTAGAAAACTACCTTACCCAAAACGATATTGCTCAAATTATTTGTACCTCCAGGCAAACGGCAACCCAATTACTCAACGAAATGGAAGCTAGTGGATTACTGATTTACAACCGAAAAGAAATCATTATTTCGGACGTTACAAAGTTGTAAATCTTCTAATTTTACGTCAGTGTAAACTAGCCGACATTTGCCTTTTTCATATTGATTTACCTTTGATATATCAAAAAACAATCAATTATGAAAACTAAACTTTTGTTACTCGCCCTTTCAGGATTGCTGTTTTCTTGCGAACAAGAAAGCGATCTTACTCAAGCAGTTGCTGCTCCTCCAATTATTAATGAAGGAACCGCAACACTACAGAATGAAGGTGTTTTTGCTCCAACTTCGGGCATAACGGTCAGAGGAAATGCCAAGATTTTTTTAGACAACGGTCAAAACAAACTTGAATTAGTTGATTTCAGTATTTCTAGTGGACCCGATTTGAAAGTGTATTTGTCTAAAACTGCTACTCCAACTGAATTTGTAAATCTCGGCAATTTGACATCAGCCACAGTTTATTCTATCCCGAATGGTGTTGATGTAAAACAATATCCATTCGTACTTATTCATTGCCAGCAATACAATCATTTGTTTGCAGTTGCTCAATTAACTCAAAAATAGCTGCTATGAAAAAAATGGTATTTAGTAGTGCTGCACTTCTATTTGCGGTTCTAACCTATGGTCAGGGTTGTAGCGATGCGGGAATTTGCACCATCGGAAGTGGGTTTCAAACTACCGAAGAAAAACTAAAAAATACGGTCGAAATTGCTACTACTTTTGGTGCAGGCGAATCTGATTTAACTTATCTATCGCCTACTCTTTCTTACACTAGGCAGTTTAATGAAAAATTTGCGTTGAGTACAAAAGTCACTTTTTCGAGTGCCAATGGAGGTTTAGGAACAAGAGCCGCTTTTGGCGATGCTTATTTGATTGGAAATTACTCTTTTGCCGAAAAAAACAAGAAACAATGGAGTGCTTTATTGGGATGGAAATTTCCTTTTACGGCTTCTAATTTAAAAATCAATGGCTATTCGTTACCGCTGGATTATCAATCGAGTTTGGGAACATTCGATTTGTTTTTGGGAACCAATTTCAAATACAGCCAATGGGATTTTAATGTGGCAGTTCAAATTCCGGTTTTCAACAACAATAAGAATTCCTATTTCAAGGAATATGCTACAACAAATGATTTTCCGACCACCAATTTATTCGAACGCCAACCAGATGCTTTGTTTAGAACTACTTATACTTTGAATACTAAAAATCAGAAATTTAGTTTCAAGCCGAATGTTCTTTTTATATATCATCTTGGCGAAGACAGTTTCGAAAATATATTTGGAAAAAGAGAAACTATTGTTGGTTCAGAAGGTTTGACCATCAACGGAAATTTGATCAGTGCTTACAATATTAGTAACCGAAAAAGCGTTGAACTTTCAGTCGCAACTCCTTTTGTAGTCAGAGATATTCGACCTGACGGATTGACCAGAAGTTTTGTTTTATCTGTTCAATATAAATTTTCGTTTTAACTTTATTCAAATGTGTACTAATAGGTAATTTTCAACCTAAATATCTTTGTTCTTCAACATTAAAAACCACAATCATGAAAAATATTTTATTCACTTTATCATTACTACTCTTTTCGATAATCACATCAGCACAAGGTGATTTACCAAAACTACCAACTGAAATTTCTCCCTTACTCGTTGGAGAAAGAATTCCGAATCTGACATTAAAATCAATTGACAATATTGATGTAAACTTATCTGAATTACTTACTAAAAAAAGAACCATTTTAGTTTTTTATCGTGGTGGTTGGTGTCCGTATTGCAATTTACATTTGGCAGCTTTGGGTCAAGCCGAAAAAGAATTATTGGATTTAGGATATCAAATTATAGCTGTAAGTCCCGATGCACCAAAGAATTTGAAAATAACTGATGAAAAAGAAAAATTAAATTATCTGTTACTGTCTGATTCAGATGGAGCATTAGCAAAAGCCGTTGGAATTGCTTTTCAAGCACCCGATGGATACAAACAATACGTTTCAAATGGTTCAAATGGAATTAACAATTCCTTTTTACCTGTACCAACGGTTTTCATTGTAAATACTAATACTGAAATTCAATTTGAACATATCACACCCGATTTCAAACACAGAATTTCAAATGACCTTTTAATTGCGGCAGCGAAAGCATTAAAATAAAATGAAAAAGACACTATTGCTTTTAACGTTACTATTTACTTTATCCAGCGTTGGACAAACAGCCGCTCAAAGAACCTCCGTTTAAAATTTAGAAAACAAAATTGCGATTCAGGGTTATGACCCTGTGGCTTATTTTAAACAAAATAAAGCCATGAAAGGAAAAAAAGAATTAACGACAGTTTATCAAGGAGTTGAATATCATTTTTCTTCGGTTGCCAATAAAGAGCTATTTCTAAAAACACCAACGGTTTTTGAACCACAATTTGGAGGTTGGTGCGCTTATGCAATGGGAGATTCGGGCGAAAAAGTGGACATTAACCCCGAAACGTTTAAAATTTTAGACGGCAAATTATACCTTTTTTACAATGCCTATTTTTCTAATACGCTCAAAAGTTGGAACAAACACGAAGCTAATTTGAAGAAAAAAGCCGAAAGTAATTGGAAAAAAATCTATTAATAAGTCAAAGTTATGAAAACCCTAACTTGGTTTATCCGAATTGTAACCGCAGTAATTTTACTGCAAACATTGTATTTTAAATTCACGGCTGCCGAAGAAAGTGTTTTTATCTTTTCGACTTTAGGAATAGAACCTTATGGCAGGATTGGCTCCGGAATCACAGAATTAATTGCTGCTATTTTAATTTTAATACCAAAAACTTGCCTCCTTGGTGCGTTAATGGGAATGGGAGTAATGACAGGGGCTTTGCTTTCGCATCTGTTTTTTTTAGGAATTGAAGTGCAAAATGATGGTGCAACGCTATTTATTTTGGCAGTAATTACTTTTCTTTGTTGTACATTTTTGGTTTTTCAACATAGAAATAAAATCTCGGATTTATTAAAATTAAAATTGTAAAAATGGTTGTATCCTCCATAAACAATAGCCTAGAGGAATTGGTTGATTTACTTCAGCAATTATCCAATGTAGAATATTCTAATTCGTGTGTTCATTTGAGCAATGCGAGTATTGGCGAGCATACCCGTCATATTATTGAGTTGTTCCAATGTTTGGAAAATCAATACGATTCAGGTATCATTAATTATGACCGAAGAGAAAGAAATGTTTTCATGCAAACCAATACTGATTTTGCGATTGAACAAATCGTTTGTATCCAAAATAATTTAGAAAAAGAAAACAAAGAATTAGTTTTAGAACAAAAAATAGGAAACGATTTGATTCAAACTCAAACCAGTTATTATCGAGAATTGTTGTATAATTTAGAGCATTGTATTCATCATCAAGCCTTGATAAAAGTAGCGGTTTTACAACTTTCAACCATAACAATTGACAATAATTTTGGCGTTGCACGTTCCACCATCGAATACAGAAAACAATGTGCACAGTAAGTTTTGTTGCCACTAATGGCAAAGTTATGATTACTTCTAATCGGGATGAAAAAGTGTTGCGACCGAACGCTATCGAACCTCGAAATTATTTGATAAACAACAAAAACATTATTTTTCCAAAAGATGCTAAAGCAGGAGGAACTTGGTTTGCAGTCGATGAAAACGGAACCATTTTGGTTTTGTTGAATGGAGCGAATGAAAAACATCAAGTACAATCGCCTTACAGAAAAAGTAGGGGTTTGATTGTCTTGGACATCATAAGCAGCATATCGCCAAAGGATTTTTGGCAGGAAATTAATTTACAAAAAATAGAACCTTTTACCTTGGTTTTGTATCAAAATCAGGAACTTTTTCAATTGCGTTGGGATGGAAACCAAAAGGAAACAACGGAATTAGATGTTGCTAAAAATCACATTTGGTCATCGGCAACTTTGTATCCAAAGGAAATTCGAGAAAATAGAACCCATTGGTTTTATTCTTTTCTAGACTCAAATTCAATGGTTTCCGAAAAAGAAATGTATTATTTTCATCGTTATACCAAAGAAGAAAATCAAGAAAATGGCTTGGTTATCAATCGAAATAACGAAATGAAAACCTTGAGTATCACACAATCAGTCATCGAAAAAAATAAAGTGGCTATTTTGTATTATGATTTGATTGCCCAAAAAGAAATCGAAACTTCGTTTATAATCATTTAATTCAACCCTTTATAATTGAAACTTTTTTTACATAAACTCACACATTGGGAATACTGGCCGTTTAAGATTGTCTATATTCCCATTTATTTTCTTTGGGCGTTTTATTCCATTAAAGTAAAGTCGTTATTTTTTTTTAATGCGTCTAATCCAACCATAAAAAATGGTGGATTTATGATGGAATCCAAGAAGGCAATCTATAATTTGATTCCGCAAAAATATTACCCTAAAACCGAATTGATAAAAGAAGCAACTCCTTTGAACGAGATTCTAAAAACAATCGAAAAATCAAACATAAAATATCCATTCATTGCCAAACCAGATGTTGGTTTACGAGGTTCGGCTGTCAAAAAAATTCACAATCCAGAAGAACTAGAATTGTATAATAAGAAAGCTGATTTTGATTATTTAGTTCAGGATTTAATTCCTTTCGAAAATGAAGTCGGTATTTTTTATGTGCGTTATCCCAATGAAAAAATAGGTAGAATAACAGGAATTGTTGCCAAAGAATTTTTGATTATTGAAGGCGATGGCATTGCTACAACCGAAGCATTAATCAAGAAAAATCCACGTTACGCATTGCAATTAAAAGCTTTGAGATTAGAATACGGTAAGCAATTATTAAACGTTTTACCCAAAGGCGAAAAACTCAATTTAGTGCCTTATGGCAATCACGCTCGTGGTGCAAAATTCATAGACGTTAGCCATTGGATTAGTCCAAAATTAACTGAAACGATTAACGAAATGTGTTTGCAGATTCCTGGTTTTTATTTCGGAAGATTGGATGTTATGTACAACAATTTAGAAGAATTAGAACGAGGCGAAAATTTTGCGATAGTAGAACTCAATGGAGCCGCCAGCGAACCAACGCATATTTATGATCCAAAGCATTCGCTATTTTTCGCATGGAGAGAATTGGCAAAACACATTACTTTGATGTACAAAATAAGTGTGGAGAACCACAAAAACGGTGTTCCTTATTTGTCACATCAAGAAGGGATGAAAGAATATCGATTGCATTTGCAGCAAAGCCAAAAAATAGTTAATTTCTAATACATGAAAGCATTAAAAAACATATTCTTTGGTTTTTTGGTAAGCTTTCTGGGTTCGTTACCCGTTGGTTATTTGAATATTATTGGGGTAGAGATTTTTTCAATACTAGGAATAAATTCGTTGTTTTCTTATTTGTTTGGCGTCATTACTATCGAGGCAGTTGTGATTTATCTTACCGTAATTTTTGCGAATCAACTGGCTGAAAACAAAAAAATACTACGATTTATTGATTTTTTTGCGGTGTTTTTCTTCCTGTTGTTGGCTTATTTATTTTTTGCAAATTCCAATCAAACGACTCAAGAACATCATTATCTGGAAGGTTATATTCAGTATTCTACTTTTCTTATTGGTTTGGTTTTGTGCGGTTTGAATTTTCTTCAAATCCCTTTTTGGATGGGCTGGAATTTGTATTTATTGAATATTAAATCCATTTCATTGGTCAAGAAACTTAAGTTTTATTATATTTTTGGGACTTTGGGCGGCACTTTTTTAGGGATGCTTACTGCCATTCTTTTGATGGATTATTTATCTCAAATCGCATTTTCTTTTTCAGCATACAATTTACCAATGGTTGTTTCTATATTTTTTGTAATGTTGGCTATTTTTCAAGTTTTTAAGATTTGTAAAAAGTATTATGGTTTGGATAAATAATAGATACCCATTTGTAGTGATTTTTGACTTTAATAGGTATTGTGTTTTATTTCAATATTTTATTGTATTAATTTTGTTTTAAGAAAATCAAAATCCTATGATTCCAGAAATACAAAATCTATATAATATTTGGAATCCCAATAGGATAGCAAAGGACAATACTTCTTATCAAATTTCTTTTGATGAACTTACGAATGCTATAATCAGCACAGGACCATTTTACTTTTACATCATCGATTTTTTTGATATGTCACTTTCCTATATTAGTCCTGCAATAGCTGAAATTCATGGATTTTATCCAGAGCTAGTTTCTTTTAATGATATTTTGGGAGCTATTCATCCAGACGATATTGATTTTGTTACCAAAGCCGAGGCAGTTTCTACTGATTTTTTTTATAAAAAAGTTGGTTTTGAAAAGATGCTAAGCTATAAAACAAGTTACAATTTTAGATTCCGATTGAAAAACGGAGAATACGCCTTGTTCAATCATCAGTCACTTATGCTTTCATTGGATGACAATGGCGGATTGGGTAAATCACTAAATATACACACCCGAATAGATCACTTAAGCAATTCGAACACTTATAAAATATCATTTATTGGTCTTAATGACCAGCCTTCGTTTATGAATTTGAATCCAGATAGAGAAAATCAGTATCTAGAAAAATTTTCTAAAAGAGAAATTGATATTATCAAGTTAATCAGTAATGGATTAAGCAATACTCAAATTGCCGAAAAACTTTTTATCAGTGTTTTGACAGTAAAAAAACACCGCAATAATATTTTGTCAAAATCCGATTCTAAAACTACCGCTGAACTCATCAAAAATTGTATTCTTCAGGGAATAATCTAAATCACTTCAATAATAAATACTCCTTTTGGGGTATTTTTTTTGCGATAAGACTACACTAATTTTGCTACAATTAAGACTTCGTTACCTAAAAAAGTATTTAAACGAAATAAAAAATTAGCTATGCGAAAACTTTATAAAATCACTTTGAATTTTTCAATTAGCCATCTGAAATCTAATTCCAAATATCCCTATTAGTAGGGATTTTTTTGTGCCTAGTAATTTCTAATTTTGAAAAGACAAAGTATATAGTCTGTGTTATTCAAAAAAAAGCTGATTTGTCAAAATTGAAATGTAATGCCCCGAAAAACTAAAATTATTGAAAAAGATGAAAGCGAAAAAAATCAAAAAGAAACCATTTTTGAACAATCTATTCAAACGTATTGTAGCCATAATAACAAGATAGAAATGAAAGGAGCATCCGAAAATCCATCAAAAGAGTAGGGAAAATAAAAAACAAAAATTATGAAAAAACTTTACACAATTATCTTAATGCTTTTTGTTATCGCATCTCAAGGGCAAAACAAATTACTGTCTAGCATTGAACAGAATTATAATAATGGCATTTGGGAGAACGCTTATGGTAATAATTATGAATATGACAGTAACAATAATCTAGTTTCAGAAACATTTTTAGAATGGAAGAATGGCGCATGGAAGATTCTAGGTAAGAGCACTTATACTTATAATGCAAGTAATAAAGTTATTCTTGAGATAGGTCAAAAGTGGAATAGTATTACTAATGTGTTGGAAAATGAATACCGAGATACCTACACTTACACCAATGGTAACTTCACAGGTCAAGTTGCACAAATTTGGGAAAATGCAGCTTGGATAAACGAATGGAAATTTGATATAACCTACAATAGCAGCAGCTTACCTATTAGCTCTTTGTCCTATAATTGGAATAATTCGCAATGGGTATCTGATTCTCGCACCACAGTTACTTACAATGCCAATAACAGACCCACAACCGATATAGGCGAAAAATGGATTAACGCACAATGGATTAATAATTACAAAGCAACATTTAATTATAATGCTAACAACAAACTGTTAGACCAAAGAGAATTTGACTGGAATGAAGTCAATAATGCTTGGGATGAAGCTTACAGAACAGACTATGTTTTGGACACATCTGGCAACAGAATAATAGAAACTAATTCAGGAAATTACCAATATAAAGATGAGTATTCTTATGATACATCAAATCAGATGAGTACTTATGTACATCCTTTTAAAGACAAAACAGGGATTGATTATTTTTCAGAAGATTTTCCTTATGTCAATAAGATTTCGGTAATCAATGGTTTTAGTTATGACAGCAACAGCAACACCTTTACAAATACCTCAAGAACAACTTATAATTACAACAATGCCATAACGCTGGAAACAGAAACGTTAGAAATAGCAAATTCTAAAGTAACAGTGTTTCCAAATCCAACCACTTCAGTCTTGAATATTAACTTTTCAGAAACAGTAACTATTGACAAAATTGTTATTGTTGATGTTACAGGAAGAGTTGTGCTTCAAGAAGAAGCTAATAAATCACAAATAAATGTGGAAAAACTAGCAGCAGGTCTTTACATAATTGAAGTATATTCAGGAAATGAAAAATTTACAAGTAAATTTATTAAAGAGTAAATGGTTTTAGTATTAATAACTACTTGTAGGTATTATTTCTTAAAAAATCCATCAGGTCTTGCCATTAGACTTGATGGATTTTTTTTAATTTAGCAAAATGAAAAACATCATCATCACAGGAACATCCAGAGGAATTGGCTATGAACTGGCATTGCAGTTTGCCAATGCTGGACATAATGTACTAGCCATCTCGAGAAAAATACCTCAAGCACTCATCGAGAACCAAAATATAACTTGCCTTTCTGTCGATTTATCCAATGAAAATGAACTGCAAAAGGTAGAAAATTTTCTTTCTAAAACTTGGGAAAAAGTAGATGTAATAATCCACAATGCAGGAGCTTTATTGCTTAAACCTTTTGCAGAAACTTCTCAAAATGATTTCGAAAGTATTTATAAAGTCAATGTTTTTGGCGTTGCTAATTTAACGCGAGTTTGTTTGCCCTATTTACAAAAAGGGAGTCATGTTGTAACGATTAGTTCGATGGGAGGCATTCAAGGAAGCTTGAAATTCGCAGGATTGGCAGCGTATAGTTCGAGTAAAGGAGCGGTAATTACGTTGTCGGAATTATTAGCAGAAGAATACAAAGAAAAAGGAATTTCTTTTAATGTTTTGGCACTTGGTGCTGTTCAAACTGAAATGTTACAAGAAGCATTTCCAGGCTATGAAGCTCCAATTTCAGCCAGCGGAATGGCAGATTACATTTTTGATTTTGCTTTGACGGGCAATAAATATTACAACGGAAAAGTATTGTCTGTTTCATCTTCAAATCCGTAAAAATTAAAATTCCAAAATATAAAATCCAAATTCCAAAACGCACAATTTGTCCGATACGTTATCAAAATATTTGCCTGAACACGCCGTTAAGCCAGTTTTTGAATTGATTGTTACGAATCAAGTTCATCTCAAAATTGTCAATGAGAGGCAAACTCGTCATGGCGATTACCGAAAAGGGTTGAGTGGCAAACACGAAATCACAGTCAATGCTAACTTGAATAAATACCGATTTCTGATTACTTTAGTACATGAAATTTCACATTTGGTTGCTTTCGAAAAATTTGGAAGAAACATCAAGCCTCACGGAAACGAATGGAAAATTACTTTCCAAAGATTGATGATTCCGTTTATTCGGCCAGAAATATTTCCCAATTCTGTTTTGCCATTAGTAGCCAATCATTTCAGAAATCCAACCGCTAGTAGCGACACCGATGCCCGACTAGCTTTTGCATTAAAACAATTTGACGAAAGAAAAGCCGATGTTCATTATATTCACGAAGTGCCTTCAGGAAGTTTATTTCGAATTAAAAATGGAAGGATTTTTAAAAAAAATGGACTTCGAACCAAACGATATGAATGTATTGAAGTGAATACAGGAAGGTTGTTTTTGTTCAATGCTAATGCCGAAGTAGAAATAATTCCAGGTTAATGTTAGTTGAACGTTAAAAAATGTCGTTTTAACGAAAGATAGACGACAATTGCCATTTTGATGCTTTGGTTTGAATTATAATAAATACATTTGCAACCATTAAGATTGATATTTATAAAATAAAGATATAAAAATGAATAAAAATTATTACGCAATTATAATGGCAGGTGGAGTTGGATCCCGATTTTGGCCAGTAAGTACAACTGAATTTCCAAAACAATTCCACGATATGTTAGGTGCTGGAGATACCTTAATCCAAAAGACTTTCAGCAGATTATCAAAATTGATTCCTGTAGAAAATATTTTGGTTTTAACCAATGAAAAATACAATTCTATTGTTTTAGAGCAATTACCACTAATCAAACAAGAACAAGTTTTATTAGAACCAGCCATGCGAAATACAGCTCCTTGTATTTTATATGCTTCCCTAAAAATTCAAAAACAAAATCCAGATGCTGTAATGGTTGTCGCACCAAGCGATCACTGGATTGAAGACGAAAATGCTTTTACAGCTAATTTGCAACAATGTTTTGATTTTAGTGCCAAAGAAAATGCGTTGATGACTTTAGGAATTCAACCTACTTTTCCTAACACCGGTTTTGGTTATATTGAATACGACAAAACGGATTCAAATTCAATTAAAAAAGTATCCCAATTTCGTGAAAAACCAGATTATGAAACTGCTAAATCATTTTTGCAAAGTGGTAATTTCTTGTGGAATGGTGGAATTTTTATCTGGAGTGTGAAGTCGATAACTGAAGCTTTCGAGAAATCACAACCACAAATGAATGCCTTATTTCAAAAAGGATTAGCGAGTTATAATACTTCAGCCGAAAAAACTTTTATTGAAGAAAATTACGCATTAGCCGAAAATATTTCTATTGATTATGCCGTGATGGAAAGTGCAAAAAATGTGTATGTGTTACCAGCAACTTTCGATTGGAATGATCTTGGAACTTGGGGGTCTCTTCACGAAAAATTAGATAAAGATGACAATAATAATGCAGTCGTAAATGCTACTGTTTTATTAAATAATTCATCAAGCAACATCATTAGTACTGCCAAAGACAAATTAGTAATCATTGATGGATTAGAAGATTTTATCGTTGTAGATAAAGATAATGTTTTGTTGATTTATCCAAAAAGCAAAGAACAAGAAATAAAATCAATTGTTAGTCAACTGAAAAAGTAACAATAGAAACCAAATAATAAGACTTATGTCCATCAAAAAAGGGTTTAACTAAAGTTAAACCCTTTTTTTGTACTCTTTTGTGAAATAAAATTTACTTCACAAAATCAATAGCTTTTGCTAAAGCCTCTTTGATTCCTGAAACATTTTTCCCTTTTCCAGAGGCAAAAAACGGTTGCCCTCCACCATTTCCGTCGATGTACTTACTTAATTCTCTGATGACATTTCCAGCATTTAAAGATTTTTCTGCTACTAATTCTTTTGAAATATAGCAGTGAATATTAGGCGCATTATCTTCAACAGAAGCTAAAAACACAAATGAATTTGGTTTTGAAGTTCCAATAGCTTGCGCTAAATCTTTAGTCGAACTCATTGACAAATCTACTTGTTTTGCTAAAAAGTTTATTCCGTTTATTTCTTGGAAATCAGTAGCTAAAGTATTCTTCAATCCGTCGATTTTTTCTTTTACTAATTGCTCAATTTGTTTTTTCAACTTGGCATTATCATCTTGTAAAGTTGCAACCGATTTCAAAATATCTTGAGGATTTTTCAACGTTTCTTTGATTTCTGCCAAAGTGCTTTCTTGATTTTTGTAAAAATCTTTCACGGCATTACCAGTAATCGCTTCAATACGACGAATTCCTGCTGCAACTGCACCTTCTGAAATGATTTTGAAATGCCAAATATCAGCAGTGTTTTTTACGTGAATTCCACCGCAAAGCTCTTTGCTTTCGCCAAATTCAATCATTCGAACACTGTCGCCATATTTTTCACCAAACAAAGCCATTGCGCCCTTATCCAACGCTTCTTGAATTGGAATATTTCTATGTTCTTGTAATTGCAATTGTGCTTCAATTTGTGAATTTACACTTGCTTCAACCTGACGTAATTCTTCGTCAGAAACTTTAGCAAAATGTGAAAAGTCAAAACGCAAGTAATTTGGATTTACTAACGACCCTTTTTGCTCAACATGTGTTCCAAGAATATTTCTCAAAGCCAAATGCATCAAATGTGTAGCCGAGTGATTTTTAGAAGTTGACGTTCTTAAATCAGTATTTACTTTGGCAATAAAACCAGCTTCAATATTTTCTGGAAGTTGTTTGGCAAAATGCAAAATCAGATTATTTTCTTTTTTTGTATCAATAATATCAATCGTTTCGTTAGCAGAAACTAATGTTCCTTTGTCACCAACTTGTCCTCCACCTTCTGGATAAAACGGTGTGTTGTCTAAAACGATTTGGTATAAAATCCCATCTTTTTTAGAATCTACTTTACGAATTCTGGTGATTTTTACATCATTTTCAGTTTGGTCATAACCCACGAATGTTTCTACATTTCCTGAAATCAAAACCGACCAATCTTCAGTTGAAACTTCTGATGCTGCACGAGAACGTGCTTTTTGTTTTTGTAATTCAGCTTCAAAATCTGATTCGTTATATGAAAATCCTTTTTCTTTTAAAATTAAAGCCGTCAAATCTTTTGGAAAACCAAATGTATCGTATAATTCAAAAACTTTTGCGCCTGAAACTTCTTTTCCACTAGTCTCTACAACAACTTTATCTAACAATTGTAAACCTTGATCTAAAGTTCTTAAAAATGAAGCTTCTTCTTCACGAATTACGTTGGTAACCAATTGTTGTTGCGATTTGATTTCTGGAAAAAATTCGCCCATTTGATTGGCTAAAACTTCTACCAATTTATTGATAAAAGGTTCTTTGGTATTCAAAAATGTAAATCCGTAACGAATGGCACGACGCAAAATTCTACGAATTACATAACCCGCACCAGTGTTAGATGGTAATTGCCCATCAGCAATGGCAAACGCAACGGCACGAACGTGATCCACAACAACACGAATAGCAATGTTCGTTTTATTTTGTTCTTCTGAAATGTTCTTTACTTCGTTTGAAGTGTATTTTAATCCTGTAATCTGTTCCACTTTTTCGATAAGTGGCGTAAAAACATCGGTATCGTAATTGGAAGTAACATTTTGCATTGCCATACACAAACGCTCAAATCCCATTCCGGTATCTACATGTTGCGCTGGTAATTTTTCTAGCGAACCGTCCGCTTTACGGTTGAATTCCATGAAAACGTTGTTCCAAATTTCCACTACTTGCGGATGATCGGCATTGACTAAACTTCTTCCTGAAACTGCATTTCTTTCAGCATCTGTTCTCAAATCAATATGAATTTCAGAACAAGGTCCACACGGTCCTTGATCGCCCATTTCCCAAAAGTTATCTTTTTTATTTCCAAGAATAATTCGATCTTCAGACACAAATTGTTTCCAAATATCAAAAGCTTCCTGATCAAACGGAACATTTTCGGCTTCATTTCCTTCAAAAACAGAAACATACAAACGGTCTTTGTCTAATTTTAAAACATCAGTAAGAAACTCCCAAGCCCAAGGAATTGCTTCTTTTTTGAAATAGTCACCAAATGACCAGTTTCCTAACATTTCGAACATCGTATGATGATAGGTATCAAAACCAACATCTTCTAAATCATTGTGTTTTCCTGAAACACGAAGACATTTTTGCGTATCGGTAATACGTTTGCTTTTAGGAGTTCCGTTTCCTAAAAAGTATTCTTTAAATTGTGCCATTCCCGAGTTGTTAAACATCAAGGTTGGATCGTCTTTTAACACAATTGGCGCTGACGGAACAATTAAATGCCCTTTTGATTCAAAGAATTTGAGGTATGCTTTACGAATGTCTTGTGATTTCATTTTTATTATTTAATCGGTTATTTGTTGATTTGTTTAATCGATTGATTTCGAATTAACGAATAACCAAATCGACGAATCAACTTTTTACCTTTGATAGCAATGAATGCTGTAAAAGGGACATTAAAATATTTATTATTGAAAAAAAGATTGAACAAATGAAACATTTACTAAATTTGTTCGACTAACTTTTTTTGAGCTGCAAAAATAGGGTATTTTAAAATATGGCGAAAGTAAAATATTATTACGATTCCGAAAATCTAGCCTATCGAAAGATAATAACAAAAAAGAGAAAAAAATTCGGCGTTTTGATGTTATTTTTACTGGCTTCGGCATTGTTTGGTTTTTTAAGTTTTATCGCTTTATTGAATACTCCTTATTTTGAAACTCCAAAAAACATCAAACAAGCTCGAGAAATTGAAAACTTGAAGTTGAATTATGCCATTTTGAACAAAAAAATGGATCAGATTGATGCAGTAATTTCCGCCATTGAAGATCGGGATAATAATTTATACCGCGTTTATTTTAATGCAAATGGAATTCCGATGGAAGAAAGAAAAGCGGGATTTAATGATAAAAACAGATATGCAAAATTAGAAGGATACGACAATTCACAACTGGTGACCAATACCACAAAAAGAATTGATGTGTTACAAAAGGAAGTCGCTATTCAGTCGAAATCATTAGATGCCATTTTGAAATTGGCTGGAAATAAAGACAAATTATTGGCAGCGATTCCAGCGATTCAGCCAGTAAAGAATGAAAACTTAAAAAGAATGGTTTCTGGTTTTGGATACAGAACTGACCCATTTACCAAGGCTAGAAAAATGCACGAAGGAATGGATTTTACCGCCAAAACAGGAACTCCAATTTATGCCACAGGCGACGGAGTCGTTGAAAAAGCAGATAACACGGCTTCTGGATACGGAAATCATATTGTGATCCGACACGGTTTTGGCTATGAAACTTTATACGGACATTTGAGCAAATACAAATGTCGTGCTGGACAACGAGTAAAACGTGGCGATATAATAGGGTATGTAGGAAGTACAGGAAGATCAGAAGGACCGCATTTGCATTATGAAGTGCACAAAAATGGTAAAGTCGTGAATCCATTGAATTTTTATTACGGAAATATTTCAGCGGTAGAATATATTGCGATTGCACAAGCGGCGAATCAGGAGAATCAATCGTTTGATTAACGATTTCAGATTGCTGACTTTAGATTTTAGATTTCAAAAGAATAAACATCATAAGATTAAAATATGCACATAGAATTATCTAAAGACAAAAGATATTACAGCATTGGCGAAGTAGCCAAAGCTTTTGATGTAAACGCATCGCTTATCCGATTTTGGGATAGTGAATTTGATATTCTTAAACCGAAAAAAAACGCCAAAGGAAACAGAATGTTCACACCCGAAGATGTCAAAAACTTGCAATTGATTTATCATTTGGTCAAAGAAAGAGGATTTACACTCGAAGGTGCCAGAACGCATTTGAAAGAAGGACAAAAGAAAACGTTGGATAAATTTGATATTGTTAGTAAATTGGAAGCTATAAAAGTACAATTGACTAATATTAAGAATGAACTTTAAATTTTATAAAAACACAAACTTAAATACTAAACTTTAAATTAAACAAAAATGGATTTTAAAAGATTTTTACCTTGGATTATTGGAATTGGATTAGTAATAATAATTGCTTTTTGGGCAATGGGAATTATGAATACAGGTTTGCAAAAAGACCAAGCCGTTAATAAGGAATGGGGTAATGTAAATACCGCTTATCAAAGAAGAAATGACCTTATCGGAAATTTAGTGAACACTGTTAAAGGTGCTGCCGATTTCGAAAAGAGTACATTAACCGCAGTAATTGAAGCTAGAGCAAAAGCAACATCGGTAACTATCGATCCTGCTAATGTTACTCCAGAACAATTAGCTGCGTTTAATTCTGCACAATCAGGAGTTTCTTCTTCATTGTCAAGATTATTAGTTAGCGTAGAGCAATATCCTACTTTGAAAGCAAATGAAAACTTCTTGAAATTACAAGACGAATTAGCTAGTACAGAAAATCAGATTCTTACTTCAAGAACTCGTTTTAACGAATCCGTTCAAGATTATAATGGTTATGTATTAGCAATGCCACAAAGTATCTTTTTAGGCAAGTACAAAGAAAAACCATATTTTCAAGCGGTTCAAGGTGCTGAAAAACCTGTTGAAGTAAAATTCTAATTCAAAAAACTAATGTCAAAAGTTGAAGATTTTTTAACCAAAGAAGAAGAACAAGCGATTGTTGAAGCTATTCGTATGGCTGAAAAAGAAACTTCTGGCGAGATTAGAGTCCATATAGAAAAAACGACTTCCAAAGTTCCTTATGACAGGGCTTTGGAAGTTTTTCACGATTTGGGTATGGATGCTACCGAACTGCAAAATGGCGTTTTGATCTACGTAGCTGTCGAAGATCATAATTTTGTGATTTGTGGAGACAAAGGCATTAATGATGTTGTTCCTGATGATTTTTGGGATTGCACCAAAGATGTCATGGCAAATCAATTCAAAACAGGAAACTTCAAACAAGGATTGATTGACGGCATTACTAGAGCTGGCGAACAATTGCAAAAATACTTTCCGTATCACGAAGACGACACGAATGAATTATCAAACGAAATATCTAAAGGATAATGGAAATAAGTCAGAAGTTAGAAGTTAGAAGTCAGAAGTCGAAAATTGAAAAAGGAATCAACTTATTTTTTTATTTTTTTATACTCTTTTACAGCAGTTTTCTATTTGCCCAATTTACTATTCCTGAAAAACCAAGTTTCCAAACTTCGGTTTATGATTATGCCAAGGTTTTAAGTGCCGATGAAAAAACGCAATTAGAAGAAAAACTCATTCGTTATTCTGATTCTACCTCAACTCAAATTGTAGTGATCACTATCGAAAGTTTGAAAGGCGAAGATATTGGAATTTTGACGCCAAAATGGGGACAAACATGGGGAATTGGTGGAAGCAAAGAAAATGACAATGGGGTCGTTATATTATTAGCAAAAGCAGAAAGAAAAATTTGGATTTCGCCTGGCTATGGCCTTGAAGACAAATTGACAGCTGGAATTGGCGGAGAAATTACAAGAAATATTATCATTCCAGAATTTAAAGCAGGCAGTTATTACAGAGGATTAGACAAAGGTGCCGATGCTCTTTTTGATGTTTTTAAAGGCAAATACAAAGGCGAACGAAAAACCAAGGGAAAAGATTTTCCCATTATCCCTCTAATTATAATCATTATAATTATCATTGCATTAGCATCAAGAAACAAAGGTGGTGGTAGTGGCAATTCAGGAAATTCAGGTGGCGGTGGACCAAGTTTGCTAGATGTCATTATTTTGAGTAATTTAGGTCGTGGTGGATTTGGAGGTGGTTCTGGTGGTTTCGGCGGTGGTTCGTCAGGCGGAGGCGGATTCGGTGGTGGATTTGGCGGAGGCGGTTTCTCTGGTGGAGGTTCTGGTGGAAGTTGGTAGAATTTAGTAATCAGTGTTCAGTTTTTAGTATTCAATTTACAGCATTCTAAAAATAGTTTATAATGTTCAAAAAATCATAGTTTTATGTTATCACACAAAGCAAAATATGCCCTTAAGGCTTTATTATATCTAGCAGAGCAAGAGGAAGGTCACATTTCTAGAACGATAGAAATTGCTGATGGCGCTAATATTCCCAAAAAGTTTTTAGAACAAATTCTATTGGATCTAAAACGAGGTCATTTTGTAAGCAGTAAGCAAGGAAAATTGGGCGGATATTATTTGATAAAGTCAAAAAACGAAATTACTTTGGCAGATATCCACCGATTATTTGATGGAGCTATTGCGCTTTTGCCTTGTGCTTCTTTGAATTTTTACGAAGCTTGTAGCGACTGTAAAACCGAGGAAGAATGCAGTTTAAGACACGGTTTGTTGATTATTCGCAACGAAACTTTAAAAGCCATGCAAGGCATTACAATAGCTTCATTAGTAAAAAAATAAAAAAATATTTTTTAAATACTACTAGTTTTATAGAATTAATTATATATTTGCACCATAATTAATAATGCAAATCTAAAAGTATGAAAAAGTATTCAAGTCAGTTCGTTTTCTCAAAAGAGCGATACCAAAAAAATGTACTAAAGAAAAAAAGAAACAAGAACAACCAAATGATGTGTATGTGATAGTATTAAAAAAAATTTAATTAAAACTCTACTAATCACATATAATTTATATAAAAATGAAAACGATTTATACAAAAACAATTTATAGTTTATTCTTTCTTTTATTATTTTCGGCAACTTATGCACAAAGCGTTTTAGAAGGATCATTAAAAAATGATCAAAATACGCCTATCGAAGGTGTAAACGTTGTCCTAAAAGGTACAACTACAAATACAACTACTGATGCCAATGGTAAATTTACCATAGATACAAAAGAGTTACCCTACTCTATTATTTTTCAATATGATGGTTTCAAAACCAAGGAAATTGAAATCAAAAAAGCACCAACAGGACCTTTAGAAATCATTCTACTAGATGATGTTGAAAATGTTTTAACAGAAGTAGTAGTAAGTTCTAGACGCAGAATCGAAAAAATACAAGATATTCCGATTGCAGTGTCTGTAGTAACTGGTAAACAAGCCGAACAAGCTGGTGCTTTTAATGTAAACCGAATCAAAGAGATTGTACCCTCTGTACAATTGTATTCATCTAACCCAAGAAATACAGGAATCAACATTCGTGGACTAGGCTCTCCGTATGGTTTGACCAATGATGGTATTGATCCAGGAGTAGGCTTTTATGTTGATGGTGTATATTATTCTCGTCCAGCAGCTACAACTTTAGATTTTATTGATGTAGAAAGAATTGAAGTATTACGTGGACCACAAGGATCTTTGTTTGGAAAAAATACTACTTCGGGTGCATTCAATATCACTTCAAGAAAACCAAGTTTCAAATCTGGTGCTGATTTCGAATTAAGCTACGGAAACTATGGCTATCTACAAGCCAAGGCATCAGTCACAGGAGCTTTGAGTCAAAAAATAGCTGGTCGCTTGTCTTTCTCAGGCACACAACGTGATGGATTAATTGAAAATGTTGCTACAGGAAAACCAACTAACACATTGAACAATCAAGGATTTAGAGGACAATTGCTTTTTACACCAACTGAAAACACCAATATCACATTGGCAGCCGATTTGACAACACAACGTCCTGATGGATATGCACAAGTTGTTGCTGGAGTTGCCCCTACAAAAAGAGCTGCTTATCGCCAATTTGATGCTATTATAGCCGATTTGAATTACCAACTTCCAAGCAGAAATGCTTTTGACCGTAAAATTGATCAAGACACTCCATGGCGTTCAGGACAAGATTTAGGTGGAGCTTCTCTTAACATTGACACTAAAATTGGCAACGGAACACTTACCTCGACTTCTGCATGGAGATTTTGGAATTGGGATCCATCAAACGATAGAGACTTTACAGGATTACAAGTATTAGCTAAATCTCAAAATCCTGCCAGACATACTCAAATTACTCAAGAAATTCGCTATGCTGGAAAAATTTCATCAAAATTAAGCGGTGTGGCTGGAGTGTTTTTTATAGATCAAACAGTAAAAGTGAGAGGAACAGAAGAATCAGGTAATGCACAATGGAGATTTTCACAATCACCTGTAAATTATACTCCTGCTGGTGGTGTATCTACACCAGTACCTTTAGCAAGATGGCAAGAACCAGGACTTTTAGAAGGATATGGCATAAGAACTAATGCTCAAATACATTCTACAAGTGCGGCTGTATTTGGTCAATTAGACTGGGAAATTACAAATCGCTTGCATGTACTCCCTGGTTTAAGATTCAATTACGACAACAAAGAGGCAGAATACGATCGTCAAACTTATGGTGGATTACAAACTACAGACCCTCAATTATTAGCAATCAAAAGAGCAGTTTATACCAATCAATCTTTTGAAGCAAGTGAAGACAAAACAGACTTTTCTGGAAACATTACCATAACTTACAAAGCTTCTGACAAAATCAATGCGTATGCGACTTATGCCAAAAGTTATAAACCAATTGGTGTGAATGTTGCAGGACTTCCTACTCCTGCAGCGGGACAAACTCTAGCTGATCTTGCAGTAATTAAACCTGAAGATGTAAATCATTATGAGTTTGGAGTAAAAACCTCCCCTTTCAAAAATTCAATATTGAACTTGACATTCTTTAATACAGACATCAAAGACTTTCAAACCAACGTTCAAGCTGCTGAATTAGGTGTAAACCGTGGATACCTTGCTAATGCTGACAAAGTACGTGTAAGAGGAGCTGAATTAGATGCCAGTTTTATTATCAACAAGCACTTTAGCCTTAATGCTGCTGTAACTTACAGTGATGGGAAATATGTTAAATTCACTAATGCTCCACTACCACTGGAAGAAACAGGATCTTCGGTATCTTTTAAAGATGTTTCTGGATCTGATTTACCTGGTGTTTCAAAATGGGCAGGAAGTTTAGGAGGCGAATATACTAAAGACGCTAAATTCTTCGGAAATATTGGTAAATTTTTCGTAGCCATTGATTCTTATGCTCGTTCCCAATTTTCATCAAGCCCTTCTGCTTCTACTTATTTAGTAGTTCCAGGTTATGCAATCTTTAATGGACGTTTAGGATTTAGAGTTGCTAATGGTTTATCAGCATACGTTTGGGGACGCAACCTTTTAGACAAAGATTACTATGAACAATTACTGCCTGCCGGAGGAAATGCTGGACACTATGCTGGAGTATTAGGTGATCAAAGAACTTATGGAGTTACATTAAAATATGCTTTGTAAGACTTAATAGTTCTATTATCTTTATGCCGTCGTAATTGTGTTTACATTTTACGACGGTTTTTTTTAAATTTAAAAATAGTGCATGAAAAAAAATTACTCTTTAAATACAAAACTAAAATTTATAGCAACTGCGATTGTACTTTTTTCAGGATTCACATCCTCAAAACTACATGCTCAAAACGAAGTAACAACTTTTCCAAAAATAAAAGTTGCTGTTGGTGTAGTACATCCATTAGTAACTTTCACATCCGAGGAAACGACTACTAATTTTAAAGACCATTACACCGTAGGAATGCCTATTGCTATCAATGTTTGGAAAAACAAAAGTATTGGATTTTCATTCGAAATAGTTCCAACGATAAGAAGCGACAAGGAAATCAGTAAAGTAAATAGCGTTTTAATTCATCCTGGAATACTTGTCAAATTAAAACACGAATTCACTTTTGCAGGAAGACTTGCTTTTGAAACTTCTGGTCGATATGGATTTACGCCCGTTATAAGCAAAGCCATTGGCATTCACAAAGACTATAATTATTATGTATCAGTCCCTGTGCCTGTTCGATTTGGAAACGATAAACCCGCTTCGGCAACACTTGGACTTCAATTTGGAATCACGTTTTAATATATTCACACCAAACATATGTCTGAAATCATAAAAACTCAACCTACCTATACTTTACTCGAACTCTCCAAATATTTTCTAAAACTAGGCACAACTGGTTTTGGAGGCCCCGTGGCATTAGTGGGTTATATGCAACGAGATTTGGTTGAAGACAAAAAATGGATTAACGAGTCCGATTTCAAAGAAGGATTAGCTCTTTCGCAATTAGCGCCTGGTCCTTTGGCAGCGCAATTGGGAATCTACATGGGATTTGTTCATTATGGTGTTTTAGGAGCAACCTTGTCTGGATTGGCTTTTGTGATTCCTTCTTTTATAATGGTCGTTTTACTAGGAATAGCGTATCAAGCCTATGGTGGTTTGCCTTGGATGCAAGCAATTTTCTACGGAATAAGTGCCGCTGTAATTGGCATCATTGTTTTAAGTTCTTATAAATTAACTTCCAAATCAATCAGTAAATTTGAGATTCATGCCATCAAGAACAATTGGTTGCTTTGGTTGTTTTACATTGCAGCTACATTACTTACAGCAATAACTCAAAAAGAAGAATTACTGTTATTTATTGTTTTGGGCTTTATTTATATGATTGTAAAAGCACCGCCCGAATGGATAAAAAAACCTAAAACGGCCTCTTTTTTTCTACTAACTACCGCTGGATTTTCAACTATCGAATTGGGGAAATTAGGCGAATTGGCTTGGTTTTTCGTCAAAGCGGGTGCCTTTGTTTTTGGAAGCGGACTAGCCATTGTTCCTTTCTTGCACGCTGGAGTAGTCAACGAACACGGATGGCTAACCGAAAATCAATTTGTAGATGCTGTAGCTGTAGCTATGATAACGCCTGGACCAGTTGTAATTACTGTAGGATTTATTGGTTATTTAGTAGCAGGTTTTACAGGGGCTTGCATCGCTGCTTTGGCTACCTTTTTGCCTTGTTACTTGTTTACCGTTCTACCTGCTCCATACTTCAAAAAAATTTCGAAAAACAAAAGTATCAAAGCATTTGTGGACGGAATAACCGCTGGTGTGATTGGAGCTTTGGTTGGTGCCGTAATTGTAATCGCTATTCGAACAATTGTCGATATTCCGACTGCATTAATCGCCATAGGAACCGTGTTGACTTTGATTTATGTCAAAAAAATACAAGAACCGCATATTATTGGTATTGCTGCACTGTTGGGTGTTTTGATTAAATTGTTCTAATTCTATGAAGACTATTTTTTATTCAAAATCACAAATCAATTTTAAAACAGATTTAAAAACCGTTTCATTTTTCTATAAATCTACTCTCATTTGTATATATTCGCAGCCTGAATGATACAAAACAGATGAAAATTTTTAGATTAACGTTCTTTTTAGTCCTTATAAGCCAACTTGCATTGGCTCAAACCAAAAGAAATATTGACCACCAATCCTTGACATGGATTCGTTATTACAACATTTTGCCCTTAACCGAAAAATGGGCACTGCATTCTGAAATTGACAATCGGAATTTTATCGATCCTATTTGTCAAAATGTTTTTGTATTAAGAGTCCAAGGTCGATACCGAGCAAATAAGAACATAGATTTAGGTGGCGGATTTGCTTATTTTAATGCCAATACTCAAAACCCTAATAACAATCCTGATTATTCAGTTCCAGAATATAGACTGCAACAGGATGTTACTTTGATAAATGATATTGCCAAAATCACTTTTCATAATCGATTTCAAGTAGAGGAGCGATTTATTCAAAAAGCCAATGCAACAGAATTACTAGACGATTACTCTTATGCTTGGCGATTTAGATATCGATTGCAAGCTACTTTTACCCTTTGGGAAAAAGAAAAACAAAGCTTAAAAGGAAGTATTTCTGACGAAGTGATGTTTAATCTTGGAAAAGACAACACCAAAAACACCTTTGATCAAAACCGAATTTACGGCGCACTACGATATGCTTTTAACCCCAACATTCATTTAGAGCTAGGCTATCTCAAAAGTTTTCAAAGGCGAGCCAGTGGTATCGATTTTTATGATAGAGACATTGTCCGTTTCACGGTTTATCACAAAATTAATCGAAAAACCAAAGCATAAAAAAAGTCCCAAATACAAATTTATTTGGGACTTTTTTATTTGAATTAATTCAATTCTTACTCTTGTCTGTTTTGTCGATTCTCTCTTCCTTCTCTCATTCTTTCTCTAGCCACTTCTTCATTGGCTTTCATTTTTGTGAATTGTTCTGGGGTCAAGATAGCTTTTAATTTACTTTCGGTAGCTGTTTTTTCGGCCTCTCTTTTTGTTTTCAGTGCTTCACGTTCTTGGCTTGACATATCTTTTAGTTTTTCGCCGCCAGCCATTCTTTCGGCTCTCAAGGCTTGGTTTCTAGCGGATTGTTCAGCAAGAATGGGTTTAATTAACTCCTGTTGTTTGGCATCTAATTTCAACTCGGTTGTCATTCGATCTAGCAATGCTTTATTCCTTTGTTCTGGCGACATTCTTTCTCTTTGTTGTCCTTCTCCTCTTGGTTTTCTTTCTGGTTGATTTTCGTCTTGTGCAAAAGCTGAAATACTAACAACCAATAATGCGGCAATAATTAATTTCTTCATGATAATATGTTTTTTTTAAGTTTTTAGATAAATAAGACTGCTGTTTTTTGTAATGGTTTAATTAACAAGATATATATTTTTAAAATTAATCCATTTCCATGTTTTCTCTTCCGCCTCCTCTATTCGGACGATCTTCTCCTCCTCTACCACGTCTTTCTTTTCCACCAAAACTGCCTAACTTATAAGAAACCGAAAACATAGCGTAACGTCTCAAAACGGTATTTTCTTCATCACGAATAGAGGTTGCCGAGATCGTTCTTGTGGCACTTAAATTTTGGTTTAACACATCATACACCTTTACTTTGAAATACAATGTTTTATTTAAAACACCATAAGACAAACTGGTATTCCAGAGGTAAAAATCTTTTTTGAAATTACCCGAAAGGTTCGAATTGTAGGTGTATCCAAAATCATTACCAAAAATCCAGTTTTTAGGCCAGTAATTGGTTGCTTGAATATTGAATCGATGCACTACATTAGAGGTTGCTGCTCTTGATGAATTTTCATAATTTGTTTCATTGTAAGAAAAACTATACGACGGACTTACCGTTAATAATTCTCCATAGTCATAAGACAAATACACTCTTGGCGAAATGCCCAATGCCTTTGCATTGTAAATCACAGCATTGGTAAACCCTTTTCTAAAAGAATAATTCCCATTGATTCCTAAACCAAATCGAAACACATGCGCTTCTTTTTTGATGGTTTTATTCCAATTACCACCAGCAGAAGCCGAATAAATTCCTGAAACATTTTCATAAGTTGTTCTTCTCTTTCCAACAGTATCAATAACAGCTATTGATACCACTTCATTATTGCTGTAATCTCCTCGCATGAATAAAGTATAACCAGAGCGGGTTCTAAAATCAAAATTTCGATAATTAAGGCTTGCTGAACTCGATTCGCTAGGTCTTAAATCAGGATTTCCGGTAACGGTATTTAATGGATTAGACAAATTTACCACAGGCATTAATTGTGTTGGAGTAGGAAGACTATTAGCATAATCATACCTCAAAGTAAAAAATTTAGATCGATCCAATCTGTATCTTATTTGTGCTCTTGCGGCAGGCAAAACATATTTTCTGTTCAACTCGGTTTCTTTATTTAAGTACAAAGAATAGTTGTCATAATCGACTATAGAACTACTAGTGGTTAAATTGACTGTGAATTTATTTTTCTCGAAATTGATTCCCATTTTTGGAGTAATTGAATTTCTGCGTGAAGTAGCATAATTACTCAAAGAATCACTTAATACAGTATAATTTTCAAACGAATCAGCGTTGAATGTTTTCACATCATTTTTTTCGCTATTCCAATCGAAATCAGATCCAATTCGAATGCGTAAAGAATCGGTTATGGGTTGCGTATATTCTAAATCGGCTGAATAAGCGTTGTACGAGTTGTCGTTTACTGTATTTTGATCTCTTTCGTCAACGCTTGGATTGTCACCATAAAAATTAGTTCTAGAAATATTCAAGTTATTCGAATCACTTTTAGAATTATTATTAGTAAAAACCAAGCTAATATTTTGTGCTTTTCGAGCAAAGGCTTTGTTGAAATTAATGGTATTAGAAATACTCTGATTTTCACTTGCTCTATAAGAAGTACCTGCACTATCATTTATTAATGTTCCATCTTCATTTTCATTTTTCGTAGAACTCGAAGATGTAGATTCACTATTGGAACGACTTTGACTAACATTTGGCGTAACAACCAGTCTGGTCGTTGGATTTATTTTATACTCTAACTCAAAATTAGCTTTGTTGTTCGTATCTTCATTTCTAGTATTAGAATTGGCATTAGTAAAAATAGTTCGCGTCGGCAAGAAGCTTGTTTGATTGGATTCACTATCATTTTTGGTTACTAAATTCTTGAAATCATAACTTCCTGAAGCTTCAAGTTTTTTGCTCCATTCATCAGAATAGTTTATTCCAAACAAATTGGATTGCGTAATTCCTCTAGTATTAGCTACAGCTCGACCGCCACTATTCCTGCCTCCACTCATATTATCAAAAACTTCATCCATAGAAAAACCAGTAGCATTGATGTTATTAGACGAACCTAAAACGCTTATTTTTTGTTTTCCTTTGAAATAATTCACGATAAAACTACTTTCATAATAGTCATCGGTTCCGTAACCTGCAAGGAATTTTCCAAAATAGCCTTTATTTTTCTTTTCGTCAATCGTCAGGTTAATACTTGAATAATCTGATGTTGACTCTTGTTTAGACAATTCTTCTTTTTTAGTTTTAAAATCCGATACCTGAACTTTATTGATTATTTCAGCAGGTAAATTTTTCAACGCCATAGTTCCTTCTCTATCAAAAAAAGGCTTTCCGTTTACTAAAAACTGTGACACTTCTTTACCATTTACGGTAATTTTTCCGTCACTATCCACTTCAAAACCAGGCAATTGTTTCAATAAAACCTCTACATTAGAATCGGGACGAACCTTAAATGAAGCCGCATTGTATTCCAGTGTATCTTTTTTTATTCGAACAGGCGGAGCTTCGGAGGTTATAACCACGTCTTTCAAGGCATTCACATTTTGAAGCAAGTATATTTTTCCAAAATCTTTAGACTCAATTAGTGCATTTTGTTCCTCAACAAAAGTTTGGTATCCTAAATAATTAACCTTCAAAAAAACAGGTTTTTCATATTTTTTAGTATTGATTTTGAACTCTCCATTTTTATCTGTTGTAGCAATTTCAATTACAGTAGAATCTTTTACATTAGTAAAATAAACAGTTGCCAGTTCCAATGGTAATTGGGTATTGATGTCTAAAACTGTTCCTTTATAATTGACAACATTTTGAGCATTGGCAGAAAAAACGAAAAAGAATAGAACCAAAAAAGAATAGATTTTAGACATAATATAAATGTTATAATAACACTTAAGACGCTATAATTGAACAAAGGTTTAATTTAAAATTAAAATTTTACTAAAGTTTTCACAAATCAAACTAAAAAGGCTGTAGTAATTTGAATACCACAGCCTTTTATTATTGAATTAATTTTCTTTTATAACACTATCAATTCTGGAATCTGTATGAATAAAATACTCTCTTTGTATTCTTCTAGTTGTCGTTGCATCTTGTCAATACTTTTTTGAAAATAATTAGAATTTGAAAACAAGTTTTGATAAAAATTAATTCCTTCTAGCATATTATTTTTGAAAATATTCCATTTTTTAATTTGCCCAGCCGTTAAATCAATAGTAGTTCCTTTGATTTCATTTTTCAAATAATCAATATACATTTTCAATTCTTTGATAAACAAATTCGGACGATTACTATCCGTCATCACATTGCCATTGCCATAAATATGTTGCACCATTTCAGCCAGCGAAACTTCCTTATCGAAATAAGCCATATTAGGCCCAGGGCAAACAATCACGCCTTGCTCCTGCCCTTTAATTTTGATGTTGTTTTCTAAATAAGAAGCATTGGCAAGCCCCACACAAAGACAGGCTTTTTCGGTAATATTGAATTTCATTTTCTCGAAATTTTCTTCTGTTAACGTCTCTTTAATGGCATCTAATTCTGCTAATTTCACCTCTTGAAATTTCTTCGATGAAGTACAAATTCCTTCTGCACCAAACTCTTTGCTTAATGCCAAAAATCGTTTCGGACAAGAACTTCCCGCTTTGTTTTCGTCAATACGTTTTTGTTTAAACATTTCGTTTGTAGTGCCTCGCAAAGTATTGAATGGCACTCCCAAAGGCGAAATATGACTCAAATACAAATCCTCTTCTTTGGCATTCATCAGTAATTTTCGTGTTTCCGCATCGACCGAAGTGGCTTCAGGAACCAGTAAAAACGGCGTTCCCCAACCTACAGAATCTACTTGATAATGCGCTAACAAAAAATCATGCTCTTCCGAAGTTCCAACTCCGCCTTGAATCGTTATTTTCAAATCCAATGGCGTTGCAGGAGTGTACAATTCTTTTTGCGCCAAAGCTTTGACCATAATTTCATGAGCCGATTGAACCAATTGTTCTTTTTTTTGTTTGAATTCTTCTAAAATAGGACCCAACAAAATGCCCTCGGTAGCAAAAGCGTGTCCGCCACAATTCAATCCCGATTCTATTCGGTATTCCGAAACCCAAAGTCCTTTTTTAGCCAAAAAATTGCCTTGAATCATCGCCGAACGAAAATCACTCACTTTCAGAATAATTCTCTTTTTCAAATGGTTATTGACATCTGGAAAAAAATCTGGAAAATTTTCAAAATAAGCGAACAATCTTGGATTCATTCCGGCTGAAAGCACTACCGAAGAAGATAAATTACTATTAGCAAATCCTCGAAGTGCCGCATGAGCATCATTAAATTCTACTGGCAATTGTTCGTCTTTGATGAAATTATCTTTATCTAATTTGGTCATAATATTCACATCGATAGCACCAATAGAAAGATTATTTTCTAGATATTGTTTGATGTTGTCTTTGAATGCAATTCCGTCTTCCATCAAGTTTTCTAATCCTTTTTTGATTTCGGATTTATTGGGCAACATGGCAATATAATTGTTCAACGCCAATTTACTTTCGGCTAATTCTACTTTGAAACTTTCAAATTTTTCTTTTACAATTTTGTCCACCAAATTCAAATAAGAAGTAATCCTTTCTGCTCTGTAATCCTGCATTTTTTGAGTAATTTCTTGATAGGGAACACCGAATTTCTTACTATAAAAAACTCTCATTTTCTCGATAAGTTCATCGTCAGCAATAGAAATTACTGAAGCAATACCATATTTTGCCACTCGAATAGGACTATCAATCGTATAAGCCAATCCCATAACTGGGATATGGAAAGTATGTAACGGTTTATTTGTTGTCATTCGTAAATAATTTGGATTATAAAGGGCAAAGTTCGAAAAAGCCATTGGTATAAAACCTGATATTTATCATACACCTATAAGTAGATTTATGTGAATTTGAATCTTTTTTTTACTCCTTAAAAAAGCGAAATACCTAACTATTTTTAGATTTAATGTTTTTCAAAATAAGTGTATCTTTGTAGCTCATTATTTTTATGCAAAAAAATAGTTAAGAACAAGAATACTTAAATCGATTGAAGAATGAAAAGTCTTAAAGAACGAATACTGGAACTGAAAAAAGAAAAGAATGCGGTTATTTTGGCGCATTACTATCAGGAATCCGATATTCAGGATGTAGCAGATTATGTGGGCGATAGTTTGGGATTGTCTCAAGAAGCGACCAAAGTAGATGCTGATATTATCCTTTTTGCAGGAGTACATTTTATGGCCGAAACTGCAAAAATTTTAAACCCTTCCAAAAAAGTAATTCTTCCCGATTTGAAAGCGGGCTGTTCCCTTGCGGAATCTTGCCCTCCAGAAGATTTTAAGAAATTTACCGAAGCCCATCCAGACCATATTGTTATTACTTATGTCAACTGTTCTGCCGAAGTTAAAGCCTTAACAGATATTGTAGTAACATCTGCCAATGCCGTTAAAATTGTCAATTCTATTCCAAAAGACAAACCCATCATATTTGCTCCGGATAAAAATTTAGGCAAATATGTAATGGAACAAACCGGTAGAAAAATGTTGCTTTGGGACGGTGCTTGCGTGGTTCACGAAGCTTTTTCATTGGATAAATTAATTGCCTTATACAAACAAAATCCAGATGCTCAAATTATTGCGCATCCAGAATCTGAAACACATATCTTAAAAACCGCTAACTACATTGGCTCGACTGCCGGGATGATTGAGTATGTAAAAACCAATCCAAGCAACAAATTTATTGTAGCTACAGAAGCGGGAATTCTTCATAAAATGAAACAGGTTGTGCCTGATAAAATATTGATTCCAGCACCTTCAAACGAAGATAACACTTGTGCTTGTAGTGAATGTGGTTATATGAAAATGAACACGATGCAAAAAGTGTACGACTGTTTATTAAATGAAACTCCAGAGGTTACAGTTCCCGAAGACATCATGAAAAGAGCATTGGTTCCAATTGAAAGAATGCTTGAATTATCTAAATAATGATCCAAACCAATTACTTAATCATAGGCTCCGGAGTGGCAGGATTGACTTTTGCCGTAAAAATTGCTGACCAATTTCCAGACAAGAAAGTCACGATTGTTACCAAAGCAAACGAAAACGAATCCAATACCAGATACGCCCAAGGAGGAATTGCTATTGTAACCGATAAAATCGAGGATTCTTACCAAAAACACATCGAGGATACTTTAATTTGTGGCGATGGTTTGTGTGATGAATCCGTTGTGGAAATGGTCATTACCGAAGGTCCGAAACGATTAAAGGAATTGATTGAATGGGGAGCCAAATTTGACAAAAATACTGAAGGAACTTTGGATTTAGGCAAAGAAGGCGGACATTCTGAAAACAGAGTGGTGCATCACAAAGACCAAACAGGTCAGGAAATTCAGCGTGCCATTTTAAGTCAGGTACACCAAAAAGAAAATATCACTGTTTTAGATTATCATTTAGCGATTGATTTAATAACAGCAAATAATAAATGTTTGGGTGCTTATGTTTTAGACCAAAAAACAAAAGAAGTACTCACTTTTCAATCCGATTTCACTTTGCTAGCTACTGGCGGAATTGGGCATTTGTATGGACACACTTCCAACCCAGTAATTGCAACAGGAGACGGAATTGCAATGGCGTACAGAGCCAATGCTGTTATCAAAGAAATGGAATTTATCCAATTTCATCCCACAACTTTATACGATGCTTCTACAGGAACTTCGTTCTTAATTTCGGAAGCCGTTCGTGGTTTTGGAGCGTATTTACGTACCAAAGACGGACATCGATTTATGCCGAATTATGATTCCAGAGGTGATTTGGCTTCACGTGATATCGTTTCCCAAAGCATCGATTTGGAGCGCAAGAAAACAGGAGACGATTGCGTTTATCTTGATTGTACGCATTTGGATTTAGAAGGTTTTAAAAAACATTTTCCAATGATTTATGACCGATGCAAAAGTGTTGGAATTGATATTGCCAAAGATTGGATTCCTGTAGTTCCTGCCCAACATTATCTTTGTGGTGGAATTGTAGTCGATAAAAACGGAAAAACTTCTGTTGAAAATTTATTTGCCTGTGGCGAATGTTCCCGAACTGGATTGCACGGTGCGAATCGTCTGGCATCTAATTCACTTTTAGAAGCTTTAGTGTATTCGGATAAAATATACCATTATTTAGAGCAAAATTCTGTTGTAGCAACTCCATCCACAGCAACAGTTTCTGATTGGAAATTGACTGACAAACCTGAAATTAATTTGGATTATATTGCCAAAACAAAAGCAGAATTACAACTTTTGATGCGTCAGAATGCTGGAATTGTTCGCAATGATGCTGATTTACTGAAAGCCAATGAAAAACTTTCTGATTGGAAAAATGAAATCGCAGAAAAAATCAAAACCCACAATGTCAGTGCCGAATTGTATGAACTTCAAAATATGATTACTATTGGCAGCTTAATCGTTCAGCAATCTATCGACCGAAATGAAAATCGTGGTGGATTTGTGAAGATTTAACACAATTCTTTAGGTACAAATTGTCTATTATTTTAAAAAATCAAACTTAATTATAAATATGGATTTTTTTGAAAAAGCAATTTTTGACCTCCAAAAGCAAAGACCAATATTTCATTCTGAAGATGATTTAAAATTGGCTTTAGCTTTGAAAATCAAAGAAAATAATCCTGAATTTGAAATTCGCCTTGAAAGACCTGTAGAATTAGAAATGATTAATCGAAATGGTAAGACAACGATTGTTAGAGCTCCAATAGACATAATAATTATTGACACCATTGGTAATTTCTACCCTATCGAATTAAAATACAAAACGAGAAAAGCAAACATTTTATTTAATAAGGAAAACTATATTTTAGCAGAACACGGAGCACAAGACATTGGAAGATACAGCTTTAGAAAAGATATTTTTAGAATTGAAAATTATAAATCAAAAAAATTGAATTATAAACATGGGTACGTTTTAATTTTAACAAATGACAATGCCTATTTTGAAAAAAATGTTTTTGAAAAAGACAATTTTGATAAACATTTTTCTTTCCACAATGGTGCTATCCTTAATCGTCTTGATTCAAGCTGGAATTATAGCAAAATGGATAAAACTAAATTCATATTAAAAGAAGATAATGTTTGGTGTGACATTCAATCAAAAGAGCATTGGAGTTGTAAAAAAGATTATTTCTACAAATTAGATTTATTGAAAGATTATAAAATAACTTGGAATGACTATTCAATAATTGAGAAAATAAACTTTAAGTATTGCCTCATAAAAATAGAATAGTAAAGACAGATAACATACTTCTGTAGCTATTTACAATTAGTCAACAACTCTCTTTTTACATATTGTAAAAGCTGTTGATTAGAATTAATTACATAAACTCACATCTTACCATTACCCAATACTTTTTATTTGATTTTTCTGAAATCCCTTTAATATTTTTTTCTCATTTGAATATTATAATAGTTTCATAAAAACTTCCACAAACAATTAAACCTTTCTTATTCATCTGTGTCTTATCCACATAACTTAAAAATATAAGACCTATGAAAAAATTAATTGTATTGGCTTTATTGTTGGTTGGAACCAGCATTATAGCCCAACCGAAAAACAAAAAACACCATCCTAAAAACGAAATGGAACAATTTACTCCTGAACAAAGAAGTGAATTGATGGTCAAAAAAATGACTTTAGAATTGGATTTGAATGCTTCTCAACAAAAAGAAATCAGCACACTTCTATCTGAAAAATCAGCTAAAAGAGAAGCCCACAAAGCCGAAATGAAAGCTAGAAAAGAAAAAGGAACAAAACCAACCAGCGACGAAAAATTTGCCATGAAAAGCAAAATGTTAGACGAACAAATTGCAACTAAAAAAAGAATGCAAAAAATTCTTAACGAAAAACAATTTGAAAAATGGACTGCTTTAAAAGAAGATCACCAAAGAAATCCTAAAGATTTTAGAGGAGAAAGAAAAGGAAAACACCCGCAAAATCAAGAACGAAGAGGTTAATAATTGTTGATTATAATAAATTTTGTTAGTTAGTAAAAACTTCCGGTTTGCCACCGGAAGTTTTTTTATGACCTTAACCCAGCCCTCTCCTTTGAAGAGGGAGAAGAAATTATTAAAATGTCTTCGAAACTTTATCAATCGCCTGAATCGTAAAATCCAAGTCTTCATAAGAAAGTGCATCGGTAATAAACCAAGTTTCATAAGCCGATGGCGCAATATAAATTCCTTCGTTCAGCAATCCGTGGAAGAATTTTTTGAAGGTTTCATTATCGCCTTTGGCAGCAGATTGAAAATCAAAAACTGGAGCAGCATCAAAATGCACCGAAATCATCGAACCTACGCTGTTGATGGTAAATTCTACTTTATTCGCATTTAAAACCTTGTCGATTCCCGCAGCCAAATAAGCTGTTTTTTCTTCCAGTCTTTTGAAAATTGCTCTATCGTTATCCAATGCTTGCAACATCGCTAAACCTGCTGCCATCGCCAAAGGATTTCCAGACAAAGTTCCCGCTTGATACACTGGCCCAAGTGGTGCTAAATAATTCATGATTTCGTTTCTAGCAGCAAAAGCACCCACTGGCAAACCTCCACCAATTACTTTTCCGAAACAAACAATATCGGCTTTGATGTTGAACAATTCCTGAACTCCACCTCTTGCTAATCGGAAACCTGTCATTACCTCATCAAAAATTAGCAAAATTTCATTGTCTGTACACATTTGGCGCAAGCCTTCCAAGAATCCTTTATTGGGCGGAATACATCCCATATTTCCAGCAACTGGTTCTACGATTATGGCTGCAATTTCGTTTTTATTAGCCTCGATTAAAGCTGAAACATTCTCTAAATCATTGTATTTGGCAAGCAAAGTATCTTTGGCAGTTCCTTCTGTAACACCTGGACTATTTGGACTTCCAAAAGTAATCGCTCCACTTCCCGCTTGTATCAAAAACGAATCGGAATGACCGTGATAACAACCCGCAAATTTGATAATTTTGTCTCTTTTGGTAAATCCACGAGCCAGTCGAATGGCACTCATACAGGCTTCGGTTCCTGAATTGACGAATCTGATTTTATCGATATTGGGTACCATCGAAACGGCTAATGCAGCGATTTGCGTTTCTAATTCGGTTGGCATTCCAAAAGAAGTTCCTAGTTTAGCCTTCTCAACTACAGCATCTACAACAGGTTGAAAAGCATGACCCAAAATCATTGGACCCCAAGAATTAATATAATCTATTAATTTATTTCCGTCTTCGTCGAACAAATACGCACCTTTGGCACTTTTAACAAAAATAGGAGTTCCACCCACTGCTTTGAACGCACGAACAGGCGAATTGACACCTCCTGGAATTACTTTTTCAGCTTCGGCGAAAAGCTGACTACTTCTTTGATATATCATTTGGATTTTAGATTTATGATTTTAGAATTTAGATTGTCATTTTATCAATAAGCTTTGCCCTATTGAAATGGCATTGTCCGAAATATTGTTTTGTCGTTTTAATTCTTCGACAGAAATATTATATTTTTTAGAAATCGAATACAAGGTATCTCCTTGTTGCACAATATATTGATTAGCACTTTTGTTATTCATTACAACTGGTGTCTTTTGATTTTTGTCAAAAGTATAATTCTTTCCCAACACTTTATTATCATATTCGTAGAGATGGTAACTTTCGATATAACTAATCAATTTTTCGGGATATTTAGGATCAGTGGCATAACCCGCAGCTCTCAAACCTTTTGCCCAACCTTTGTAATCACCTTTTTTCAAATCGAATAACGAAGCATACCTTTTTCTTTTAGAAACAATATCGGCATGATCTTGATAGGATTCGTTAGGATTTTTATACTTTCTGAAACATTCTTGACTGGAATCGTCGTCGTGATACGAGGTTTCTCCTGTCCAATCAGTGTAGCATTTTATTCCGAAATGATTGTTTGCCGTAAGTGCCAACTTACTTTGACCAGCGCCAGATTCTAGAATTCCTTGTGCTAAAATAATACTAGCTGGAATTCCAAAATTTTTCATATTACTCATGGCAATATCCTTGTAACTTTCGATGTAGCGATTTACTACTTCCGAAGTCGTTAGCGTTTTTGAAGTAGATTTTGTGGTTTCGGTATTTGGTTTTCTTGACTTTGTGGTTACAATTGTCTTTTTTGAAGAACATCCTACTAAAGTTAGCATGGCAACTGTATATATTATTTTTTTATACATCGATGTTTATTGTTGGTAACTGTTTCTTTTTTAATGAAATATTCATGCCTTGAATACCTTGAATTCCGCCCGTGTGAATGAGCAAAATTTTGGAATTTTCAGGGAAATAATTATTTTGTATCAAATCTATAACGCCAAAAACCATCTTTCCTGTATAAATAGGATCCAAAGGAACTTTATTTTCGGCATAAAACTGATTGATAAAAGCGATCAACTCTGGAGTAACTTTTCCGTAACCGCCAAAATGGTAATCTGTTATTAAATTCCAGTTCTCATTTCGGACAAATTTACGAATATCTTCTTTTAAAAAGTCGCCTTTCAAGGCTGGAAAACCCAAAACTTTTTGATGCGGCAAAATACTATTTATCAATCCCGAAATAGTTCCGCCAGTTCCAACAGCACAACAAACAAAATCGAATTCGGCATCTTCTTCTGTTAAAATTTCTTCACAACCTTTTATAGCCAATTCATTTGTTCCGCCTTCTGGAACCAAATAAAAATTTCCAAATTCAGTTTTTAAATTTGTAATAAAATCAGTTTCGGTTTTGAGTCGATAGTCTTCACGACTAATGAATTTGAATTGCATTCCACAATTTTGTGCAAATTGCAAGGTTGGATTTTCTTGAATTTTAGCATTCAATTCCTCCCCACGAATAACTCCAATAGTACTGAATCCTTGTTCTTTTCCGGCAAAAGCTACAGCAGCAATATGATTGGAAAATGCGCCACCAAAAGTGAGAATTACATTTTTATTTTCGGCTTTTGCTTGAAGGAGATTGTATTTTAATTTTCGAAATTTATTGCCCGAAACAAACGGATGAATCAAGTCTTCTCTTCTTATAGAAAGAGTAACTTTATTGGTAGTTAATTGTATTTTCTGGGTTGGTGTTTGGTGCAAAACAAATAGAATTTGATACAAAGATACAATACTCTAATGATTTGATTTAGTTGTAATTTGTAGTACATGAATGCAACCTATGAAAAAACGACTAAAAATACTTACTTTAGCTTCCAGAAAAAACGCAAGCAATTATGAAAAACAAGTATGTAGATTTTATTTCGGATGAACATTTTTTAGACTGTGTAGCCAATCTGAATAAAGCTTATATAAAAGCAAAAAAGAACATTACAAAAAAGAACTTCTATAGTAACAAAGTTGATACTATTAAGTTAACATTTGATGCGAAATTCAATGCTATCGATGAGGAAAGTTTAATTCAAGCCGAAATATTAAGACAAATTGACTAATCTATAAACAATTCTATTGGAACTTTTCACGAGCAAATATTGGGTGGAATAAATGGTTTTGAAGTAGGTAATTTAAGCGGTTTTCAATATTAATTTTTCTTCTACTTGAAAAACACCAGTTTCAATTATTGCTTTTCCTAAAATTTCTATTACAGGAACAGAAACACTATTTCCTATTAATTTCATCCATCTTGTGCGGTTTTCTGGCAAGATATATTCTTCAGGAAAGCCTTGAATTAGACAGGCTTCTTTTTTAGTTATTCTTCTGAATTCTCCAGTTTTATATATTTCGTTTAGAAATTTTTCCTTGTATTCATCTTCGTTTTTAGCTTTTATTACTTTGGTTGTAATAAAATCATTGGTATCGCTTGCTACTAATGTTGGGAAAATATTTGATGTTGGCAAAAATATTCTATTAATACCAAACAAACCCGTGCTTATCTTTGTATTTTTAAAATCATACCGAATTTCTTCGATAGTAATTATATTTTTTTCTTGTAAAGTTTTTAAAACTTTTGAAACAGAAATTTTTTTCAATTTCAAATCCCTGTTTGTTTTCAAATATTCAACAGATAAAGTATTATTAATTGAAAATTCTAAAACAGATTTTTCTTCATTAGAAATATCATTTTCTTTGTACTCATTAATCAGAAAAGAATATCCTTCTTTTTTGAAAATTTCTAATGAAACTAAATTATCTAATTCTTCTTTATCAATCGATCGATCTAAATCTTTAAAATGTTTATAAGATAATGGATTACCATCCAAATTTCCATAAGCACTTTTTCGTCTGTTTTTTAATAACAAATAACAAATTTCTTTTTGTCTTTCAGTGGTGTCCAAAATATCCCAAGAATGAATAGTTGAATGTCCATTTCGTAAATCATTAAATAAGAAATAATCATTAAAACCATTACTATTTGATAAACTCATATTTCTTGGCTTCACAATTTGCCCAAACAAATCTTTTTCAAGGTCATGTTTTGCATCAATAGAACTTGCTTCAAAATCAGTTAGAATATGCTCTAGTCGTATTTTATTATCAATTGGTTTTGGCAAATTAAATTTTAGTGCATATTCTTCTTCTCGAAAACCAATAATATAAATTCGTAATCTGTTTTGTGGAACACCATAATCAAATGAATTAATGAGATAATAATTCGCAAAATATCCAGCTTCTTTTATTCTTTGTAAAATATAAACTAGGGCATCTTTATTTCTTGGGTCAACCAATCCTTTTACATTTTCAAATACAAACGCTTTTGGTTTTGATTTGTTTAATAAATAAATAGTGTCATTCCATAATTGTCCCCTATCATCATCAAAGCCTAAATTTTTTCCGGCAATTGACCAACTTTGACAAGGAACACCACCAGTTAATAAATCGTGTTTGGGTAAATCTTTGATTTTTGTAATATCTCCTAAATTACTTTCTAAACCTTCGTTGAAGTTAGTACAATAGGTATTTATAGCATCATTGTTTATTTCGCTAAAGTTCAAACACTCTCCTCCAATACTATTAAGAGCCATTCTAAAGCCTCCAATACCTGAAAAAAGATCTATAAAAGTAAAATTATTATTGCTATTCATTTTTTATTTAAGTATGACTTCATCAAAATTATACGGTGGTTCCATTTCTAAAAACTCTCTGTAAATACGTTCTCTATACTCTTTCCCTAATAAATTTACTTCTTTAATAAAATTAGAATAAGTTCCTTTTCCTCCAATTAATTCCCAAAATTCATTTCCGATTAAAACAGAACTATCCTGTTGCATATTGAACCATCTCATTGGAAAAGCCCACTTATAATGCTCTTTCTTACCATAAGGATTGTAAGGCAAAGCATAATAAGCAAAATCAACCTGTTTAGGATTCATTGCCAAAAGTTTAAACATTTTTTCTTTACTTACTTTTGTCTGATCGCTATTAGGCAAAGGTCCTTTTAATTCAAAAGCATATTTGGTATTTGTAATTTCATTGTGAATAAAAATATCACAAGTAACACTAACAGGAATTGGATCGCCACCTCCTTCTTGAATATATTTTAATTCAGTTTCCCAATCTGGCTTTACTTTTAATTCTCCTTTTTTATTATGTTCAAGTTTATTCAAAACTTCTTGAATTCTTCTTAAACTTTCGCTTCCAATTATTCCGCTTACACTATGTCCCATCGAACAATTTCCGTGTGCTTCTACAGCAACAACTTGAGCCAATTTTTCCCAAACTTTTCCAAATGGTGTTACAAATCTCCTTTCAAAATGCGACCCTTTAAATATTTCGTCAGGAACTAATGCCGAATATAATGGTTTTGCAGAATGATGTGCTTCTTTAATAAATGGATCATTTATTAAAACATTATCCATAACTCGATCCATCATTTTTGAAACTACATCTTTAATAGCTAATGCTACACGTTCTTCTTTACTCATTCCTGTTTATTTTATACAATGATAATACTTATTCAAAAAATTCACAATTGAATAGCCCACTTCTTTTCCTAAATTAACGGGAACTGCATTTCCAATCTGTTTGTATTGTTGTGCGATGGAACCTTCAAAAGTCCAATCATCAGGAAAAGTCTGAATTCTTGCATATTCTCGAACCGTAAACGGTCGAGTTTCTTCGGGATGACATCTTTCGGTTTGTTTTTGTGCAGGACTACACATTAAAGTTAAACAAGGTTCGTCCCATCCCATTCGTCTCGCCATTCCAGTTTTCCCACCACCAAGATAAAAACTTCCGCCCATAAATTCCTTTTGAATATCCAAAGGTAAATCTCTCCAATATCCTTTTTGAGGAACTAAATTTAAAACATCAATCTTGCTTTTTGGATATTTTGAACCTTCAGATTTTGGAACATCACAATCAAATAAATCGCCTTTTTTCAAAGCATCTTTTAAATTATAGATTTTCTTGTATGGTTTTGGATATTCAAATTTCAAATCAATATCTTTTCTAATTCCAACTAAAATTAATCGTTCTCTTTTTTGAGGAACATTAAAATTAATTGCTTTTAGAACTTGAACAGGAACAACATTATAACCTATTTCATCCAAAATAGAAATCATTCCTTGAAGCGTTTTACCATTTTCGTGGCTTAACAAACCACGAACATTTTCACCGATACAAATTGGAGGATTTACTTCTTTTACAGCTCTAGCAAATTCATAAAATAAAGTTCCTCTTGCATCAGCTAGACCTAATTTTTTTCCTGCATAACTAAATGCTTGGCAAGGAAATCCTCCAGTTACTATATCAACTTTATTTTCATATTCTGTAAAACTAAAAGATTTAATATCCCCTTCTAAAACATTCCAATTGGGGCGATTTTTTCTTAAAGTCTGGCAAGCCCATTTATCAATTTCATTTAATGCAACACATTTCAAACCCGCTTTCTCCATTCCTATAGCCAAACCTCCAGCTCCAGCAAAAAGTTCTAAAACCGTGTATTCATTATGAGGCTCTGCATAATTTGATATAGTTTCTTGAATTGAATCATCCAAAAAATCGGCGAATAAAGTATCTACATCCGATTTGCGATAAACTCTATAATTACTCATAGGCTCACGAACAGCTAATAATTTACCTTCTTTATCCCAACGTCTTAATGTTTCTTTACTTTTACCAATGTATTCAGAAGTTTCCGAAAGCGTCATATACTCATTCATAACCAAATTATTTAACCTTACACAATGGTTACAAATTTAAAAGAAAAAATTAGATATACAATTAAACGAACCCTAAAAAATCAAACCCATTTCAAAAACCGCCAAAAAGACCTTTTTTTTAGGTAATCGATTCTTTTTTCATTAGCGTAAGCTTCTCGTTCGAAACTGATATTTCGGTAGGCTAAATCGATAGTTCTAAATTGAATTAAACGCACAACAAATTCGATGGTGTACCAAATTAAAAAAGGAAAAATCAGCATTTCTATTTGCTGGCGCAAGTGAATTCGCTCATGATTGATAAAGACTGCATTTTCTTTATCTACCGAGTATTTGACCAATACAAAGGGGAAAAGTGCTAATCCTCGATAGCCTTTTGGAATTAAATATTTGGTTGTAATGAGAAACATTCGTTATAAAGTGTATAAATTTGCCTTTATGAACGAACAAAGTAATGAAAATAAATTAATAGAGGGCGAAGATTTTTATTTTACGCCTGAAGGTTACAAATGTTTTACCGAAAAACACCACCTCAAACGAGGCTATTGTTGCAAAAATGGTTGTCGCCATTGTCCGTATGGTTTTGATAAAAAAACGGGTAATATCAAAAAATAATTAAGTCATTTACCCTTTCAATTTCTGATCAAAATCGGTTTCTTTTTCTATAACGTTTCCTTCGTATTTCAATGTCCAACCCATAGAATTAGTCAGGATTAAGATTTTCGAAAGTTCTGAAATCAAGCGGTTTTTAGCATTAGTTTTCAGGGAAGATTTTTCTATTTTTTTGGCTAGGTTGGCACGAACTGTTTTGTTTATTTTGTTGTAATCGTCGCCTGTAAAAGGGTTCAGCTTGCTTTGCTCAACATCATAAAACTTAATATCGGGCGAGATTTTTATTTCTTCTTTTGGGATATTGACAATGGTAATGGTTTTGGTTTTTTCGTCGATATCGTATTTTACTTGGCGTAAATCGTAGGCTACCGTTACATCGGCATTTACAATAACAATGGCTTTCTTTTCGAAAGAAACCACACCCATCAAATATTCATCTTGATCTTTATAAGTTACTACTTCGGCAAAATGACCTTCGGTAACGACCAATTTTCCAACATTAACGATTTGTTGTTGGATAAGATTAGTATTGTAATCTATCGTAGAATCGTCTTCTTTTTTGAAGTCACAAAACTTGAAAAGCAATGCAATGGCAACTATAATTCCTGCTCCTAATAAAATCCTGTTTAGCATTTTTCTTTTTTTATAAAATTAGAAAAAAAATCAGAAAGAAGCAACGCATCAAAAGAAATCAAAATAACCCGTTAGGTGTAATTAGTTTTGGATAATAATTTTTCGTCAGTTCAGTGATTTTCAATAGAAAATTGTATCGAGAACAGAAAAATTATTATTAAAAACGGTTCTCGATACATTTTTTGTTCCGTTTCTCTGCACAAAAAACACTCGAACAGACGTTTTTAATAAGTACACCCAAGGAGTTCTAAATAGAAATAAAATATTTTCTTTTTAGTTTACTATCAATTTCTTTACTATATCATATTTTTCTATTTCAAGTAAATAAACACCTTTTGGCAATGTATGTTGAATTTGAATTGAATTCAAATCAAAGGAGCTCACATTTTGTCCCAATAGATTATAAACATTCACTTTTGCTCCCAACATTTCAGTATTGACTTGAATGGTAAATTGTCCATTGGACGGATTCGGGTAAATAGCTACTTTGGATTCGTTGAAATCGGCTGTAGAAAGAGCGGAAAAATTCATTACCGAAAAAGGTGAAAAACTACTAATTCCTGTAGCCAAAAGAGTGTAAGGATTGCTTCCCGTAACTGCTCCTGAAGTTTCTTGCGTCCAATTTCCGCCTACGAAATGACCAATTTTAGCCGTATTTCTAACAAAATTTCCGTTTTCTTGAGCTTGATTCCAACCTAAATTCAAACTGACATTGCTTCCGCCAATTGTTGCTTCGGTTATTTCCCAAGTGGCGTTTACCGCACCATTTGTCGTACCCGAAATTCCATCTGAAACTTGGACAGAAAAAGTATCGGAAGTTCCTGAATTGGATAGAGAAACTGGATTGTAATTGGCAACGGTTCCTATTGGCAAAGAAATTGTTCCTCTGGCTCCATCTACATTTTCTACGTTTACCGTTCCTGTTCCGTTGGTTATCACATAACTCGTATTAGTTCCAGTCAATGACGACAATACTCCTTTCAGGTTTAGAATATTGTTGTTCAAAGTAATTTTTGCCGAATTCGACAAAGTAATATTTCCAGAGATGTCTAAATTCCCGGAAACCAAATTTAGATTGCCATTGACAATTGCGTTTTTCGCAAAAGAGTTTGCAGTTACATCAATGTTCTGTCCAGTTGGAATCGTCACCTCATCAGTCATTCCTGGTTTCAGCAAGCTATTCCAATTGTTTTTATTATTCCAATCATTGCTGACCGAACCGTTAAACGTAAAATCGCCCGTATATTGATATAAATTATGGGTACTGCCATTTTTTCCAAAAAAATAAAGTTTATTGTTTAATTCGAAAAAAGCATAAGGATCGCTACTTGCAGACAAACTTGCAATATCTAATGCTAATCCTGTATTCACGTTCAACCCGTCGCTTCTCCAAACTTCTGCATTAAATAACGCAGCTATATCTTTAGATTGAAACCACGCAGCTCCTTTGTAAGTTGTCAAATTTTGTGGATAACTCAAAGTAGAATGTACCAAAGAACTACCTTCGACCGTTCCGTTGGATTTGTACAACTGTTGTGAAGCGTTATTGCCTAGGTAGTTGATAAACCACAAATTTTCGGCATCTGATGATGAATATCCTGCATCGCTAATGCCGTTGGTAACATTGGGTATTACTTCAATTGTTCCATCTATTGTTCCGTCGGTTCTCCACAAAGCGTTTGTAGTTCCATTATTGGCAATAAAAAAGCAATATTTGTCGGTCATTTTTAAATGCAAACCCATGGCTTGGGTTGTCAATGAATTGCCCGTTGGATTGATATTTTTCAGCATAAAAGTTCCTGCCGCCGTACCATCACTCACATAGGGTTCGTAACCATCGACGGTGTTGTGGGCAAAGAAAATAACTTTATTTCCCAATTTTGCCATATCTTGATTGACGATATAAAACGGCTCTGCCACGGGAATTTGTTCGGTTCCTGCCGTGGTCCCATCAGTTTTCCATAATTTACTTTCAAGACCAATGCTTTGAGCAATAAATAATGTTGTACTTGGAATTTTACAGAATCCTGCGGTTTGGCTACTGCCTGTACCCGCTTTTACATCTTTAAGCATCATTGTCCCGGCAGGAGTTCCGTCGGTTTTCCAAATTTCTTTTCCGTTGGTGGCATCATAAGCCGAGAAATAAAGTGTGTTTCCATCGATGGAATAATTTTTTTTGTGTGACGCTACGCTGTAAAAAACGCCCACATTAGTGAGCCCTGAAGCAGTTTGAAAAGCATAAACCAAGGAAGTTCCTGCAGTAGTCCCGTCTGATTTCCATATTTTATCTGTTGAAGAAATTGATGGAGAAAAAGACACATCACTTGTAACGATATACACAAAATCTTGCGCCGGAATTATGGTCGAAATATTGGTGCTTCCTCCTAAATTAGAAATTCCAATTGTTCCTGTCGTAGTACCATCGGTCACACAAAGGAGGTTGCTTCCCGTTCCTGAATAGAACACTTTTCCGTTCCATTTAGCATAATTCAAATCGGCTTTGGCCGAATTTCCATTGGGTTTTAGCGAGGAGGAAACCTCTTTTATCATCAGTGGATTTTGTGCTTGTATTATCGATGAAAACAATAAAATAGCGAGGGTAATTTTTTTCATAATCTTTAATTTTTGGTTCTCTATAAAGGTCATAAGCAATAGCTAAAAATTAATGTCGTATTTATAGCTTTAATTTCTTTGCCACAGATTTCACAGATTAGCACAGATTAATTCGTTAACTAGCTTTAAAAATCTTTTTAATCTGTAAAATCTGTGGCAAAAACTCTTTTTGATAACTACGACAATATCTCTTTCTTACTACTTAATTGTGTAAAAAACACATCAATTAGCCTTTCGGCTTATATTAAATCAATTTGTTTTGCTGGGCTTTCTGGATAGCTTCGAGCTTGTTGTGTACTTGTAGTTTAGTATAAATATTCTCAACGTGTTTGCGAATGGTTCCTACCGAAAGGAATAAATTATTTGCTATAGCATTATATTTCAAACCCTTGCTTAATTGTTCTAAAACCTCCACTTCTCTGACCGTCAATTTGATGTCTTCGCAATTAGCAACAACTTCAAAATTGATAGGATTTCGGAATAATTTTAGAGTTTTCATAGCGATAGAAGGCGTCATTGTGGCACCGCCATCCATCGTGTCTAGAATTCCTTGGTGCAAATCTTTGGGATTGACTTCTTTGAGTAAATAACCGTCGGCACCAGCTTTTATAGCATTAAAAATATTTTCATCGTTATCAAAAACGGTGAGCATGATGATTTTTATTTGCGGGTATTTTTGTTTGACAAAACTTGTGGCGTCAATTCCGTTCATTTTTGGCATTTCTATATCCATCAAAATCAAATCGATGTTGTGATTTGCTCCTAATTTTTCGATTAAATCGAGTCCATCAAAAGCAGTAAATTTTAACACAAACTCTTCAAAGAAAGAAAGTTTTTCCTGTACTGCTTTCATTAAGAATGAATTATCATCAACTACGGCTATTTTTACATTCATCTTTTTAAGATTTAAAGCATTTCTTTTCGAGTACAATTTACAATAAAATCGATGCTGCTTTTTTTAAAAAATCAATACACTATTAAATAATAAATATTCAGTGCCAATACCGTTAGGACGGCAACAACGAACAACCAAAATTTATATCTCATCTTTAATTCGTTTAAAAACCAAAGATTGTTATTTTGAGTTTCAAAAAAAATACGTCATTTGACGTATTTTTTTGAATTTTTGCACCAAAATTTATATCCAAATCTGAATTTGTGTTCCATCATTTGACGATTTTAAACTAAATTTCCCTCCAATATCTTCAATTCGTTTTTGCATGTTTTGCAAGCCGTTTCCTTTTTGAACAGTAATCTCATCAAAACCAATTCCGTTGTCTTGAATAGTGATTTGGATTTGAGTTTCTATACTTTTAACTTTTATTGAAATTGTCGTAGCATCAGCATATTTTATAGCGTTATTTACTGCTTCCTGAATGGTTCGATAAATGTTCATTCCTTCGACAGAGGTAAATTTGGTATCTTTCAATTCCATATCTTTTGCAAACGAAAATTGAATTTCGTCCTTGGCTTCTTTGGCTTTTTCGATAAAATTATTGATTCTGGATTCTAGATCTTCGAAAGTAATTTCGTTGCTGTTCATAGCCCAAATCGTATCTCGAAGTTCGACAATAGTCTCTTTAGCAAAGGAACTAATATTGGTTAATTTATCGTCCAATTTCGGATTATCTATATCAAAAGCGTACTTGACATTATCGACGGATGAAATAATAAAAGTCAGCTGTGAACCAATATTATCGTGTAAATCTCTGGAAATATTCAAGCGTTGTTCTTGTAGTTTATTTTGATTTTCTATCTTGGAAATGGCTGTTTTTAGTTCAAATTCTTGTTCTTGCTGTTTGTTTTTTAGTTTTTGTTGACGGTAGATTAAGAATGCGATTAATGCTGTAAAAAAAGCTAAAAATGAAATTCCAATTATAATTTCGTTTTTTTGTTTAGCTTCTGCTTCTTTTTGCAGAAGGAGTTTTTCTTTTTTTGTGGTTTGGTATTTGGTTTCGAGTTCAGCAGTTTGTTTAACAACCGCTGTTTCTTGAATTTCGACCTGTAATTTGGCTGATTTATCAGCATAAAAACTCACGCTATCCGATATTTTTATGTAACCATAAACTGAAACTAAAGAAAAATAAGTTTCTAATAATCCTTCCTTTTCATTAGGATCATTTTCATACACTTTTTTTAATTTTAATAAATCTTTTTTTGCTTCGTCAAATCGTGAAGCACTTATTTTTTCTTTTATCTGCAACAATGTAAGGGCTGATTCTTCATTTTTAATATTCAAATCATTCCTGATTTTTTGCGATGTAGATAATAAAGAATTGGCCTCTTGCGACTTTACTTGATTCGACTTTATTCCTCCTATATTTACCAATGCACTAGACAAAGAAAGTTTATTACCTGTTTTTTTAGAAACAACAATACACTTGTTATAATAAGTTAATGCCTTTAAAGTATCTTTCATTTTCAAATACACATTTCCAAGAGTCAGATATGATGTACACAAACCTGTATGTTGACCATTTTTTTCTTGATAAGTGATAGCATCTTTCAAATAATTCTTTGCTTTAGGATAATTTCTCGTTTCCAGAAATAAAAGGCCGATATTGGCTTTTGTCAATGAAAGAGCGTCATAATTTCCTGTTTTTTCAAAAAAATCTACCGTTTCTAAATAAGTTTTTAAAGCTAATTTTTTGTCCCCTAATTTGTTATAAATATTAGCTAAATTGGCTTTTACTTTTGCCATTCCAGCATAATCTTTTTTCTTCTTTCTAATTTTATAAGCATTGAGATAATTCTTTTTTGAATTTTGATAATCCCCCTTCCTAAAATATACTGCACCAACATCGCTATATACTTGAGCGATTAATGTAGAGTCAGCTGTTTTTATCGATTCTGTTATTGCTTTTTTACCATAAACCATTGCCGAATCTAAAGAAATACTAGAATAATACCACGTTAAATCTGAATAAATTACGGCAGTTTTTTTAATGTCTGGTTTTTCTTTTAAAGCTTCTTTTAATCCATTTATTATTTCTTGTGCGTTTTGAGAATAGGAATAAAATGTTGCCATGAAAAATAAAAAAAATATTCTTTTTCTCATATTGATTAAGTTGATAAAGCATTAATTAAATTATGTCAATCTGACAAATTTATTAGAGTTCTAAATTGTGCTATATTATTTCCTTTGTTAATTGATCTTTTTAAGCTATCAATTATAGAACTAGATTTTTTGACTTGTTGTCCAAATCCATTTGCAAATACAAAAGAGAGAAGAAGAGCAAGTATGTGACTGTATTTCATATAGATTCAAAAAGTAAATATAGTCTTTTTGTTAAAAAAATATTTTTTTGCTATTCTTTTTTGTTAAACGAAACCGAAAACAAATCTACACTCGCATCAAGAATCGTTTTATTCAAAACTTCATTGTTTTTTTTTAATTGATTGGATAGTGTATCCGAAAGAGTCAATTGGTTTCGTTGTACTGATTGTTTTTCCTGAAGCGCTGTGATAATATCTTCTAAAACATCAATTCGGTTTTCGAATATTCTTTTTTGATGTTGAAAATCATAACACAAATGAAGAATTGCGATAATAAGAATTACAATAATACTTGTCAAAATAACAATCATAGCCAATACTTTTTAATTCATAATCAGTTTTTTGATAATTTTATTTCTGCCTTTTTCTATTTGAAGGAAGTAAGTTCCTTGTTGTAAAAATTCACTAGTTGAATTAAATCTTAAAATAAACTCTCTTACTTTTTGTCCCAAAAGACTGTAAACAGTAACTTTAGCACCAATTAAATTTTCATCAACTTCAATATTAAAATTACCGTTTGAAGGGTTGGGATAAATTTTGAATTCTTCAACCAAAAGACCCTTCAAACCCAATCCAGAACATTGAAAAATCAGGTTTGGGGTTTGTTTAGTCAAATAATCTCCTGAACCCAACATTCCATCTGAATTCACTCCAAAACCATAAGTACTTCCATTTGCATCTTGAACAAACGAAAAATGACCTCCCGCACTTATTTTGGCCACGTTTGAAACGCTTGTCAACTGATATGGCACCAAACGATTCGTCAAGGTATTGTCTCCCAATTGATACCCACCATTGAATCCCCAAGCCCACAAAGTTCCATTGGTTTTAACCGCCAAATTGTGTTCGTAAGCTTTTATTTTTTGCCAGTTGGTATCTGTTCCTACTTGTGTAGGGACATTTTTGTTTACCGTGGTATTATCTCCTAGTTGTCCATTGGCATTATAACCCCAAGTCCAAAGTGTCCCGTCATTTTTTATCGCCACCGAATGGCTGAAACCTGCTTCAATCTGGCTCCAATCGGTGCCTGTACCTATTTGGGTGGGAACATTTTTTAAATTTACCGTCGCCAAACCCAATTGTCCATTCAAGCCAACTCCCCAAACCCAAATGGTATTATCGGAGCGTTTTGCCAAGGTATGGCTGTTTCCAACCGAAACCGAAACCCAATTGTTTGCTGTTCCAATTCGAACTGGAGCATATCTATTGGTATAAGTTCCATCACCCACTTGCCCTGATAAATTGCCTCCCCAAGACCACAAAGAACCGTCGGTTTTTATGGCTACCGTATTATTGCTATTAGACGAAACCGATTGCCAATTGGTATCTGTTCCTATTTGAACGGGCACATTTCTGTTGGTCTGGGTTCCGTCTCCCAATTTCCCGTAGGTATTTTGTCCCCAAGCCCAAAGTGTGCCGTTGCTTTTTATGGCAAAAACGGTGTACCAACCAGCTGTTACAAAAACCCAGTCGTTTGCCGTTCCCACTTGCACCGGACTTCCAGCATCGGTCGTTACCGCTCCAATTCCCAATTGCCCGTATTGATGATCTCCCCACGTCCAGAGTGTTCCATCGGTTTTGATTGCTGCCGTAAACAGGTTACCTGTAGAAATGGTTTGCCAACATTGAGCGTTGGTTTGTACATTTAAAAATAAAATTAACAGTAAAGTAAATATTCTTTTCATGGCAATAGTTTTAAAATTATAATTCAAAAATAAGCAGCTGGAAAAACCAAAAAAATACGAAGTTTTTCGTATTCTCAATTTTCAAAACTGCATCAAACTAGCCAACGGAATTTTAATAAAACTTAAAGTTGGTTTGTCATTGACCCATTTTGTGTAATATAATGTTTCTGTTTTTTCGTCATAATAACAAGAACCTTCATAATCGGAACTATTGATTTTACTGCCTAAATTGATGGGCTCTGACCATTTTTTCCAAGTATCATCTAATCGGTGCGTTACATAAATGTCAAAATCGCCAAAACTGCTAAATCCATTGCTGCAAAAGAGAAGTGTTTTTTGATCGGACAATAAACAAGGCATACCTTCATCGGCAGCCGAATTGATTATTTTTCCCATATTTTGAAGAAACCCATAAGTGCCGTCTTCTTTTTTATTGGTAAAATACAAATCCATTCCTCCTTGGGTCATATCGGTTTCAATTCCAATTACCATTGTTTTTTGGTCGGCTGTAATAGATGCCGATGAGCTTTCATCATAATTATTGTAAGCTGCAATTTTAAGTAATCGGGTCTGTTGGTAATTACTATCTAGAAATTCATAACCTGTTTCCCCTGTTCCTCGATTGTAAACCATGCCGCTTTTCAATATAAAATTGGGATGATGCGCCATAACTGCATTGTAAGTTGGATTTTGACTTAAAGCTGGGTTTTCTTCAATAGGTTTAGCCCATTTTCCGTTAACATCTTTCGAACAAGAAAAAAGAAGTTCTTTATCATTAGTCCTCTCACTGAAAAATAATTTCTGACCATTAAAAGAAACTATTGGACTCGAAGGGATTAAATCTCCGAGGGAAATTACTTCAGGTTTGGACAAATTTTCAAAAACGGCATTGGTATTTATTTTAGCTTCAATAAGCACATCTGAATCCGATATTCCAATGGCATCAATTTGTTTACCGCCAGGAACCACAGCAAAACTGAAGAATACTTTTACGGCTACTACTCCATTTACTGTATTATCGAGAATAACCCTTTCAATCCCTGGATTGATTACATCTGGAGCTTCCTGTATCTTTCGTCTTTTTCTCTTGAAATAATAACTCCTATCTGTGCTCAAAGTCGTTTTGTAAATTGGTGTTTTCCAGTCGCGAGTACGAGTCCAAACGGTTTCATAATCTCCAGAACCATTGTCAACAGCAATTTTGTACACACAACCTGCATTTAGATTTTCGAAAATGGCAATTTGTTTTACCGTTTGTGGTTTTTCAAAACCCACTTCGATTACTTCTTTTCCATCAAGGGCATTTTTGGGCGTCCAAGCATTGGCTGAACTGCCTCCTTGCGGAAAAGCATCGGGTATGCCTAAAATTCGTTTGATTCCATTTTGTTTTCCGCCCAAATCAGACGAAAATTTGATGACTTTGTTTGCCCATTGTACTTGTTGGGCTTTTGCAGAAAAAAGAAGAAAGAAAATAGAGAATAGACTAAATAGTATAGATTTTTTCATGACAAGAAAATTTAGAAAAAAAGTTTAAATCACTTCAATAGAAAAAAAGGGCTGTCGAAACTACGCAACAACCCCTTTCATCACAACTAAAAACGCTTAATTATTAACCTTAATTTTTTCTACTTTTCTTCCTTTAAAGGCAAAAATGTATTCTCCATCTTCCGTAATATCGATTCCGTCACCGTATTTTGGACTTCCTCCTTTACCTTTGGATTGCACAGAGCCTTTGGTTTCGCCATTGGTCATATCAATTCCGTAGATAATATTTTTACTATTGCGTTGGTCTCTCAAGAAATAATTATCGCCAATTGGATAGAAATAATCTACACCTCTTATTTTTTCGGTAGCATAAACTCTGGAACCGTCTTTTTTGTTATAAGCTGCCAATCCTTTTTCAGAAAGCACGACTACTTTATCACCAAAATCAATTACATCTGTAGCTTTCCCTACTTTAGCATCATTGTGTTTCACATCAAATAATTGTGTTCCTGATGCTATATCGTATCCATAAAACTCGTCGCCATCACCCACAAACAATGTTTTAGACTCGTGAATAACAAAATCAGTAATACGTTTGTCAAATTTTTCGGAACGCCAAGCTGTTTTTCCAGTAGCATCATCTAGGGATAAAACACTATTTTTTTGATCTTTATAATCCCAATAAATGTAAGGCACCCATTGTTTTGTAGCACCGCCACCATAACCAGTTAATGCGCCAAGAGCTGCTCCCGAACCGCTAGAAACCTCTTCATATCGGTATTCTTGTATTTCGATTTTCCCACCTACTTGAACCAATATTTTATCTCCTATTTTGTAAATGTGTGGCATACACAAAGCACCTGTTATTTTCTCGGAAGCCCAAAGTAATTTTCCTGATTCTAAATCGTGTTTTTCTATATACTTGGTTCGATCTCTGGTTCCTAGCATCACGATATAAACCGCATTATCTGTAAATAAAGGCTGTGCCAATGTCTTATACATTTTGGATCTTTTCTTGCCGCCAATTAAACTATTTCCGCTAGAACCTTGCATATCGGTTTCATAAGTTGCTGACCATATTTTTTGACCATTGGCTATATTATACACCTGTAAACCATCTAAGTACATAAATAATTTATCACCTTTTATCCATAAATCTACTATAGCTCTTTTAGTCACTAATTCTTTTTCGATTGTACCCAAAAAAGTAGCATCCCATAAAACATCGCCATTTGAGGCATTGATTTTTACCAATTGATTTTTGAACCCTGCAAACAAAGCACCCAAAGCAGTTGGTTTGAAATTAATCATGATGATTTCATTTCTTTTAGCATCATAAATATATTTTCCAACTCCGCCTTTGAACCGATTAGTTTCCCAGATTTTTTCGCCTGTATTGGCATTGACCATAATTACCGAAGCTTTTTGAGAAATTAAAAAAGCATCCAATTCATCAATATATTTTACTGTTTCTAATTCTCCTTGATCCAAACCTTCTTCGGCTTTTGTTCCTTTTGGAATTAAATTTTGATACGCTTCTGAATTCCACAATTCTTTTCCAGTGGTAATGTCCAAACAAGCAACACGATCAGTTCCTAATTTTCTTTCATCGAAGAGAAAAAGATAGCCGCCACCTTTTTTCCAAACTGTGTATTGGTATTCTGATTTATTGGTTTTGTTGGTAGTCAATTTTTTGTAGTCTCCGTTCCAGATTGCTTTTCCGTCTTTATCTAGAACTGAAGCCGAATTATCATCTGTTCCTACCACATAACCGCCATCATTATTAACAACAGCTAATCTTGTAGCCTTATTTTCGAATTCTGATTCCCATACAGTTGCAAAATTGCCTGATTTTTTTCCTGCTGATTTTCCTCCTACTTTCTCTTTTGCTTTGTCTAGGAGTTTTCCAAATTGTGCCGAAGCTGGTAATGTTCCCAAAAAACAAAGGGACAACATTACAATAGATATTTTTTTCATCATCTTGCGTTTTTAGTTTTTGTTTTTAAAAAGTTATGGTATAGCGCACCTTATAGCGTTGTTGCTTTTGTAGTTTAAAATAGAATTTGTGATTGATTACATATTCTGAAAGGAAGTTGATAAACATGGGGTTTTTGATGTCGCTATCCACTTTGAAGAGTGTGGATACTTTGCCACTTTGAATCACGCCAATATCAGAAACAATTGTTCCTGTAACGGCTGCAAATTTTTTGTTTTTTTTCTTCAAAAAATCTTCCGAATGAAATAATTCGTCCATTTCTTTGGTAACCATTTCCGTCACTTCTTCTTCATCTGTCAACACTTTTTTCTGTGAAAAAACAGGAACAGCGATCAGAAACAAAAAAATGCCTAAGAAAAATGCAAGTTGTTTTTTTTTCATAATGATTTTGATTTGTTAGTTAATACTTTACAAATCTGCATTAATTATGAAATGGGAACAATACGAAGAATATCGTATTTTTTAGAACTGAATTTGGGGAAATTGTTTTTGAATTTGCCTCATTTTATCTTGAAGTTTAGATAAAAATTGTTGATGGCTCTCGGAATTTGGATGGAAAGATCGGTGCTGCAATCCTTTTTGAATACTACAAACTTGCTCCATAACGGGATGAATCTCTTCTGAAATTTGCGTTTGAAAAAATCGTTCCCAAATATAATTTATTGCAACAGAACTAGGATGCAACATATCTTCGGCATAAAAACGATAATCTCGAAGTTCGTCCATCATGATTTCGTAACTTGGAAAGTATTCAGTGTTCAGTTTGTAGTGTTCAGTTTGTAACAGTTGATGAATTGCTGTAATCAAATGCGCTTTGCTTCTTTGATTTTCGACAAAGCCATCTTTGATATGACGAACTGGTGAAACCGTGAAAATAAAATTTACTTTGGGGTTTAGTTTTTGGATTAAATCCAATGTGTTTTTAATGGAATTTTCGATAATTTCAACCGATAAAATTTCTTTCAAGAATTGTTTTTGCGGTACTTTATGGCAATTGGCAACTACAACATTAGTTTCTATATTTCGATACACCCAGCACGTTCCGTAGGTTATAATGATGTGAGTCGCATCATTTAAAAGTTGCCTTGTAGTTTGAGTGATAGCATTCAAATTTTCAATTAATTCTTCTTTATTCGAATTACTTAAATCGGAATGAACATCAAAAGAATGCCAGCGCTCATTATGAAAAAAAACATCCTCATCGGTAAATTGTTTACCCGAAACGGCAAAATCAATCAATTTTTCTATTGCCAATGGATGAAATAAAATCCCAAAAGGATTGCACGTATTTTGAAATTTGAAATAGTCTAATTTTTCACTCATATTGACCGCAAAACACGAACCCAACGACACAATTTTGGAATTGTAATCTATTGGATTATCTGTTTTAGAAATTGGTATTTGCGTAGTGAAAGTCATTTTTATAACTATTTATACAAATTAAATAATTACAAAAAATTCAGAGTTCGTTCCAATGCCATTCCTCTAGAACCTTTTATCAAAATATAACTGTTTTCTATTTTAACTTCTTTCAAATGATTCGAAAAAGATTCGAAAGTTTCATAGAAATGAAAGTTGTTTTTATCTTTTTGGCTAGCATAAAATTCCTTTCCGATAAAGTAACAAGAAACCGATTCTTGATTCAAAAGTGAATCTACAATGGCTTGGTGTTCTTGTTGACTTTCTTCTCCCAATTCGAACATATCGCCCAATATCATTATCTTGTTTGCATTATCTAATTGCAAAAAGTTTTCAATCGCAACAGCCATACTACTTGGATTGGCATTATAAGCATCCAAAATAATCTGATTCGTTTCTTTTGTTAAAAGTTGAGACCTATTATTTTCAGGAATATAACTTTCTAAAGCTTCTTTTATAGCATTATCATCTACTTCAAAAAACTTACCAATGGACAGAGCCGCATTGATATTATTAGCATTATAAAGTCCTATCAAATGCGTTTTGATTGATAAATTAGCCAAACGGATTTCTACAAATGGATTAGCTGTAATGGAATGAATAGAAACATCAGCGTATTTTTTATTCAATCCAAAAGAATAGGTATTGAAATTTTTGGTCTTCTCCACCTGAATTGAATCTTCCAGATTGATAAATGCTGATTTATTATTTTGAGCTAAATAATCATACATTTCGCTTTTGCCTATTATTACACCTTCTACTCCACCAAAACCCTCTAAATGAGCTTTACCGAAATTGGTAATATAGCCGTAATCCGGCTGCGCAATTTCGCACAAAAACTCAATCTCTTTTTTATGATTGGCTCCCATTTCTACAATACCTACTTCTGTTGAGTTATCAAAAGACAACAAAGTTAAAGGCACGCCAATGTGGTTGTTCAAATTTCCAACAGTGGCTTTGGTATTGTACTTTTTAGACAAAACAACATTTATCAATTCCTTTGTCGTTGTTTTTCCGTTGCTTCCAGTTAATGCAATTATCGGTAATTTCAAATATTGGCGATGAAATTTTGCTAATTCTTGCAAGGCTGCCAAGCTATTTTTTACCAGAACAGTCCTTTGATCAATAAAATAGTCTTCATTATCAATTACAACATAAGAAGCTCCTTTTTCGAGTGCTTCTTTGGCAAATGTATTGGCATCAAAATTCTCGCCTTTAATGGCAACAAACATCGATTTGGCTTGTATTTTTCGAGTATCAATCGAAACTGAATCGCATTCTAAAAACAATTTATGAAGTTGAGAAATATCCATTTAAAAAGTATTAAAAACAATAAAAGCCCTAAAAAGGGCTTTTATTAGTATGATATAAAAAATTAATTTCTAGCTCTTTTTCCTTTTACAGATTTAGAACCCACTTTAGACATTGCACATCTAAAACCGATATAATCTGTTGCCATATCTTGAGGGAAATATCTTCTTTGTGCTGGGTCTAACCAGTAAGCTCTATCTCTCCAAGACCCTCCTTTATAGACTCTTACATTGTCATTAATCAAAGTAGTTCTCTTGGCTGATCTGTCGTATTTTCTAACCATTTTACCTAAACTGTCTGTAGTAACATTGTGTTCTGGTGAGTTATACATGGTTCTTTCGCTACGTGCTTTTTTATCACTTGGATCTACTTCTCCAAAATTGAAATATTTAGTAGATTGTTTATCACCATCTCTATAGTTGGTGTTATCACTTTTATCAAAATTCTGTCTCAAATAGGTTTCGTTTTCATCTACTGGTACTTGAGCGATTTGTCCTGGTAATGCTCTAGCTATAATTTTACCGTTGCTTAAAGTATCGTATTTGATATTATCTTTAGTTACTAGTTCTATTTTACCATCGCTTCCAATTTTATTTTTAGAATATTGATTTCCTCTAAAGTAGTTAAAATCATTAGCTTCATTATCAATTATTGGTCTGTAAACATCCATTACCCATTCGGCAACGTTTCCAGCCATGTCATATAATCCAAAATCGTTAGCACCGTGTTTTTTAACGGCATCAGTAATATCAGCACCATCATCAGACCATCCTGCAATTCCACCGTAATCTCCGTTTCCTTGTTTGAAATTCGCCAATTGATCTCCTTTGACTTGTCTTTTTCCAGAACGAGTATAACTTCCAGACCAAGGGTATTTTTTTTGTCCTTTATAGATATTGTATTCTCTTTGTCCTACATCTGCAGCAGCAGCATATTCCCATTCTGCTTCAGTTGGCAATCTATATTCTGGAAGTACGATTCCAGAAGATCTTTGTGCATATATATTTTTTGGTTCTGCAACAGTTCCTCCTTTAGTAGGTCTTGGTTTTCTAGCACCTTTTTTTCCTGCTAAAACAATTTCTGAATTCCCGCCATAAGCTGATGTTGGTGTATTCAAATACGTTTCAGTACTAAAGTTTTGTTCAGCAGTTACATCATTTGTTTTAGCTCCTTTTTTAAGATAACCGTTTTTTTCCAAAAGCGCTTCATTGACACGCTCTGTTCTCCATTTACTAAATTCAACAGCTTGAATCCAATTTACCCCTACAACGGGATATTCTGCATAAGAAGGATGTCTTAAATAATTATTGGTCATTGTTTCATTGTAGCCCAATCTATTTCTCCATACTAAAGTATCAGGGGAAGCTCCTTCATATATATGTTTATAATTTTCTTCTGTTGGTGGAAAAACTTTTTTAACCCAGTCTAAATATTCTAAATACATAGCATTAGTCACTTCGGTTTCATCCATATAAAAAGACTGTACGTGCTGTTGAGTAGGTGTATTGTTCCAATCGTGCATTACATCATCCTGTACTTTTCCCATAGTAAACGTTCCTCCTTCAATAAACACTAATCCAGGACCTGCTTCTTGTGGTTTTGAAGCTTTTTTACCTTCTACATTCCAACCAGTTGCTCTTGACGAATTTTTTGAGCTCGATTTCTTGCTACAGCTAGAAAAAACTAGCATTAACATCAATGATAATACCAAACGCAAAACCATAATTTTATTTACTTTCATACTCTTTAGTAGGTAATAATTTTCGTGGTGCAATATAATAATTAACCATTAAACCGCAACACCAATTCTTAATATTTATATAAAACTGTACTGTGCCAGATAAATTATATAATTTGAACGCAAATTTATGTTATTTATTATTTACTATAAAATGAAATACTATAATTTTACCAGCATAATAATTCGCTATTAATTCCGTTTTAAAGCAATGAGAAAAAAAATTTTAGCCTTTTTAGTCCTAATTCCTTTTATTTCTTTCGCACAACTCAAAGGCGACATCACTATTGAATGGCTTGAAAAAACAGAAATGTCTTTTGGCGATTTCAAAATCAACGTCCCTCAATTTTCAGGGAATTGCTATAATTTCAGTTTTGCTCAAAAAAGCCTTATTTATACCTTAAATCTTACTGAATCAAACTCATTAGAAGAAAAATCAGTTCAAATAACGAATATAGTTTACGAACCTTTGACTAGTTCTCAAGTTGGAGATTTGAATCTTTCAACTATCCCCGCTAACCCATCAGCAAGTTTAAAAACAGTACAATCGAGAGATGTAAAACAAAATTTCCTTAACATTTCTCCTATCATTAAAGATGAACTAGGTTTTAAACGAATCAAATCTTTTTCTTATTCCATAAATAGCAATAATGCTAGAATTGCTTCGACCAACGCAATTAACAAAACTGCGGCAATTTCGAATTCGGTTTTAGCAGCTGGAGATTGGTATCAATTTTATGTTGAAAAATCAGGTGTTTACAAAATTTCTAAAACTTTTTTACAACAATTAGGTCTAAACACCGCTTCAGTTGACCCAAAAAAGATAAAAATATATGGCAATGGAGGCAGAATGCTACCATTAGCCAACAGCACTTTTTATCCAACAGATTTAACCGAAAATGCAATTGAAATAGTTGGAGAAAGTGATGGTATTTTCAACAATGAAGATTATATCCTTTTTTATGCAGAAGGAGTTGATACTTGGAATAATGAAAGCCAAACCAACATTAATTTATATGATACCAAGTCTTATTATTATGTAACAGTACAAGGGAGTGATGGAAAAAGAATACCAAACATGGCTCAACCCACTGGCGCTAGTACTTTAGAGCTAAATACTTTTGACGATTATCAGTTTCATGAATTAGACCTTATTAACATAGCTAAACTAGGAAGACAATGGTACGGCGAATCATTTGACATCAAACAAGAACAAGAATTTAGCTTTACATTTCCCAATATTGACACAGCAGTACCTATAAAACTCAACATCAATGTAGCTGCGGCGGCTTTCAATCCAACTTCATTTAAAGTTTTGGCAAACGAACAAGATGTTCAAACCCTATCAATTCCTGCTGTTGCGGCTTTTAGTGGTACAGAATTCAACACCGCATCTTTAAACGACGGAACATTTGCAGCATCTGAAAATGTAAAAATCAAATTAACTTACAACAATAACGGCGTTCCTTTATCAAAAGGTTTTTTAGATAAAATTAGGCTAACTGCTAAAAGAAAACTGCAAGGCTACGGCAAACAATTCCATTTCCAGTACGATTTAGCTAGTTCAAGTATGGGAATTGCCAATTATTCTATCGCCAATGCCACTGGAATATCAAGAATTTGGGACATTACCGACATATATAATGTAACCAAAGTTGAAAATACCAATCAAGCTAGTATCAGTTTCAAAGCAAACCTTGGCGAAACAAGAAAATACATTGCTATAGACGCACAAGATTTTTACACTCCTTTAAAAACGAACAGAACCAAAATTGCCAACCAAAACTTAAAAGGAACCCTTCTCAAAAATGCTCAAGGTCAGTTTCAGGATATTGATTATGTAATTATCACACCTAACTTTTTAAACAATCAAGCTGAAAAACTGGCTAACTTTCACCGTTCTTATTCTAATTTGAGTGTTAGGGTTATTTCCTTGGAAACTATTTATCAAGAATTCTCTTCAGGCAAACAAGATATTGCAGCCATTAGAAACTGCATCAAATATATTTATGAAAACGCTTCTGCTCCTGAAAAGAGACTGAAATACGTTAATCTTTTTGGGGACGCCTCTTATGATTACAAAAATATTACTCCAAATAACACCAATGTTGTACCCATATATCATGCTCTAAACAGCAACACTTCTGGCGAATCCTCTTTTGCTTCTGATGATTTCTATGGATTAATGGATGCTAACGAAGGAAATGTTACTTTCTTTTTCGGAGGAATTGACATTGCTGTAGGTAGAATGCTCAACAACAATCCAGCACAAGCCGAAGAAATGGTTAATAAAGTCATCGAATACCATGACATCAAATCCTACGGAAGCTGGAGAAACAATTTTGTAATGATTAGTGACGATTCCGATAAAAGTTCTGATTTATCATTGCAAAGCAGACAAAATTCTTTGACTGAAACTATTGTTACAGCCAAACCGTTTATGAATCCCGAAAAAATTCTTATGGACTCCTACGTGCAAGAAGCATCAGCAGGAGGAGCACGTTATCCAAAAGCCAGAGCCGATATATTTAGTGCTTTTGAAAAAGGAGCACTTGTTTTCAATTATCTAGGACATGGTGGAGAGGATGGTCTTTCTGGCGAACGAATTTGGGAAAAATCAGACGGGCAAAATCTGAACAATCAGTACAAATATCCTTTATTCATAACCATAACTTGCGATTTTTCTCGTTTTGATAATCCTTCGCGACCAACAGCTGGAGAATACACCTACTGGAATCCAAAAGGAGGAGCCATTTCTATGCTAACCACCACCCGATCCATTGGCCAATTTAGTGCCGAAAATTTTAATGATGTTTTAGCTCGAAACTTATTTTCTTTCAACTCCAATCAATACACTTCGATTGCCGAAGCGTTGAGAATATCCAAAAATAGCAATCCCAACTCCTCTACAAATGTGGTAGTTTACATAGGAGACCCTGCATTAATGCTAGCGATTCCGAAACCTAAAATCAGATTGACCAAAGTAAACGATGTTCCTATTTCGCAACCCATTGAAGATTTCAAATCTTTGGCAAAAATGAAAATAACAGGCGAAATAACAGACGAAAACAACGTACCAATAACCAATTACAACGGAGAACTTTCGACAACTATTTTCGATAAATCTATTACCAGAGCAACTTTAAACAACGATGGATACAGTCCTGCAATAAATTTCAATATTCTTGGAGAAACCATTTTTAGAGGAAACGCATCGGTTACTAATGGACAATTCGAATTCAGCTTTATTGTTCCAAGGGATATTCGAGTTCCTGTTGCCAATGGAAAAATCAGTTTTTATTCCAAAAAAAACCAGGTGTTCGAAAATCAAACTGGATATGACACCAACATTAAAATTGGCGGTATCAACGAAAATGCAGTGGCAGACAATATTAGTCCAACTGTTAAGTTATATATGAACGATGAAACTTTTGTTTCGGGCGGAACAACGAATGAATCGCCATTTTTGATAGCGAATCTAGGAGACGAAAGCGGTATAAATACAGCGAGCGGAATAGGACATGATATGGTAGCAATACTAGACGGCGACGTAGAGAATCCCTATATTTTGAATGATTATTATCAAACTAATTTGGACGATTATACTAAAGGAACATTGCGTTTTCCTTTGCGAAATCTAGCCGTTGGTTTGCATACTATTACATTCAAAGCTTGGGACGTTTACAACAACCCAATTACGTCTGAAATTCAGTTTATAGTCGTTGGTAACGAAACCTTAACATTGACTCATGTGTTAAATTATCCTAACCCATTTGTCAATTATACGGAATTTTGGTTTTCGCACAATCGCCCTTACGAACCATTGGAAGTTCAGGTACAAGTAATAACCATTACTGGAAAAGTGGTTTGGACTAAAAATCAAATCATTACAACCGAAGGTTTCCTATCCAAAGAAATCACTTGGGACGGCAAAGATGATTTTGGAAACCGCATAGGAAAAGGCGTTTATGTATATAAACTCACTGTCAAATCGAGCTTGACCAATACCAAAACTGAAAAAATTGAAAAACTTGTAATCCTTTAATAAAATACTATATTTGTTCCTCTAATTTTACAAACCAATGAAAAAATTACCATTACTTTTTGCTTGCTTATTTGTTATTTCTTTTGCAAAAGCGCAAGAACAACAAAATGTTATTACCACAGGAGTTCCGTTTTTATTAGTAGCTGCCGATGCTAGAGCTGCAGGTATGGGAGATAATGGAGTAGCGACATCTGCTGATACTTATTCACAACAATGGAATCCTGCCAAATATGCTTTTGCTATTGACAAACAAGGATTTTCTGTAAGTTACACACCCTATCTAACCGATTTAGTAAATGATATTTCTTTAGGACAACTAACCTACTACAATAGAGTAAACGAAAGAAGTGCTTTTGCTGGAAGTTTTAGATATTTTGGATTAGGAAACATAGAGCTACGTGAAACAGGTGATCCAAATGAAATTCCAAGAACAGTTTCTCCAAGCGAATTTGCTTTTGATGGATCATACGCATTAAAATTAAGCGAAAAATTCTCGATGGCAGTTGGCGCTCGTTTTATTAACTCCAACTTAAAAGTAGCTTCAGATGTTGGCGATGCTTCTTCAGCAAGTACATTTGCTATTGATGTGGCTGGTTTTTTTCAATCAGACGAAGTAGCTTACAACGACTTTAATGGTAGATGGAGAGCTGGTTTTAACCTTCAAAATTTAGGACCAAAAATCAAATACGACAACACCGAATTCAACAGTAATTTTATCCCTGCCAATTTAAAAATAGGAACTGGTTTTGATTTCATATTAGACGACTACAACAAAGTAGCTTTGAATGTGGAATTTAATAAATTATTAGTTCCAACTCCACAAGAAGTAACAGACTTAAATGAAGACGGAACGATAGATTCAGCAGATTATAATATTGCCAACCAAAATTACAACTCAATGGGTTGGACTTCAGGAATTTTCAAATCTTTCTCTGATGCTCCAGGAGGATTCAGCGAAGAGCTAAAAGAATTTACGTATTCTGTAGGTGCAGAATATTTATACCAAGATTCATTTGCTTTACGAATGGGATATTTTCACGAAAGCCCTGTAAAAGGAGCTCGAGAGTACTTATCTCTGGGAGCAGGATTCAAATACAACGTAGTAAAAGTAGATGTGTCTTACTTGTTTTCAACATCAAAAATTAAAAATCCATTGGAAAACACATTACGTTTCTCGCTTACCTTTAATTTTGGTGACCAATACGAAGAATACTAGAAAACCATTAACCTATAATCAAAATCCAAACTTCAACAGTTTGGATTTTTTTTCCATTATAAACAAATGAAAGATATTATAATTACCACTCAATTTTCTGCTTTTGATTCCATTTCAGAATTACCAATTGACATTCAAAACCTAATGGAACAAGCCATCGAAATTAGAAAAAAAGCGTATGCACCCTATTCTAAATTTAGAGTTGGAGCAGCACTTTTGTTAGATAATGGGAAAGTAGTTTTAGGCTCCAATCAAGAGAATGCAGCTTATCCATCAGGACTTTGTGCCGAACGGGTGGCTATATTTCATGCTGGAGCTATTTATCCCGAAGCTCGAATTTTAAAAATGGCCATTACGGCAGCTTCCGATACGAATACAACTACTGCTCCGATTCCTCCTTGTGGTTCTTGCCGACAATCGATAGCCGAATATGAAATCAAACAAGAAACGCCAATCGAAATTTACTTTATGGGAGAAATAGGCGCTATTTATAAATCGGATTCGCTAAAAAACCTATTACCTTTTATGTTTGATAAAAAGTTTTTATAAAAAAAACAAAAAATGTCCTAAAAGTGTATTTTAAATTTTACTACTTCCTTGGAATGTTCTATTTTTGCACTTCGACATTTCGAAACCTAAATTCGTAAGAAACAAACCCTTTTCGGTTTTGCAAATTCGAAAAAACTAAACTAATTATAGGCTAACTACACATTACAAAAGAGAAACACATGAAAGAAGTTACAAAAGAAGTTTATTTAAAGTGGTATGAAGACATGCTTCTTTGGAGAAAATTTGAAGACAAATTAGCAGCACTATATATTCAACAAAAAGTTAGAGGATTTCTACACTTATATAATGGTCAGGAAGCTGTTCTAGCTGGTGCGTTGCACGCTATGGACTTGACGAAAGACAAAATGATTACCGCATACAGAAACCACGTTCAGCCAATTGGAATGGGTGTAGATCCAAGAAGAGTAATGGCAGAACTTTTAGGAAAAGTAACTGGAACTTCAAAAGGAATGGGTGGTTCTATGCACATTTTCTCAAAAGAACACCGTTTTTATGGAGGACACGGAATTGTAGGTGGTCAAATTCCATTGGGAGCAGGTTTAGCATTTGGAGACAAATACAACAATACTGGTGGAGTTACAATGACTTACTTTGGAGACGGAGCAGCTCGTCAAGGATCACTTCACGAAGCATTTAACATGGCAATGTTGTGGAAACTTCCAGTAGTTTTTATCGTTGAAAACAACGGTTATGCTATGGGAACTTCTGTAGAAAGAACAGCCAACCATACTGATATTTGGAAATTAGGTTTAGGATACGAAATGCCTTGCGGACCAGTTGATGGAATGAATCCTGTAAAAGTAGCTGAAGCAATGACAGAAGCTATCGAAAGAGCAAGACGTGGCGACGGACCAACTTTCTTGGAAATGAAAACATACCGCTACAGAGGACACTCAATGTCTGATGCGCAATTATACCGTTCGAAAGAAGAAGTAGAAGAATACAAAAAAATCGACCCGATTACTCAAGTTTTGGATGTAATTAAAGATCAAAAATATGCTTCTGAATCTGAAATCGAAGCTATTGATCAAAGAGTAAAAGACTTGGTTGAAGAATGCGTAAAATTCGCAGAAGAATCTCCATTCCCAGAAGTACAACAACTTTACGATGTGGTTTACGCTCAAGAAAATTATCCATTTACCCCTCATAAACTATAAAATCTATTATGGCAACAATTATAACAATGCCTCGTTTGAGCGACACAATGACTGATGGAACAGTGGCGACTTGGTTAAAAAAAGTAGGTGATAAAGTAAGTGAAGGCGATATGCTAGCTGAAATTGAAACCGACAAAGCAACAATGGAATTTGAGTCTTTCAACGAAGGAACTCTATTATATATAGGAATTCAAGAAGGAGAAACTGCGCCAGTAGATTCACTTTTAGCCATTATTGGAAAAGAAGGAGAAGACATTTCAGCTTTAATCGCAGGAGGCGCAACTGCTGCTCCAGCAAGTGCAGAAGCTACAACTAAAGAAGAAGCTCCAGCAGCAACAGAAGCTAAACAAGAAACAGCTGCTCCAGTAGCCGCTGCTGCTTTACCAGCAGGAGTTGTTGTAGTAACAATGCCTCGTTTGAGCGATACAATGACTGAAGGAACTGTGGCTACTTGGTTGAAAAAAGTAGGAGACAAAGTTTCAGAAGGCGATATGCTGGCAGAAATCGAAACCGATAAAGCTACAATGGAATTCGAATCTTTCAATGAAGGTACTTTATTGTATATCGGAATTGAAGCAGGACAATCTGCAACGATTGATAGTTTATTAGCTATCATTGGCCCTGCAGGAACAGATATTAGCGGAATCGCTGAAAATTATAAAGCAGGTGGAGCTCCAGCTGCTCCCGTAGCAACAGAAGAAGCCAAATCAGCACCAGCTACAGAAACTGCCGCTCCAGTTGTTCAAGAAGCATCTGCTGACGGACAAAGAGTTTTAGCTTCGCCATTAGCAAAGAAAATTGCTAGTGACAAAGGAATACAATTAACACAAGTAAAAGGTTCTGGAGAAAACGGACGTATTACCAAAAGTGATGTAGAAAACTTTACTCCACAAGCCGCTGCTCCAGAAGCTCCAAGTGCTGCTCCAGCAAAATCAGAAGCTGCTTCTCCAGCTGCAAAACCTTACGTTCCAGCAGGACAAATTGCCACTGAAGAGATTAAAAACTCAACAATGCGTAAAATCATTGCGAAACGTTTGGCAGAATCATTGTTTACTGCGCCACATTACAACTTGGTAATTGAAGTAACAATGGACGAAGCAATGAAATCAAGAGGAATTATCAATAGCGTTCCAGATACCAAAGTATCTTTCAACGATATGGTCATTAAAGCTTCTGCTTTGGCTTTGAAAAAACACCCAAAAATCAATTCACAATGGTCTGCGGAAGCTATAACTATAAACTACCACGTAAATATTGGTGTTGCTGTAGCTGTTGAAGACGGATTAGTTGTTCCAGTATTACCATTTACTGACGGTATGAGTTTATCTCAAATTGGAGCAAGTGTAAGAGATTTGGCAGGAAGAGCTAAAAACAAAAAATTATTACCTTCAGAAATGGAAGGAAGTACGTTTACTATTTCTAACCTTGGAATGTTTGGTATTACTGAATTTAACTCTATCATCAACCAGCCGAATTCTGCAATCCTTTCAGTAGGTGCAATTGTAGAAAAACCAGTGGTGAAAAATGGTCAAATTGTAGTAGGAAACACCATGATGCTTTCATTAGCTTGTGATCACAGAACTATCGACGGGGCAACCGGAGCACAGTTCTTGCAAACTTTGAAACAATATATTGAAAACCCAGTGACGATGCTAGCTTAATAGCTTGTTAGTTTATATATGAAATCCCGTTTTGAGTAAAATCAGAACGGGATTTTATTTTGCAATCAACTTAAACTTATTCATTTGAAAATAAAGATTTAAAATCACCATAAAAAATAAAACATAAGAAAGCAATAATGAGAATTGTTATTATACCAACAATAAAAGCTAGTGTATAATTATCAATACATTCTTTCAAAGAGCCTTTAAAACCTTTAAAAAACCATATTACAAATCCACCCAATAATTCTAATATCTCCAGTGCCTCCTAACATAATTTAAACATTTTAAAATCACATAAATCTACAATAATCAATAATACTATATACAAAACCAATCAAAACTATATTCCACTAACAATCTCTAAACAAAAACATACTTTATTACTTATTCTTCTCCTCTATCCATCTTGACATATATTTGGTACTCGTCAAAGTATGATGTTGCAACATGGATCCCATAAAATTATGCAAACGATGTTGTTTTAAATGAGTTTGAGTTTCCAAAATATGCTTAACAAAATCATTTTCAAATAAAGATTTCAAATAACGTTTTTCTAAAATTTCAAAACCATTCTTTTGAGCATTTTGCCAAAGGGTTTTGTCTTGATATAATTCTACCGCTATATTAGCAAAAACTTGTGCGTCATCAATGATAAATCCATTCCAAGGTAAATCACCACACATCGATTCAGCACCAATAGTTGTGGTTATGCTTGGTGTTCCGCATTGCATAGCTTCTAGTAATTTTCCTTTGATTCCAGCTCCAAAACGTAAAGGAGCTAAAACTATTTTAGCTTTTTTTACCACTTCTTGCGCGTCATTCGCACGACCCATAATATGAAATCCTTGTTTGGGTTGGTGCAATTGCAATACTTTTTGCGAAGGATAAGCACCGTAAACATGCAAAATAGCTTCTGGCATTTGCTTCCTAATCAATAGCCAAATCGTTTCTTTAAGATATTGAACGGCATTCCAATTGGGTTCATGCAGAAAGTTTCCAATAAAAATAAAGTTATTTCGTTCTTCGAATGAAGGTAAATTTTGAATAAAAGATTCTTCAATTGGTTCTAATAACAAAGGCAAATAATACAATAAATTCGAGTCGATTTTGAAAACCGATTGCAATAATTCCATTTCATATTCGGCAATCATCAGTGAAATATCGCAACGCAAAATACTGGCAATTTCTCTTTTGGCAACGTCTTCAACTAATAAATCATTTGTTGAAAATGGTCGATTTTCCTTGAATGCTTTTTGGCGAGCCAAACGCAAACAATGCAAATCTTCGGTATCCAAAATTCGCAACGCATCAGGACAATTTTCGGCAACGCGCCAGCCAAACTGCTCTTCTATCATAAAACGATCAAACAAAACGATAGCAGGATTCAATTCTTTTACAAAAACATCAAAACTGGAACAATTTAAACTGATGGATTTCTTGGAAACTCCAAGAGAATTTAAGTCAATCATATAATCGCTATCCATTGCTGGACTGGCAAAAGTAATTTCAAAACCTTGCTTTTTGAAAATAGAAATCAATTGTACCATTCTACCACCAGCTGCCGAAGAATTAGGTTCAGGCCAAACAAATCCAATAATTAAAACGTGCTGATTTACATTCATAAGTTCCATTTTACGACACAAAATAAGGGAAATAATCCCGTAATCAATCGGTTCTTGCACAAATAAAAACTGTATTTTTGCAAATAATTTTATACGAAGAAAAAATGTTAGGATTAAAATTAGTTACCGACCCAAAATGGGTAAATATCGTTGAATCGAACATCGAAGAAATTTTGACCGATCACGCTTGGTGCGAACAAAAAGCGGCAACCAATATCATCACTATAATAACCTACAATTCAGAACATGAAGAATTGGTTACCGATTTATTAGAAATTGCCAAAGAAGAATTGGAACATTTTCAAATGGTTCACAACATCATCAAGGAACGTGGATTGAAATTAGGAAGAGAACGTAAAGATCATTATGTGAACGAACTTTTTAAATTCATGAAGAAAGACGGTAGCCGAAATGATGCTTTTGTGGATAGATTGCTTTTTTCTGCCATGATTGAAGCTAGAAGTTGCGAGCGTTTCAAAGTTTTATCACAAAATATTGAAGACAAAGAATTAGCTGAATTTTACCGAAAATTGATGATTAGTGAAGCAGGACATTATACTACTTTCCTAGCTTTCGCCAAAAAATATTCCGAAAGGGTTGATGTTGATAAACGTTGGAAAGAGTGGCTAGAATTCGAAGGAAAACTAATTACCAATTATGGTAAAAGTGAAACCGTTCACGGATAAATTCACATCAAAAACGGATTAAAATTTTTATTAGATTGAAATTTATGAATGTTGCCAAAGTTAAAACAATAGTAGTTAAAGCCACGAAATATATAGGAATTGGACTTGTAGTAATTCTGGGTTTGATGTTCTTAACCCCTATTGTTTTTTCTGAAAAACTCAAAGAAGAAATAAAAAAAACAGCCAACAAAAAACTGGCTGGAGAGATGAATTATTCCGATGTGGATGTTTCTTTTTTTAAACATTTTCCTTCTTTGACCTTGACTTTAAATGATTTCAAACTCAATGGCTCTGCCCCTTTTCAAAAAGAACGGTTTATTAATGCCAAAGAAGTATCTTTTGGCATCAATTTGTCGAGTTTGATTTTTGGCAAATCCATCAATATAGATGAAATTTATTTACTCAACTCCACCATAAATATCAAAGTAACCAAAAATGGTTTAGCTAACTATAACGTTTATATTGCTGATAAAGAAGCCCCAAAAGAAATCAAAAATGGAGAATCGGCGGCTATAAAACTAGAACGAATTGAAATTGTCAATAGCCAATTGGTTTATGACGACAAATCTACACAAGTGCACTTTGATGCTTTTGGATTCAATTATTTAGGAAAAGGAGATTTAAGCCAAGATATTTTTGATTTATACTCGAAAGCAAAAATTGACAAACTAAACATTCTCTACCAAAACGAACATTATTTGATGAACAAAAAGGTAGATGCTGATTTAATTACCAAAATAAATATCAACTCGCTTTCTTTTGTTTTCGAGCAAAACGATTTAATGATTAACCAACTACCAGTTGATTTTAAAGGGAAATTCGACTTCTTGAAAGACGGTTACAACATGGATTTTATCATTAACTCTAACAACAGTAATCTTCATGATTTATTTACTGCCTTTCCTCCAAAATACATTACTTGGTTAAGCAAAACAGAAATCAAAGGAAAAACTGATTTATTGCTTACCCTAAAAGGGAAATATATCGAGTCTAAAAAAATAGCTCCCGACCTAAATTTAGATTTCAAAATAAGAGAAGGATTTGTTAACTATAACAAAAGTGCTTTTCCGGTTTCAAACTTAAATCTAGATTTGTCCACAAAATTGCCTTCTTTAAATCCAGATCTTTTAATTGTAAATACTAAAAAACTAGACTTAACAATCAACAAGGACTATATAAAATCTAATTTTTATGTAAAGGGAATTCAAACTCCTGAAATTAACGCTACTTTCGATTCTAAAATAGACCTTGAAAAACTAAACAAAGCATTAGGAATTCCAGATATTGAACTAAAAGGAACGCTTGCAGCAAAAGGCACTGCTAAAGGAAAATTTGATAACAAAAACAGTATTTTTCCTGTTACCAATGCCAATATCAGCCTCAAAAATGGATATATAAAAACCGAATTTTACCCTAATGCAATTACCAATATCAAAATCCTGACTACCGTAAAAAATCAAAAAGGAACGTTCAAGGACTTGAAAATAATTCTGAAACCCGCCGAATTAACCTTTGAAGGGAAACCTATTTTTATTACCGCTAATTTATCTGATTTTGATGACCTTACTTATGACATCAAAGCCAAAGGAATACTTAATATTAGCAGAATTTACAAGGTTTTTTCTCAAAAAGGACTTGATGTTGATGGTTCTATCAAAGCCAATTTAGTTTTGAAAGGAAAACAAAGCGATGCCGAAAAAGGAAATTACAGTAAACTGCACAACAAAGGAATTTTAGAATTAAGAAATATCTTGATTGCCACTGAATATCTTCCGAAAAAATTCCTTATCAAAGAAGGAATTTTTAAAATTAATCAAGATAAAATGTCCTTCAACAACTTCCTTGCTGCTTACGGACAATCAGATTTCAGAATGAATGGGTATTTGCAGAATGTATTCAATTTTGTTACTACAAATAAAGGGATTTTAAGAGGTTCGTTTACATTGAATTCAAATTACATCAATGCTGATGAATTTATGTCACAAACACAGGTAAATACAACTAATCCAACAACAGCAAATTCAGAGACAAAACCAACAAGTCCTACAACTGGAGTAATTATAATTCCGAATAATTTAGATTTGCATTTTCAAGCCAATGCCCAAAAAGTAAATTTCAACGAATTGACCCTAAACCAAGCCAAAGGAACAATGAGTATGAAAAAAGGTAAATTGACAATGCAAAATACAGGCTTCAACAGGATAGGTTGTGCCGTAACTATGGATGCCAATTACCATGCAACAACTCCTGAAACAGCCTTTTTTGATTATGCTATCAAAGCCAATGATTTTGATATTAAAAAAGCCTACAACGAAATAAAGACATTCAGAGAAATGGCAAGTGCTGCCGAGAAAGCGCAAGGGATTATTGCATTAGAATACAAACTCAAAGGACGTTTAAATGCAAACATGGAACCAATTTACCCATCACTAGTCGGTAACGGAATCGTTTCTGTAAAAGACATTAAAATGTATGGAATGAAAATGTTTAATATCGTTGCTAAAAAAACAGGTAAGGGAGAAATGAAAAATCCAGAATTATCCAAGGTTCAAATTAAAAGTTCTATCAAAAATAACATTATTACTCTAGAACGATTCAAATTCAAATTTGCAGGATTTAGACCCAGAATTGAAGGAACCACAAGTTTAGACGGAAGATTGAATATCAAAATGCGTTTAGGCTTACCACCATTGGGAATACTTGGAATTCCGATGATAATAACAGGAAACAAGGATAATCCAAAAGTAAAAATAGGTAGAAAATCAGAAGATTTAGAAGAAACGAAAGATAGTATTCAATAGAGTTAAATATCCTAATTCACTTTCCATGTTTTCCAAAAAACTGGAAGCTGATATCCTAACATAAAAATCCAACCTAATAAACAAGCTAAAGCAAATCCTTTGATACCAAAATAAGAAGCAATGCAATAAGCAGCAGTCACCCTTACCATAATTTGAATAAAAGTAGCACTTAATGTACTATTCATTTTTCCTAATCCTCTAAAATATCCTTGAATGACATTAGTCAACCCTGGTAATAAATAAAGTAACCCCATTACCTTAAGGTATTGTACTCCCGCTTCAACTACTTTAGAATTTTCATTACCAATAAATAATACCATTAATTCTTCTGCAAAGAAAAACACAACAAACATCATCATTAAACAGTAGATAATTTCCATCTTAACACCAACAATAAATCCTTTGCGAATGCGACTAAAGTTACCTTTACCTTTGTTCTGTGCTAAAAATCCAGTGATTCCGTGACTAATATTTTGTTGAACAATCATCACAAAATCATCAATTCTGGTAACTGCATTAAAAGCCGCTATTGTGAACACTCCTAATGGATTCACTGCACCTTGAATAAGCAATTTACCTAAATGCAATGTGATTTGCTGCATGGCAGTAACAAAACTATATCCTAGGATGATTCGCAGCAAATCTGGATCAAAAACAAACTCATTTCTTTTAAATGTCAAAAAAGGAACTTTAATTCGAACATATACAATACAAAATAGAGCTGCTATTGCTTCAGCTATAATAGTTCCTAACGCAGCTCCAATTATTCCTTGTTTCCAAACTACAACAAAAAGTAGTTCCAAAAAAACATTAAGAATAGCAGATGCTGCCAAAAAATAGAGAGAGACTCTAGAATTACCCATACTCCTTAAAGTAGAAGCATAAATATTATAAATGAAAGTAAAAATTAGTCCAATAAAAATTATCTGCAAATAAGACGTGGCATCGTCTATAATTAAATCAGGAGTGTTGAGTAAAAAAAGTAAAGATCGAGAAAAGAAAAACCCTAAAACAACAATAATCAAAGTAAAAAATCCCCCTACAATTACTGAAGTAGAAATTACTTTTTTCAAGTTGAGTAAATCCCCTTTCCCAAAAAAATTACCCATCAGTACAGACATTCCTAAACAAATACCTATTATTAAAAAAGCATAAGATTCATCACAGGACTTGCAGCTCCCAGAGCCGCTAAAGCATTTGCCCCTATAAAACGCCCTACAATAATAGAATCCACAGCATTGTAAGTCAATACAAAAAAATTCCCTATGATTAGTGGTACTGTAAAATGAATAATTTGAGGAGTAATCGCTCCTCTAGTCATATCTACTACAACATTTTTATTATTCATGTTACTCTAAAAATTAGATCAAAAGTACTGATAATTAATTTAAGAATGATTCCCTTTAGGATTGATCCAATATTTCCAAAAACTTTCTCAAATCGAGTTAAAACAAAAAACCCTTCATCTATTGATGAAGGGTTTTCAAAAGAAAGGCGACGACATACTCTCCCACATAACTGCAGTACCATCTGCGCAGGCGGGCTTAACTACTCTGTTCGGGATGGGAAGAGGTGAGCCCCGCCGCAATAACCACCTTAAGAGGTTATAATTGCTTTGGGCAATTATTTGCAATTAAAAATTTCGAATTAAAAATTAAAAATTGCAATAATATCTTAACATACTGAGATAAAGAATATAAAAAGTATTAGAAAGTTTCTCCCCGAGCCTTGCGGCTCGGGAAAAGGGTGTACATAAGCTTACGGATTATTAGTACTACTCGACTATGACATTACTGCCTTTACATCTATAGCCTATCAACGTGGTCATCTCCCACGATCCTTAAAAGAAATCTCATCTTGTGGTGGGTTTCGCGCTTATATGCTTTCAGCGCTTATCCCTTCCCAACGTAGCTACTCTGCGATGCTCCTGGCGGAACAACAGATACACTAGAGGTTAGTCCAATTCGGTCCTCTCGTACTAGAATCAGATCCACTCAAATTTCTTGCGCCCACAGTAGATAGAGACCGAACTGTCTCACGACGTTCTGAACCCAGCTCGCGTGCCACTTTAATGGGCGAACAGCCCAACCCTTGGGACCTTCTCCAGCCCCAGGATGTGACGAGCCGACATCGAGGTGCCAAACCCCCCCGTCGATATGAGCTCTTGGGGGAGATCAGCCTGTTATCCCCGGCGTACCTTTTATCCTTTGAGCGATGGCCCTTCCATGCGGAACCACCGGATCACTATGCTCTACTTTCGTACCTGATCGACCTGTATGTCTCTCAGTCAAGCTCCCTTATGCCATTGCACTCTACGCACGGTTACCAAGCGTACTGAGGGAACCTTTAGAAGCCTCCGTTACTCTTTTGGAGGCGACCACCCCAGTCAAACTACCCACCAAGCAATGTCCCCCACAATATGGGGTTAGGCCTCAGATAAACAAAGGGTTGTATTTCAACAATGACTCCACAACGCCTGGCGACGCCACTTCACAGTCTCCAACCTATCCTACACATCATTTATCCAAGGTCAATACTAAGCTATAGTAAAGGTGCACAGGGTCTTTTCGTCCCACTGCGGGTAAACGGCATCTTCACCGTTACTACAATTTCACCGAGCTCATGGCTGAGACAGTGTCCAGATCGTTACACCATTCGTGCAGGTCGGAACTTACCCGACAAGGAATTTCGCTACCTTAGGACCGTTATAGTTACGGCCGCCGTTTACTGGGGCTTCAATTCAATGCTTCTCCGAAGATAACATCTCCTCTTAACCTTCCAGCACCGGGCAGGTGTCAGGCCCTATACTTCATCTTACGATTTTGCAGAGCCCTGTGTTTTTGATAAACAGTCGCCTGGACCTCTTCACTGCGGCCCCGATTGCTCGGGGCGACCCTTCTCCCGAAGTTACGGGTCTATTTTGCCTAATTCCTTAGCCATGAATCTCTCGAGCACCTTAGGATTCTCTCCTCGACTACCTGTGTCGGTTTGCGGTACGGGTACTAATTACCTGAAGTTTAGAGGTTTTTCTTGGAAGCCCTTAGGCGCACTATCACTTCAACCGAAGTCTCCGTGTACTATCGTATTTCCCCAAAATCTGTGGATTTGCCTGCAGATCTTATAGGTAGGTACTTCAACGAACTATTCCGTCAGTTCGCGGCGCTTTCATCACTCCGTCACCCCATCACAGTAATTAGTAGTACGGGAATATTAACCCGTGGTCCATCGACTGTCCCTTTCGGGTTCGCCTTAGGTCCCGACTAACCCACAGCTGATTAGCATAGCTGTGGAAACCTTAGTCTTTCGGTGTGCGGGTTTCTCGCCCGCATTATCGTTACTTATGCCTACATTTTCTTTTCTAACCAGTCCAGCATGCTTTACAACACACCTTCTACCCTGTTAGAATGCTCCCCTACCACTTTGTAAATAAATACAAAATCCATAGCTTCGGTAATATGTTTATGCCCGATTATTATCCATGCTCGTCCGCTCGACTAGTGAGCTGTTACGCACTCTTTAAATGAATGGCTGCTTCCAAGCCAACATCCTAGCTGTCCATGCAGACAAACCGCGTTCTTTCAACTTAACATATATTTGGGGACCTTAGCTGATGGTCTGGGTTCTTTCCCTCTCGGACTTGGACCTTAGCACCCAAGCCCTCACTGCTGGTAAACATTATATAGCATTCGGAGTTTGTCAGGAATTGGTAGGCGGTGAAGCCCCCGCATCCAATCAGTAGCTCTACCTCTATATAACTTATAACCAACGCTGCACCTAAATGCATTTCGGGGAGTACGAGCTATTTCCGAGTTTGATTGGCCTTTCACCCCTACCCACAGGTCATCCGAAGACTTTTCAACGTCAACCGGTTCGGACCTCCACTGTGTGTTACCACAGCTTCATCCTGCCCATGGGTAGATCACACGGTTTCGCGTCTAACACTACTGACTAAAGCGCCCTATTCAGACTCGCTTTCGCTACGGATCCGTGGCTTAACCACTTATCCTTGCCAGCAACGTTAACTCGTAGGCTCATTATGCAAAAGGCACGCCGTCACCCCACGAAAGGGCTCCGACCGCTTGTAAGCGTATGGTTTCAGGATCTATTTCACTCCGTTATTCACGGTTCTTTTCACCTTTCCCTCACGGTACTGGTTCACTATCGGTCTCTCAGGAGTATTTAGCCTTAGCGGATGGTCCCGCCAAATTCAGACAGGGTTTCACGTGCCCCGCCCTACTCAGGATACCACTATCTATTATACTTGTTACCCATACGAGGCTATCACTCTCTTTGGCGCTACTTTCCAGTAGCTTCTGGTTCCTTGTACATAAAATGTCGTGGTCCTACAACCCCAACATTGCCGTAACAACATTGGTTTGGGCTAATCCGCGTTCGCTCGCCACTACTTACGGAATCACTTTTGTTTTCTTCTCCTCCGCCTACTTAGATGTTTCAGTTCAGCGGGTTCGCCCACCTATCGGTGTACTATGTCTTCAACATAGTGGGTTGCCCCATTCAGGTATTTACGGATCATACGATGTGTGCTCGTCCCCGTAACTTTTCGCAGCTTATCACGCCTTTCATCGCCTCTGAGAGCCAAGGCATCCCCCATACGCCCTTATTTTGCTTATTGTACCAATCGTAAAATCAATTACGACCGTTTTTTTTGTCTTTTACTATTTGCATAGCAAAAAACGCTTTCTACTTTTTATTATTTCTTATCTCAATATGTCAATGAACTTTAAAATAAGTGTTCAGTGTTCAATTTTGAGTATCCAGTTAAACTGAATACTAATCACTGCAATCTGATCACTCTTTTTTGTGGAGAATAACGGAGTCGAACCGTTGACCTCCTGCGTGCAAGGCAGGCGCTCTAGCCAGCTGAGCTAATCCCCCATTTTTTAGTTGTCAGTTAACAGTTTTCAGTTAACACTACTTAAAACGGCTTCACTCAACCTCTAAAATTTCCTTTCTTAAGTTAAAATAGTAGTCCCGGGCAGACTCGAACTGCCGACCCCTACATTATCAGTGTAGTACTCTAACCAGCTGAGCTACGAGACTCTGTTTTACTTAAAATTGTATTATTTGAACTAACAGCGAGAGTAATTAAATCTTGCGATTCAACCTTTTTGAATTTTTCGTCTTCTTTCTTTAGCGTGCATATAGCTAACACTAAAGCTCTAGAAAGGAGGTGTTCCAGCCGCACCTTCCGGTACGGCTACCTTGTTACGACTTAGCCCTAGTTACCAGTTTTACCCTAGGCAGCTCCTTGCGGTCACCGACTTCAGGCACCCCCAGCTTCCATGGCTTGACGGGCGGTGTGTACAAGGCCCGGGAACGTATTCACCGGATCATGGCTGATATCCGATTACTAGCGATTCCAGCTTCACGGAGTCGAGTTGCAGACTCCGATCCGAACTGTGACCGGTTTTATAGATTCGCTCCTGGTCGCCCAGTGGCTGCTCTCTGTACCGGCCATTGTAGCACGTGTGTAGCCCAAGGCGTAAGGGCCGTGATGATTTGACGTCATCCCCACCTTCCTCACAGTTTACACTGGCAGTCTTGTTAGAGTTCCCGACTTGACTCGCTGGCAACTAACAACAGGGGTTGCGCTCGTTATAGGACTTAACCTGACACCTCACGGCACGAGCTGACGACAACCATGCAGCACCTTGTAAATTGTCTTGCGAAAGTTCTGTTTCCAAAACGGTCAATCTACATTTAAGCCTTGGTAAGGTTCCTCGCGTATCATCGAATTAAACCACATGCTCCACCGCTTGTGCGGGCCCCCGTCAATTCCTTTGAGTTTCATTCTTGCGAACGTACTCCCCAGGTGGGATACTTATCACTTTCGCTTAGCCACTGAAATTGCTTCCAACAGCTAGTATCCATCGTTTACGGCGTGGACTACCAGGGTATCTAATCCTGTTCGCTACCCACGCTTTCGTCCATCAGCGTCAATCCATAAGTAGTAACCTGCCTTCGCAATTGGTATTCCATGTAATCTCTAAGCATTTCACCGCTACACTACATATTCTAGTTACTTCCTTATAATTCAAGTCTAGCAGTATCAATGGCCGTTCCACCGTTGAGCGATGGGCTTTCACCACTGACTTACTAAACCGCCTACGGACCCTTTAAACCCAATGATTCCGGATAACGCTTGGATCCTCCGTATTACCGCGGCTGCTGGCACGGAGTTAGCCGATCCTTATTCTCACAGTACCGTCAAGACGCTACACGTAGCGTTGTTTCTTCCTGTGCAAAAGCAGTTTACAATCCATAGGACCGTCATCCTGCACGCGGCATGGCTGGTTCAGACTTGCGTCCATTGACCAATATTCCTCACTGCTGCCTCCCGTAGGAGTCTGGTCCGTGTCTCAGTACCAGTGTGGGGGATCTCCCTCTCAGGACCCCTACCCATCGTAGCCTTGGTAAGCCGTTACCTTACCAACTAGCTAATGGGACGCATGCTCATCTTTCACCGTTGTGACTTTAATAACATCTCGATGCCGAGTCGTTATACTATGAGGTATTAATCCAAATTTCTCTGGGCTATCCCTCTGTGAAAGGTAGATTGCATACGCGTTACGCACCCGTGCGCCGGTCTCTAGCTCCGAAGAACTATACCCCTCGACTTGCATGTGTTAAGCCTGCCGCTAGCGTTCATCCTGAGCCAGGATCAAACTCTTCATCGTATATTGTTTAGTCTTGCGACTTATTTATTATTCGACTCAAATTCTAGTGGTTTTTTAAATCTTCCGATTCTCTTACTCTCTTTATATTTGTTCCGATTTGCATCGGAACGGCTGTCAATTCAATATGTCTAGGAACGTGTCTTTTTATATCTCGCTATTCTTTCGTTTAGCGGGTGCAAAAGTAGTAACTCTTTTTCAATCTGGCAAACTTTTTTGAAGTTTTTTTTAAGAAAATTTCTTCTCCCTTTCTTCTCCCTTTCTTCTCAATTCTTTACCAGTATATCAATGATCGTTGCTATTTTAGCGGGGTGCAAATGTAACACCTCTTTTTAAATCTCACAAACTTTTTTCGAATTTTTTGAAAATAAATTTTCTTATCCTTTTAATCCGTTTGCCAGTATTTTAAATGAACTTCTGCGTCTTTGCGGGTGCAAAAGTAGGCACTCTTTTCAATTAAACAATGCCTTTCTCAATCTTTTTTTTATTCTTTTTTTTAAAGCACTGACTTTACGAGTTTTACAGTAGGAGATTTTTTGTAAATTATGATTTTAAGATAGACCTTTTTGAGAATTGTGGCGGTTTTGGTGGGATTCAAACACAATGAAACCTAGATCAACACAGATTAGCTAACACAAAAAAAACGCATTTAAAAGGATTCTCTTCTTGAATTGCCTAAAAAAACCTCACCCCGACCCTCTCCAAAGAAGAGGAAGACGTGACACTTATGAGTATTTACAGATCAATATTCTCGTTTATTGCTCAAAACGGGATATCCCTTTTAATAAACTTACCTATATATAAAGAGAAACTTTCTCATTAACAACCAACCCTAGCCCTGATAGTAGTAGAAATCCTTGTGAAAAGACAGACTAATTTTTATTGTCCTAAAAGAGCAACCAAAGGAAGCTCCTTTTTGAGCGTAGAAAAATAGACTGGATTGAGCAAGATTACTTCACTTCACTTTTATTTTCATCGGAGTTCAGTGAACTCCGTTTGTAACAGAGAGAAGGATTTAGCTCCTAAAGAAAAATCTAATCGAAACGAATGGCCTTTACCGGAGATATTTTGGTTATTATATAGGAAGGAATCAACAATACCAGGGAACAAACTGTAACAGTGAGCATATTTAACAATAGAACATATCCCCAGTTCAGGTAAACTGGCGCTTGGTTGACGTAATAATTCTCGGGGTTGAGCTTGATGATTCCGAAATATTGCTGGATCAGCAATAATGAAATACCTATTAAGTTGCCCCAAAACAGTCCTCTTACTATAAGGTAGAAGGCATTGTACAGGAATATTTTTCGTACTGACCAATTGTTTGCACCCAAGGCTTTTAGTATTCCAATCATTTGGGTGCGTTCAAGAATAAGCACCAATAGCGCCACGACCATATTGATGGTGGCCACAAGAATCATTACCCCCAATATGATTACGATGTTGAAATCGAAGAGTTTTAACCACTCGAAGATGTAACTGTATTTTTCCACGATAGTCTGGGTATCTTGCGTGGAGGTAGTTTGTTCATAGACTTTTTGTCCAATTGGCTCTATATTATTGAAATCATTGACAAAAACTTCGAATGCGCCGACTTGATCTGACTTCCATTTGTTCATTCGTTGAATGTGTCGAATGTCTCCTATAATATAAGTAGCGTCGAATTCCTGGAATCCCGAGTCGAAAAGACCAGTAATTTTGAATCTTCGACTATTGGGTAATTGATTTTGATCTTCCTTGATAAAAAAGGTATTGAAGGAGTCACCTACTTTTAAGTTTAATCGATTTGCCAAAAACTGGGAAATCACGACTTCGTTATTAAGTCCTTTTGAAAAATCGGGTAATCTGCCGGAAACAACGTACTCCTTTATATCATTCCATTGGTAATCCGTTCCCACTCCTTTGAGAATTATCCCTTCGAAAGCGGTTTCCGTCCTGATGATTCCGGCTTTACTGGCAATGGCCTGGATGTGGGTAACCTCGGGAACGGAATTAAACTTTGGATAAAAATTCTGTTTCTTGGAAATGGGAACCAAGGTCACTTCGGATTGATTGTTGTCGTAGTTGGAAATAATGACCTGTCCGTTGAAGGCAGAAACTTTGTCCCTGATTTTTTGTTGCAAACCAATTCCGGTCGCCACCGACACAATCATCATAATCATTCCGATGGCAATGGCAGAAATTGCAATTTTTATTATGGGTGCAGATATGCTGCTCTTGAAATGTTTGGCAGTGATGAGTCGTTTGGCTATGAAATATTCTAAATTCAATTTGATGTGTATTTGCTTCGCTTATGTAAAAGTACTGTTTAAAGACTAATTGGTAATTCTTAAACTGTAGAATTTTATAAAATCAGGACAGTTTTTAATTTTACAATGGCATTTTCTTTTTCATTTCTTCCACAATATTGAAGGCCGCTGGACAAATTGCCACGTTTTTTAAGGTCAAATCAGATATTTGTTGAAACTTCTTTCTGTCGGTATGTGGAAATTCACGGCAGGCTTTTGGACGAACTTCGTAAATAAAACAGGTATTGTCACTGTCCAAAAAAGTACAAGGCACACTTTGCAGTACATAATCTTTATCTTCGTCTATGCGCAAATATTGGTCTATAAATTGCTGTGGTTTTTGACGCAGGTGTTTCGAAATTCGTTCAATATCGGCTGAAGTAAACAAAGGTCCCGTGGTTTTGCAACAATTGGCACATTGCAAACAATTGGTTTTCTTGAATTCGGCATCGTGCAACTCCTGCATTATGTAATCCAAATTCTTGGGCTGCTTTTTTTTCAGCTTGTCGAAATACTTTTTGTTTTCGATATGCTTATCTTTGGCAAGTTTGTTTAATTGTTTGAGTTGGTTTAACATTGTTTAATTCGTTTAATCCTCTTGTAAAGAACAAAATTAAACTTTTAAACGCTTAAACTATTTCAAACATTTATTTTATTTTTATGAAAGACCTTTTCGGAAAAGCCATACTCGATTTTCAAACCAATAATTCTCCCGAGGATTTAATTACCGAAACTTCCATTTCCGAAGCCGATGAAATGAGAGTTGCTTATCTTTTTCGAACTTATGCCGAAATGCCGAAATTGGAACAAAAAGCGCTTCAACTGGCCAAAGGAAAGATTTTGGATGTAGGTTGTGGAGCCGGAAGTCATAGCCTGACTTTACAAAACGACCGCAATCTTGAAGTAACTTCGATAGACATTTCGACAAATGCCATTCAAGCTTGTGGACTTCGTGGTTTGAAAAACGCCAAAGTGCAAGATATAATGATATTGGAAAATGAAAAATTCGACACCATTTTATTGTTGATGAACGGCACGGGTATTTTTGGAACATTGAAAGAAACTCCAAACTTTTTACAAAAACTAAAAAGTTTATTAAACCCAAACGGACAGATTCTTATTGATTCCTCGGACATCATTTATATGTTTGACCAAGATGAAGACGGCGCATACGAAATTCCTGCCAATGGTTATTACGGCGAATTAACCTTTACAGTTTCTTATAAAAACGAAATCGAAGACAGTTTCCCTTGGCTTTATCTTGATTACAACACTTTGCAAAATGCGGCTTTCGCCAATGGATTGCAATGCGAATTGATTTTGGAAGGGGAACATTTTGATTATTTGGCGAGACTTTTTATTTAGAAAATAGAATAGAGAGAATAGAATATAGACTAAACTTCTATTAAATTAGTTGTTGCAATTATATCTTGCAAGGCTTTGTACAAAATATCTAAATCTTCCTGCGAATTATAGGCATTTATTGAATAACGTATAAAATAATTCCCGTTCAAGGGCATCACAGGAATTTCGATTTTGTATTTATTAAAAAGCAATTCTTTTAATGCCACAGGATTTGAAGTCTTTACAGGAATACTCGCCATTTGCACCAAAAATTCTTCCGTGATTGGGCAAATAGGTTTCGTGTTCAACAAATCGCAAAAACGTTGGTAATTGTTTCGAACGATAGTTCTACATTCCTTTGCTTTGGTTTTCCAATCGTTTTCTTCGAGAAAGTCAATCACTTTTGGCGTGCACAAGAATGCCGAAATTTCTCTTGTACCCTGAAATTCCTGATAATCTAAAAACTGACTTTCTCCTGGTGTAGCACTTTCGTAACCCCAACCCACTACAAGCGGATCTAGCATTTCCTGAAAATCTTTCTTTACATACAAAAAAGAACTTCCTTTTGGAGCCAGCATCCATTTATGAAGTGTTCCGGTATAAAAATCTGGATTCAAATCGGTAATATTCAAATCCATTTGACCAATAACGTGAGCACCGTCAATAATAATAATCAATCCCAATTCACGGGCTTTGTCGCAAATTTCCTTTACGGGAAAAATCAATGCCGTGGCACTTGAAATTTGGTTCAGGAAAATAATTTTGGTTTTTGAAGTGTAGCCACTCCAGAATTCTTCCAAAATTTGTGCTTTGGAAACTACAGGAAGTGAAATGTTTTGACGAATGTATTTGGCTCCCGATTTTTTGCAATAGAAATTCCAGGTCCTGTCCATTGCACCATATTCGTGATTGGTCGAGAGAATTTCATCACCTTCTTTCAAATCCAAACTTCGCATAATTGTGTTGACTGCAAAAGTGGGATTGGGTGTAAAAAAGAAATCATTGGCATTACAGCCTATGTATTTAGCCAATCTTTCTTTGGCAATTTTCAAATATTCGGCCTGTTTTTTTAGAATGAAATAAACGGGTTCGTTTTCGAGTTCCAATTGTAATCGTTGGTATTCTTCAAAAATGGGTTTCGGACAAGCGCCAAAAGAACCGTGATTCAGGAATGTGATATTGGGATCGAGAAGGAATTGGGATTTCATCTTTGGTTTTTTTGTAAATATAAAAAATCCCAAACAATGTTTAGAAATACATTCAGGATTTTATTTCAATTGGCAATGTATAAGAACATCTTACTTTTTTACCGTTTAGTTCCGCAGGTATCCACTTTGGAGATAGTAATAACACACGAACGGCTTCTTTTCCTGTATCAAATCCCAGATCTCGTAATACTTTAATATTAGTGAGTTTTCCATCCTTTTCAATTACAAAATTCACGAAAATTTTACGCGCTAGAAGCTCTTTTGAATTCGATATTTTATAATTTTCCCGAATAAATTGGTAAAACTTTTCAATTCCTCCAGGAAATTTGGGTTTAACATCAACACTGGAAGGGCTATAAGAATTATCATTGACAAATCTTTCGCTAGTTTGAGCCGAAACGATTTGAATTACAAAAAACAAAACCAATAAAAAAAACACGTTCTTCATAAAGCTATTCTATTTGGGATTAATGATTTATTAATTTCATTTGGAAATTCACCGGCAATTTAATTTCTACACTAAAAGGTCTTCCCGCTCGTTTTGCTGGTTCCCATTTTGGAGATTTATTTAAGACTCTTATGATTTCAGTAGCTGCTTCGATGTTGGGAAACTTCAAAACTTTAATTTTTTTTACTTCACCCAATTCATTGACAGTAAAGGCAACAACAATATCTCCTTCTTTCGTTACAGTAGAATAATTAAAGTTTTGATTTATAAACTCGTAAAATTTATTAAATTCTCCTCCATTGAATTTTGGATTGGTAACGTCTGGACTTGAAACGAGTTCAGTTTCCATCAATAATTCTTGCGCATCAACAAATTGGAAAGAAAAAAAAGCAATTACCAGAAAAAAGAAGTGCTTCATATTTAAGGAATATTCAAGTATTTATGTGTTTGTAAAGATACTCGCCATTTTGGATTATTCATTACGTAATCGACAATAAGCGGTGTCATTTCTTCTTTTTTACTCCATTCGGGCTGAAGGAACAAGATAGCACCTTTGTTTACTTTTTCGGCTTGTTCTTCGGCAAAAATAAAATCGTGTTTGTTGTGAATAATCACTTTTAGTTCGTGGGCTTTGTCATAAACGGTTTGTGTCGGCAATTTGTTTTTCTTTGGCGAAAGACAAATCCAGTCCCAAGTTCCCGAAAGCGGATAGGCTCCGGAAGTTTCGATATGCACTTTAAGATTTTTATCTTTTAACATCTGGGTCAACAAGGTCATATCCCAAGTCAGGGGTTCCCCACCAGTGATTACAACGGTGTCTGCATATTTGCTGGCATTGGCCACAATCAAGTCGATACTGGTTGGCGGATGCAATTCGGCATTCCAACTTTCCTTGACATCGCACCAATGGCAACCCACGTCGCAACCGCCAATTCGTATAAAATAAGCCGCCGTTCCGGTATGAAATCCTTCGCCTTGGATGGTGTAAAATTCTTCCATCAAGGGAAGCATTGTGCCTTTGTTAACTTCTAATTGAATTTCTTTTGATAGCATTTCTAATGATTAAGAGTGCAAAGATAGTGAATTTAAAACGTTGACTTGATTCCACAAAAAAACCGACAGCTTTTTTGAAACTGTCGGTTTTTAATTTATTCTTATTTTATTATTTCAACAACTTTAATGATTCTGTTGCATAACTATTAGTTGCGTCTAATGCTAGTGTTTTATTAAAATATTCAATAGCTTTAGCTTTATCTGTATTAGCATAACTGGCTGCTATAGAATTATAAGATTCAACTACTTTTTTTACAACAGCTGGTTTTGCTAGTTCTTCAGGTCCTTTTTCAGTTACTTTTGCTACGTATTCTTCATAGTATTTGATAGTCATTGGATCGTTCCCCATCAAACTATTTGTTCTTCCTCTGTAAATATAGGCATCCAAATAAGTTGGAGAAGCTACAGATACTCTCTCAAAAGCAAGATCCGCTTTTTGCAAAGAAGCAATATCTAAAGGAGCTCCATCTGGTTTTTTTCCACTTCCGTAATAGATTGATAAACCGTAGTAAATGTTGTCCTCTAAATAATTTTTAAAATCAGGACTTGTCGTTCCAATTTCGAAAATTGAAGCTGCTTCTTTATACAATTTTTTACCGAACATAGTTCTTCCAAGATCATTTAAGTCCTCTACTATCATTGGCTCACCTTCAACTGCTTTTTTAATATCTGCTAAACCTGATTCAAATACAACAGGATCGATAGATAATCCGTCAGCAGCTAATCCTTTTTTGAATTTTGCCATTCCCAAATACAAATAATCTTTTGCAATCACCTTGTTTGTTGGGCTACTCATAAAGCTTTCTAAAGATTTAATAGCTACATCTACATTCCCATTTTCATAAGCTGAATAACCTAAATAACGGAAAATTCTAGGATTTACTTTATCCATTTCGATCATTTTGTTAGCTTCAATTTCAAGTGCTTTATAATCTTTTACTAATATAAGAAAGTCAGCGTGACGCATTCTTGAGTGGATAGACTTATCTGTTAAACTCAAGTATTTTTCATAATGTCCAATAGCTGTTTGATAATATTCAGCTGATTTAGACGGTTTGTTTTTTCCCCATTTGTAATAAGTTTCAGCTAACTCTCTATAAACTGGTCCGTAATTTGGATTGATAACAATAACTTCATTATAGGCTTTAATTGCTTCGTCAAAAGATTTAGCTCCTTTTAACAAAACACCAAGTTGCATTTTTGCTCTAATCAAAGTTGGATCAAATTGGAACGCATTTCTGTAGGCAAGATAAGCATCGTTTTGATTTTTGTCCCCATTATAAGCGTCTCCTAATGCCAATTGTACTTCGGCATCATTTGGATTAATTTCTCTAGCTTTTACCAAAACATCTATTGCTTTCTTATAATTTGGTTTTTCAGAATTGGTGTAAGCTCTTCCTAAAGCGATTAATGGCTCAAGATCTTTCTTTTTAGCATCTTTTGTTCCCAATAAAAAATTAGCTTCAGCTGCTGTTTCATTACCATTATCCAAATCAATTGAACCTAAACCAATGTAATTTAATTTAGCACCATCCGAACCTGTTAATCCTTTTTCAAAAGAAATTTTAGCGGAATCATTAACAGATTGAATTAAATAAACATTACCTAAAATAAAATTAGCTCTTCCATTGGAAGGATTAGCTTTGATAATAGATTTCAACATTGATTTTGCACTCTCAAATTGTTCTGCATCAATTGCTTTTTTGGCTTGTGCTATATCTTGTGCATTACTAAACGAAACGGTTGCTAAAAAAGCAACACTAAATAGTTTAAACTTGTTCATCGATTCTGTATTAATTTTATTATTTTTCATTACAATATTATTTTACTACATTAATTTTTCGACCAGGAACTCTAATAGGTAATAATCCTGACTTTAGAATGATTCTCTGCCCTATATCTCCAGCAACGAAGGAGGCAAAACCCATCCCTAAACCCGAATATCCTTGACCATTGATTATGTACAAATCACGTGCCAAAGGATATTTACCTTCGGCAATATTATTTTGAGTTGGCGCAAAAAACTCTTTTCCTTTAAGACTTTTTACACTTACCACATTTACTTTCTCGATATACTTTTTCATTGCAGGCATTGGCTCTGTCAACCAATTGAGTCCTACTATACCGATCATACCTTTGTTTTCTGATACAAATTTGATAACTTCATCATTAGTCTTAAATGAATAAACGCCTTTTTCTGGAATTGATTGTACTCCAGCCAACGAATTCATATAACGAACTGTACTCGAGTTGGGATTATCAAACACTAATCCTTTTATTTTAGAATTTTGCTTTCCTTGTATAAAGTCAGTAACTTCTTTTAAATCTACTAAAGTGTCATTATCACTTTTGTTAGAAATAAAAGCAATAGCATCTGTTGCAAATTTGGTTATTTTAGGAGTTATTTTCTTTTGTTCAAAAATTTTATACTCTTTAGGAGTTAAATCCCTACTCAAAATTGCGATACCTGATTGATCCTTAAATAAGGATACAACTACTTCTTTCTCTGATTTAGGAATCAATTTAATTTTAGCATCATAAGTACTTTCAAAAACCAAGACTTGCTCTTCAATTATTGGCATCAAGGTTTCGTCAACTAAAATTGATACTGTTCCCTTCAAAATAGACTCTTTGGTCGTTTCTTTATCCCCTTTGAGATTGCACATCAAAAACAAAGAACATATCAAAAACAAAACTATACATTTATATATTTTACGCATCTTAATCGTTATCTGAATTAAAAAATCTAAAAAACCTAAAAAAGGAATAGACAATCAAAAGTACCCCTAATGCAATTCGGTAATGAAATGCCATTATCAAAGGAAATGCAGAAGTAAAAACTGATTCCCAAAAGATAATAATAAGACCTAAAAACAAATATATAGAAAAAAACAAAATTCCTATAACGAGAAGAAATCGCTCTTTAGGCGATTTCTCCTGAAATTTATCTAATAAATTCTTTATCATTATTCTTGTGATATGAGACTAAAAGGTATGCTGTAAGTACATCTTACTTTTTTACCATTTTGCTCACCAGGACTCCACTTTTTTGCAGATTTCAAAACTCTAATAGCTTCTTTTCCTGTACCGTAACCAATATCTCTTAACACTTTGATATCTGTCAATGAACCGTCTTTCTCAACTACAAAAGTAACATATACTTTACCACTAGGAGCATCATCAGGCATTCTATAATTTTCTGATACAAATTTATAAAACTTATCAATACCACCTGGGTATTCTGGTTTTACTTCAATACCAGCTGAATTATAAACCGTATTATCTACTTCTTCAGTAACAGCGTCCATACTTGTACCTGGAGCTTCAATAGTTAATTCAGCATCTGGATTACCTTTTAAATCTACTCTACTGATAACTTTATCTTTCAAGTCTTTTACTTCAGCAATTTCCTCTACAACCTCTTCTGCTTTAGCTACAACAGGCTTGATAAACTTTACCTGATCTACTTTAGGAGCTGGTGGTGGAGGTGGTGGAAGATTTTCTTTAATTTCCTCTTGTTTTTTTGGAGGTAATTTTACAGTCTTGATCACTTCATCAAGAACTTCTTCATCATTACTAATATCTGGAAGCATACTCAATAACTTTGGAACACTTACCAAAAAAGCAAATAATATAGCTCCAAGGATGAAAGCTCTTGTCGTGTTTTTTGTTATGGACTTTCTTAAGTCATAAGCACCGTACTTTTTATTACGCCCATCGAAAACAATGTCAAGCCATTGATATTTTAATAAATCTAATTTCATAATTTCTTATAGTATTAAGTTATAATGATTAATAAAAACAAAAGTTTTTACTTTTCATTAATCAACTTTTTTTCTTCGGGTGAAAAATCATTTACAATAGCATAAGTTGGAACATCAACTATAGCCATTTCATCAAGTACATCAATCAAATTGCGATAAGTTGATTTTTTTCCAGGTTTGATAATTACAATCATTCCTTTTTTAGGATCTCCAGTATATTGCAAGATAGATTTTTTTCTTGAAATCAATTCTTTACGAATTCCTTCTTTACCGTAAACAAAATCTTTAGGTGCTGCTTTAGGCGTTGCCAACAAACCTACATATCTTACTAATTTACCGTTTTCGCCCATAATAATGGTAACGGTACGGTTTTCATCTACTTTAATATTTTCATCTGGTTTGTCCTTATCTTCTTTATCTGGCAAACCCAAATTCATGGATTGCGGTTTAGACAAACTAGTTGTAAGCATGAAGAAAGTAATCAATAGGAAAGCCAAATCCACCATAGCAGTTAAATCTACCTTTGAATTGGATTTTTTACTCCTTACCTTTTTATCTTTTCCGCCACCGTCGCCTGTATTTAATTCAGCCATTTTAGTGTGTGTATTTTAATTAAAATTCTTTTCCTCTCAAACCAGTAACTAAACTGAAAGTATTGAGTTTTTTGTCTTGCAAAATATCCATTACTCTACGAATAGAAGGATATTCTTCATTAGCATCTCCTTTGATAGCTATTTCTAAATCCTTTTCGTTCAGCTCCATATTTGCTGCACGAGAATTTTGTATCCATTCTGACAATTGATTATCAAGTGAATCTTTAGGAATGCCTGGTTGATTCGCTTTAGTTCTTTCAGAAGCTTTCATTGCAAGAATTTGTTTTAGATTTTGAACTGGAACTCCAAAACCTTCCATCAACGCAAATTTTTCTTTATCATCTTCAGTGAATGCTACACCATATTTTTGACCCATCAACTCTAAAGTTCTTTTACGAACTTCTCTCCCTTTTAGATCAAAAAACACCTTTCCTTTACCACCAATAGTTAGTGTCATCAAGTCAGTTTCAGGCAATTTAGTCTGAACAGTCGATGCTGGTGTATCTACAGGCAATGCTTCTGGTATTTTAGCCGTAGCGGTCAAAATAAAAAAAGTAAGCAAAAGAAAAGCCACATCACACATAGCCGTCATATCAATAGACGCTGCTTTTTTGGACATTTTTACAGCCATTACTTTATATTTTAAATTGATAAAAAAGCGTTATTAGAATTATACTTATAACGCTATTTTTTATCGAATTAGTATTAATTATTTTTGAGTCCCTCTAAATTTTCTGTAAGTGTTTACAATAGTATTACCTGCCTCATCAATAGAATAAGTCAAAGTATCAATTTTAGAAGTAAAGAAATTGTAAGCTATAATTGCCAAAGCAGATGTAGCAATACCTGTAGCAGTATTAATAAGTGCTTCAGAGATACCATTTGCAAGAGCAGCTTGATCTGGAGTTCCAGAAGATGCTAATGCACCAAACGCTTTAATCATCCCTGTTACTGTTCCTAACAAACCTGCAAGAGTTCCTAAAGATACTAATGTAGAAAGAATAGTCATGTGTTTTTCTAACATTGGCATTTCAAGAGAAGTAGCCTCTTCAATTTCTTTGTGAATTGTTTCTGCAGCAGCTTCGCTATCTAATCCTTCTTTTTTAACATCTTGGTATTTCACTAACGCTGATCTAATTGCGTTTGCAACAGAACCTTGTTGTTTATCACAAGCAGCAATTGCAGTGTCAATATCTCCTTTAGTGATGCTTGATTGAACATTTTTCATAAAAGCATCAAGATTACCTTTACCGGCTGCTTTAGAAATCACAGCAAAACGCTCGAAAGAGAAAACAATTACCATTAAAAAACAACCTAACAATACAGGTACAATTTGCCCTCCTTTATAAACCATTGCTAAATAATTACCTGGTAGTGGATGACCCGTATTCACTCCTCCTTCAAAATTTGCTCCATCACCCATTATAAATTGCCAAATCAATACTCCAACTAAAATACATCCAACAATAATAATTCCTGAGATTACTCCGCCTAATCCTGAACCACTTTCTTTTTTAACGTTTGCCATTTTTTTAATTTTTAATAATTTTAATAATTTATTTTTTTGTTATAATAAACTTTTGTTGAGGAGCAAATTTATATTTTTAGTTCAAATAAAAAAATTTTTTTCGCTAATATTCCAATTAATTTAACTTTGATTTAATTTTGAATTTTTTACGTTTTTGAATAAAAATCAAAAACTTTATCTAAATCACAGGTTTTACAGAAAAAACCGCATCAATACCACATAAATAAGGGTTCTTTTAACTATTTTTTTAAAGTAACCACAATTAAATGTTTTATTTTTTTCATTATGAAAAATTATTTTTTTAACACTTGAACTTCTTTAAAAAGTGAGAAAAAATTCAATATCTTGCCATTAATTTTAATCCAATTTAAAGATGAACACTAAAGAAAACTTTGCAAAACACATAAACGACGGCTATATTTCAAAAGGAGAAAGCATAGTTCTGGGCAGTGCGTTGCTCGACGGAGATGTTATAGGTGATGCTCATATAAAAATTCCTCTAAAAACTTTAAACCGTCACGGACTAATTGCTGGAGCTACTGGAGCAGGTAAAACTAAAACTATTCAAGTACTTTCTGAACAATTGTCCTCATTTGGAATTCCCGTTCTAATGATGGACATCAAAGGAGATTTTAGTGGTATTGCCAAAGAAGGAGAAGAGAAGTCTTTTATCACAGAAAGACATACCAAAATTAATATACCTTATAATGTATCGGCTTTTCCAGTAGAACTAATGAGTTTGTCCGAACAAAATGGCGTTCGATTGCGATCTACTATTTCGGAATTTGGTCCTGTATTATTTTCGAGAATTCTTGACTTGAATGATACGCAAGCAGGAGTTATCTCGATAATTTTTAAATACTGTGACGATAACAAGATGGCTCTTTTGGATTTAAAAGACATCAAAAAAGTAATCAACTATATTACCGAAGAAGGGAAGGCTGAAATTGAAGAAAGCTATGGCAAGATTTCAACATCTACAACTGGAACAATTTTGCGTAAAATAATTGAACTCGAGCAACAAGGAGCCGATTTGTTTTTTGGCGAAATGTCATTCGATATTGATGACTTAATGCGTATTGACGAAAACGGAAAAGGATACATTAATATCATTCGTTTGAACGATATTCAAGACAAGCCCAAACTATTTTCAACTTTCATGTTGAGTTTACTAGCTGAAATATACCAACAAATGCCTGAAAAAGGAGATGCTGACCAACCCGAATTAGTGATTTTTATTGATGAAGCGCATTTAATTTTTAAAGAAGCTAGTAAAACTTTGCTAGAACAAATTGAAACCATCGTAAAATTGATTCGTTCCAAAGGTGTTGGTATTTATTTTATTACCCAAAATCCAATGGATGTTCCGAGTGGAGTTTTGGCACAATTAGGCTTAAAAATCCAACACGCTTTAAGAGCATTTACTGCCAACGATCGTCAAGCCATCAAGCAAACGGCAGATAATTATCCGTCTTCTGATTATTATAAAACAGACGAATTATTGACTAGTCTAGGAATTGGCGAAGCATTAGTTACAGCCTTGAGTGAAAAAGGAACTCCTACTCCACTAGCCGCAACCATGTTACGAGCACCAATGAGTAGAATGGATATTTTGACAGAAAGCGAAATTCAGGAAATCAATAACAAATCGAAATTGGTCAAAAAATACAGCGAACTTATTGACCGTGAAAGTGCTTATGAAATGTTGAATAAAAAAATTGCAGCTGTAGAAGAAGAAGTTGCTCAACAGGAAGACGAAAAAGCGACCGAAAAAGAGGAAAAACAAACTAGCAAAACTACTGAAACAGTAACAAAATCAGTACTGAAAGTATTGACGAGTGCTACTTTTATTCGTGGAGCCTTTAGCGTTTTGAACAAACTGCTACGTAAATAATTTTTAAAGATACAACGCATCTTGTCTTGATTTATAAATCAAGACAAGATGCGTTGTTTTTTATTTTTTACTATCATCGATAATTGCTCCTGTCCCTGCGCCAACTCCAGCACCAACAAGACCACCAATTATGGCTCCCTGTCCTTTTTTCTTACTAACAATTGCTCCAGTTGCCGCACCCACACCTGCTCCGATTACAGCTCCTTTTGCCGTGCCGCTCCAACCTTTCTTTTTAGCAGGAGTTGCCGCAGTTGTTGCTGGCTGATTGACTACCGTTACATTTTGCGGAAGTTCTTTTTCTTCTTGGATTTTTGTTATTTCCAATTGCATTGAATCAATAGTTTTCTGTTTTGCAATTTCTATTTTCATAGAATCTATGGTGGCTTTTTTTACTTTCTCTACATCAACCTTTTGTTGGTTTTGACAAGAAATAAATAGCAATATCATAAATGTAAGGGATAGCGTTTTCATGATTTAGAAAATTTAAGTTAATAATTCAAAGTAAAACCATGTTTCCTTGATTCTTATTATACAATTCTGGATATAAGTTACAAAATTAACAGAAGACGTATTATACAAAAAAATCTCGCCATTGCTGACGAGATTTAGTGAATTAATTCCTTTTATAGTTAATTAGATGATTAACATCGCATCGCCATAAGAGTAAAATTTATATTCTTCTTTGATTGCTTCTTCATACGCTTTCTTCATCAAATCGTGTCCACAAAAAGCAGAAATCATCATTAATAAAGTTGATTTTGGTGTGTGAAAGTTAGTAATCATACAAGTCGCTACACTAAAATCGTGTGGAGGAAAAATAAATTTATTAGTCCAACCATCAAACGGATTTAAGGTTCTTTGTGAAGAAACCGAACTTTCAATCGCACGCATAGAAGTTGTTCCTACAGCACAAATGCGTTTTCTTTTCCCTTTAGCTTCGTTCACAACATCACAGGCTTCTTGAGTAATTTTCAACTCTTCTGAATCCATTTTGTGTTTAGATAAATCTTCCACCTCAACTGGATTAAAAGTTCCTAAACCTACGTGAAGTGTTACTTCTGCAAATTTCACCCCTTTAATTTCCAGTCTTTTCAACAAATGTTTAGAAAAGTGCAAACCAGCAGTTGGTGCTGCAACAGCTCCTTCTTCTTTGGCATAAATGGTTTGGTAACGATCCGCATCTTCTGGAGTTACGTCTCTATTGATATATTTTGGAATTGGAGTTTCTCCTAATTCTGTCAATTTATTTCTGAATTCTTCATACGAACCGTCATACAAGAAACGTAATGTTCTTCCACGAGAGGTAGTATTGTCAATTACTTCGGCCACTAATGAATCGTCATCACCAAAGTATAATTTGTTTCCAATTCTGATTTTACGTGCTGGATCTACCAATACATCCCAAAGTCTTTGTTCTGCATTTAATTCTCTCAACAAGAAAACTTCGATTCTAGCACCCGTTTTTTCTTTATTTCCGTATAAACGTGCTGGAAAAACTTTGGTGTTATTAAGAATCATAACATCGCCTTCATCAAAATATTCGATAACGTCTTTGAACATTTTGTGTTCTATAGTTCCTTTTTTGCGATCAATTACCATCAAACGAGATTCGTCTCTGTTTTCGGCTGGGTATTCTGCAAGAAGTTCTTTTGGTAAATTGAATTGAAAATGTGATAATTTCATTTAAAGAGGTTTAAAAGTTTAAAAGTTTAAAAGTTCAAGGTTGTTTTCCTCAAACATTTAAAATTCAGTTTGCAAATATACGATTGTGAGATAGGCGTTGTCAAGTGTTTTGGAGTTTATTTTCCATTTCGCCCTAATGACGCCAAGTCACAAAGTTTTATATTTCAGAAATTTTGAAACCTAATTTTTTCAAATCCGTCCAAAAATCAGGATAGGATTTTGAAACTACCTCGGCGTTTTCGATAATAATTGGCACTTTTAAAGCTAATGGTGCGAATGCCATTGCCATTCTATGGTCGTTATAAGTAGCAATTTTCACATTATGATTTATATCTTTTGAAGCTACAAGCGTTAAACTCTCATTTGTTACTGAAATGTTAGCTCCTAATTTTGTCAATTCAATTCGAAGTGCTTCTAATCTGTCGGTTTCTTTTATTTTCAAGGTATGAAGTCCTGTCAAATGACAACCAATTCCTAATCCAAGACAAGTTACTACAATAGTTTGGGCTATATCTGGCGTATTATTCAAATCGAAAGTCACATCTTTCAGCGTGAAATTTGATTGTTTAGTTAATGTCAATTGATTGTTTTCGAACTTCGATTCTATTCCCATTTCCGAATACAATTGTACCAAAGCTGAATCTCCTTGCAAACTCGTTTCTTTATAACTGCTGATACTTATAGATGCTTCATCTGACAAAGACGCCAAACTAAAAAAGTAAGATGCTGAACTCCAGTCGGATTCTACTGTCATTACTTTTGTTTCAACTTCTTGTTTTGGATATACATTGATGACATTGCCTTCAAAACTGGTTTCAATGTTCAAGTCATTCAACAAAGCCAAAGTCATTTTGATATATGGAATAGAAGTGATTTCGCCCACCAAAGTCAATTCAATTCCATTTTCTAACTTTGGAGCTACTAGCAACAAGGCCGAAATGTATTGACTACTTACATTAGCTGGAATACTTACTTTATTTGCCGTGATTTTTTGTCCTTTGATTCGAATTGGCGGATAACCTTCTTCTTTCTCATAAGAAATTTGCGCTCCTAATTGTTGCAAAGCTTCTACCAAAACTTTTATTGGTCTTTCAGTCATTCTTTGTGAACCTGTCAAAACTACTTCACGACTTTCATTTACAGCAAAATAAGCGGTAAGAAAACGCATTGCCGTTCCTGCATGATGAATATCTACAATTTCTTGATTCCCTTTTAATGCTTTTTGCATTACTTCGCTGTCATCAGAATTGGAAGTATTGGCTAAACTAATATTCGGAAACAAAGCCTGTAATAATAATAGTCTGTTGGTTTCACTTTTAGAACCCGTTATTGAGATTGCAGATTGCAGATTGCAGATTGCAGATTGTAGTTGTAAATTCATTTTCTAATTATAGTTTTACCGCCAAGACGCAATGGCGCAAAGTTTTGTTGCTTTTTTGGAGGCGCAATTTACAACTCACAATTTACAATTCATAATTATTTGAGTTTTTCGTTGTTCTTGTGACGGTCTTTGTCTCTAACGGATTTCAAATCCATTTTTTTGTCAAAAGCGGCTTGCAAATCGATTCCAGTTTGGTTTGCCAAGCATAAAACCACGAAAACCACGTCGGCTAGTTCTTCGCCAAGGTCTTTGTTTTTATCGCTTTCTTTTTCGGATTGTTCGCCATAACGACGGGCGATGATTCGAGCTACTTCGCCTACTTCTTCCGTAAGTTGAGCCATATTGGTCAGTTCGTTGAAGTAGCGAACACCGTGTTCTTTTATCCAAGTATCTACGTCTAGTTGGGCGTTTTTTAAATTCATATTATATTTTCTTTAAAACTATTTTTTCGGTTTGCTTATCAATCATTTGCTTGTAAAATGACTTCAAGACATCATAAAAATCAGAAGACACTAGTTGTTGGTTAATCTCTTTTACAATCACAATTTGAATTTTATTATCTGAAGCGGCGCAATTAAAGACAAATGATCCTATATTATCTCCTGTTTGAATTTTTATTGGTTTGGGTAAAGACTCAACTGTGTAGCCCGTGGGAATATCTATATTGATATTAAATCTATCTTGATCAGGATAACCAAAATAAATGGGGAATTCTCTTTTTTCCTGAACTAAAGGATTCTTGGATTGTGAGAAAAAAAGCCTTGGATTAATATACATCTTATCGCCAATAATCTCACATTGATTATCGGTGGTAAAGATAAAATTTTCTACAATTGGCTCTGATAAATTATTAAGATTATTGATTGTGTAGTCTGTGATTTCAAGTCCTGATATATTTTCTTCTACTTTTTCGAGATAATTTTCTTTGTTTATTCCCGAATATTCTTGTCTAAAAGAAAAAGCATCATAATCTGTTCTTATTATTTTATAATTCCCAGATAATTTTCCCTTTGCATCAATATTTACCATCATGTTTATGGCTTTTTTGGACACTGAATTAGGTTCTAGTTTAATTTCCGTAGAGCTACCATCTTCTCTTATTAATCGTCCTCTCCAATTTAAGGCATATAGGGGCAAAATATTTTGAGTCGTATATTTATTTGTTGCATCGAGTAAAATTGTTTTCCCATCTATTTCCACAGCAGCTATAACATAATTAAAAACGGTTCTGTTTGGATAAACAGGAATTCCGTGCTCTAGTGTACTGGTTAATACTGGTTCGGCTTTAATCCCTGATCGATTGAGCATTGCCATTAAAATAAAATTGATTTCGGCCGCATTTCCAATTCCATCCAGATATGCTTGCTTTACACCCTTGTCTGTATAATAGCCTTTTTGACCGTTCCAATTCATTTTATTTTGTACAAATTTAAAAACGACTTCCATCTTCTCTATTTCTGTCTCCTCATTTTTTAGAATCTTCGCTAAATCTAGATCAATATATTTTCTCTCTTTTAGTTCCGTTCCAAAATCTTTATCTTCATAAATCCTTTTGGCAACACCTTCCCAAGTGACGGAATAATCTTTTAACGGTTCGTCATTAAACTTTTCTTTCTCTAATTCATGAAAAATAGACAACCGATAATTTTCGATATTATCTACAAAAGGTTCTTCTTTTAGAGCAGGAATATCCTTTGCGACATACTTATTGTTAGCTTGTTCAAAATTGACTGATTCGGATCTTGATTGATCGTATTTATTATTAAAAATTAGATTGCCTCTAACAATTTTTGAATCTAAAGCCAACTCTAAAAAACCCTTTTTAATGGCTTTGTAAGTGAAGAATCCTGGTATTTCAGTTTGATATTCTGCATAATTAACCGGTATGTCTTGCTGAAAATTAAAATCAGGAAACTTCAGTATGTTCTCTGACTTTAAAACGTATTTGAATTCTATAACTGAACCTACTTTTACATTTGGCATTGTTATAGAAGCTTCTTTCCAATATTGATTTACGTTGGTTTTGAAACTTCCTTCGCTATTCAATTTCGTTTTAATAATTTTTCCATTTTCAAGATTGTAAGTCACACAATCGTCAAATTCTACCATATCGTTATTCCCTTTTTCATAACCGATACGATAAGCCACTTTGCGATTGGCCCAATTAAGCCCTTCTTTTTTATAAATTTTTATTCTAAAAGTGTTTTCTGTATGAATACTAAAACCATTTTTAGCATCATAACTAAAATAGGTTCTGGCTTTGTTGAACAATATTGCAGCGGCAGCAGTTGTATCTTTTGGATGTTTTTTTTCTTCTAACTCTACAACAGAAACCTTTCCTAACTCTAATTTTTGAGCATTCGCATTCGAAAAAAAGATGACAAACAATAGAATCGATATTAATCTTACTTTCATGTTATTATATTTTCTTTAAAACTATTTTTTCGTTTTGTTTATCAATTATTTGCTTATAAAAATCTTTGAGAACGGGATAAAAATCAGCTTGAACAATTGCGGTATTAATGTCTTTATTAATTACAATTTGAATACTATTTGCTGAATTTGCAATCATATATTTAAAACTTCCAACATTTTCACCTGTTCCGATATTAATCCCAACAGGCATTGACTCTACAACATATCCTTCGGGAATATTAATGTTGATATTATACTTTTCTTGTTTTGGATAGCCAAAATCAACAGGATATTCTCTGACTTCTTGCTTGAACGGATTCTCTTTAGTAACTAAAAACAAGAGTGGTGAAACATAAATTTTACCATCAATAATTTCGATATCTTTCGTGTCTTTGAATGCAAAGGTTTCTACCATAGGTTGAGACAAATCCAAGTCATTTTCTCGAGCATAATCACTAACTTCAATATCGTTATTGTTGGTCTCTAGTTTTTCTAAATAACTTTCGGTTGTTAAGCCTAAATTTGCTTTTCTAAATTTCAAAGCTTCGTGATTGGTAAACTGGTTTCTTATTTTTCCTGTTGCAGTTCCATCAGTTTTTAATTCTAAACTCATATTGGTCACTTCTCTAGAGAGTGCTTTAGGCATTAAATCTACTTCGGTCGATGTACCATCTTTACGAATCAAACGTCCTACCCAGTTTAAATCTCTAAAAGGCAAAACATTAGGCTCTGAATATTTTTCGGTAGCATCTAGCAATATCATTCCTTCTGGCGTTTCTACAGCGGCAATCACACCATTAAAAGCGGTTCGACTTGGAAAAAATGTAATTCCGTTATCGCGTGTACTTACTAGAACTGGATTGGCATTGAACCCCGCAAAACGCAACATAGCAGTTAACATCAAATTGATTTCGGCGGTGTTACCTGTTTTATTTTTATAGGCCGTTTTTACACCTTCATCACAAGAATATCCTCTTAAATTATTCCATTTAACATTGTTTTTTACATAATTAAAAACAGTAGAAACTCTTTCGTTTTGGGTATTAAGTCCATTTAATAATTTAGTAATATCTTCTTCGAAATAACCTGTTTTATTGAGTTCATTACCAAAGTCGCTATACTCATAAATGGTTTTCACAACCGAAGCCCAATCTGTAGAATAATACTTTATTGGTGTGCCTGGAAAATTACTCAAAGACAATTCGTGAGAAATACTCGAAGTATAATTATCAATATTATTCACAAAAGCTTCATCTTTCATCGCTGGCAAATCTTTGACTAGATAATTTGTTTTAGTTTCTGAAAATTCAATCTTGTCTTGTGAAAATTCTGTTTTGACTGGTCCCCCAAATCCTCCTGTTCTTTCTTTACTATTGATAATAATAGAACCTCTACTTTTTTCTACAGTTCTAGCAATGGTAACAAACCCTTTTTGATTGCTTTTGTATTCATAGTACTCTGGAATATAAGTTGTAAACTCTGAATAATTTACAGGAATGCTAGTTTGAAAATCCCAATCTCTCAAGAAACTAACAATACCTGTTTTTATGGTATAAGCAAATTCAATAACCGCTCCCTCTTTGATATTAGGCAAGGTAATTTTCTTGAGTCCCCAAAATTTATTTATTTTTTCGATAAATTCACCATCGCTTTTTAGTTTTGTCTTTTCAATTTTTCCGTTAACTAAATTGTAGGTTGCTGCATCCGAAAAAAAGACATTCTCATTGATATTGTTGTCTAAATAATAACGAACCTCTTGATTTGCCCAATCATAACCTTCTTTTTTGTATATCTTGATTCGAGTTTTTACTTCGGTAACAACCTGAAAACCGTCACTTTCTGTATAAACAAACTTAACTTCCCCTTTTTTGAATAGTATTGCAGCAGTAGCGGTTGGGTCTTTTGGATGTTCTTTTTCTTCTAATTCTGCCATAGAAACTTTTCCGATTCTGAAATCTTGAGCATTAGAATTAGAAAAAAAAGAAAACAATAAAACAATAGTGAGTAGATTAATTTTCATTGGGTTTATTGGTTTTTGGTTAGGATTATTTTAGCATTATCGTTTCTAGCAATTTGTTCCATAAAAAGGCGGTATTCGTCGTATTCTAGATTTTTGTAGAGTCCTTTTTTGATAAGAATAGAACGCTTGTAAACTAAATTGTTATTGTCTTTTTTTACAATCTCTGTTTTATATTCGCCGAATTTGCTATCCAATTCAACATTTTGTGGCAAAGATTCCATCGCAAAACCTGAAGGCAAATTAATTTCGATTTCATCCGTATCGTAATAACCTCTTTGAATTTCAAATGGTGTTTTTCGGTTTCGAATTCGTTTTATATTTTCTGTAAATTGATTGTAAGCATTCACTACAAAAATCATTTTACCATTGGATAGTTTACCATAATTTTCGGCAGCAATTTCCATATTTTCAGTAAAACTTACTTTTTCTTTATCAATAGAAAACACGCTTTTATCAATCCTTAAATTACTGATATTCCCCCAAAACTCTTTGTAATACGCCTCTTTTTCGGTAGGTTGCATTTTCTCAACACGAACTTTCATACCATATTGTGAACCTTCGGAAACCATTGTGATTTTCCCAGATAAATTACCATTTTCGTCTAACGAATAGCTGCCTTTATCCATTTGAGAATTGTCTTTGTTCTCATAATTTTTGGTTCTAATGATTTCTCCACCCTCTGGTTTTATAACCAAAACATCTCTATCATCGGTAAAATTAGCTTGGTATCCAAATGGATCATCTTGACTGGTACATTCTAAAAAGACATAATTTTCGCCGTTAGGAATCGTCAAAATAATATGGTTTCCTTGTTGTGATACAAAATCAGCTTCAATGTTCTGTTTATCTCTACTCCCATATAATTTGGTGTAATAAGATGGTACACCAACTGCATTTAGTAGGGCTTTTGTGTAATTAGTCAAAGCCTTGCAATCGCCATAACCCAATCGATCAACATCTTTCACAAGCATTGGTCTCCAACCACCAATTCCCTCTGAAATAGCCACATATCGTGATTTTTCTTGAACATATTTATAAATTATTTTAGCCTTCTTGATTGGATCATTTTCATTGCCAACTAAAGCTTTCATTTTTATTTTAGTTTCTTCTGGCAATTCTTCTGTACCAACTAAAACTTTGTCAGACCACCATTTTCCAAATTCTTTCCAAGTCTTTGCACTTCCATCAACACCCTCAAGATTAAAAAACTCCAATCCCATTAATACTTTTGGGAAAATATTGGTAAAATCAGGACTGTAATCCTCATATTTCTGGGCTAGAATATTGTTGGCTTCATAAGATAATTGAGTCGATGTATCTACCGTTTTCTTTATTTTGAAATTAGAAAAATTGCATTCCTTTTTCTTGAAACCCAAATTTTCTGGATAAGTTACATTTATGATGCTTCTTTCAATACTTAAAAGATAACCATCAAGCGGAAACCATGGTGGAACGAAAGCCGTTGTAGAAGTTTCGATTTCACTTTCATAAACAATCGTAAAAGGATATTGGGTTGGGGTATAATCTAAAAAAACAACTCTTCCATCAGAAAAAAGTATTCCCCCATCAACGGCACTTTGATCTCTAAAATCTTTTCTTTTTATTTTTTTGATTTCATTCCCAAAAGCATCCAAAATGATCGCTTGGATGTTTTTAATGCTTCTTCTTTTGTCATAATGTTCGTAAGCATCAATCGAATTTTGTCCCTTTTCATTAAGAACAGTAACCACTCTTTTTTCTTTGACATTCATACTGCGTTGCGAAGAAATAAGAACATCTATTTGGTTCAAACGCACCACTGCATTGGCGTTTTGCTTTAAACTATCGGGAAGGAGTAATGTAGAATATGCTGCTTTTTGAGCAGAAAGTACTGTGGTAAAAAATAGAAAAACAAGAAGATTTTTTTTAAATGGCATAGATTTTTTTTTAGTTCAGAAATATAGGAATTATTCTGAATAAAAAAAGTTAATTTTTAATTTTACTATCCATAATTATAGTAACAGGTCCATCGTTTAAAAGTTGTACTTTCATGTCGGCTCCAAAAATTCCAGTTTGCACTTTTTTACCTAATTCAGTTTCTAATTTTTTAACGAAATTCTCGTAAAGAGGAATAGCAATTTCAGGTTTTGAAGCTTTGATATAAGAAGGACGATTTCCTTTTTTGGTCGAGGCCTGAAGGGTAAATTGAGAAACCACAATCACATCGCCAGCTATATCTTTTACCGAAAGGTTCATTACATCATTTTCATCCCCAAAAATGCGGAGATTTATAATTTTTTGGCAAAGCCAATCAATATCTTCTTGGCTATCGGCGTCTTCAATTCCAACTAAAACCAATAATCCTTTTTGGATATCGGCAACCATTTTAGCATCGATAGTTACGGAGGCAGAGGAAACTCTTTGGATTACGGTTTTCATAATTCTCTAAATTTTATGAGATTCCTACGGAATGACAAACGTAAAAAAAATGAGCACTAAATACTGAATACTGATCGCTACTTCCTCGTTTCATCACTGGCTTTTCGGTCTTCCTCAAATGAATCCACACGATAATTTTCATCGTCGCCTTCGAGAATTTTAAGGTAACTATTGTAGCGTGACCATGCGATTTCGTCTTTTTCTAAAGCTTTTTTTATAGCGCAATGTGGTTCTTCTTTGTGCAGGCAGTTATTGAATTTGCATTGATCCTTCAACTTGAAAAATTCTGGAAAATAACCACTAATTTCGTCTTTTTCCATATCCACAATTCCGAAACCTTTGATTCCTGGTGTGTCTATTATTCGAGCATCAAAACTCAAATCATACATTTCGGCAAAAGTCGTCGTGTGTTGTCCTTGCTTGCTAGCTTCGGAAATGGTTTTGGTTTTAAGATGCAAAGAAGGTTCTAAAGCATTGACCAAAGTTGATTTCCCAACCCCAGAATGTCCTGAAAACATCGTGACTTTTCCAATCATCAATTGTTTTAATTCTTCTACGCCTTTACCAGTTGTTGCTGAAACTCGCAAACATTGGTATCCAATTTCCTGATACACGTGCTGCATATACAATTGCTCGTCTAATGTAGCATCATCAAAAGTGTCTATTTTATTGAAAACTAATATTGTTTCGATTCCGTAGGCTTCAGCAGTTACTAGAAATCGATCTATGAAGTTGAAAGTCGTTGGTGGATTATTGATGGTTACCAAGAGAAAAACACGATCAATATTTGAAGCAATAATATGCATTTGATGAGACAAATTCACCGATTTTCGAACGATATAATTCTTCCTGTCGTGAATATTATGAATGGTTCCTGTAACTGTATCCGAAGTTTCTTCGAGTTCATAATCTACTACATCGCCCACCGCAATTGGATTGGTGCTTTTAATTCCTTTGATTCGGAATTTTCCTTTCATACGGCATTCGATAAAATCGCCTTGATTGGATTTTACGGTGTACCAACTTCCTGTAGATTTATAAACGGTTCCTGTCATTTTCAGAATTTAGATATCAGATTGCAGATTATAGATTTGTTTGCAAAGATAAATGATTGTTTTTCGTTTAATGTTTAAAAGTGAGAGGTTTTTGTTATTCTAAAAAAATAAAAATCCCTTTGACTTTTGATCAAAGGGATTGGTATTATAAAAGCTGTCTATCTATTTCTGATAAGGGAAATTTCTTCCTACTTTTCGCATCATTCTTTCCATCATCGCACTTGGAGAACTCATTACGTCTTCTGCCATTTGTTTGTAAAAACGCCAAACCAAATCACCGCTTTTACCATCATTAATTTGCATAGTCAATGCACCAGTTGCCACGCTACCTGTGCCAAAACCAACTAGCAAAGTTAAAGCTATTGCTCCACCTTCGCTTTTTGTTTTTTGATAAGCATAGGAACATTTTATTACAGCATCGACACCTAAAATTTTAGCCAATTCTTCTGGTGAAGTTTCCGCCAACTTATCTAACAAGTCATTCTTTTTTAACAAAGCATTTGTTTTTTCAACATCCTGAACTGTTGTTGAATAATCAGATGTTTTACGCAGGAGATATGTGTACATTCCTGACTGCATTTCATATCCCATTTTTAATTCTGCTTCCTTATTTGCTGCCGCATCGAAGTCTTTGGGCAATTTTCGATAACCAATTGTTGCATTAAAAGGTAAGATGGCAACTGTTTTATGAGTACCAATAATTTCTTTCATATTAGATATTTCATAAATCTGCTTTTCTTGTGCAAAACTTAATACACTAACGAGTAACAGACAAGTACTAAAGATAATTTGTAATCTACTTTTCATTTTTTATTTGTTGGTTAATTTTCTGCAATGATACAAAAAAACCTACACTCCTTGTGAGAAATGTAGGTTTTTTTAAAACAATTATTTTATCAAATTACGAGTTCAATACTTTTTCTTGGTGACCAATGCTTTCTTGGTGAATTTCTTTGAATAATTTAACGATAAATTCTTCTGTCAATCCTTTTTTACCACCTTCAGCAATCATTTTTGCTTGGATTTCGTTCCAACGGTTGTTTTGAAGAACAGCTACATTATTGTCTTTTTTTACTTGACCAATTTCGTCAGCTACTTTCATTCTTTTTCCTAACAAATCCAATAAGTTAGCATCCAAAACATCGATGTTTGCTCTTAATTTTGTCATTTTGCTTTCAAAATCACTATCACCGTTTACATTTCTGATTTTCAAATCTTTTAAGATTTGTTTCAAAGCGTCTGGAGTAACTTGTTGAGCAGCATCAGACCAAGCGTTGTCTGGATCAATATGCGTTTCGATAATCATACCATCATAATTCAAATCCAAAGCTTCTTGCGTTACTTCAAGAATCATATTACGGTTTCCTGTAATGTGTGATGGATCGATGATTAATGGTAAGTCTGGGAATTTATTTTGCAATTCGATAGCAATTTGCCATTCTGGAATGTTTCTGTATTTAGTTTTTTCGTAAGTAGAAAAACCTCTGTGAATTACTCCTAATTTTTCGATTCCAGCAGCATACAAACGCTCAACACCACCCAACCATAAAGCCATATCTGGATTTACTGGATTTTTGATCAAAACGATTTTATCAGTTCCTTTTAAAGTATCAGCAATCTCCTGAACCGCAAATGGATTTGCAGTTGTACGAGCACCAACCCATAGAACATCGATATCATATTCTAAAGCCAATTTACAGTGTGCAGCTGTAGCAACTTCTGTTCCCATTAGCATTCCTGTTTCTGCTTTAGCTTTTTTCAACCATTTCAATCCAATTTCTCCAACACCTTCAAATCCTCCTGGACGCGTTCTTGGTTTCCAAATTCCTGCTCTGAAAACACTTACATCAGAATCTTTCAATTCGTGAGCAATTTTTAATACTTGCTCTTCTGTTTCAGCACTACAAGGTCCTGCTATCACTAATGGATGAGACAAATTGAATTCGTTCAACCAATTTCTCATTTCTTTCTTGTTTTCCATCTTTTCTAAAATTTACTTTTTTATTATTTTTTTGTGTTGTTCTTATTTACTGTAAACTGCGACTGACCACTGCTTACTTTTTTATTTGCATTCCGTTTAATATTTCCTTTATTTTATTGACGCTTTGCATTTCGTTGTAAATCGCATCGTAATTATCACTTTCTAATAATTCTTTAAAATGAGACAAATTAGAGATATATTCTTCCAATCCTTTTACGACTTGCTTTTTATTCTGTTTGAAAATAGGTGTCCACATAGCTGGAGAACTTTTGGCCAAACGAACGGTGCTTTCAAATCCAGAACCTGCCATATCAAAAATATCCTGCTCGTGTTTTTCTTTATCAATAACTGTTTTCCCAAGCATAAACGAACTGATATGTGACAAATGCGATACATAAGCAATGTGTTTGTCGTGTGATTTTGGATCCATGTAACGGATTCTCATTCCCATTTCTTTAAACAGTTCCAAAGCTTTTTCCTGTAACTTGAAAGTTGTTTTTTCAACTTCGCAAATGATATTCGTCTTTCCTTGAAACAAGTTCTTTATCGCCGCTGATGGACCTGAAAATTCTGTTCCTGCGATAGGATGTGCTGCAATAAAATGTCGCCTTCTTGGATGATTCACTACTGCTTCGCAAATAAGCGTTTTAGTAGAACCTACATCCATCACGATGGTATTTTCTCCAATAGCGTCCAACACTTTTGGCAAAACTACTAATGCTACATCCACAGGAACAGAAACAATTACGAAATCAGCATTTACTAAATCATCGAATGTAGCCGCTTTATCAACAACACCTAAAGCAATGGCTTCTGCCAAATGACTTTCGTTGTTGTCAATTCCATAAATAGTCGCATCAGGATGTAGTGATTTGATGTCCAATACCATCGAACCGCCAATTAATCCTATTCCTATTACATGTACTTTCATTTGCTAAAATCTATCTATTGCTTCTTGTATTTTTTCCTCTTTTACACAAAGTGCAAATCGGATATAACCTTCTCCATTGGAACCAAAAATTGTTCCCGGTGTTATGAAAATTGATTTTTCGTATAATATTTTATCGATGAAGTTCTCTGCGGATGTGATTCCGTTTGGTAATTTTGCCCAAACAAATAATCCAACACCTGCTGCATATACTTCACAACCTAACTTTTCAGCTAATTGTTCCGTTAAAACTCTTCTTCTTTTGTAAATAGCATTCATCGAATCAAACCAAGATTTATCGCTTTTCAAAGCTGCGATTGCTCCTTTTTGAATTCCGAAGAACATTCCGCTGTCCATATTACTTTTCACTTTCAAAACGGCATCGATGCAAGCCGCATTTCCTAAAACCATTCCTACTCGCCAACCTGCCATATTGAAGGTTTTGGACAAAGAATTTAATTCTAAAGCCACGTCTTTTGCACCTTCTACTTGCAGCAAGCTCATCGGATTGTCATTCAAAACAAAACTATACGGATTATCGTTAATCAATAATATGTTGTGTTTTTTGGCAAAAGCGACCAATTTTTCGAACAAAGCAATACTTCCTCTCGCTCCTGTCGGCATGTGCGGATAACCCAGCCACATTAATTTTACTTTCGATAAATCTAATTTTTCTAAAGCTTCAAAATCAGGTTCCCAATTATTCACTTCTTTCAAATCATAATAAACCGGCACCGCTCCTACCAAATTCGTAACCGAAGTATAAGTTGGATATCCTGGATTTGGAATTAAAACCTGATCTCCTTCATTCAAAAATGCCATTGAAATGTGCATAATTCCTTCTTTGGAACCCATCAAAGGCAAAATTTCATTAGTTGGATTCAAGTCAACACCAAAATTGTTCTTGTAGAAATCAGCCATACTGCTTCTCAATTCTGGCAATCCTTGGTAACTTTGATATTGATGCGCATTTTCATCTTGCATCGCCAAAACTACTGCATCAATAACTGCTTGTGAAGGCTTTAAATCTGGGCTACCAATTCCCATATTGATAATCGGTTTCCCTTCGGAAGCCAATTGTCTTACTTCTCTCAATTTGGATGAGAAATAATATTCTTCCACTATATCCAGACGTTTTGCTGTTGTAATCATGGTTTTGTATTTTTATATTCGCCCAATACTTTGAAGTATTCAGCCATAATTTCTAATAAAGATTTTGCTTTGGCATAGTCTTCATATTTATCGAAAGTAACGTCTACAAAAAACGAATATTTCCAAGGCGTTTCTATTTTTGGCAAGGATTGAATTTTAGTCAAATTCAATTTACAATCACTCATTACATTCAGAATTGCCGCCAAACTTCCTCTTTTATGATCCAATTCAAACTTGATGGAAGCTCTGTTAATTTCGTTTTCAGCAACAAAATGATCTTCTTTATTCAGAATAACAAAACGAGTCATGTTGTTATTAATCGTTTGAATTTCCGCAGCCAAAATCTCCAAATCATACATTTCAGAAGCCGTTTTACTCGCAATAGCCGCAATTCCTGTCAATTGTTTTTCGTGAATTCTTCTAGCTGTTTCTGCTGTATCTTTATCTTCAACTATTTTTATGTGTGGGTATTTTTTCAAAAACTGCATACATTGCAACAACGCCATTGGATGGGAATAAACCTCCTGAATATCCTCTATTTTTTGACCTTTGAGAGCCATTAAATTTTGATGAATACTTAAATAATGTTCCCCAACAATGTGCAAGTTATTCTTGTCAATCAAAGCATAATTTGGAATAATTGACCCTGCAATAGAGTTCTCGATTGCCATAACTGCCTGATTGGATTTTCCAGACAAAACGCTGTCCACCAATTCTTCAAACGACATGCACTCATCTACCTCAACTTCTTGAGAATAGTATTCCTGCGCCACCTGATGATGAAAAGAACCTTTTATGCCTTGTATTGCAATTTTTGTACTCATAAATACTCAAAAAAAAATCCTGATTTTCATCAGGATTGTATATTAGTTTTATTTGTTTCTTAATTTTTCAAATAACCATAGACAATCCTTACTTCCTAAAGAAGAAATAAAAAGAATTGCTAAAATAAAAACGGTTATTAGACATTTTGATTGTGTTTTTTTAAATGCTTGGCAAATGTATAAATAATTTTCTGCCAACCAAAAAAAATATTGATTTAATTTCGCAAAAGTAGAATTATTGAACAAACAAATCATAATTCAATGTTTTTTCTATTTACTTTTGTTGCAAACAAAGTATGTTATGTCAATAGAAGTAAACCATATATCAAAAAGTTACGGAACTCAAAAAGCATTGAATAATGTTTCATTTTCTATCAAAAAAGGAGAAATCGTTGGTTTTCTTGGGCCAAATGGTGCAGGAAAATCGACTTTGATGAAAATATTGACGACCTATATTGCATCCGATGAAGGAACTGCTGCCGTGAATGGATTTGAAGTAAATTCACAAACCAAAGAAGTCCAACAATCTATTGGCTATTTACCCGAACACAATCCGTTGTATTTGGATTTGTACGTGAGAGAATATTTAGCTTTCAATGCCGATGTATATAAAGTAGCCAAATCCCGAATCGAAGAAGTAATTCAATTGACGGGTTTATCGAATGAAAGCCACAAGAAAATAAGCCAATTGTCTAAAGGATATCGCCAGCGTGTAGGACTTGCGAATGCCTTATTACATAATCCTGACGTTTTAATTTTGGACGAACCAACAACAGGTTTAGATCCAAATCAATTAGTAGAAATCAGAAACGTAATTAAAAACGTAGGGAAAGATAAAACCGTTTTCCTTTCGACACATATTATGCAAGAAGTAGAAGCGATTTGCGACAGAGTAATTATCATCAATAACGGAGAAATTGTTGCCGACAAAAAACTGGATAATTTAATTTCAACAGAAGCAACACAACAAATTATTGAAGTAGAATTTGACCTTTCAGTTGAAGAAGAATTGATTGCCAAAATCGAAAACCTGACTTCTTATAAAAACACACAGGACAACATTTGGGAATTGACTTTCAATGCCGATAAAGATATGCGTCCAGCAGTTTTTGATTTTGCGAATGCCAATGGATTGAAAACTTTACAACTCAACCAAAAAAATAAAAATCTGGAAACGGTTTTTAGGGAAATGACTAAATAGTTGGCAGTGGTCAGATTTTAGTAATCAGTTTATCAAATAAAAAAAAGCATCGTTTACAATATAAACGATGCTTTTTTTATAAATGAAGGATATCAAACTAAAAAACCCGACTTGCTATTTGATGAATATTATCTGATTTTCCCATTGAATAATAATGTACACAAGGCACACCAAATTCAATTAATTCTTTGGATTGCTGAATAGCAAATTCTACTCCTATTTGACGAACTGTCGCATTGTCTTTGGCTTGCTCGATTGAATGAATCAAATCTTGTGGCATATCCAACCAAAAAACTTGTGGCAACAATTGCAAATGACGTTTTACCGCAACTGGTTTAATTCCCGGGATAATTGGTACATTAATTCCAATAGCACGAGCCGCTTCAACAAACTTGAAATAACGTTGATTATCAAAAAACATTTGAGTTACGATGTAATCAGCTCCTGCATCTACTTTTTCTTTTAGTCTTTTCAAATCGGCTTCCAAGCTTGGTGCTTCGATATGTTTTTCAGGATAACCCGCCACACCAACGCAAAAATCCGGTGCGTTTTGCATTGGTAAAGTGTCGTGCAAAAATTGTCCTGCATTCATCGCCTTGATTTGTCTTACCAAATCTACTGCATAATGATTTCCTCCTTTGGTAGGTTCAAAATATTTTTCGCCTTTCATTGGATCGCCACGAAGAGCTACCAAATTATCGATTCCTAAATACTGACAATCTACCAATAAATATTCAGTTTCTTCTTTAGTGAATCCACCACATAAAACGTGAGGAATAGCATCTACACCATATTTGTGTTGGATAGAAGCACAAATCCCAACAGTTCCCGGACGCATACGTGTAATACGACGATCAAAAAGCCCGTCTTTTTCGATGTACACATATTCTTCTCTCGAAGTTGTTACATCTATAAATGGCGGTTTAAACTCCATCAACGGATCTATATTTTCATATAAATCTTTGATGTTAGTTCCTTTTTGTGGTGGTACAATTTCAAAAGAGAACAACGGTTTTCCTTTTGCGTCTTCTATATGCTGTGTTACTTTCATTTGTTTTATTTGTTTAAAAGTTTAAAAGTTTAAAAGTTTAAGGTCCTCTTGAACAACTTTAAACTTTTAAACCTTAAACCTTTTTTTAATCTGCTATATTAGGATTCAACCATTTCATTGCCATATCGTTTGAAATACTTCTTCTTTTGGCGTAATCAATTACCTGGTCTTCTTTTATTTTTCCGAGTCCGAAATACTTGCTTTCCGGATTTCCAAAGTAATAACCCGAAACCGAAGAAGCTGGCCACATTGCCATACTTTCGGTCAAAGTTACTCCGATTTCTTTTTCTACATTCAGTAATTTCCAAATGGTTGGTTTTTCTAAATGGTCGGGACAAGCCGGATAACCAGGTGCCGGACGAATTCCTTTGTATTCTTCGGCAATCATTTCCTCGGTACTGATGTTTTCATCTGATGAATAGCCCCAAATTTCTTTACGAATTTTTTCGTGTAAATATTCCGCGAAGGCTTCTGCAAAACGATCTGCCAAAGCTTTGACCATAATCGAATTGTAATCGTCCAAATCCTTTTCGAATTCGGCTGCCCATTCGTCAACACCAAAACCGGTGGTTACACAAAAAGCACCCATATAATCGACCACTCCATTATCTTTTGGCGCAATAAAATCGGCTAAAGCGATATTTGGAGCTCCTTTTGTTTTTTGAGATTGCTGACGTAAAGTCAAGAATGTCTGTAATGGTTTTCCGTTTTCGTCTGTCAACTCAATATCATCATCGTTGATTTGATTCGCAGGAAAAATTCCATAAATTCCTTTAGCTTGCAGTTTCTTTTCTTTCAAAATCACTTTCAACATTTCCTGCGCATCAGCAAAAACAGAAGTTGCTTGTTCACCAACCACTTCATCCGTTAGGATCGCTGGATACTTTCCAAATAATTCCCAAGTTCTAAAAAACGGAGTCCAGTCGATATAAGGAACCAAAATTTCCAAATCTACTTCGATAACTTGTTCGCCAATTACATTTGGTTTTACTGGAGTAAAATTCGCCCAATCCAATTGTAATTTATTTTTACGAGCATCTTCAATGCTCAAGAAATTCTTGTCTCGTGAGCGATTCAAAAAAGTTTCTCTAAACGCATCGTATTCTGCTCGAATATCGGCTGTGTATTTTTCTCTATTATCGTCCAATAAATTTCCTGCTACCGTAACTGCTCTCGAAGCATCATTTACGTGAATTACAGTTTCTCTGTATTGTGGGGCAATTTTCACGGCAGTATGCGCACGAGAAGTCGTTGCTCCACCAATCATTACCGGAATTTTCATTCCACGTTTGTCTAATTCTTTAGCGAGATACACCATTTCATCCAAAGACGGCGTGATTAATCCGCTTAGACCAATAATATCTACATCGTGTTCAATAGCTGCTGCAATAATTTTTTCAGGAGGAACCATTACCCCAAGGTCAATAATCTCGTAATTGTTACAAGCCAAAACCACCGAAACAATATTTTTTCCAATATCGTGAACGTCACCTTTTACGGTTGCCATCAATATTTTTCCGTTTCCTTCTTTGTCGCCCACTTGCTTTGCCGCTTCGATAAATGGCAACAAATAAGCCACGGCTTTTTTCATTACCCTTGCCGATTTTACCACTTGCGGCAAAAACATTTTTCCTGAACCAAACAAATCTCCAACGACATTCATTCCCGTCATCAGGTTGATTTCGATTACTTCGATTGGTTTTGTAGCTGCTAATCTCGCTTCTTCCACATCAATTTCTATAAAAGCGTCGACTCCTTTTACCAAAGAGTGCGTGATTCTTTCCTGAACCGTTCCCAAACGCCATTCCTGAATTTCTTTTTCCGTGCTTTTTGGACCACCTTTTACATTCTCGGCAAAATCCAACAAACGTTCCGTGGCATCATCACGTCTATCCAAAATTACATCTTCAACGTGTTCTAATAAATCTTTTGGAATTTCATCATAAATAGAAAGCATCTCCGGGTTTACAATTCCCATCGTCATTCCGTTTTTAATGGCGTGATACAAGAAAACCGAGTGCATTGCTTCACGAACGGTATCATTTCCTCTAAACGAAAACGAAACGTTACTCACCCCACCGCTTATGTGTGCGTGAGGTAAATTTTCGCGAACCCATTTGGTTCCTCTAAAGAAATCCAAAGCATTCAGGCGGTGTTCTTCCATTCCTGTTGCTACCGGAAATATATTCAAATCAAAAATAATATCCTGCGGTGGAAAGCCCACTTTATTTACTAAAATATCATACGAACGCTGACAAATTTCTACTCTACGATCAAAATTATCCGCTTGTCCTACTTCGTCAAAAGCCATAATAATAGCTGCTGCTCCGTAGCGTTTAATCAATTGGGCGTGGTGAATAAATTGCTCTTCACCTTCTTTCAAAGAAATTGAGTTTACCACACTTTTCCCCTGAACGACTTTCAAACCAGCTTCAATAATATGCCATTTCGAACTGTCAATCATAATGGGCACACGAGCAATATCCGGTTCGGCAGCAATCAGATTCAGGAATTTTACCATTGCATATTCGCCATCCAACATTCCTTCATCCATATTAATATCGATGATTTGCGCGCCTCCTTCTACCTGCTCTTTGGCAATACTTAATGCTTCATCGTATTTTTCTTCCTTGATTAATCGAAGAAATTTTCTCGAACCTGTAACATTGGTTCTTTCCCCAACGTTCACAAATACGCTGTCCGGTGTAATGATTAAAGGTTCTAATCCCGATAAAACCAAATTTCTTCTTGCTTCTACTTCTGCCATTTTTTTATTTTTTATTTAACAACGAAATAAATTCCATTGCTACAATATGTATCGTCCCAAGGAACTCTTGTATTTATTTATAACAATCCTTTCAACGCTTCCGTATCTGGCAGAATATTTTTATAAGCTTCTGGCAAATCATTGTACGTTTTATAAGTTACCACTCCCATTGGTTTTGAGGTATCTCTAAAGGCAAATTCAACTATTTTATTATTTTTTTCTTTGCAAAGAATAATTCCAATAGACGGATTTTCGTGTGGTTGTTTAACCATTTCATCCAATGCTGAAAGATACAAATTCATTTTTCCCCACATATTCTGCTTTGAATTTACCTTTTTTCAATTCGATAGCTACCAAACTTTGAATTTTTCTGTTAAAAAACAGCAAATCTATAAAATACTCTTCGTCTTCAATAAGCAATCGGTGTTGATTTCCGATGAAACTAAATTCAGAACCCAAAGCCATTATAAATTTTTTGATATTCTGCACAATTGCATTTTCCAAAACACGTTCATTTGGCTCTTCATCGGCATCTTCAATATTTATAAAATCCAAAAGCATTTCGTCTTTAAAAGCCATTAACGCTTTTTGTCGAAAACTATTTTCAGACAAAGTGGTTTGAAAATTATGCGCTAATTTACCTTGTCGTTGGTACAAATCCGATTTTAAATGGTGTTTTAGAGTTGTGTTATTCCAAAATTCAGTTGCTGTTCTTTGGATATAAAAAATACGTTCTTCTATGCTTTCGGTGTTATTTAATATTGCAATATGATGCCTAAAACCATTCTTTAGAAAAAGACCTAAAAACTCATTTTGTAATTCGTCAGTTGCCAACTGACGAATTAGAGAGTCACCATTCAATTCATCAGTTGGCAACTGATGAATTAGAGAACCATCATTAAAATCGCCAATTGGCGACTGGCGATTTGCGTTTTTCAATTCGGCAGACGGTATCTGCCGATTTAACTCTTCTTCCGAAAAATAAAAAAGAGGTGCTTTTTCATCAATCAAAAAAGGTTGCATAAACTCCCATTCTTCATAGAAAATACGCATATTTCTAATATTCGTAGCCGAAAAACCTCTCAATCCGTGAAGCTCTTGTTGCAACAAACTCGAAATACTATCAATAGCTCCTTTACCCCAATTTTTGTTTCGACTATGAAACGATACATATTGACCTATTCCAAAATACAACTTGAGTAATTCCTTATTGGCAAGCGCAGCAGCTTCGTAACGACTTCGTAAAATCGCCGTTTTTATTTGCTGAACCGCCTGTAAATAATTATTAACTCCTTGTATTTGCATATTTTTTAATTTTCAACGGATTAAATTCCGTTGCTATATAGCTTTTATTTTGCTAATTCCAATATTAATTGTTGCGACACTGTCGCAATAATTTGCTCGTCGAAGGTTTCGACAACTTTTACCATCCTCGTTAAAGCAAAAAAAGTTGTTTTCTGCACTAAATTTAAAATATCCACTTATTGAATTTATTCCAAAAGTTTTTTGGCACTTATTGGACTAACTATTTTTTTTCCAGTTTTCTCTTCAATTTCTTTGCGTGTATTTCCTGCAATCGTACCACCTTGTTTGGCAATAGTTTTGTTTTGCTGAAAAGTTACTGGCTTTTTCTCTTTACTTATTTCGGTTGTTGTAGCTTCGGCTAGCATATTTAGAACCAATTCTAAATTGGTCATATTATCCCGAAGATTTTCCTTTTTCAACTCTTTTAAATTCTTGTATTCTTTAACCGAAAGTCCACTCCAAGCCTTTATAATTTCATCCGTCAATATCGCAAACTCCTGTCCTTTTTTTACTCCTCGTATTTCCCATTCGTCCGTAAGGTCTTTACGGACTTCTATACTTTTTAATCTTTGATTCACCCATTCTTTCGAATATCCTTTTTTGAGATAGGTTTCCATCAATCGGTCGATTCCTATTTCGGGATCGGCTATTTCGTCTAATCTTTCGCTTCCTACTTTGGCTAACCAAAGCTTGAAAGGCTCTGCGTTTGGCGATGGCACGGATTGGATTAATCTGAAAACAGCTGTTGTTTTTCCTGCCAACGTTTTCCGACTTTTGCCATTAGACAACATACTTACCTGGGGACAATTTGTCCCTAGGTAGCTTCCTAATTCAGGATCTCGCTTTCTAATTTTTTTTAAATAATCTGTTGGATTTACAGAATCTGTCAAAACAGCAACCACATCTACAATAGAAAAATACCATTGTTCTTCCTCCTCATTCCATACAGAACGAACTTGCTTTTGCTCGAATAGTTTTACTGCGGTTTCTTTGGTCATTGTTTTTGCTTTATTATTTTCAAACGGCTACAAATCGTAGCCGTTTTATTTTCTTATAAATTTCAGTTGGTTACGAATTGTAACTAACTGTTTAAAAAAAAGTAACAAACTCATTTTGTAATTCGTCAGTTGGCAACTGGCGAATTACATTTTCATTTTTTATATAATTTTCAACGGATTAAATTCCGTTGCTATAAAATGTATCTTTCCTACGGAACTTGCTTATTCTTAAACAAAAATAAAAATCATTTCCACTTTGACTTTTCTATATATTTACACGTTACACCACCATCATAAATATAATATTTGACTTTGGCAAAACCTGCTTTGACAAGTGTTATCGAATCTGGTTTTAATTCTTTATCTAGAATAATATAATTTGCACTAGGATTATTCAAATCATATTTTACTTTGTAAAACTTATTTACCAATTCTTTATTTGAACTTGAAGTTTTTCCTAAAAATCTTTTACCTGAATAGAAGTAATATTTCAAATAACTGTTCTTATTTGATCTTTTAATTTTTGTAGCGAATCCAATAGCTTCTCCTTTAAAAGTTTTTCTGTATTCAGAATATTCATTAGCATCTTTATTTATAAAATAAACAAACATAATTACTACTGTAAAAAAAATAATTCTTCCTAGCCAATTAGTTTTATTTGCTACTACTTTGTTTTCTTCTATCATTTTTACTTTCTAATGCCAAAATCAATAATATTGATAACTTTCAATTCCAAATTATTTCGTTTTACATCACCGCTGTCGAAACCCTAGGTTTATAATCTTTTGCAATATCAGCAATTAACTTTATGTGTCCAGGAGTTGTTCCGCAACAACCTCCAATGATGTTGATTAAATTATCTTCTAAATATTCCTTAATCAAAGCTTGTGTTTGTTCCGGTGTTTCGTCGTACTCTCCAAAAGCATTTGGCAATCCTGCATTCGGATGCGCCGAAATATTGAACGAAGTGTTATGCGATAAAGTCTGTAAATACGGTTTTAACAAATCGGCACCCAAAGCACAATTGAAACCTACGCTCAATAACGGAATATGTGAAACCGAAATCAGGAAAGCTTCTACGGTTTGTCCTGAAAGTGTTCTTCCTGAAGCATCGGTAATGGTTCCTGAAACCATAATTGGAATATCAATATTACGTTCTTCTTTTACTTGTTCGATAGCGAAAAGTGCTGCTTTGGCATTCAGCGTATCAAAAATAGTTTCTACCAAAAGTAAATCGCAACCTCCGTCCATTAAAGCTTCCACTTGTTGTTTGTAAGCAATGCGCAAATCATCAAAAGTTACGGCTCTGTAACCCGGATCATTCACATCAGGCGACATACTTGCGGTACGGTTTGTTGGACCAATTGAACCGGCTACAAAACGAGGTTTTTCAGGATTTTTGGCTGTAAACTCATCAGCTACTTCACGGGCAATTTTTGCCGATTCGTAGTTCAATTCATATACATAATCTTCCAAATGGTAATCCGCCATTCCGATTGTTGTTCCTGAAAACGTATTGGTTTCCACAATATCGGCTCCTGCTTCGAAATACAAAGCGTGGACTTCTTTGATGGCTTTGGGTTGTGTCAACGACAATAAGTCATTGTTCCCTTTGAGCGGATGCGGAAAGTCCTTGAATTGTTCTCCTCGGAAATCTTCTTCAGAAAAATTATAGCGTTGCAACATCGTTCCCATGGCTCCATCGAGTACGAGAATTCGTTTTTTTATTTCTTCTTGAATGTTTGGCATAACTTATTTTTGTTTTTTCAACCGCAAAGTCACAAGGACGCAAAGGTTTTTTATTTTGCTTCCTACAAGGTCTTTTTCAGACCTTGTAGGTATTGTTTTTATTTTACACCTACAAGGTCCTAAAAAGACCTTGCAGGAGGAATTGACTTTCATAATAATTTCCAAAAATCACCATTGTCGGCTGTTTAGCCCCGATTGCAGCGGCATCTTTTTGTGGCGGTGTTCGCCACAAAAAATATAGCGGAAAGCGGGAACCCAACTTGGCTGATAAATCCTAATCTTTCGCTCCTTCTTTCGACTACGCTCAAGATTGATTTTGCAATTATTTTGGAACTGCAAAGTAAAGCAATAGCCTTACCACTTGCAAGTGATAAGGCTATTTTGATATGATTGTAAATTGTATTTTAGTTTATCGCTTTCACGACTGCTTTTGGCGCTTCTTTACGAGTTCCGTCGAATCCGTCAACTCCTGAAACGGTAGTGTATTTCAACACATATTTCTTTCCTGGATTAACGATTTGGTAAGCCGCCTGACACATTAATGTCGCTTCGTGGAATCCACAAAGAATCAACTTCAATTTTCCTGGATAGGTATTGATATCTCCGATGGCGAAAATACCTGGAATGTTCGTTTGGTAATCCAAAGCGTTATTTACTTTGATGGCGTTTTTCTCGATTTCTAATCCCCAGTCTCCGATTGGTCCTAATTTTGGAGTCAATCCGAAAAGTGGAATAAAGAAATCGGTTTCGATTTTACGGTGCGCTCCATTTTCATCAATATCAATTGATTCTACGTGCTCTGCTCCGTTGATTCCTACTACTTCAGCTGGTGTAATCATGTGGATTTTACCCGCATCTTTTAATTCCTGTACTTTTTCTACAGAATCCAAAGCGCCACGGAATTCGTTTCTTCTGTGAATCAAAGTTACTTCAGAAGCTACATCTGCCAAGAAAATACTCCAGTCCAATGCAGAATCTCCACCTCCAGCGATTACCACACGTTTGTTTCTGAAATCTTCTGGGTTTTTGATAAAGTATTTCACTCCTTTATCTTCGTAGAATTCAATATCTTCAATCAATGGTTTACGAGGTTCAAAACTTCCTAAACCACCTGCAATAGCAATTACTTTTGCGTGAAATTCAGTTCCTTCGTTGGAAGTTACAATAAAGGTTCCGTCTTCTTGTTTTACGATAGTTTCAGCACGCTCTCCCAAGGTAAATCCTGGTTCGAATTGTTTAATTTGTTCCATCAAATTATTTACCAAATCTCCTGCTAACACTTCTGGAAATCCTGGAATATCATAGATTGGTTTCTTTGGATATAACTCGGATAATTGCCCTCCTGGTTGTGGCAACGCATCAAGAATATGGCATTTTAATTTTAATAATCCTGCTTCAAAAACGGTAAATAAACCAGTTGGTCCGGCTCCTATTATAAGGATATCTGTTTCTATCATTTTATTTTATTTATAATCATTCTTAATAATTGCAAAGAAACGAATAATTTAATTTGTTTTCAATGCTTTTCTTTTTAATTTTCCTCACCCCCAGCCCCTCTCCAAAGGAGAGGGGAGCCGAGATGAATAAATTTATATATTCTGAAACTGCAGTCTTTATTCTTTGTTCTTAAGTGCTTCGGTGATTTCGTTCATACGTTGCACTTTTTCTTCGAAATTTCCTTTGAGTGTTTTTCTGTATTCATTCAGATTTTCGACCATTTTATTGACGTCTTCCGGAATTACTTCTTCGAAAAATTCTCTTAACCTTTTGGCTGTTGTTGGTGATTTTCCATTGGTTGAAATGGCAATTTTCACATTTCCTTTGGTTACAATTCCTCCCAAATAATAATCACACAAATCGGGTGTATCGGCAATGTTGCAAATCAAATAACGCTTACGGGATAAATCGTAAACTCTTTTATTGACTTTTAAATCATCGGTGCAAGCGATAACCATATGTCGTTTTTTCAACATTTTTTTCTTGAACTTCGATTTGGTCAGCTTAACCGAAGGATGATTCTCGGCTAATGTTACCAATTCGGGCAAGAACTTTGTCGCCACTACCTCAACATTGGCATTGGGACTGGATTTCAACATAAATGACAATTTTTCCAAACCTACATTTCCACCGCCTACAATAAGTACTTTGAGGTTGTGTAGTTTTAAAAAAACCGGATATAATTCGTTTCTTTCCATTATAATTTAATTTCAGCAGTTACAAATTCTTCGTAAAAGCCTTTTAACTGACTGCTTTCTTTGACTACATCTCCAATTACAATAATGGCTGGCGAACTTAATTTGTTTTCAGCTACTATTTCCTGAATCGTATCAATGGTTCCTACACCTATTTTTTCTTTGGGTGTAGTTCCGTTTTGAATAATCGCAACGGGAAGTTCTCCTTTGGAGGCTTTTTTAAACAAACTTACTATTTGTGCTAGTTTACTCATTCCCATCAAAATCACCACTGTCGCTGATGATTGGGCTGCCAAAGCCACATCTGCAGATAATTCTCTGTCAGAAGTTGTTCCTGTGATTACCCAAAAACTTTCTGAAATCCCTCTTTTTGTAATTGAAATTCCCTGATTCGCAGGAACTGCTACTACAGATGAAATTCCGGGCACAACAAAAGTCGGAATTCCGAAACTATGTGCGTATTCTATTTCTTCACTCCCTCGTCCAAAAATGAAAGGATCTCCTCCTTTTAGCCGAACCACATTTCCATACGTCAGCGCATTGTCAACAATCAACTGATTGATTTGGTCTTGTGTGTAAGCGTGATTCCCAATCTGTTTTCCAACAAAAATGCGGATGGCATTTTGGGGAGCAAAATTCAATATTTCTTCATTAGCCAAAGCATCATACAAAACCACGTTCGCTTCGGCTAGTGCTTTTGCGCCTTTCAGCGTAAGCAAATCCGGATCTCCGGGACCTGCACCAACTAAAGTTACTTTGGGTTTTATAGTATTAAGCATCAGCTAAATCTTTTGCTCTATACGTTTCAATTTTATCAAAAAAGTTAATTCCTTCTTGAATATATGTTTTAGCGAAAGCTTCAGAAGGCTCATTTTTATTGATTTGGTAAACCAATTCAGCAAAAGTAGAATCCAATTGAATTTTATTCGTTGCAACAAAAACTTTATCAAATAAATCTACAATTCCAGCGTGCGTATTTGTTTTTTCGTTCTCCGATAATAATAAAGCTTTCGCTCCATTTACAAATCCTGCATACGCCTGATAAATAGCATCTGACCATTTTCCTTCTGCGAAAGATTCTTGTGCAACAGTCAATTTATCTTTTGCTTCAAATAATAAAGTAGCCACTAAATCAATTACTACACCGGCACATTCTCCAACTCCAACTGCTTTCACATAGTTATCGGCATTACCCCAATCTACAAAATCAGCATCGGTTAAATTCGTTACATCTGCTAATGGTTTCAAAAATTCGTAGAAATATTTCTCACCTTTAGCATCATAATAATTCAGGAATGATTGTCCGTTTCCGTTCGCATCAAAATCATTTAAGATAAAACGCAAAGCATCAGGTCCTCTTCTACTTGGAATTTTGATTACTTTATCAGAAAAACGTCCTTCACCATTTCCTAATCTTCCTCCTCCTAATAAAACCTGTAACGCCGGAGCTACTAATTTCCCTGCATTGATTGACATTCCCTGGAAACCAATCGCTGACATATTGTGTTGTCCGCAAGCATTCATACAACCACTGATTTTGATTTCAATTTCAGTGTTGTTGCTGTATTGTGGGTATTCTGTTTTGATTACTCTTTCTAATTCTTCGGCAATTCCTGTACTGCTTGCAATTCCTAAATTACAAGTATCAGTTCCCGGACAAGCCGTGATATCTCCAACAGTATCATATCCTAAACTAACCATTTCTAATTTGGCTAATTCCTGGTAAAAGAAAGGTAAATTTTCTTCTTTGATGTTACGGATAACGATGTTTTGTCTTAATGAAAAACGCAATTCGTTAGCACCATAATTTTTAATCAAATCCGCTAATAATCTTGCTTTGTCAGTGTAGAAATCTCCTAAAAGTACTTTTACACCAATTGCTACATATCCTGCTTGTTTTTGTGCAATTACATTTGATTTTTTCCATGCTTCAAAAGCTTCAACGTCATCAATTGTTACTGATGGCACCGCTAATAAAGGTTCTGTAATTGGTCCTTCAAATGCAGTTGTATCTATTTCGTAAGAGTGAAAAGGCAATGCTTTTTTCTCTTCATCTACTAAACGTAAAAATTCCTCACGACCCAAGTCTTTGATTAAGAATTTCATACGTGCTTTCAAACGTTTTGCTCTTTCTCCGTGACGGTCAAAAACTCTGATTATACCTTCCGCAGTTGGGATAATTTGGTTTACCGGTACAAATTCTGAAAGCAATTCAGCGTGACTTGGCTGTGAACCCAAACCTCCTGCAAACATTATTTTGAATCCTTTTTCGCCATTAACAATTTTTGGAATAAATCCTAAATCGTGTAAATAACTCAAAGCAGTATCTTTATCTGATGATGAGAATGATATTTTGAACTTACGTCCCATTTCCTGACAAATTGGGTTACGCAATAAATATTGGAACAAACCGTGAGCATAAGGTGTCACATCAAAAGGTTCGTCAACATCTACACCGGCTAATTCACTTCCTGTAATATTACGAACTGTGTTTCCACAAGCTTCACGCAATGTAATATCATCTTTGGCTAAATCTGCCCAAAGTTCAGGTGTTCTGTCCAAACTCACATAATGAATTTGAATATCCTGACGAGTTGTAATGTGCAAACGTCCTGTAGAATATTTATCCGATACTTCCGTAATTCTTCTCAATTGCTCGCTGGTTACTTTTCCGTAAGGCAATTTAATACGAATCATTTGTACTCCTTCCTGACGTTGACCGTAAATTCCACGCGCTAAACGAAGACTACGAAAACGCTCATCATCAATTTGTCCGTTACGGAAAGAAAAAATCTTTTTCTCTAAATCGATAATCTCTTTTTGTACAATCGGGTTTTCTATTTCTGTTCTAAAACTTTCCATACTCTCTTGGTTTTCCTTCCCCATAGTCTCTTCTAAAATAAGAGAAACCAAAACCGGGGATGTTATATTTTATTTACTCAATTCTAATTTTCTAGTTTATTCCTTCCATTCAGAGAAGGCATAGTTCGAAATTATTTTATAAATCCAACTCCTGCTGTAGTGTTGGTTGTAGCATCAATTAAGATGAAAGCTCCATTCGATTTGTTATCGTTGTAAGCATCAAAATAAATGGCTTTGCTCAATTTGATAGTTACTTCTCCAATTTCATTAATTGATAATTGAGAAGCTTCTTTTGTTCCTGTATAATCTGTAGCGATTACATTTTTCACACCGTCAATTTTTGCCAAAACTCTATTCGAATTGTGCTGTACAAAATATTTTGCACCGGCTACTAATTTTTTGCTGTCCATCCAACAAACAGTTGTTGTGATGTCTTTCTCCACTTTAGGAAGTTCACTTGATTTTACAATCATATCCCCTCTTGTTACATTGATATCATTTTCTAATTCCAATGTGATAGAAGAACCTGCTGTAGCTTCGTCAAATTGCTGATCGAAAAAGTGAATGTTAGTCACTTTTGATTCTGTTAAAGAAGGAAGAACCGTTACAGCATCTCCAACTTTGATATTGTTCCCGTATAATTTTCCGGCATATCCTCTAAAATCGTGGTATTCTTCCGTTTTTGGACGAATTACTGTTTGAACTGGAAAACGAGCCTGTCCATTATCATAAACATCTTTTGACTCTAAACCTTCTAAATGTTGTAGAATAGTTTGACCAGTATACCAAGGCATTTTTCCTAATGTTTCTACCACATTATCACCTGTCAAAGCACTCAACGGAATGTAACTTACGTTTTGTTCTTTGTAAGCACTTTTTTCATTTAATGCCTGAAAATCAGCTTTGATTTTATTGAAAACTTCTTCTGAATAATCAACTAAATCCATTTTATTAATTGCAACAATCACATCTTTTACTCTCAATAAATTATTGATAAAAAAGTGACGGTAGGTTTGCTCAATAACTCCTTTACGGGCATCAATCAAAATGATAGATACTTGTGAAGTCGAAGCTCCTGTAACCATATTACGAGTGTATTCTACGTGACCTGGGGTATCGGCAATAATGTAACTTTTTTTCGCAGTCGAAAAGTAAATATGCGCTACGTCAATTGTAATTCCTTGTTCTCTTTCAGCAACCAAACCATCTGTAGCCAAAGAAAAATCAAGATAATCGTATCCTTTTTGCTTACTGCTTTTTTCTATTGCTTCTAATTTGTCTGTAGTCAATGACTGTGTATCGTATAATAATCTTCCGATTAATGTACTTTTTCCATCATCTACACTTCCTGCTGTTGCTATTTTTAAAACTTCCATTCTACTATTTTTGTTTCAGGTTTAAAGTTTCAGGTTTTCTCTCGAAACTTATAATCTGTATGTTTTTTGACTTTTAATTTTTAATTCCTAATTTTTAATTGGCTTAAAAATACCCTTGTTGTTTTCTTTTTTCCATTGCAGCTTCCGAACGTTTGTCATCAATTCTGGCTCCTCTTTCTGAAATAGTAGAAGAACGAATTTCGCCAACTACTTCGGTAATTGTTCCTGCATAAGAATCTACTGCAGCAGTACAACTCATATCCCCAACGGTTCTAAAACGAACCACTCTTTCTTCTGTTGGCTCATCTTCCTCTTGAAAAACAAAAGGAGAATGTGACCAAATCATACCATCTCTTAAGAATACTTTACGTTTGTGTGAGAAATAAATCGATGGAATTTCGATTTGCTCTTGTTCGATATAACTCCAAACATCTAATTCTGTCCAGTTTGAAATTGGGAAAACACGAACGTTTTGGCCATTTTCGATTTTTCCGTTCAATAAATCAAATAATTCCGGGCGTTGATTTTTCTCATCCCATTGACCGAAATCATCACGAACAGAGAAAATACGTTCTTTAGCTCTTGCTTTTTCTTCATCACGACGTGCTCCACCGATACAAGCATCAAATTTGAACTCATCAATTGCATCCAAAAGTGTGGTTGTTTGCAAACTATTTCTACTTGAATATTTTCCAGATTCTTCTACTACTTTTCCAGAATCGATAGCATCCTGTACATTACGAACAATTAATTCCAAACCTAATTCAGCTACTAATTTGTCTCTGAATTCGATAGTTTCAGGAAAGTTGTGTCCTGTATCAACGTGCAATAATGGAAAAGGAATTTTTGCTGGAAAAAATGCTTTTTGTGCCAAACGCACCAATGTTATTGAATCTTTTCCTCCAGAGAAAAGCAACACAGGCTTGTCAAATTGAGAAATCACTTCTCTAAAAATGTAAATCGCTTCGCTTTCTAAAGCATTTGTTTTTAATACTGAACTCATTTTTATTTGTTTAAAAAAGTTTAAAAGTTTAAAAGTTTAAGGTTTGTTACCTCAACTAAAATCTCATAAACTATGTATATTTATTCTATTATCTTTATTCTGTTTTCTGAAATCTGCGTTCTGAAATCTTATTTTTGGTGTAAACCGCATTCTTTATGGCTGGATTCCCAAGACCATCTTCCTGCTCTAATATCTTCGCCAGGAGCAATTGCTCTGGTACAAGGCGCACAACCTATACTAACAAATCCTTGTTTGTGTAAAGCATTTTGTGGCACATTATTTTCATCAATGTATTTTTGAACATCTTCTAAAGTCCATTTCAACAGAGGATTGAATTTGATGATGTCAAAATTAGCATCGTATTCAAAGAAAGGCAAGTCGTTTCTATTCTCTGATTGTTCGGCTCTTAAACCTGTAATCCAAATAGCATTTCCTTTCAAAGCTTTGGTCAAAGGTGCTACTTTACGAATAAAACAACATTCTTTTCTATTCTCAACCGATTCGTAAAAGCTGTTTGGTCCTTTTTGTTTTAGTAAATTTTCAACAGAAGCAGCTTCTGGAAAATAAACTTCAATTGGTTTTTTGTACTTCTTTAATGTTTTATGAAAAACATCATAGGTCTCCTGAAACAATCTACCTGTATCCAAAGTAAAAATGGTAATTGGCAAATCGTTTTTTGCAATCAAAGCAGTAATTACCTGATCTTCCTGTCCGAAAGATGTCGAAAAAACTACTTTATCTTTGTATTCATTAGCCAAAAACGCCAAAGTTTCTTCAATCGAAAAACCAGCTGTTTTTTCTAATAAAGTATTTACTATTGTTGCACTCATTTTTTTGTTCCTTTTTAACTAACCCTTATATAATTAAGACGAAAGTGTTTCTTTATTATTTTATAAAAACTTCCACAAAGTTTTTAAACTCAATAAAATTATTAATACCCCAACAACAACCATCATTGGTTTTCTTTGAATTTTATTCACCAAATAAGCACCAAGAGGAGCAGCAATAACACCTCCTAATATTAATCCAATAATCACTTGCCAGCCATTTATACCTCCAAAAAGCATAAAAGTGATTCCACTAGCAAACGAAACTACAAATTCAGCTGCATTTACAGAGCCAATAGTATAACGCGGATTCCTTCCACGCCCCAATAATGTTGACGTTACGATAGGTCCCCATCCACCTCCACCGATAGAATCCATAAAGCCGCCAAAGGTAGCAAGAAATCCTAGTTTTTTTGTCTTCTTTTTTGTGATATTTTTTCGTAATGCTTTTATGATAATAACAACCGCTAAAATCATCAAATAAATGGCAATAAATGGCTTTATGGTATCGCCATCAATCACATCAGCCAACAAATAAGCGCCCGTTATAGAACCAATTGCACCTGGAATCAAAAGATTTTTTAATAATTTTTTATTGATATTACCAAATTTGTGGTGTGAAATCGCCGAAGCTCCAGTAGTAAACATTTCAGCAACGTGTACTCCTGTACTGCTTATTGCTGGAGAAATTCCGTAGGCTAATAAGAAAGAACTAGAGGTTGCTCCATACCCCATTCCTAATGTTCCATCTACTAATTGTGCAAAAACACCAATAGCAAAAAAGACTAGTAATTCCTGATTAAAACCTCCAACAAATCCATCCCAAGTAAATTCACTGTAATGATTATAAACCAATGTAGATAATAAGCCTACCAACAAAACAACTGGAATAATTATCCACAATCGTTCTTTAAAACTCACTTCTACTTTTGAAGTATTATTATCATTATTCAAAGTTGTATCCATATTTATTAGTTTTATTTACAAATCTATTACCCTATCGGTTTACTAGATTACTTTGCAAAAGTACTACTTATTTCTAAATAGAAAAATATTTTTTGATTTTTTTATGATTGAAAACATTCTAAAAGCACCCCAAATTCAGCTCTTTAGCCCCGACAGGAGGGAAAACGTTGTGAGCCGGTGTTCGGCTCGCAACGGTTGGAAGGATGGCGGGAACGATATTTGCCGAAAATGCCTGATGTTTCGCTCCAAAATAATCTTTTTAAAAATATATTTCTTAAAGTCTATCGGATTTATAGTATTTTAAAAAAATAATTTTATTTTTGCCAAAAAAAATTTAGAAATGGACTTTCAAATAGGTTTAGTTATTGCGGGTATTGTTGTGGGTTTTATCGTTGGAATGACTGGTGTTGGTGGTGGATCTTTGATGACACCTATTTTATTGTATTTTGGAATTCCACCTACAAAGGCTGTTGGAACTGATTTGCTATATGCAGCCTTTACTAAAATGGGCGGTGTTTATGTGCATAATAAGAAAAAAAATATCAACTGGACAATTACAGGTTGGCTTTCTTTAGGTAGTGTTCCTGCTGCTTTGCTGACTTTGTGGATTCTGGATATCTATAAAACAGATGTCACAGCAATAAATAAGGTTATAAAATACAGTTTAGGCTGGGCGTTATTGTTTACTTCGGTGGCGATTGTTTTTAAGACAAAATTGTTGGTTCTTTCGCAAAAACACGCTGGCGATAAGTTTCATAAAGAGAGTGTGACTCAAAACGTATTAACTGTTGGTATTGGGGTTCTATTGGGAGCTACAGTTACTCTAACTTCAATTGGTGCGGGTGCTTTGGGTACGGTTACTTTATTTTTCTTGTATCCGCTTTTGCCTACTCCAAGATTGGTTGGTACCGAGATTGCTCATGCTGTTCCTTTGACACTTGTAGCGGGAATTGGTCACGCTTCGATGGGAAATTTAGATTTAGCATTATTAGCCCAATTGCTTATGGGATCACTTCCTGGTATTTATCTTGGGAGTATATTGAGCGGTAAAGTTCCCGATTTATTACTTCGAAATGCTATTGCAATTATGCTATTTTTCGTGGGATACAAATTAGTTTTTGCTTCTTAAAATTAAAAAACGATATCAGCGAGGGTATTGTTTTCCAATATCATTAAAGTATTGTCACGAACTTCCATCATTAGCTTACGAACAGCACAAATAGTTTCGTCAGTACAATCATCGCAAGGTTCGTAGAAATTATGACTGGCGCAAGGCAACAAGGCAATTGGTCCTTCGAGAATCCGATAGACTTTTGCCATATTAATGTCTTTGGGCTCTTTGATAAGATAGTAGCCACCGCCTTTTCCTTTTTTGGCTCCTAAAAAACCGGAATGGCGCAAGAGCAATAAAATACTTTCTAAAAACTTAATCGAAATTTTCTCGCTTTTTGCAATTTCAGCAATCTGCACAGGAGTTTGATCTTCTCGGCGAGCCAAAAAGGTCAAAGCTTTAATTCCGTATTTAGTTTTTTTTGAGAGCATTTTGATTTTTGATGGTGTTTAAAAAACTTTGTCAAAGTTTAAAACTTTGACAAAGCTAATAATCTAATAATTAAGATAATGCCTGCTCTAAATCAGCAATAACATCTTTTACGGTTTCCAATCCTACTGAAACACGTACTAAACCTTCTGTAATTCCAACCGCTAATTTTTCTTCAACAGACAATTTGCTGTGTGTGGTAGAAGCTGGATGCGTCACAATAGTTTTTGCATCCCCAATATTTGCCGAAAGGGAACATAATTTTATTTTGTCCAAAAATTTTCTTCCGCCTTCTAATCCGCCTTTAATTTCAAAAGCAATAATATTACCTCCTAAAAGCATTTGTTTTTTGGCTACTTCATATTTAGGATGCGATTTCAAGAAAGGATATTTCACACTATTTACATTCGGATGGCTTTCTAAAAATTCAGCAACTTTTAAGGCGTTTTCACAATGTCTGTCCACACGAATGGCTAAAGTCTCTAAACTTTTCGACAAAACCCACGCATTAAACGGTGATAAAGCTGGCCCTGTATTTCTTGAGAATAAATAAATTTGACGTATTAAATCTGCTTGCCCCACAGCAACTCCGCCTAAAACACGTCCTTGTCCGTCCATCAATTTAGTCGCCGAATGTACTACTATATGAGCACCATACTTTATAGGCTGTTGAATATATGGTGTTACAAAACAGTTATCAATTATCAGAATTAAGTTGTGTTTTTTGGCAATCTGACCCAATAATTCCAAATCAACCACATCTACTCCAGGGTTAGTCGGCGTTTCTGCATATAAGATTTTGGTATTCGGTTTGATAAAACTCTCAATTGTTTCCGGCTTATTAATATCGAAATACGTAGTCTCAATATTCCACTTTGGAAAATAAGTCATAAACAACGCGTGAGTCGAACCAAACACGCTTCCAGCAGACACAATATGATCACCTGAACTTAACAAAGCGGCAAACGTAGAATAAATCGCCGCCATTCCTGTAGCAAAAGCATAACCTGCCTCCGCACCTTCCATAGCGCAAACTTTATCTACAAACTCGGTTGTGTTTGGGTTGCTAAAACGGCTATAAATATTACGTATTTTTTCTTCTGTAAAAGAAGCTCTCATATCCTCTGCATCATCAAATACAAAACTGGATGACAAATACAAAGGTGTTGAATGCTCCTGAAATTGTGATTTCTCTAAATGGTTGCGTATCGCTTCGGTTTCAAAACCAAATTCTTGTTCGTTCATTTTTTTATTTTTTTAAACACGAATTCCACAAATTTGCACGAATTCATATTGTTTTAAATTTCACTAACTAAACAATTTATTTAATCAGTATCTATATTTATTTGAAGTTTAAATTAGATTTTCGCTAATTCTACTCCGTTCAAAACTACTTTATAATGTATTGTTGCTGTTGGCTCTACAGTTTTAGAAACCGAGCAATATTTATCGAAAGATAATTGTGCCGCTTTTGCCGCTTTGTCTTCTTTAATGTTTCCTTCCAATAAAAAAACCACGTAAATATCTTTGAAAGGTTTTGCTTCGCCCACTTGCACACGCTCGCCTTCTACTTCTGCTTTGAAAGAAGTGATTTCCTGACGCTGTTTTTTTAGAATCGAAATCATATCAATTCCACTGCATCCTGCAACACCCATCAATACTAATTCCATTGGACTTGGCCCCATATCATTACCTCCAAAATCAGGACGTGCATCTACATTTACTATATGTCCACGTTCGTTTTTTAATTCGAAGTGGAAGTTTTCGTTTACTCTGTTTAGTGTTATTTTCATTCTTTTTCTTTTTTAAATCTGAAATCAAAAATCGTTAATCTGCAATCTTAAATCAATTATCCTTTCTCCGACAATCTCAAAATATCTCCAAAAACACCTCTCGCTGTAACTGCCGATCCTGCTCCAGCTCCTTGAATCACAATTGGTCGGTCTCCGTAGGATTCGGTGTAAATTTCAAAGAAAGAATCAGAACCTTTTAATCCGCCCAAGGCTGTATCCGAAGGTACAGAAACTAATTTCACTTCCAAATTTCCTTTGTCATTTTGCAAATCGCCTGACAATTCGCCAATGTATCTCAACACGTGATTTGGTTCTTGCTCTTCTTTTATTTTAGTATAAATTGGATCGAATTCTTTTAATTTATTCAAGAAATCAGTAACATTTCCTTCACGCAAATGTTCTGGAATCAGGTTTTGAATATGGATTTCTTCGAATTCATTTTGCAAATCCAATTCTCTAGCCAAAATTAACAATTTTCTACCAACATCGTTTCCGCATAAATCTTCTCTCGGATCCGGTTCTGTATAACCGTTATCGATAGCTTCTTTCAGAATTTCGCTGAATGGAACATCTTTAGCAGAGAAATTATTGAATAAATAACTCAAAGTTCCGGAGAAAACTCCTTTTATTTTAGTAATGTTTTCACCTGAAAGATGCAATAATTTTATGGTATCAATCAATGGTAATCCTGCTCCAACATTGGTTTCGTACAAATAATTCTTTTGGTTTTCCGCCAATACTTTTCGCAAGTCTTTGTAAAACTTATAACTCAAAGTATTCGCTACTTTATTAGAAGAAATCAAATCGAAACCATTTTCTGCCAATTTGGTATAATTCTCTACAAATACAGCACTTGCTGAATTATCCACAGCAATCAAATTCTCCAAATGATTTTCATTGGCGAAAGCAATAACATCATCAATTGTATAAGAGAAACCATTGGTCTGGATTTCGTTTTTCCAATTGGGAGATACGCCATTTTTATTCAAAAGCAAATTCTTGGAATTCGCAATCGCAAAAACATTCAGTTTGATGTCTTTCCTTTTTTCGATAGCTGGAGCCGATTCTAAAATTTGATTGATCAAAGTTCCGCCTACCAATCCGTGACCGAAAATAGCAATATTGATTTTCTTGGAAACTCCAAAAATCTCACCGTGAATTACGTTCAAGGCTTTGTGTAATTCTGATTTTTTTACTACCAAACTCACATTTTTACCCGTAACCGTATTATTGAAAAGAATGGGAACAATTTTATTTTTAATCAAGGCCGTGTAGGGTTTGTGGAAAGTACTCAAATCCTGACCAATAATCGAAATCACCGAAACATTATCGGTTACCGAAATTTTGTTCACGTCTTTGGAATAAAAATCATTTTCGAATTCTTTCTCCAATTCTACCATCGCTTTTGTGGCGTCATTGGCATTTACAACCAAGCCAATTCCACGTTCAGACGAACCCTGAGAAATGATGCTTACGCTAATATCATTGTCACCCATTACTCTAAAAATACGAGCATCAACACCCGTTTTTCCTAGTAATCCTCTTCCTTCCAGGTTTACCAATGACACATTTTCTAAAACCGAAAGCGTTTTAATTCCTTCTTTGTTTGATTTTGAAGTAATTAATGTTCCTTGATTATCATCATTGAAAGTGTTTAGAATTCGTAACGGAATATTTTTTTCCAACAAAGGAATAATCGTTTTGGCGTGCAAAATAGTCGCTCCAAAATTCGCTATTTCGTTGGCTTCATTAAACGACAAACGATCAATTTTCTTCGCATCTGGAACTAATTCAGGGTTTGCAGTATAAATTCCGTCAACGTGTGTATAATTTTGAAGTTCTTCTGCTTCAAGATAATTCGCAAACAACGAAGCCGTGTAATTGCTACCGTTTCTTCCTAAAGTTGTGGTGTCGTTATTATTATTCGACCCAATAAAACCGGTAATAATATTTACAGTATCGTTATTTTCTTTGAAATAATTGATCACGTTTTTCTTGGAAGCTTGTTCCAATGGCTGTGCATCTCCAAATTTAGAATCCGTTTTTATCAACGCTCTTGAATCAGTCAGATTAGCACTTATTCCTTTTTGGTTCAAAATAGCAGTCAGCAATTTTGCCGAAAGCAATTCGCCCTGCGATAAAATCTGGTCTTTAATTTTGTTGCTGTAATCGCCAATTAGGCTTACACCTTCAAAAAGTTTGTCTAAAACTTCAAATTCAACTGATAAATCGATGTCCTTGTATTCACCATTTTGTTCTTTCTTGAAATTTTCTAATGGCGTTTTATAATCTTTATTTTTAGCTGCGATTGCCAAAATATCTTCTAATTCATCAGTCGCATTTCCACGTGCAGAAACGACAACAGCTATTTGTTCGCCTTGATTGACTTTGCTTTCGATTATCGAAATTACTTTGTTTAATCCTTTGCCATTGGATAAAGATTTACCCCCAAATTTTAATATTTTCATCTGTTCTGTATCTATAATGCTTAAAAAATATCCTTAAGCAAATTATCTAATTGTTTGTATTCTATCAAAAACGCATCGTGTCCGTGGATTGATTTTATCTCACCGTAAGAAACATTTTTATTTAGTTTTTTTAATTCTTCGAAAGTTTCTCTGTTCTCATTTGCAGTAAAAAACAAATCAGAATCAATTCCAATGATATGAATATTGGCTTCCACTTTAGCAATAATTTCATCGAATGAACTTCTGTTTCTGGTAATATCAATCGACTTTAACAATTGATTCATCATTTTATAAGCCGAAAGCTGAAAACGCTTCTGCAATTTGGCACCGTGATGATTCAGCCAGCTTTCTACATTAAAAATTGCCAGTTCTTCATTGGTTGTACGCTGAAACTTCACTTTGAACGATTCTGGTGTTCTATAGCACAACATCGCGTGAATTCTCGCATCTTCAATTGGTTTACGGGAATTTTTCAATATTTGTTCCTGTAAATAGCAATTCGCTATCAGCCAATCTGTCGATTTCCAATCGGTAGCAATCGGAATTAAATGTTGGGTGATTTTTGGTTCTAATGCCACCATTTCCCAAGCAATTCCTCCGCCTACTGAACCTCCAATAATAGCGTATAATTGTTCAATTTTCAACTCTTTGATTCCTTCCAGAAAAAGTTTGGCAATATCTCTTGAATTGAAATCCAAGTAATTTTCTATCAAAACATCGTCATAACCATTTCCAGGAACGTTGAATGCTAAAACAGTATATTTAGTAATATCAATAGTTTTATTTTCGCCAATTAGACTGTTCCACCAGCCAGTTTCGCCAACCACTTGTGAATTTCCAGTCAAAGCGTGATTTACCAAAACAATTGGAGCTGTATTTAATGCTGGTCCAAAAACTTGAAAACTCAAATTGATGGATGCGCAAAATGCGCCACTTTCGGTGGTAATATTTTGTAATGTAATAGATGTTGGTTTATTTTCCAATATTCAAATCTTTTGATAATTTTTGATTTGCGTTTGGAATATTAGAAAGAAAACTAGAAGAGACCTAGAATCTTGTTGTTATCTTTTCCCTAAATGGGATAGAATGTAGCACCTTCTTCGTTGGCAAAGGGTTGCTAAGCTTTCATCGGGTCTATTCCCTCGAGCTTTCTTTATAACATTTCAATACGTTTGTGAACTTAAAGGTGCAAATTAACCACATTTTTTTCAAAAAACCAAATTTTAGGCTATTGGGTTTTTATTTAAAAATTAAAATAGCATCGGACAGATCCTATAAAAGACTCTGCCCATGCTTGTTTTAAATTCACTTTTGAATCTAATCTTCATTAAATAAAAAGCGTTTCATTTTCTTCGGCATACAATAAGCTCAACAAAGAAGCTGTTGCTTTTCCTGAAGTTGGAGTTCTTTTCAAATTGAATCCAAATCTCTTGTTGGTTAATTCTAAATTATCTCCTGTGTTTGTGTTGGTTTTTGCGTTTGTTCCTCTCAAAGACCTAAATGTGTTTGTTATATATTTTAGCGTTTTCATACTATCTGTATTTTTAAATGTTCTACTTTTTTTACAACCTTTTGAATTTTCAATTGGTCTTTTTTTAAAAAGGGTTGCATCAAAATTTCCGTTGGAAAATTAATAAACCTATTTTTTAATTGTGTAAATATTGAGTTAACGAATTCTAAATATTTACTAAATCTAACTTCGATTTTTTCAAATTTGAGTTAGTGTCTTTTGTGTTTTATTTACTAAAGCAAAAAACCCTTTTAGATAGGCATCCAAAAGGGTTTTAAGTTCAGTTACAACTTATACTTTTGGAATCAGCAGACACAAATACACATAACGGATTTTGAACAAATCATCGATTTGACATTGGACAAGCTCATCTGTTTCTGTTTTAAATGGTTCATAGTATTTGTATTTGTGATTAATATATTTCAAAAAAAAAGCCTCCCGTTTTGTGGGAGGCTTTTGCTATATAATTTTAGATTTAAAATTACGCAACGAACGTCCCACAGGATTTATCCTGAATATGTTTCGACATATTGCATACATTTAATTTCATCTTGCTTTTTCTTTTGTTTGACAAATATCTAAACTTTTATTTAGAAATCCAAATTTTTTTAAAGAATTGACAAACTTTTAGTTCAAAATAGAAATTAGCTGTGCTTTCACTTGCCATTCCTTCCAAATACTTACAGTAAAACGATTAATTCAAAAATTATTGGTTTATAATGAATAATTTTTAAACATATAAATCCAAATCATTCGTGACATTCGAATGTTGAAAAAACTAAATAATAGTATCACACTACAAATTATAGGTATCATTCTTAAATCGAAAGTTTCATCAAAAAATTGATGCGTTATCAAATAAGTGATAATCCCTTCTCCAACTCCCAATGCGTAACTTATAAACATTGCTCCAAAGAAATAACCTGGCTCTTTTTCGAATTTAAAATTACAATGACTGCAATATTCATTCATTTTTGGAAAACCAATACTAAAGAAAAAGCTCTTATCTCTAAAGACTTTTCCTTTGTTGCAATTGGGACATTCATTACTCAAGAGGTGTAAAATAGCATGACTCATAATAGTGTTATTTTCTTTTACAAAATTAGCATTAAAGGATGTAACAAAACTTTCTTATATTCGCTAAAAATAGCACTATAAAGACATTTTTGAATTATGAAAAAGCTTCCTGTTTATCAAATAAAGAAATTCAATTGCAAGTCAGAAGAAAATGATTTGTATGTGAATGATTTTAAATCGCATTTGAAAAACAACGATTTTATTGAAAACTCACACAGCCATAATTTCTATCTTCTGGTTTTATTTACTCACGGAACAGGAACACACACGATTGATTTTGATCAATTTGAAATCAAAACAGGACATCTTTACATTCTAAAACCTGGACAAATACACAGCTGGGAACTTTCTGAAAACATTGACGGATATATCACATTCTATTCACAAGAAGCTTATAATCTTTACTTTGGAAACAAAAAAATTGAAGAATATCCTTTTTACAGAACCTTGAAAAACTCGCCAGAAATAGTATTAAACAAACAGCAACTTATCGAAATCAGAAAATATTTCGAACTTTTGATGGAAGAAAACAAAAAAGAGGAATTTAAAAAACAGGACAAATTATTGAATCTGATAGACATCATTCACGTTGAATTAGCTAGAATATACAATTCGATGAATGATCACATTGTTCATTCGTATAATCTTAAAATTAATGAACTGGAAAATTTAGTTAACCTACATTTCAAAACGGAAAAACTAGCTTCTTTTTACGCTGATAAAATGAATATTAGTCTAAAACATTTGAATAGAATTTGCAAAAACGTGTTAAACATTACTTTAACCGAATTCATTTACAGCAAGATTATTTTAGAAAGCAAACGATTATTATCGGCAAATGAAAAAGTCATTGGCGAAGTGGCAAATGAACTTGGTTTTGAAAATTATTCCTATTTTACTAAAGTTTTCAAAAAACACACCGGATTGACACCACAAAATTTCAAAAAGCAATTGCATTCCTAACACCAATTTGATTATTATTCATTCGCTTCTAAAATTCAAAAAAATCAGGCTATTTTTTCCCTTCAAAAAAAAGTTAAGTTTAATTTGCAATTCAAAATCGTTTCATACCTTTGCAAACGAAAATCAAGAGGAAAAATTTGAACTGATTGCAACCTCGTTAAAAAAATGCTAAAGCAGCAATTCTCCTTTAGTACTATTTACCAGCAATCCTTCTTTTTTCTCGCTTAATTATAAAATCTATATTATTATGGCTTATTTATTTACGTCAGAATCAGTGAGTGAAGGACATCCAGACAAAGTTGCGGATCAAATTTCTGATGCTCTAATTGATAATTTTTTGGCTTTTGATCCAGAATCAAAAGTAGCTTGCGAAACTTTAGTTACCACTGGACAAGTTATTTTGGCTGGTGAAGTGAAATCTGAAACCTATTTAGACGTACAAACTATTGCTAGAGATGTCATCAAAAAAATTGGTTATACTAAAAGTGAATATATGTTTGAAGCCAATTCTTGTGGTGTTCTTTCAGCCATTCACGAACAATCTGCCGATATTAATCAAGGTGTTGACAGAGCTAGCAAAGAAGAGCAAGGAGCTGGTGACCAGGGAATGATGTTTGGTTATGCTACTAATGAAACGGAAAACTATATGCCATTGGCTTTGGATATTGCTCACGCATTATTGATTGAATTGGCAAACCTAAGAAGAGAAGATGCTGAAATCACTTATTTACGTCCAGATGCTAAATCACAAGTAACTTTAGAATATTCAGACGATAACAAACCACAACGAATTGATGCGATTGTAATTTCGACTCAACACGATGATTTCGCTCCAGAAGCTGAAATGTTAGCAAAAATCAAAAATGATTTAATTTCTATTTTGATTCCAAGAATTAAAGCCAAATATCCACAATACGCTCATTTGTTTAATGACCAAATTCAATACCACATTAACCCAACTGGAAAATTTGTTATTGGTGGACCTCACGGAGATACTGGATTGACAGGAAGAAAAATCATTGTAGATACTTACGGTGGAAAAGGAGCTCACGGTGGTGGTGCTTTCTCTGGAAAAGATCCAAGTAAAGTAGATAGAAGTGCGGCTTATGCTACACGTCATATCGCTAAAAATCTTGTTGCAGCTGGAGTTGCTGACGAGATTTTGGTTCAGGTTTCTTACGCTATTGGTGTTGCAAAACCAATGGGAATCTTTGTTGACACTTATGGAACTTCAAAAGTGAATTTGACTAACGGTGAAATTGCCAAAAAAGTAGAGGAAATTTTTGATATGCGTCCTTACTTTATCGAACAACGTTTGAAATTAAGAAATCCAATCTATAGCGAAACTGCTGCTTACGGACACATGGGACGTAAACCAGAAACGGTAACCAAAACTTTCAAAGCGCCAGGAGGAATTGAAAAAACAGTAACTGTTGAATTGTTTACTTGGGAAAAATTAGATTTCGTAGATCAAGTGAAAACTGCTTTTGGGTTATAAAATTTAACCGCAAAGTACACAAAGAAATACCCTGACGAAATTTAATATTTTGTCAGGGTTTTTTATTTGGCTATCTATCTATTTTTATATATTTAGCAGAAAATATCCCAACCAACTATGGCTAAATTTCCTTCTTTACAAAGTGTATTAAATGCTACACTAAAAACTGTTTTAAGATTTCCGTTAGAAACAATAACGACCATTTTCGGAACCATTTGCGCTATTCTCCTTATTCAAAAAGACTATGGAGATACTTCAAAAGAATTTTTATTCAAAGCTATAATGAGTTGCTCGCTATGTTTGGTCTTGTTTCTTTCCATTAGTTTATTTTTCTTCAACTACAAAAAAAACAATCTTCTTCGTTTTTTGACTAGCTCAATCCTAGGAAGCCTAGCCATTGCTTTTGTTTTCAGCTTTAAAAATGACGCTTCAGAAATTGAAATGCAACAGTATTTAGTACTAAACATAGCATTGCATTTACTGGTTTCATTTGCTGGTTTTTTACCCAAAAAATATAATCAAGAAGAATTTTGGGAATTTAACAAGCAACTATTTCTGCGTATATTAACTTCAGGTTTATACACCATTGTCCTTTATTCAGGATTAGCTTTAGCAATTTTGGCGGTCAAAGAATTATTTAAGATTGAATTTGACAATAACATTTATGGTTATTTGTTCTTTGTAATTGCTGGAATTTTCAATACTCTTTTCTTTTTGAATGGTGTTCCAGATACTAATAATCATGAAATACCTTTAAAATTAAGCTATCCTAATGGACTTAAAAACTTTACTCAATATGTTTTATTGCCTTTAATTAGCCTTTATTTAGTTATTTTAATTTGTTATGAAACGAAAATTTTAATTACTCTCTCTTTACCTGTTGGTTGGGTTTCTAACCTTGTTTTGGTATTTGCTATTTTCGGAATTTTATCATTCCTATTAGTACATCCAATAGCTACTGAAACAGGAAATCTTTGGATGCGAACTTTCAATCGCTGGTTTTATTTTTCATTAATCCCTTTGTTAGGGTTACTGTTTTATGCTATTCTATATCGTGTTCAGTTGTATGGATTTACACATGAACGTTATTATGTATTATTATTAGCAATTTGGCTAGTAATTGTTGCGGGTTATTTTTTAATTCAAAAGCAACCTCAAATAAAATTCATTCCTATTAGCATGTGCATTGCAGGATTGTTATCTATTGTTGGCCCTCAAAGTGCGGATAGTATTTCTAAAAACAGTCAACTTTCTAGATTTGAATGGTATATGCAAAAAATTGAAAAAGAAAAACTGAACTTTGAACAGGAAAAAGACTTGAGTAGTATTGTAGATTTTATAGAAGAAAATTATTCTGCAAACATTCTAATTCCTTACACAAAAGACAAATTAACTACATTACTCAAAAAAGACGAAGAGCCAAATTCTTCACAGATCATGGAGGCTTTAGGTCTGACTTACCGCTACAAATCTAATAGAAAAAACAATATTAACACTAGTTTTTATTATAGTTATTACGATGATGAAAATCAAAATATTGAAAACATTCACGACTATGATTTTTCTTGTTTTGTTTCAGATAATAATAATTTAGATTGTGAAAATTGTATAGAAATAGACAAAATCAAATATTCAATAAAATCATTTGAAAAACCTTATGGTTGTAATTTAGAAATTAATCAGGATATAATTCCTTTACGAATTTTTGATTTTGTCAATACTACTAAAGCTTTTGATTATAACAATTCTGATAAAAAAATCACTCAAACAATAGAATTACCCAAATACCGAATTCTAATCACTTATTTAAATATAAATGGAGCAAAAAAAGAAAACAAAAAAACAATAACAAATTACAGACTAAAAGTTATGATTGGAATTAAAAAATAACAATAAATCCATAAAAAATACACTAACGAAATTAATTTTATCAGGGTATTTTTTATGGATTTAATACTTCAAAGTCTAATTAAATATTATACTTCAAAGACAAAATCAAATACCTTGGTTGAACGGTGTATTGCGAAGTTCTGGTAGAGAATTGCGAGAAACTGTCATCATTTATAGATTTGGTATTCAAGAGATTCGTTCCACTAATTTTATATTCGAATTTGCTGTTTTTCTTTTGATAAATTAAACTGGCACTCAAGAAATCATATTGATTATCGACTGTTTTACTGCTGTTGTAATAATGGTAAAATTCGTATTCGGCAACAAACGAAAAGCTGTTCAAAAAGTAGTAATCTAATTTAGCAAAAGGCCTGTCGGTGTAAAAAACACTATTGGCATAATCATTAATTGTTAGATTGTAACCCACTTCTAAATTGGGTAATTTTTTATAATTCGTTGACGCTTTTAAAGTATAACTTTGGGTAAAACTTTCGTTTTCAATCAAGACATTGTTCTGAATGTTATTGAACAAAGACCAATTCAAATTAGCGGAAAATGAAGCTTTATAATTCTTCAGGAAAGAACGTCCATACGAACCGCTTCCTGATAAAGTTTCGTCAGCAAAATCAGAATTATATGGCGCTGAAGACTGATTCACACCATCATAATTTGCTCTGGTTTTTACGGCATCAATACGTTTAGAATAAGTCAAAAATGCCGATATGTTTTCTAAATTATACATATTGTATTTAAAATAACGTAACGAATGCTGACGAGCCGTTGCATTTTCGAGCGTTCGGCTTCCTTTTCGTAGATTATTATAATTAGAAAAAACCAAACCTTCTGCCAATTGATTAATATCGGTAAAACTATTGGTATAGGAGAAATTATAAGTCAATGATTCTGCTTTTTTGATTTGATAAATCGCTAATAAATCAGGCAAAACTCGTGAAAAATTTTGGCTAAAACCAGTTCCTAATTGGTCATTGGTCATATTATAACTATGAATGCTTACTCCTGGCGTGAACGTAAATTTCCCCGTTAAAATCTTGTAATGCAATCCCAAAAAAGCATCGTTAAAATTGTAAGTTACGTCATTTTGATTGGCTGAATTATCCAATTCATTAATGGTTTGATTGTCCAAAATTTGATACATACTGGAATTAAAATTCTGGTACGAATAGGTATCACCTAATGTGATATTGATGTTGCTTGTGGGCGTAAGCATGTAATAATAATCGGCTTTGGCATCTATTTTACTGGTCTTAACAAATCGGTTTTGGGTAATATCATTTCTATTTTGTCCCGAAGTATAACCCACTAAATTAAAGGGTTGCGACTTTAAATTGGCATTATAAAAAGGATCTTCTTCTTGGTACAAATGTTGCATCTCGACCGCGAGAATATTCTTTTCATTTAAGGTATAAAACAAACTCAAATTTTGATTGATTGAAATAGGTTCTTGTTCTTTTGTCGTATTGATAGTTTCAGTTGTTGAAATATTATCCACAATAGATTCTCTAACTAAAGGAGCGTCTTCTTCTTGCTTGGAAATCTTGGCTAAAACATCGTAATCGAACTGAAAATCAGACGATGGTTTGTAACTCGAACTCAACTTAAACATCCCTAAATTACTTTTTTGATGCGCTGCTTCTTTCCGATTTTCGGTAGATTGAATTTCAGAAGAATTGGGTTCTAAAATATTGGTTTGCGAAATGGTTTCTAAATCGGTGAGTGAGGAAGAAATAATTCCAAAACCGCTCAACGTCCACGCTTTATTGACATTATAAGAGAAATTTGCGGCTCCAAATTGGGTTTCAATTTCCTTGGCTCGATTGTTTCTCATCAATGAAATCCCTAAATCATTAGACGTAACGTTAAAACTAGAACCGCCTTTGGACGTTAATCCTCGAAAACCTCCCGTCAGTTTATTATAATCTTGAATAGTTAAAGGCAATTCGCCAATATTATTGAAATTGGTAATCACATTGATACTGTATTTAGGGCTGTAATAAAACAATTTTGGGTTAATTAAATAACGCGTATCCAACATCCCTACTCCAATTCCAGCAGTCAGATCGCCAAACCAGAAATTCTTTTTTCCTGATTTCAATTTGATGTTCATCGCTACATTGTCTTGGTTGTTTTCGACCCCTTTCAGAATTGAATTTTCGTTGAAATTACGCAACACTTGAATTTTATCAATCGCATCTGCAGGAATATTTTTTACTCCTAATTTGGTATCGCCATCAAAAAAATCTTTGCCTTCGACCATTAATTTGGTTACTTTTTTACCTTCTACTTCAATTTCACCATCGGCATTTACTTCAACTCCAGGTAATTTTTTCAGGACATCTTCCAGCTTTCGTTCCGTACCCGATTTAAAAGAATCGGCATTGTACACAATCGTATCGCCTTTGATAGAAACGGGCATTTCACGAACAATTTCTACTCCATCCAACTCAACAGCTCCATCTTGCAGGGCAATATTTTTATTGATATTAGTAGTAGCCGTAACAACTTCTACCTGCGTGCTTTGCATTCCCAAAAAACTCACGCTAATAGTGTAAGTTGAATTGACTTTCAAATCGAGGAAATATTTCCCTTTTTCGTTGGTTATCGCATAAGAATCCATGGCTTTCGTGACTTTATTTACCGCCATCACATTGACCATTTCCAGTCCTGTGTTTTTAGAATCGGTGATAAGACCTTCCATTCGTATGGTTTGTGAAAAAGAAAGCGAACTGATAAGCAATAAGGCAATTGTATAAATATGTTTCATTTGGATTTTTTAATGATTTTGAAAATGAATTGGATTTTGTTAAGGTCTTCCCATTCCTCCAGGCCCTCCATTTCCGCCAGGTCTTTGATTCATTTCACGAAATTCCTGCATTTTTTTCACCACCAATTCATCATAGTCTTTTTGTGAAATTTGTTTCCCTTTAGCAACTGGTTTTATCACTGCTTTCTCTTTAGGATTCAACACAATTTTAGAACATAAAATAACTGTTTTTCCATCGTTTACTTCCAAAATTAATCCTGGCAAACCCCAATAACCTTCTGGCCCTTGGTTTACTGGAATTTCTGGTGTGTACCAAACGGTAATTATTTCTACTTTTGGAGCACTAATTTGATCCGTAAAATTCGTTTTGGTAGTAGCCTCTTTTTTTACAGCAGGTGTTTCTTCTTTTCTAGGGGCAAAATTTCTAAAATCGGCAGCACTTACAGGGCGAACAGCGGTGGCTTTAAAACAATTATAACCACCAATAATGCGGCTTTCACCTTCTAATTTCCATTTCAAATTAGGCAATGAATCTTTGATTAAAAATTCTTTGCTCATAAATTCTTTGTCAACCGTATAAGTTTTCTCTTTGATGTTTTTATAATAGGTTCCGCCAGCGCCCATCATAGAACCCATCATTCGCATTCCGCCACCTTGTTGAGTTGGTGCATCGAGTTTTACTTCCTCCTTATAAATCGAAGCCGTTTTATCAAAATTCAGAATGAATCTTTTTTCGAACATCGATTTCATACGCTCCTCCATCATCTTCATTCGTTCTGGAGTCATATCTTTATTTCCTGCCATTCGTTCCTTGAATTCAGCTGTACTTGTTTTGGACTCATAAACCGCCACTCCTTGAAATTCCTGCGCTTGAAGTCCTAAATGGACTGCAATTAATAATGCTATTGAAAAAATAATTTTAGACATAATTTTTGTTTTTTTTGATATTAAGAAGTAGTCTATTCCTAAAGGAATTTGTTACATTTTTATATTAAACGTAAGACTGCATTTGCTGTAAAGAGTTTAATCACAAACTGTATTTACCCTAATCAAAAGTAGAATTAATAAATTCAATAGTGAAATTTAATATACAAGTTCCTCAAACCCATAGACCATTTCTATTTTTAGGCAGATGAATTTAAAATTTTGATTGTCATCAAAAAAAGCATTTGTTTTAAAACAAAATACACATTAAATGCAAAAATATGCCAAAGATTCGCAGATTTTCACAGCATAAATCAGATGAAATTAACGCAGATTTTTAAATTAGAGAAACAAAACATCTCTTTTCATTTTTAAAATCTGCGAATCTGCGGTGGAATTTTAACAATGAATGTCCTGACATTAAAAAATATCTGTCACTAGCAATTCTATTTTTTGTAATTTGGTGCGCTGATGAAAAAACTGCTTCCAATATTCTTTATTTGTTTATTGACTGTATCTTACGGACAAGATAAAACCTATCTTGCTACAAAAATAGATACTACTTTGCTCACCGCAAATCGATTTTTGGGATACGATCAGTTTGGATTTTATTATTCAATAAAAAACAATGTGTTGTTTAAAGATAAAAAAAACGAACACTTTGAATACAAAAATATTGCACTCGGAAAACCAACAAAAATAGACATTCAAAATCCATTGAAAATCATGCTTTTTTATGAAAATTTCAATACCGTTGTGTTATTGGACAACCAATTGAGTGAAACACAAAGAATAAATCTTTCGGAAAATGGAATCCCAATAATGGCATCTGCTATAGGAATTGCATCTCAAAACAGACTTTGGATTTACAATAGTTTGACTCAAGAAATTGGACTTTTTGATTACATGAAAAACACTTTTAAGTCTATAACTCCAGCTTTTCAAGGGAATTTAAAATACTACGAATCTGATTTCAATACGTTTCAATGGATAGACAACAAACTGAATTGGTATTCCTGTGATGTCTTTGGAAAAATCACAAGTCTTGGAAAACTAACCGATTTTGACGGCATACAAATCATTTCAAACCAATACATTCTCTTTTCAAAAGAAGACAAATTATACCTCCAGGATTCAAAAAATAGCCGTATTTCCGAGATTGAAAATGTGGAAAAATCATTTCAAAATTTCTACTACAAAGACCAAATTTTGTCTATTTTTACCACCCAAGGAATTACAAATTATAAAATCTCAATACCGTAATGCACATAGCAGTAGCAGGAAACATAGGCGCAGGAAAAACAACTTTAACCCGATTGTTGGCGAAACATTTTAAGTGGGAACCTCATTTTGAAGACGTGGTTGACAATCCTTATTTGGATGATTTCTATCATCAAATGGAGCGTTGGTCTTTTAATTTGCAGATTTATTTCCTTAACAGTCGTTTTCGCCAAGTGATTCAAATTCGGGAAAGTGGCAAAAAAATTATTCAGGATAGAACTATTTATGAAGATGCTCACATTTTTGCGCCCAATCTTCACGCTATGGGGTTGATGACCAATCGTGATTTTCAGAATTATTCTTCCCTTTTTGAATTGATGGAATCGACGGTAAAACCACCCGATATGCTGATTTATTTAAGGAGTTCTATTCCTAATTTGGTAGGGCAAATTCATAAGCGTGGTCGCGAATATGAGAACACCATTTCCATCGATTACCTCAACCGCCTAAACGAGCGTTACGAAGCTTGGATCCAAACGTACACCAAAGGAAAATTACTAATCATCGATGTGGACAACATTAATTTCGTTGACAATCCCGAAGATTTAGGAATGATTATCAATAAAATTGATGCGGAATTAAATGGGTTGTTTTAGATTCAATTACGATATAAAAATTACGAATTACGATATAAAAATGCCTCTCAAAATTGAGAGGCATTTTTTGTTTTATAATTGCTGATTGATATATTCATTGGCAACTTCTTCATTTTCTTCAATAGCTATTTCTACAGCTCGCTTGGCAACTTCTAATAAATGTTCGCTTTGTTTTTTTAATAAAAAGCTCTTTTCTATTAGTTGTGCAATCTTGGTTTGAATGTTTTTATCGAACTTTGGTATAAAAATTTCTTTAATATCAGTTGCAGAAATATTAGTTTGAACTCCGCCAGTTCCTATCCTTTCTAATTGCTTAAATCCTATCGCAGAATTTATTATTAAAGACAAAACCTCCGAATCAAAATCTTTAGGAGTAAATCTCATTATTCTCTGATTTACGACTGCTTTTATTCCCTTTGGAACTCTACAAGAATTACCAATCGTTCCTGACATTGAAATTAAAATATCGTTTTCAATTGCAATATCCTTTTCACTTAACTTAATATCTGTAAAAGGAATATTGGTTGCATGTAACAAATTTAAACTTCCTTTTGAAATATTATTTATCCTAATTAATGGTATTCCTTGTTCGCAATAAGTTTCGCTTTTAAAAGGAAATCCAGTTGAATAATTATTCATAAAAGTATTTAAAACTGAAAATCCATTTTTATACGATTTAATCTTATCGATAACAACTTCATATTTCTTTTGATAATATTCAGCATCTAATCTTCCTGTTGTTCCAAAACTATCTTTAAACGATTTGACGTTTACGTTTTCAAACCTGTCAGAGTTTTGAACTATGACAGGGTTCGTTGTAGCATCTAGCCTTATTTCTTTGAGTAAAATTACTTCTGCCTGCGAATAGGTAATTTGAGATTGTTTCCGTTTTATATGTGACAATTTAACAATTTCTGCAATCCTATTTTGAAAATTTATTTCAACAAATGGAATTTTAACTTTGGATAAAACATCTAAATTTATTCTTTCTTGAACTCCTCCATTTTTTTGTCTGTCAATTTGTAATTGACCAAAATTTGTACTCAAATAAGTAAATAAATAATATGGATTAATACCCTTAATATCTTTTATAATTGCAACTGCTCTATTTGCTAAAGTTGGTTTAAAACCCTTTGGAGTTATTGCAATATCTCCAACACTTCCCATGATTGATAAAATAATATTTTCTTCTTTAATGTGTGAACGCTTATTTTTTTCAAAATATTCCTTACTTATAAAAACTGGATTATTATCTTCTATGAAATGGCTTTTAATATCTTTTGCTTGTAAATATCTAATTTCATTAATTTGATTATCTGGAAATTTTGAATGATCTCCATCAGATACTTTTGCATAGCTTGAAATTTTATCGGATTTTCTTTCTATTAAAAATTCATCAAAACGCAAATATTTTTTCCTGAAATATTCACTATCCGCTCTAAAATCCAAATTATTAATTAAAACATTACTTAAATTCATAACACTAATCTCAAGCCCTTCCAACAAATCTTTATATCGGATTTCATTAAAAGGGCTTAATCCTTTCCCACAAAAGAAAGTTGCTCTTTTTTAGCAAATTCAATAAAGACTTCTGCTATTCCATCTTTAGTCATTCCATCATGGTTAAACAAATCATGTTTCACAATTAAATGTCCATGACTGTCTAATAAATACTCTTCGAGATTTTGAGGTAATTCATTGTAATGATCTACTGGTTCTGCTACATAATTTAAACCTGTCAGATTTTCAGAATCTATCTGTTTTGTAGCATTAGGATAGTCTTTCTTTTTTACAAATATCTTTTCTCCACTATTGTCTTTACTTGGCTCTTGCATAGTGGCAAAAAAGATAGGGTAATCATCTACTTTTGGACACAAAATTGCATCCCATTTTTGAAGAAACAATACACTTGTTTTTGTTCCAGTGTGTGGTTTAAAAACATTGCCATGTAATCCAACAACGGAAAGTATTCTACAATGTTCCGCAATAAAATCTCTAATATTCTTGTCGCTACTATTGTTAAATCTTCCTTGTGGTAAAACTACTGCCATTCTTCCGCCTGGTTTCAAAAAATCAAGATTGCGTTCAATAAATAAAATATCTCTGCCTACAGCTGTTTGATATTTACCATTTGGCTTTTTGCCCAATTCATATTTTGATAATATTCGGGTTTCTTTTATATCTCCAGCAAATGGAGGGTTTGCCATCAAAATATCAAATTGAAAATCTTGACAATTATAACGTTGCGTTTCCTTTATATAAACTTTACCATTCTTTTCTTCTTCATTTGTAACCGTTTCTGCTTTTGGATTTTTTAATAATTTTCTTAAATTTTTCCAACCGTTTCCATAAACATCACTCCAATTATTGTCGTTATAATTATCGTCCCAACGTTCCCAATCTAATGTATTTAAATGCAAAACATTTGTTTGACCATCCCCGGCAATTAAATTCAAAGTTCTTGAAACACGAACCGCTTTTTCATCAAAATCTATTGCAAAAACTTTTTCTTTTACATAATCAGTTTGTTCAGGTAATTTTTCTTCAGCTGTAAACAAATGACTTTTAGACAATCCTCTGGCTTCTAACTGTTTTTCCCAAACGTGAAAAATAGAATGCACAGGAAAACCACAACTTCCTGCCGCTGTATCAATTATTGTTTCTTCTGCTTTTGGGTCAAGCATTTTTACACACAAATCAATTACATATCTTGGTGTAAAATATTGTCCTTTTTCCCCTTTACTGCTTTTATTAATCAAATATTCAAAAGCTTCATCCACAACATCAAGATTAGAATTAAAAAGCTTGATACTTTCCAACGAAGAAATACAAATTGCTAAATGCGACGGCGTTAAATTAATTTTAGAGCTATCTGTAAAAACTCCTTCCCATTTAGATTTCGCACTTTCAAAAAGCTTTTGGATTTTATTTCTTAATTCCGTTTCGGTTTCACCATAGTTTCTATATTCTAAAAATCTTCCTTTGTTTCTTGTACTTTCTAATTCATCGTATAATTTAGTAAATATTAACTGGAATAATTCTTCAAAAACATCAACTCCTGCATTAGCTAAAACCTCATCTTCCATTTCTAAAATCAAATCTTTCAACGATTTTCGTTCGTTAACCAATTTATCTTTAGCAATTAAGTCGTCAATTGTCCATCTTTCGGTTAGAACATCTGTCAGTTTTTGCGATGCTTTTGGAATTTCTGGAATGTCTTTGAAATAATTAGGATCTCTTCTATTATAAAATGAAATACTATCTCCATTGCTCCAAATACCAATTGGAGCACCAGTAGCATTACAATATGATTTCAATTGTTCTTTACCGTCTTTGAGTTTTGGCTTCTTCAATTCTACCATAATATTTACGGCGGTCGTATTTTGCTTGTCAAAAATAACAATGTCAGCTCGTTTTTTTTCTCTTCCAAAACTAACTGAATATTCCAATTCCATTCGTTCAAATGGATATTCATATTCTTCATTCAAAACCATTAAATACAATTGCCGAACAGCTTCTTCGGGAGTTAATTTTATTTCTTTTTTGCGAACCAAACAAATGCAATAAGGCACAGAAATCCCTTTATTATCTTTAATAATCAAACTGTTTTCCAGTTTTGTTATTTGTTCTTCTTTAAATTGAGTGAGCTTGTAATTTGAATCCTTTAGAATATCGGTAAGTTTCATGTTTTTGTTGGAGTAACAAAAAAGAAGCGCAGGCTAATTGCATTTACTTGTCTACTGAGGTGGTCGAATACCTAATCCACAAAGTAAAGCAACGCCCACGCCTATGGCATGAACGTTAACTTAAACTCTCCTGTGGATTTATGAAATTTTCGACCTTTCAGTAAACAGGAATTTTCGCTAAACGCTAATTTTTATATGTTGTTATTATCTATTTATTTTTTCAAAATTGATTTTAGTTATTTTAGCAAATATAGTTTTTTTGAAATTTATAAAACTTGATTCTAAAATTGTTTTTAAGTCTTTAAATCGAAATATTTAGGTGCTGTAAAATTATTTTCAATTGAAAATTTCTAAATAAACCATACATTTGCAGTCCTTTAACAAAGAATATTGAAATATTTCTTTATATTTACTTATGTTTAGACGAATAAATAACGACAAAATCGGGAATGTTTTAAACTATTTTGCGTCGCAAATAGATTATTTATCGATGACCAAAACGTTGAAACTGCTTTATATTCTTGACGAAACTTCCATCAAGGAAACAGGAAGTCCTGTAACTTGGCTAGACTATAAAGTTTGGGAAAATGGTCCTGTCGCCATAGACGTTTACAATGAAATCAAACATCAGGAAGTTTTTTGTTACCAAGGAAAAGAGTTATCCTTATTGCAATCCATTCAATTAGAGAAAAAATTCAACGCCGACAGAAATTCAGAGGAAGTATTCTTGAAACCTAATGGTAATTTCGACGAAAGTATCTTCAATAGATATGAACTGAAATTATTAGAAACTATTGTTTTTAAATATGGAAATTGGAATGCTACTCAATTAATTAACTTTCTACACGAAGAAGGTTCTCTCTGGCACAAAATGGTTTCAGAACATAATTTGAAAGACCATTTCAAACAAATAGGAAAAATCACAAATCACTCAATTGAATTCAATGATTTGTTGGAAAATAATCCTGTTTTACAGATGGCGGCAAAATCTTCATTTGAAGCCTTATCTTTTCAGGAAAGCATAAGCTAAATTTGATATGCTTGACGAAATTTTACAACAAGGACATTTAGTATTAATTGAAGATTATCAATTTCAGGATGGAAATGGTAGTAAAGATAAATTCTTGATTGTATTAAATCGTAATGATGAATTTGCTTATGTAATTCACACATTGACCACTTCGCAAAACAAATTGAATTTACCATCTGACAATTTTGGCTGTTTAGTTGCTGCCAATATTCCGTATTTTTTCATTCAAAAAGAGGTTGAACTTGGTAAAAATAAATTTAGTTTTAGTAAAGATACTTTTATCTTTTTTAGGAATAATGTTCGCAAGGAAAATCTATCTTCTTTTTTGAAATACAACGAAACCAATCTTGTCCTGAAAGAAAAACTATCCAATTCATTTTTGAAAAGACTTTTGAAATGTATGTTGAAATCGGACTTTATCGATTTGAATATTGAAAAGGAATTAATTGAAATTAAAAATAAACTTTAACCAAAACACCTCATTACAAAAAAATTGCAATGAGGTGTTTTTTTATCTCTAAACCTTTGTCAAAGTTTGAACTTTGACAAAGGTTTCAGGGCTATTTCAAAGTTTCTAATTTAGCTTTCACTTCTTCTAGCGAACCTTCTATAACTTTTTCTTCTCCGTTAGGATTGTTAATTTTGACTTTAATCTTTTTATCGTATTTTGAAGTATCTAAACAATCTGTTTTTTGATTATTGTATTTTCCATTGGCATCATACATAGACAAACATTTTTCAGTACAAGCTTGAGAACAACCATTTTCTTTGCACATTTTAGCACATTCGTCTTTGGTCATTGTCGCCATTTTTGCAGGATCGCATTTTCCTTCACCGCATATCATTTCAGTTTTGTTTTTATCTAAACAACAAGAAGCAACAGCTGCATCAGAATGTCCATTTCCTAAAATTGGAGCAATTACCAATCCAATCAAGCAAGTTAATTTAATCAAAATATTCATAGATGGTCCAGAAGTATCTTTGAACGGATCACCAACAGTATCGCCAGTTACAGCTGCCTTGTGCGCATCAGAACCTTTGTATGTCATTTCGCCGTTAATCAAAACTCCAGCTTCAAACGATTTTTTGGCATTGTCCCAAGCACCACCCGCATTATTTTGAAAAATAGCCCAAAGCACGCCCGATACCGTAACTCCAGCCATATAACCACCCAACATTTCAGCAATTAATTGATTGTTATCGGTATAAACTAATTTCCCTAAAAGCACAATAGCAATGGGAAAACCGATAGTTAAAACACCCGGCAACATCATTTCACGCAAAGCCGCTTTGGTTGAAATATCTACACATTTAGCATATTCTGGTTTTCCAGTTCCTTCCATAATTCCAGGAATTTCTTTGAACTGACGACGCACTTCATAGACCATATCCATAGCAGCTTTTCCAACAGAATTCATCGCCAAGGCAGAGAAAACTACAGGAATCATTCCACCCACAAACAACATGGCTAAAACAGGCGCTTTGAAAATATTAATCCCGTCAATTCCTGTGAAAGTTACATAAGCCGCAAATAAAGCTAAAGAAGTTAAAGCAGCCGAAGCGATAGCAAATCCTTTTCCAGTAGCGGCTGTTGTGTTTCCAACAGAATCTAAAATATCGGTACGAGTTCGCACTTCTTTTGGCAATTCGCTCATTTCGGCAATTCCACCAGCGTTGTCTGATATGGGACCAAAAGCATCAATGGCTAGTTGCATGGCAGTTGTAGCCATCATCGCAGAAGCGGCCAAAGCCACACCATAAAAACCTGCAAAAGCATAGGAAGTCCAAATAGCAGCAGCGAATAACAATACTGTTGGAAACGTAGAAATCATTCCCGTGGCCAAACCAGCAATTACATTAGTTGCTGATCCTGTTGATGATTTTTGAACAATAGCCAAGACAGGTTTTGTTCCCAAACCTGTATAATATTCGGTTACAGATGAAATAACTGCACCCACAACTAATCCAACTATTGTGGCGTAAAAAACGCGCATCGAAGAAATTTCTTGAACGCCTTCGCCAAAGAAACTCATTTGCATCGTTTCGGGCAACATGTATTGCACCAAGAAATAACAAGCGACAGCAGTTAAGAGAATAGAAACCCAGTTCCCCACATTCAACGCACCTTGCACTTGTTTTTCTTTGGCATCGTTATTGGAAATTTTAACCAACATAGTTCCAATGATAGAAAACAATATTCCAAAACCAGCAATTGCCATTGGCAATAAAATAGGCCCTATTCCACCGAAAGCGTCTTGAATATTACCGCCCATATCTTTGATAACATAATTCCCCAAAACCATTGCTGCAAGAACTGTTGCTACATAAGAACCAAATAAATCGGCTCCCATTCCAGCAACATCACCTACATTATCACCTACATTATCGGCAATTGTAGCTGGATTTCTAGGATCGTCTTCTGGAATTCCTGCTTCTACTTTACCCACTAAATCAGCTCCCACATCGGCAGCTTTAGTATAAATTCCACCACCTACACGAGCAAATAGAGCAATAGATTCGGCACCAAGAGAAAATCCTGCTAAAGTTTCTAAAACAATGGTCATGTCTTCAGTTGAAGTCCAAACACCATTCATGAAAATATTAAAAAAAAGTATAAAGAAAGAAGTCAAGCCTAAAACAGCCAAACCTGCAACACCCAATCCCATTACGGTTCCTCCACCAAAAGAAACTTTCAGTGCTTGAGGCAAACTCGTACGTGCTGCTTGCGTGGTTCTAACATTGGTTTTTGTTGCGATTTTCATTCCCATATTTCCTGCCAAAGCCGAGAAAAAAGCCCCAAAAACAAAAGCAACTACGATTAACAAATGAGTTGAAGCTCCGGGTAAAAAAGTAATTCCGGCTAAAACAATACTGGCAAGAACGACAAATACGGTCAACAATCTGTATTCTGCTTTGAGGAAAGCTAATGCGCCTTCGTAAATGTGATTTGATATTTCCTGCATCTTTCCATCGCCTGCATCTTGTTTTAAAACCCAAGCTCTTTTGAAAGCCATAAAGGCCAATCCAATCAATGCCATAATTATTGGCACATAAATCATTATTGTATTCATAAACGTTAATTCTGGTTAGTTATTAATAGAGAACGAGACGAATTTAAACAAAAAAGCAATACTCTTGACAGAATACTGCTTTTTTAATAAAAAACTTATGTTTTTATTATCTTTTAATTACTTTGGTTGTTGTATTTCCTTTTTCTGCATTTACTTTAAAGAAATAGATTCCAGAAGACAATTGATCTATACTGATTGTATTGGAAGTTTTGTCCAATTTTTGGCTAAACAATTTTCTGCCCTTATTATCCGAAACTTCTAAATTGGCATTCTCTAATTCTTCCAAATCAATTGTAACTTGGTTCGTTGCTGGATTAGGATAAATAATTGGTTTTGCATTAACTTCAAAATCGTTTATGCCTAAACTTGGCGTACTTACTTTGATTGAATTAATACTATGATTAGTTGCTGATTGATTTCCAACATATCCACCAGAAGTGATGTAAAAACGCACCTCATCTACATTATTGAATGCATCTGGCAAAATAATTGTCATAGGAGTATAACTAGCACTATATCCATTAAAAGTAGTCGAAGCAACTTCAGTTCCATTTCTAAATCCTTTTACAGTATTTGTAAAGGCAGCTGACTCTCCCCAATTTAAATAAACAAATTGATTGAGATCAAACTCACTTCCACTAACCGATTTTATTGCCATTCCTTTTGAACCTGCATTATTTTGATTGGTTACTCCAGTATAAGTACCCGAACCAAAAAAACCAATACCTTGCCATGATAAAGGAGTTGCGAATGTTCCGTTTACATCTGAAATATTATAAATCTGAATATCAATATCGGATATATTCACTGAACCTCCATCGCCATCCGTAGCTCTATTATCAGAGGATATATTTAGATCGCTTATAAATGTTAAAGTTGGTGCTGATGCAAGATTTTGTGCCGAAGCAAATTCAAAAGAAGAAATTGCCATTAAAATAAAAAAGTAGTTTTTCATCATAGTAATAAGGGGTTTAGTTATATTTCAAAAAAAAACTTCTAAAAGTATAGAAGTTTTTTTGATATTTTATGTTTTTTTATAGACCAATAGAGAATAAGCCTTCAGGCTTGTCTTCTAGTGCGTTGAAACGGTCGGTGCATTCTCTAATAATTGAGAAGGCTTCGTTAACATCTCCCCATCCACCAACATCTACTTTTTTATTTTCTAAATCTTTATAAACTTGGAAAAAATGCTCGATTTCTTTTAATAAATGCGGGTTAATATCAGACAAATCTTCAAGTGAACTCCAAATTGGATCGGAAACTGGTACACAGATAATTTTATCATCAGAACCTTTGTCATCTGCCATGTGGAAAACACCAATTGGTTTTACTTCCATCACACAACCTGGGAAAGTTGGTTCGTTAATCAGAATCAAAACATCTAGTGGATCGCCATCTAGGGCTAAAGTTTCTGGGAAAAATCCATAATCTGCTGGATACATCATTGACGAAAACAACATTCTATCGAAACGAATTCTTTTTATTTCAAAATCGTATTCATATTTATTTCTACTCCCTCTTGGAATTTCGATTAATACATCGAATGTATTTATTTTATCTGCTGCCATTGTTGGTTTTTTTGTTTTCTAAATTTTGATTGCAAACATAAATAAACTTTATCTTTTATCAATGAAAAACTAGATATATCATCTATTACGATTTCGTTAATTTACAATTTAAAATCATGAATATAACATCACATTTTTAAATTCATTTAGAAAAAGTGTTTCATAATATTTTAGTGAAATTGGCCTTAAAAATAAAAGCCAAATGAAATTTTCACAGCAAATTTATTGGCTTCGGGCATTTCAAGATAATTACCTCTCCAGGAGAAATCGACTCTCAAGAGTTTGAAGATGTTTCCAATTCCTGCACTGTATTCCCAATAAATTTTTTCTGGCGCATTATAGTTTAATCCAGAGGCATTTATCAATCTGTTTTGGTCTGAAATAGTTCCGTAAATAGTCCTTATGCCAATATTTTCTCGCCAATTTAATTTTCTCATAAAAGGAATTCTGGAAAAAAATCGTCCTTGAAAATCATGACTCCATTTTAGAGTAGCATATTGATCGGTTACAAATTCATAAAACTGAAGATTATTAAAAGTATTGGGAATACTGAAAAGTGACTGATTTCCGGGTACAACACTCATCAAACCCAGCGGAATATACCCGAATGTTTTTCCCATTTCGACAACCACATCCGATCGACCCAACGGTCCAATAATGATGGGTTGTCTGTAAAACAATTGAATTTTTTTATAATTAAAATCGCTTGAAAACAAATTTTTAAATCCTTGGCTATACGTCACAAAAAGGCTGGTGTAAGGGCTATCAGCAATATCTCTTTCAACTCCAAAACCAATGTTTTTTCGGTTGGGAGCGTATTCTACTTGCAGGTTTACTTCTGATTGTTTTACCTGACTTTTTGTTGTTGATTGCGACAAATCAGTATAATAGTCTAAACTAAATTCTGATGATGCTGACGATAATGTTTTATAGGAAACTCCTGTTGCAAAAGTTAAATTCTTTAGAGGTTCTATTTCCAATTGCACATTGGTCAAATTGACATTGGTTAACTTATTATTTGTTCCAAAGGTAAGCAATCCCGAAGAGGCGTAACTGCGTCCAAGAATATCGTTGGTTGTAGTAAGCGAGGCTCCTATTTGTTCGATATCTCTCCTATTCCCTGCCGATATGATAATTCTCTTTTTATTGTTGACCATCCATTTTCCGGTAACGCCATATTTGAATTTATCGTCTCTAAATCCATAAGCTAGATAGGATTGTAATCGCCAAGTATCGTTTGGGGTAAAAAAAGTTCTGGCTCCCATGCGCATTCGCAATCCTTCGACAGCATTTTGTCCTATCATAGAATAAATAGGGCCATAATCGATACCATTTTTGTTGATAAAACCACTGTCAACAATTTCGACCAAACTGTATAATTGCTTGAATCTATTAACGGTTTGCAAGGTGTCGAGCATTTTATAAACGCCCTTTTCGTCTTTGGTCAATTTCTCGAAACGGTTTTCTTCCCAAAATTCTTCGGATTTATTATACACTTCTTGATCCAAATAATTGACTTCTTCTTTATAAAAAGGAGCTGGTTTTTCGATATTGAACTTATGATCTCTAAAGAATGTGGTTCGTTTTCCGTAAATACCTTTGGATTTTTCTTTCTTGTTCAAAGCAAAATCACTCATTAGATAATCTTTTGTAAGCAGAAAAACAGAATCATTCATCACTTCAAATTCTTGCTCGACATAAATGTCTTTTACCCAGTTAATATTGGCACTTTTAGTAGCTGCCATATTGATGTTTTTTATGGCAAAAGTGGTGTCATTGACCCAAAAATCGCCTTTGAAAGTTAATTCGTTTTTTCTTCTTGGATAAAAAAGAATGTTGTAGCACCATTTTTTATCTATAAATGCGCTATCTCTTAAAACATAGTTGTAAACATCAATTCCTGTTGTAGATAGTGGACTAGTAAAACTTTTGTCAAAGAAAGACAAGTGGTTGTCATAAATGTTGTACTCTGCATACAAATCATTTAAGAATGCTAAAATTTGCTGATTGCCATTAAATCCTGAAGTTTTATTTGCCTTGGTTATTTGTTTTACTTTCTTCAAAGCATTATCTCCATATACATTGGATAGTGCTTCATTGATAAAAATAGGCAAATAAGTTTTTCCTGTGATTTTTGAAGTATCGACTTGTTTAAACACAAACTCCATTCCCTTGAAAAGTTTGTTTTTCATATAAGCACTATCAATAGTATTCATATCAAACTCAATCTTCTCATACTTTTCCATTTGATATTGTTTGAACAAATACAGTCCATTTTTCTTCTTTTTCTCCCATATTTTTCTCAAAATATCAAGAGCTGGATTGTTTTTCTTGGAAGTTTTACCGGCATAAACCACCACTTCTTTTAAGCTTTCCATTTCGCTTAATCGAACTGTCATTTTATAAGTAACGGACTGATCTAATATAATTTCTCTGTCTGAAAAACCTACAGAAGAAACAATAAGTCCTGTATAATCCTTTGTGGATTCTAAATAAAACCGACCATCTTCATTAGCAACTATACCTTCGCTAGAGTTTTTAAACGCTACATTGGCAAACGGAATGGGGTTATTGGATTTATCGACAACAACACCTTCTACTTTTGTTTGGCCAAAAATAGAGCTTGATAAAATAAATAAAAACAGGAATTGGAAGGAAAATATTTTTTTCATATTCAAAAAAAAAACCTCATCAGATTTAGATTCTGATGAAGTTTCAAAGATAGTTATTTCAAAAACGTATTGATTGTCTTTTAAAAGCCCAATCGTTAATTTTTTTATAAATTATTTTTTGTACATTACTTTTTTCACTGCTTTTATCACATCGTCAGCATTTGGCAACCATTCTTTCAACAAAACTGGAGAGTAAGGCGCTGGAGTATCAGCAGTGGTAATACGTTGGATTGGCGCATCCAAGAAATCAAAAGCTTGTTCTTGAACAATATATGTAATTTCAGAAGAAACACTGGCAAATGGCCAAGCCTCTTCAAGAATTACCAATCTATTTGTTTTTTTAACTGATTTTAAAATCGCTTCATTATCCATTGGACGAACGGTTCTTAAATCGATAACTTCACAAGAGATTCCTTCTTTGGCTAAAGCATCAGCAGCGATGTAAGCTTCTTTAATGATTTTTCCGAAAGAAACAATTGTCACATCTGTACCTTCACGTTTGATATCAGCAACACCAATTGGAAGAACATATTCTCCATCTGGCACTTCGCCTTTGTCACCATACATTTGCTCTGATTCCATGAAAATAACTGGATCGTTATCACGAATAGCGGCTTTCAAAAGTCCTTTTGCATCATAAGGATTGGATGGAACCACAACTTTAAGACCTGGTGTATTAGCAAACCAGTTTTCTAAAGCTTGTGAGTGCGTTGCTCCTAATTGACCTGCAGAAGCGGTTGGCCCACGAAAAACGATAGGCACATTGAATTGTCCACCTGTCATTTGACGTACTTTTGCAGCATTATTGATAATTTGATCGATACCAACCAAACAGAAGTTAAAAGTCATATATTCTACAATTGGTCTGCAACCATTCATTGCTGAACCTACTGCAATTCCTGTAAATCCAAGCTCAGCAATAGGAGTATCAATTACTCTTTTTTCACCAAATTCAGCAAGCATTCCTTTTGAAGCTTTGTAAGCACCGTTGTATTCAGCAACTTCTTCACCCATTAAATATATTGACTCGTCGCGACGCATTTCTTCGCTCATCGCTTCGCAAATAGCCTCTCTAAATTGTATCGTTCTCATATTTTTTTAGTTTGTGTGTAATTTTCGAATGGCAAAAATAAATATTTTATACCACTTTAAAGCATAAATTTTGTTATAAAAATAAAGAAGCTATGCCTTAAAATTAAGTTTATCTCAACCAACCCAAAACGACTGTATTTAAAATATCCTTTTTTTGAGTTTACTAAATGCTAATTAGTTTACAAAAGACTATGCCTGCATAGTATATTATTCCGATAATTTATTTTAATTTTGTATTCCAATTTAGAAAAATTCTTAATTATGAAAATATTAGTTTGCATCAGTCACGTTCCTGATACTACTTCCAAAATTAATTTTGCCAACGGAGATTCTGAATTCGATACCAATGGTGTTTCGTTCGTAATCAATCCCAATGACGAATACGGTTTAACTCGTGCCATTTTATTCCAAGAACAACAAGGCGCAAATGTTACTGTTGTGAATGTTGGCGGACCAGAAACGGAGCCTACTTTAAGAAAAGCATTGGCTATTGGTGCTAACGATGCAATCCGTGTGAATGCCAATCCAACCGATAGTTTTTTTGTAGCTAAACAATTAGCTGAAGTAATCAAAAACGGAGGTTATGATTTAGTAATTGCTGGTAAAGAATCATTGGATTATAACGGAGGAATGGTTCCAGGAATGATTGCCGGAATTTTAGGATCTAATTTTTTGAATTCTTGTACTGAAATAACAGTTGATGGAACAAACGTAAAAGCGATTCGTGAAATTGATGGTGGAAGAGAAACGGTTTCGACTGCATTACCTTTAATCATTGGTGGACAAAAAGGATTGGTGGAAGAAAAAGACCTGCGTATTCCAAATATGAGAGGAATTATGACAGCCAGAACAAAACCATTAACTGTAGTAGAAGCTGTTGATGCTCCCATAAACACCAAAGCTGTAAAATTTGAAAAACCAGCTCCAAAATCAGCAGTAAAATTAGTTCCTGCAGATAATCTGGACGAATTAATTAATTTATTACACAACGAAGCCAAGGTAATTTAGTATTCAGTAATCAGTTTTTAGTATTCAGTTTCAGAAATCTAAAATCTAAAATCTAAAATCATTATGTCTATATTAATATATGCAGAATCTGCAGAAGGAAAATTCAAAAAAGTAGCTTTTGAATTGGCTTCTTATGCAAAGAAAGTAGCCGAATCATTAGGAACAACCGTTACAGCTGTAACTGTAAATGCTGGTGATGTTTCAGAATTATCAAAATACGGAATAGATAAAGTCCTGAAAGTAAGCAACGATAAATTAGCTGGTTTTTCTGCAAAAGCCTATGCTGATGTTATCAAACAAGCTGCTCAAAAAGAAGCTTCAAAAGTAGTTGTACTTTCTTCAACTACAGACAGTATTTATCTTGCACCACTAGTTGCTGTTTCATTAGAAGCTGGATTTGCTTCGAATGTGGTAGGATTACCCGTAAGCACTTCTCCTTTTCAGGTAAAAAGAAATGCTTTTTCAAACAAAGCTTTCAACATTACCGAAATCAGCAGTGATGTAAAAATTATTGGTTTAGCTAAAAACTCTTATGGAATTTTCGAAAACGCATCAACTTTAACCGAAGAAGATTTTAATCCAACAATCGGTGATAATGATTTTGGTATTAAAACAGAATCTGTAGAAAAAGTTACTGGAAAAGTTTCTTTGGCTGATGCCGACATTGTAGTTTCAGGAGGTCGTGGATTAAAAGGCCCTGAAAACTGGGGATTAATTGAAGATTTAGCTGCCGTTCTTGGAGCTGCAACAGCTTGTTCTAAACCAGTATCAGATTTAGGCTGGAGACCTCACGGAGAACACGTAGGGCAAACCGGAAAACCAGTAGCATCTAATTTATATGTTGCAGTCGGAATTTCGGGAGCGATTCAACACATAGCAGGAATCAACTCTTCAAAAGTAAAAGTAGTTATCAATTCAGACCCTGAAGCTCCTTTCTTTAAAGTTGCTGATTACGGAATTGTTGGAGATGCTTTTGAAGTTGTACCTCAACTTATCGAAAAACTAAAAGTATTTAAAGCTCAAAATTAATCGCTTTTTATATTTTTCAAAAAAGAACTATCCAGATTATAAATTGGGATAGTTCTTTTTGTTTCAATCCGTTTTTTGAAGCAAAAAGTTTTTGTTACTTTGCGGTAGCAAAAATAAAAAACCAAAATATATTTTTTAGGGTATAGAAATCAATTCTAAAATCTAAAATCTGCAATCTAAAATCTAAAAATGAGTTTAGTAAAATTATCCATAAAAGGAATTTCATACAGTCAAACCCAAAACGGGGCTTATGCCTTGATTTTAAATGAGGTTGATGGCGAAAGAAAACTGCCTATTGTTATTGGCGCTTTCGAAGCTCAATCTATTGCCATTGCTTTAGAAAAAGAAATAAAACCTCCACGCCCATTGACTCACGATTTGTTCAAAAATTTTGCTGAACGTTTTGATATTGTTGTCAAACAAGTCATTATTCACAAGCTAGTTGACGGTGTTTTTTATTCCAGCATTATTTGTGAAAGAGACAAAATCGAAGAAATTATCGATGCCAGAACATCAGATGCTATAGCACTGGCTTTGCGCTTTAACGCTCCTATTTTTACCTATAAAAACATTTTGGACAAAGCGGGTATTTACCTGAAGGCAAATCCATTGGAAAGCGATAAAGAAAGCCAAGAAATGGACGATGTGCTTTCTAATCCAGAAACTTTTGGTATGCAAGAAAGCAACCAATCAGGAGAGACGTATTCGAAACACAGTTTACAAGAATTAAACGAATTGCTCGATCAAGCTGTAGAACACGAAGATTACGAAAAAGCTGCCAAAATTAGAGACGAAATTTCGAGAAGACAGTAAAAAATTAGTGTTCAGTGTTCAGAAAACAGTATTCAGATTACAAACTATAACCTAAAGACGAACAGTTTGCTTCGTTCCTCGCAATAAAATGAAACAATATTTAGATTTGGTACAGCACGTTTTAGAAAACGGAAATCAAAAAGGAGATCGAACAGGAACAGGAACAAAAAGTGTTTTTGGTTACCAAATGCGATTTGATTTAGCCGAGGGTTTTCCGATGGTAACGACTAAAAAATTACATCTAAAATCGATTATTCACGAATTGCTTTGGTTCTTGAAAGGCGAGACCAATATTGGATACCTCAAAGAAAATGGAGTAAAAATTTGGGATGCTTGGGCTGATGAAAATGGAGATTTAGGCCCTGTTTACGGTCACCAATGGCGCAACTGGAACAGCGAAGAAATCGATCAAATTGCTGATCTCATCCAAGAACTCAAAACCAATCCGAATAGCCGAAGAATGCTGGTTTCCGCTTGGAATCCTAGTGTTCTCCCAGATACTTCTAAATCTTTTGCAGAAAATGTAGCCAACAATAAAGCAGCTTTACCTCCTTGTCACGCTTTCTTTCAATTTTATGTAGCCGATGGAAAATTATCTTGTCAATTGTACCAAAGAAGTGCTGATATTTTTCTAGGTGTGCCATTCAACATTGCTTCTTATGCTTTATTTACAATGATGATTGCTCAAGTCTGTGATTTGGAATTAGGCGAATTTATTCACACTTTTGGCGATGCACACATTTACAACAACCATTTTGAGCAACTGGAATTGCAATTGTCACGCAAACCAAAACCATTACCAAAAATGATTTTGAATCCTGCCGTAAAAAATATATTCGACTTTACTTTTGAAGATTTTACGCTAGTGGGTTACGAACCACACGATTCTATAAAAGGAAGTGTTGCGGTTTAACTTCATCTATTGAAATAAATAATTTATATAAAAATATGCCAACACCAGCTTCAGAATGTTTGTATTGCCAAAACAATGAGACATTACACAATTTAATGATTAAAATTACGGATTTAGAAGTTTCGCAATTATTCTTGTTCAAAGAGCAATCTTATACGGGTCGTTGTAATGTAGTTTATAAGGACCACGGCGTGGAACTTCACGAATTGAGTGATGATCAACGTGATGCTTTTATGCGTGATGTTGCCAAAACTGCCAAAGCCATTGCAGCAGCATTTAACCCAACAAAAATCAACTACGGTGCTTATGCAGATACTCTATCGCATCTGCACATGCACATCGTTCCTAAATACAAAGACGGATACGGTTTTGGAGGTGTATTTGAAATGAACCCACAAAAAACATATCTTTCTGACGCAGAATACAATGAAGTAATCGCAAAAATAAAAGCAGGCTTATAAACACCAATCTTATTCTTGAACCAAAATAAAAAATCCGCTTTACAGCGGATTTTATTTTTATTTAAACTACTAAAACACCATTTTCGGCACCTGCAAAACCATTCCAAATAAAAGAATCAGCTTCTGGCTCGTTGATGTAAGCACCATCTACAATATACTTAAACTCATAAGACGCCTCTTTTGGAATTTCAAAAACTCCCTTGAAAGTACCGTTTTTCAACTTTGACAACTCTCCTTTTTCAGGATTCCAATCATTGAAATCGCCCACAACTGAAGCTGTACTTGCTTCTTTGGCTTCAACCGAAAATGTAACTTTACAAACCGGTTTCGTTTTTACGAATTGTTTTTTTATTGCCATAACCATTTCATTTTTATAATTATACAACAAAGTACGCTTATTTCTTTTTACATCCAACATTTAAAGGACAGATTTACGACTATCTTAAAAACAATCCTAATTTTCGGATAGATTCCTAAAAATGATTGCCTAATTTTTTTACATCCCAAAATAGAAAATAGGAGTCTTTGAAGAATCTTAAATTAAAATAATAGCATTTCAAAATAAATTTTATCTTTATAATCAAAATTTGACTTTATGGAAAAAGAACAACAAGAACTATATGAATATGCTCGAAGAAGAATAGTTCAAAAAAAGAGACTGTATTTCCACTTTGTTTTATTTGTTCTGGGCAGCATCTTCCTATTTATTTCCAATCATTTTCAAGCATTTGGCTTTACTGCTAACTGGTGTATTTGGGTCATTGCCGCATGGGCATTTTTATTTGTACTGCACTTCATAAAAGTGTATATCACAGATAGATTTATGAATAAAGCCTGGGAAAAAGAACAAATCGACAGGCTGATTCTTAAACAAGAAAAAAAAATAGCCCAACTACAAACTAAAATAGAAGAAGAAACAGCCTCTAAAACTCAATAAAAAATGATAATTATGATTGCGGCTGTTGCCGAAAACAATGCGTTAGGAAAGAACAACGATTTACTTTGGCACTTGCCTAATGATTTCAAACGATTCAAAGCAGTTACTTCTGGACATTATATTATTATGGGGAGAAAAACGTTTGAAAGTTTCCCAAAACCTTTGCCTAATAGAACTCACGTTATTATAACTCGACAAAAAGATTTTCAGTACGAGGGTTGTATCGTTGTCGATTCAATACAAAAAGCAATTGAAGTTTGTCCTAAAAATGAAACTATTTTTGTAATTGGCGGTGGCGAAATTTACACTCAATCTATGGCTTTTGCGGATCAATTGGACATCACAAGAGTGCATCATTCATTCGAAGCAGATGTTTATTTCCCTGAAATAAATCCTGAAATCTGGGACTTAACCAGCGAAACCTTTAACACAAAAGACGAAAAACATCTTTTTGATTATACTTTTCAAACATTTGTTAGAAAAAAGTAAACCTGCTAAACAGAAAATATCCAAAAATCTAGTTTACCTTTGTTTCAAATTTTAAAAAATGTCAAAAAACATCACTCCTTATAAAGACTCTACTTTAAGCAAAAAAGAACAAGTTGCCTCCATGTTCGACACCATTTCGGGTAATTATGACAACCTAAATCGAGTTATTTCTTTTGGAATAGACGTGAAATGGCGCAAAAAAGTGTTGCAAATGGTAGCTAAAACCAATCCGAAAACAATTTTGGATATTGCCACAGGAACAGGCGATTTGGCAATTTTAATGGCAGAAACCAAGGCCGAACAAATCATTGGTTTAGATATTTCGGCAGGAATGCTGGAAGTGGGTAAGAAAAAAATTGAAGAAAAAAAGTTATCCAGCACTATAGAAATGGTTTTGGCAGATTCGGAGAACATGCCCTTTGATGACAATTATTTTGATGCTATAACAGTGGCTTTTGGTGTTCGAAATTTTGAAAATCTAGAAAAAGGATTGGCTGAAATTTTGAGAGTTTTAAAACCTAATGGGATTTTTGTTATTTTAGAAACTTCGGTTCCAAACAAAACGCCTTACAAGCAAGGCTACACCTTTTACAGCAAAAACATCTTACCTCTTATTGGCAAACTCTTCTCAAAAGACAATGTTGCTTACGGATATTTGTCAGAATCGGCAGCGGCTTTTCCTTATGGTGAAGCGCTAAACAATATTTTGAGAAAAATTGGGTTTATAGATGTGGTTGCTTTGCCACAAACTTTTGGAGTGGCCACTATTTATTCAGCTTCCAAAAAATAATATGAGAAAAATAATTATCATACTGTTATTAGCAATCGTTACTAAAGGTCAGGCTCAAATAGCCAATAGACTATTCAGTAAAGATCCTATTATTAATCTAGAGAATTTTCAAAAACAACGTTTGCATTTTGGGTTTTACTTGGGTTTTAATTCCTATGACTTCAAAATGGATTATAAAACAGTAAGCGAGGATATTCAGGTCAAAAAAAGCAATGGTTTCAATGTGGGATTGGTTGCTGATTTGAAGCTTCATGAATACATTCGGCTGCGATTTGAACCCGGATTGTATTACACTAAAAGAGATTTATACTACCCTTTGAGCTATTTCCCGACTACTCCTACTCGTTCGGATGTGATTCGAGAAGTAAATAGTACTAACCTACATTTTCCTTTATTACTGAAATTTTCTGCATTAAGAACTGGAAATGTTCGTCCGTATTTATTGGGTGGTGTTTCGGCAACTTTAAATTTATCGAGCAATTCAAAAGTAATAGATGACAATTCCGAGGATATCTTTAGAGTAAAACCTTGGACAACAAATTATGAACTTGGTTTTGGTATTGATATTTTTTCAGAATATTTTATATTTTCTCCTTCTATACGTGGTGTTTTCGGACTTAACGATGAATTAATTCGTGATAACGACGCTAATAGTCCGTGGACTGGAAATATTGAATCGATGAAAACCAGAGCTGTTTTTATCAATTTTACTTTTCACTAGTCTTAAATAGTAGGCAGTGTTCAGATTTCAGTGTTCAGGTTTCGGCAAAATTCACTCAAAACAATAGCCGTTGCGGTAGCTACATTAAGGCTTTCTGTTTTTTGAAGGGTTCCAAAACGAGGAATAGACAACCTATTTTTAGCCCATTTTTCAAGTTGTGGAGAAATTCCATTGGCTTCGTTGCCCATTATAATGATTCCCTCTTGAGGCAAATTCGTTTTATAAATATTGGTTCCATCCATAAAAGTTCCAAAAACTGGCAGTTGAGTTTCTTTAATAAAAGATTCTAAATCAATATAATTCACATTCACTCTAGCAATAGAACCCATTGTGGCTTGAACTACTTTTGGATTATAAATATCAACAGTTTCCTTGGAACAAATTAATTGACCAATTCCGAACCAGTCGCACAATCGCAATATAGTTCCTAAATTGCCTGGGTCACGGATGGAATCAAGAGCCACAATCAATCCTGATTCGATAATTTTTTTCTCGGCTGGAATTTTAAAAACAGCCAAACAGGTATTTGGAGTTGTCAGAGCACTGATTTTTTTTAAATCAGTTTCTGAAATTGTAGTTTTTTTATCTTTAGAAACTTCCTGAAAATCGTTTTGAGTGGTGTATAAATGTTCTAATTCAAAATTTGATGCTACCAATTCTTGGATTACCTTTATGCCCTCTGCAATAAATAATTGATGAGCAGCCCTATATTTTTTTTGTTGCAAACTCGTTATAAGCTTTATTTGGTTTTTACTAACCATAAAAAATGTACTTTTGAATTATATTTTAAGAACAGTTGAAAAAGATTAGCACAAAAATAACAACATTTATTTTAATCGGAATAATTATCTCGGCTTGCGAGACTACAAAACGTGTCCCGAAAGGTAAACAGCTTCTTACCAAGAATGAAATTTCTGTAAATGAGAAAAAAACTAATGATGAAGAAGTAATCAATCAATTGTATCAAAAACCCAACAGTTCGATTTTGGGTTACCGACTACGGTTGAATTTATACAATCTGGCTAAACCGAATCCAGACTCCTCGTACCAGGCTAAATTCACAAACAATCCAGACAAGTACGAACGAATGTCCAAATTGTTATCGGCTAAACAAGTAGATCGTTTGGGACAATCCTTTTGGTACAAAGGAATTCCAAATTTCTTAAAAAAAACTGGAGAAGCTCCCGTTATTCTTGACACCATTAGAGCTAACAAATCGATTTCGAGATTGAAATACTATTATTTCAACAATGGCTTTTTTAGTGTAAAAGCCAATTACAAAGTAGATAGTATTACTGCCAAAAAAGCCGCTGTAAAATACACCCTAACCACTGGAAATCCTTATTTTCTTGACACCATAAAAACCAGTATCAAAACTCCTGCATTGGATTCTTTGTACGAAGCAAACAAGGCAGAAGCCATTTTGAAATCAGGCAATCAATACAAAACCAAAGATTTTGAAGAAGAAAAAAACAGGATTAGTACTCATTTTAGAAATCGTGGTGCCTATAATTTTCAATCCAATTACATAACTTATGATTTAGACACTCTCAACAGCAATAACAAAGTAAATGTCAATCTAAAAATAAATAATTATTCGTATCAAGAAAACGACTCTACTAAAACAGAACCTTTTAAAATATACAAAATAAGCGACGTAAAAATTTATACCGATTATTCAGCCGCAACTAGCAAAGAGCCCATCACAGACAGTACAACTTATAACAACTTTAACCTTTACAGTCACAGCAAATTAAAATACAGACCAAGAGCCATAACCGATGCTGTTTTTATCAACAAAGGAAATTTATTTGCCGATTTCCGAACTGTTTTGACCACACGCTATTTGAATAATCTCAAAACATTTAACTATCCAACAATTTTGTATGAAGTGGACAAAAGAGACTCAACAGCACAATCTTTGATTGCCAAAGTCTATTTATCTCCTCGAAAAAAGTACAGTTTCAACCCAAGTCTTGATGTTACCCACTCTAACATTCAGGATATTGGAATATCAGCCAGCGTTGGAGGAACGATTCGAAATATATTTAACGGAGCCGAAACATTAGAAATATCAGGCAGAGGTAACATTGGTTCTTCTCAAGATATGGCCAACCCTAAAAATAATTTTTTCAATGTATCGGAATATGGAATCGATTTAAAATTAAATATCCCAAGAATATGGTTGCCTTTCGAGACTGAAAAAATCATTCCTAAAAGCATGATTCCATCAACCATTCTTTCGGCAGGATTGTCAACACAACAAAATATTGGACTAGACAAACAAAATTTCACTAGTATCCTCGCCTACAATTGGACTCCAAAACGAAATAGCACCGCTCGTTTTGACTTATTCAATATGCAATACGTTCGAAATTTGAACCCTGAAAACTACTTCAACGTTTATGAATCTTCATATAATGCCTTGAACAATATTGGAAAAACATACAACACTGAACCTGAATTTGTTGATGACGATGGCAATTTAAGAATAGAATCTGGAACAAAAGGATTTACAAACGCCGTTTTGTCCAACAACACCGCTTTAACCACAGCAGACCAAGAATATGCTGATGTGCTCAATATTGAGGAAAGACGCATTAGACTAACAGAAAATGATTTCATTTTGGCCTCTAGTTTTACCTTTTCTAAAACAACTAAAACCGACATACAAGACAATAACTTTTATCTTTTTAGAACAAAAATAGAATCAGCAGGTTCACTTTTGTCACTAATTTCAAACACTACTGGTTTGCAAAAAAACAAAAATGGAAACTATGAAATCTTTAATTTAGAATATTCAGAATACATCAAAACAGAGTTTGATTACATCAAATATTGGGATTTATCTAAAGAGAAAGTAATTGCTATTCGTTCCTTTTTTGGAATTGCAATCCCTTACGGAAACTCTAATAATATTCCGTTTTCGAGAAGTTACTTTGCTGGCGGATCGAATGACAATAGAGCTTGGCAACCCTATCGTTTAGGACCAGGAAGCAGCGGTGCGATAAATGATTTCAACGAAGCCAATATGAAAATAGCTTTGAGTGCCGAATTCCGATTTAAAATATTTGGCAGTTTAAAAGGGGCATTATTTGCCGATGCTGGCAATATTTGGAATGTACTAGACAACATCACTTTTGACAGCGCTTCGTTTAAAAAAGCATCTGATTTAAAAGAATTAGCACTAGGAACAGGATTTGGTTTGCGCTATGATTTGAACTTTTTTGTAGTCCGATTTGATTTAGGATTTAAAACTTATAACCCAGCTAATGAAAGCAATAAAAGATGGTTTAACGAATACGATTTCGCAAATTCTGTACTTAATTTTGGTATAAATTATCCATTTTAACTGCATTTAATCTTATTTTTGCATTGATTATATAACCAAATAAAAACAAAATAAACAAATTACTATGGCACATAATATCAAACCAGGAGTAGCTACAGGAGATCAAGTTCAAGAAATCTTCAATTATGCGAAAGAAAAAGGCTTTGCACTTCCAGCTGTAAATGTTATTGGATCAGACACGATAAATGGAGTTTTGGAAACTGCTGCAAAATTAAATGCGCCAGTAATTATCCAATTTTCAAACGGAGGAGCACAATTCAATGCTGGAAAAGGACTTTCTAACGCTGGTGAAAAAGCAGCAATCGCTGGTGGAATTGCAGGGGCAAAACACATCCACACTTTGGCAGAAGCTTATGGAGCAACTGTAATTCTTCATACGGATCACTGTGCTAAAAAATTATTACCTTGGATTGACGGATTATTAGATGCTTCTGAAAAACATTTTGCCGAAACTGGAAAACCATTATACTCTTCACACATGATTGATTTGTCAGAAGAGCCAATCGAAGAAAACATCGAAATTTGTAAAGAATATTTAGCTCGTATGAGCAAAATGGGAATGACATTAGAAATCGAACTAGGAATTACTGGTGGTGAAGAAGACGGTGTAGATAATTCAGATGTAGATAGTTCAAAATTATACACACAACCCGAAGAAGTAGCTTATGCTTACGAAGAATTATCAAAAGTAAGTCCAAGATTTACTATTGCAGCTGCTTTTGGAAACGTTCACGGTGTTTACAAACCAGGAAACGTAAAATTGACTCCAAAAATCTTGAAAAACTCTCAAGATTTTGTTCAAGCAAAATTCAAAACAGGTCACAACCCAGTTGACTTCGTTTTCCACGGAGGTTCAGGTTCTACATTAGAAGAAATCAGAGAAGGAATTAGCTACGGTGTTATCAAAATGAACATTGATACGGATTTGCAATTTGCTTTTACTGAAGGAATCCGTGATTTTATGGTGGATAACATCGAATACTTGAAAACTCAAATCGGAAACCCAACTGGTGCTGATGCTCCAAACAAAAAATATTACGATCCAAGAAAATGGTTGCGTGAGGGTGAAGTAACTTTCACAAAAAGATTAGAACAAGCATTTGCAGATTTAAATAACGTAAATACACTATAAAAATTACGAATTTCAAATTACGAATTACGAGAGCAACTAATGTTCTCGTAATTTTTTTTTATAAAAAATAGAAAGAAAATACAGATGCAAACAGTTTCAAAGTAAAGATACTTGCATATTTTTTGTTTCTATATCAAAAAAAAGTAATTTTGTAGATTGCTCACTGTCTTAAATAAGAAGTACGGCTATTGTTTTGCTGCTTTAAAGTAATTCATAACTCATAACTCATAATTCATAATTAACAAAAATGGCTTGGTTTAAAAGAACAGAAAAAGGAATTACTACAGCTACCGAAGACAAAATGGATGTCCCAAAAGGACTTTGGTACAAATCACCTACTGGAAAAATTATTGATGCCGAGGAATTGGCACGTAATCTATGGGTAAGTCCAGAAGATGGTTTCCATGTACGAATTGGTAGTGCTGAATATTTCGAAATATTATTTGACGACAACGAATTTGTAGAATTGGATGAGAAAATTACCTCAAAAGATCCTTTACATTTTGTGGATACCAAAAAATATTCTGATCGTTTGAAAGACGTTATGGCAAAAACCAAATTGAAAGATGCGGTTCGAACAGGCGTTGGAAAATCAAAAGGAAAAGACTTGGTAGTTTGTTGTATGGATTTTGCTTTTATCGGAGGTTCTATGGGAGCTGTGGTAGGAGAAAAAATTGTTCGTGGAGTGGATTATTCTATCAAAAACAACATTCCATTTGTAATGATTTCAAAATCTGGTGGTGCTAGAATGATGGAAGCGGCTCTTTCTTTAATGCAATTGGCAAAAACTTCGGTAAAACTAGCCCAATTAGCCGAAGCAAAAATTCCTTACATTTCGCTTTGTACCGACCCAACTACTGGTGGAACAACTGCCTCTTATGCGATGCTTGGTGACATTAACATTGCCGAACCAGGCGCATTGATTGGTTTTGCTGGTCCTAGAGTTGTAAAAGATACGACTGGAAAAGATTTACCAGAAGGATTCCAAACTTCCGAGTTTGTTATGGAACATGGATTTTTGGATTTCATTACTCCAAGAAAGGAATTGAAAGACACCATCAATTTATACATTGATTTAATTCAAAATAACGCTATTAGATAAATTCAAAGTCCCGAGAAATCGGGATTTTTTTTAAGTCTATTGTTTAATAAGTTACGAATGCTTCAAAATTTAGATTTGGAATATTCGTAATTTTTTTATTTCTAACAACATCCAGCCTAAATTGCCCTTTTCCCCCAGCTGATTAATAGTTTTCATCCGATAAGCTAAAAAAAATAGAAATATTGAACGGAATTTGTACATTTGTAAAACACTTAAAAAGGTTAATATTATGGATTTAGCAGCTAGAAAATATAGTTTTATACAAGAGTTAGCTACTGTTGATGAAAGTCTTTTAGAGAAGCTTGAAAAAATTTTAAAGGATAATAAAAAAGATTGGTTTAACGAATTATCAACTGAAGAACAGGTAGAAATAGAAATTGGCATAAAGCAAGCCGATAATAATGAATTTGTAAATCACGAAACAGTAATGGGTAAATTTGCAAAATGGCATTAGAAATAAAATGGACGCCACAAGCAGACAAAGGATTAGAAAGAGTAATACAATATTTAGAGGCAGAATGGACAGTAAGAGAGATTTTGTAACTGGAAAAGAAGATAAAACAAGTAACTAAACAAATTAGTCTTAATCCAGAACTATTCCCAAAATCAGAAACCTATAAAAAGCTGTACAAAGCAATTGTTGACAAGAATAATTATTTGGTTTACAGAGTAAATACAAAAAAAGGTTCTGTCGAAATAGTAAATTTTAGAGGAACAAAACAAAAACCGAAATATTAAAAATGACCGCTTTAAAAGAGCGGTTTTTATATGTCTAAAATCAATTATAAAACAAGAATCCAAATCCAAACAGCAGAGTTCGAAGTCGGAGACATTCGAACAGCATCACTAGATTTTAGTAACTTTTTTTATACAAGACTTCGTAGAGCTAGGTTCAGATATGCCTACATTCAGTACACACGAGCCAGGACACGTTTTGCAATATCGAATTTTAGGAAGATTTTATTATCCTTTAATAGCATTGCCAAGTTTAATCAATACACAACTTAATCTGAGTATTTTTGATTACACGGAAAAGTCTGCCAACACTTTATGGTATATTTATACTGGTGAATATGACAAAACTAATGAAATGTATTTTTTTGATGTGAAAAAAATTAGAAATTAATATTATGAAAAAAAGCTCTTTTTATGTTGCCTGTTTAATGTTTTTTTTATTAACGGGTTGTGGTTATAAGAAAGATAAATTATCTGTGAAAAATATAACAAGTAATGATATGTGTTGCGTTTTGTTAGCTAAAGATATTAATAAAGGGTTTTATTACCAAGTTGGTGATATATGTAAAATAAAAAGATTCACTTCTGAATCTCCAATAATTCATACAACTATGAGTAGTATTTCTGATGAAATAAAAGATGAGACAAACGATGGTAATTTATATGTACTCTTTTATAACGAGGACATCCAAGATTATGTCTATAAAAATATGGAGAATAAAATGGATAATTTAATTCATAATAAAAAAATAAAAAGTCACAAATATTCATTAAAGGAGTTAGATAGTTTGAATTGGCAAATCGAATATAAAGCAGAATAGGAATTGCTAATATTGGGATTCTATTCTAGCTCTAGCTATAACCCGATCGATTACTATGATTTTGCCAAATAATAATTCATAAATTTTTCATTTACATTTTGCTAATAATTTAATAAATTTGGTTTAGGAAAAAAAATAAGTCTTGCGAAGGGGAAAAGATTTTTTCTCTTTCCTTTCAAAAGAAAATATTATTTAATGTTGTTTAAGCTACTTGTCTTTTTTCGAACGTTTTGTTTTCCCCCCGCTCCCGCACGAATCCTTTCGTGTGGTAGTTTGTTATAAAGCTTAATTTTGTATTTATTAAACAGTTTTAGTAGGTGCTTTTTAGTTTTTAGGAAGATGTTTATATGGTGTCCACACGAAAGGATTCGTGCGGTAGCGGGGGATTTTGTCATTCTGACGAAGGAAGAATCTCAACAAACGTGAGCAACTAACACGAGATTCCTCCTTCGTCGGAATGACAAATAAAGCTTAACTTAATGACATTGTGCTCGGACTAGCCTAGTGTTTACTAATGCTTGGACTAGCGGGGTCGAACAGCATTCCTTGATTTTAGGAACTTTTGTTATAGAAGACTTCGTTTAGCCTTTAATTCAAAATAACGCTATCAGATAAATTCAAAGTCCCGAGCAATCGGGATTTTTTTATAAGTCTATTGTTTAAAAAGTTACGAATGCTGCAAAAATTAAGATTTGGAGTATTCGTAACTTTTTTATTTCTAACAACATCCAGCCTAAATCGCCCTTTTTACCATATTTTTTAAACATTTCCTAGTCAAAACGTGAAATAAGTGCAAATTTTTCACTAAAATTGGTGTTT